>NZ_JBALDF010000001.1:0-40893 GCF_036917275.1 Nostoc sp.
GTTCCCTCACGCCACATGCTTCAAGTCGGGCATTGCCCGCCCAACGCAGTGGCTCCCCAATCTATCGGGGAGGGTTAGGGAGGGGTATTTTTGTAGTTAATTAACTTGCAATCTGCTGTATAGTGGTTATCATTATTTATACATGATTAATGACAAATTATGTTTTTACACATTTTGGATGCTCTTATTTAAGGTAAGTTCGCAGTTAGATTAACAGGCAAAATCACTAATATTAAGGGACTTACATCTAACTGAAAACTATTTCCTATTCCCTATTGACGGGTATAACGATGTTTCACTCCAATGGGGAAGTATTCGGAATCACCCATTGGGGCTAATGTAACTTGTGGTGTTTGATATTCTGCGGGAACATAATTAGCAAACTCGCTATTTAGGCGTAGTAGTTGTGAAAGAATAGAAGATGCGATCGCTTCTTTTTTCTCTTCACTACCCTCGACTCCTGGTGCTAACTCCACAACCACCGATAAAAATAGATTTTTGTCTGCATCTTCCTTCACCTGCAAGACAAATTTACCTGTCACCCATTCTTGAATTATTGGTTGCTCTAATCCCACCGTTACATTTTCTGGATAGATATTTGCACCAAAGTAAGAAACTGTAAAATTAGAACGACCGAAGACATAAACAAAAGGTAGCTGATGAATACCTCTAGGTGATTGTTGAGTGTCAGAGCGGAGATTTTCGAGCGGGTTAAATCCCCATTCTGCTAAAAATTGCAGCATGGCATCATAACTAATTATTCCGCCAGTATCCAAGATGTCATAACGCACTAAGGGAATACCGTTATCTCCAGAAAACAGCAATCCGCCATCTTCAACTTCAAAAAAGCGACTGCAAGGATCATATTGTACTAATGTAGGTAAACGTGATTCCCCAAATAAAGCTCTAGCTGCATCGGGATTTTGTGCCAAAAAACGGCGAATGCAGATACTTAACGGTGTTTCATTACCCAAAACTCCCGCATCCGCAGTGCCGTAAAGTGATGCAAAATCAGAGCAAGGATTTTGTGAACCAACTCTTTCGGCAACTAAACTCCGCCATTCTTCACTAAATACCTCTCCCGCCATTACTAACTTAATCTGATATTGCTGCCACTCCACACTACGGGCGATACCAGTATCAATCACATCTTTCAAAAATGGCGGGTATCCTAACAACACCACTTGCTGAAATGCAGAACCTAGTTCTTGGACAACTCGCAAAATTTCTTCTTTGTTATTACCAGGAGTAATTACAGTGATGGGATAACCTTTGCTAGCAAGATAACGACAGCAATTAGTAGTAAATATTCCACCTACCCAAGTGCCTAAAGTGAAACAAATCACTGCTAGGGTACGTCGAGTATCTGCATGAAAACTATCGTGAAAAATCTGTTCAAAGCGTATGGCGATTTGGAGTTCATCTGTGAAAAAACGGGGCCAAAATGTCGGTTTTCCACTAGAACCTGATGAAGCAGCTATCATGTCGCACGCTTGGAGTTGCCCGTTGCGGCACAAGTCAGCTAAAGGATAACGCAGTATATAATTTTGTTTAGCGATCGCTGGGAGTTTTTGAAACTCCTCTAAGGTTTGAATAGTCGCTGGATTAATTTCCCTTTCTGCTAAAAACGCCTTGTAGGCTGGTACATTAGTTGCCACATCGTGAAATAAACTCAAAGCTGCCGAACCTTGAGTGTTGAGATGCCGTTGCAGTAGCGTTTCTAAGGGGGTAGATAAAAAATCTTCAAATGCTTTAATTGCTCGCTGCTGTTGTGATTTGCAGTTCATGACGCTTGTTGTTTATCCTGAAGTAGAACCAACACCGTTATTACTGCCAGTATTTTAGCTGTTATCTAATACCCTCAAAACCAGTGATTGTTAACAACACGGATTTTATATAGGAATACCCTGCTTTTAACATTTCCTAAAATATCCGAAAATGAGGGTATGCACGTCGTAGTCAATCAATAAAACCTTAACTTATCCTTCAGCACCATGCAGCTCTATTGCAGTAAACAACACACAAATAATGGTAGTAACCTCTTTTGTATCCATTGTGGTGAGCCATTACCTCTTGCTGTGGGACAGGTGGTGGATAATCGCTATCAAATTATCCGTCATTTAGGGCAGGGCGGCTTTGGACGCACCTATTTGGCACAGGATAGAAGTAAATCCCATCAAACATGTGTGCTGAAGGAATTTGCACCTCAAGTACAAGAACAGCAAGATTTACAAAAAGCTAAAGAGTTATTTGAGCGAGAAGCAAATGTTCTGAAAAAACTCCAGCATCTACAAATTCCGCGTTTTCACGCCTCGTTACAAGTGAAGATAGGCACTAAAGATTTTTTCTTTTTGGTGCAAGATTATGTGGATGGTGACAATTACTACCAATTATTAGAACAGCGTCAGAGTCAAGGAAAGACTTTTAGTGAAGAGGAAGTAATCACCCTACTGCAACAGATTTTACCTGTGTTATCCTACATCCACTCACAAGATGTGGTTCACCGCGATATCACTCCTGATAATCTGATTTGGCGGCGTTCTGATCATCTGCCAGTGCTGATTGATTTTGGTGGTGTCAAGCAATTGCCAGCTTCCCAAGGTTTTTGGCAGACTAAGTTGGTTGGAAATAACACTTTGCTGGGTAAAAAGGGCTACGCTCCAGAAGAACAGCTACGGCAGGGGAAAGTATTTCTAAGTAGTGATTTATATTCTTTGGCGGTAACATCATTGGTGTTGCTTACAGGGAAAGAACCGCAAAAATTATACGATAGCTATCAGGGAATTTGGGGATGGGCAAAGGAAATTCAAGTTAGTCCCCAAGTGGAAGCGGTGTTAAAAAAGATGCTGGCTTATAAACCGAGCGATCGCTATCAACGAGCCGAACAAATCCTCAAAGATTTACCATCGCCAACTGCTACTAAACCCACAGGTAATTATATTAGCGCCAAGATTAAGACGATGGTAGTTGCTCCGGGAAGACAACGCGCCAGTGCTGTTGTGAGTGGATTCCAGAGCAAAACTCAAGCGCTCGTTAAACCGATATCTTGGCCTGTTTGGATTCGCCCTTTTGTGATCAGTTTAGGGGGAACAGCTTTAGTTGGATTAACTTTGGCGGTGGGAAATGCAGTCATTCGGAGCGTATCTTCAATCACTCTCCCATCAATTTCATTACCGCAAATTCCCCAGTTCCCAAATCCGAGTAGTAAACCAGTCAGCGATAAGGGAAACAATAGTGACATCCAGAAAATTGTCAATCGTCGCCAACAGCTAGAAATTACTGAAGGATTTTTTACTCCCTTCGTAGATAATTTATTTTATACAAAAAAACCAGAATTAAAGGGACGTAGCCTCACATCTAAACCTGAAGACGCTGGTTTACGAGATGAATGGTCTGGTATCGCTGACGATTTATTGAATAAAATAGAACAGGCTGACCTCAGTACAGAAGTTCGCCATAAATTGGGTAAATATACTGCACAAGATTACGAAACATGGAGACGACTTGCACGATCAGGGCAATTCGGGAACTATACAATTGATCAACTGACCAAAGACACAAATGAAAAATTTGATCGGTTGTTTCCTGGTCAGCAGCATGGGAAACTGAATCAACAGACTTTTAATCAAATTTGGTATGCGATCGCAGCTGATCAAGTTAGTAAAGTACAAAAATAGAGTTAGGAGTTATAAGTGATGAGTTATGAATTAACTCCTAACTGCTCACTTTCCTATGAATTCAATCTATTGTTCTAAAGGACATGAAAATTCCCCAGGTAGTCGCTTTTGTCTCCAATGTGGTGAAAAATTGTTGGATACGCCCATGAGTTATAGTATCCAACCGGGACTAACTTTAGGCGATCGCTACATAATTGTGCGTCAAATAGGCCAAGGTGGCTTTGGACGCACTTATTTAGCTGAAGATGTCAACCGTTTCCGCGAACTTTGTGTTTTAAAAGAATTTTCCCCCCAAGTTCAAACCGCTTACGTTGTCCAAAAAGCTGAAGAACTGTTTGAGAGAGAAGCGAGTGTTCTTTATAAACTGCAACATCCCCAAATTCCCCGCTTCCGGGAACTGCTTCGCATGAACTTAGGGGGCAAAGAATATCTGTTTTTAGTGCAAGATTATGTCGAAGGGGAAACTTACAACTCGTTGTTAAATGCCCGGATACAACAGGGTTTACGCTTTACAGAGACGGAAGTACGCCAATTATTGCTTTCAATTTTGCCAGTGTTGGAATACATCCACTCACTAGGAGTAATTCATCGAGATATTTCTCCAGATAACTTAATGCTTCGCATTGTTGACCAACTGCCAATGTTAATTGATTTTGGCGGTGTTAAACAAGTGGTAGCAACCGTTGCTTCCCAATATTACCAACCCGGCGTAGTTGCATCTTCCCCATTACCAACCCTATTGGGTAAAATCGGATTTGCTCCCCCAGAACAGATGCAAACTGGGTTAGTATCTCCCCACAGCGACTTGTATGCAATGGCTGCAACAATGTTGGTTTTACTCACAGGAAAACAACCCCAAGAATTAATTGATACTTACAATCTTACCTGGCAGTGGCGACAGGAAGTTAGCCTGAGTCAAACTTTGGCACAGGTATTAGATAAAATGCTATCTGCCAGACCAAGCGATCGCTATCAATCAGCCCGTCAAGTACTCCAAATCCTCAACCCGCCCCCAGCTAACTTTCCTCCAACTCAATATCCCACTGCACCAGAACCCACATCCGCCACCGTCGCCATCTCTCCACCTCCCCCATCTCATTCATACCCCTCATCTCCCCCATCTCCTCAACCCACAAGCTGGTGGACACCAACAAAAACTTTCCTTGTGGCGGCGGCGGTAGCTGGTACTGTTGGATTACTTTGGTGGGGAGTGAATAGCAGGCGTGATGTTGGGGAAGTCAAACCTACTCCTACAGCCAGCCCAATTCCAACCAGCGATCAGCCAACCGATCCCTCAGCGCAATATTCACCAGCAGAACGGCAGCGCAAAGAAAGATTAAGCGATCGCCGTCAACAGTTGGGTATTAATGAGAAGTTTTACATTAACTTGGTGAATGAAGTTTTTTGGGACAGAAATCCCAGTTTACGGGGACGCACTCTCAGCGATGGCCCTGAAGATGAGGGTTTACGGGCAGAATGGGATAAAACAGGCTCAGAATTGCTGGAAAAGCTAGTACCATTAAGTGCCAATGCACGCCGACAACTGGGAACTTACACAACTGCTGAACGCGATCGCCAGAATGTGGAAGTTAACAAAATCAACGTTGGTAGTCGTTCTTTGTATGATTTGGGAGATGCTGCTTTCTTAAATATATTCCCTGAGCAGCGTGGTAAAAATTTCCGAGTTCAGCCGATTGGACAAGTTTGGTACGGTTTTGTTAGCGATAAACTCAGTGCTATCCTCGGCGGTAGCGCTTTTGAGAAACTTGTCTTTGAACCGGGCGCTATCAGCAAAACAGTCAACGGTACTCTTCAACCTGGCGGTGGTAAAGTATTCATTGCTGGACTTGCCAAAGAGCAATCTCTGGATTTGAAGCTACAAGCAAATTTCCAAGTTTTATTATCAGTCTATTCACCCTCTGGCAAAATTCAATTTTTAGAAGATTCTACCCAGCGCAGTTTATCAATTAAATTACCAGAAAAAGGATTTTACGAGTTTGTCGTGGTTTCTACAGCATCGAAACCAGTAGATTATCAACTCAGCATTACAGCAGAAAATCCTATCCCTCCCCCATCACCTACACCAACGCCCACGCCAACTCCCACGCCAACTCCCACGTCTACGCCAATTCCTACACCAACACCAAAACCAACTCCTATAGAAACCGCCACACCTACACCGACACCGACGCAGGAGACAACGCCTCAGTAGAGAGTTATCCTCTGCGTCTAGAGCGTCTCTACGTAAGATAAAAATTATGTCTGATCCACTACACCTAAACGCAACGCAATTCGCTTAGACTTCGTTGCTTCATAAGGTACACCTCTGTGCATTACCTGTGAGTTGTCCCAAAAAACTATATCTCCTGGCTGCCAAACATGGGAGTAGACTGGTGTGCAGGCTAGAACAGTCCCAAACAAATCCTGCCAGAAACGTTTTGCTTGCTCTGGTCTATCTTCCATACCAACTGCGATCGCAGTGTCCGAACCTAGATATAATCCCTTTTTACCAGTGACTTTGTGAGTAGACACAATGGGATGTACTTTCCTCGGTATATCAGTCTCTACATTGGTACTTTTAGAAAACATTGGTGGTGAGTGATACATCGACATCTGCTCTAACTGCTGCTGATGTTGATGACCTAAGTTATTATAAGCCTCTATCATGTCGAGGAACTCTGTGGTGTGAGGTTGCCCATTTACACCTTCGGCAGGCACTTCCACACCATAAAGCATGACAACATATAGTGCATTCATATCTAGTCCCTCTGTGCGGGGAAGGCCATCTTTATCATGATGCCATTCCCAAGCAATCTTTCCTACTGCTGGTTGAGAAAGCCCCTTGGGATTACCCAAAACATTTACACATTGGCTTTGGAGGTCTGGACTGATATCAGGATCTAATGTTTTGGTTTTGGAATAGCCAAACATTAAGTCACCAAAGGTCTTTCTGGCAAATTCTTCCAACTGCTTTGCGGTGAGGTGTTGCTGTCTAACTACCACAACGCCGTGTTTCCAAAGTGATTCCTTTAATTCACGCGACTCTAGATTTGTGAGGTTGCTAAGATTGCAACCCCGCAGGACTTCAACTCCGAGTCTTTGTTGGTGTTTAGTTATTGGAGTCATTGCTATGCAACTATTTCTATAGCAAACTATGTAGTCAATTAGTTAGGAAATTTGTGTAATAGTATTTTACCTCAGAAAGTTGGCAAGTAAAAAAATGTTTAAGGACACGTAGAGACGTACTCCTACGGAGAAGCAAGCTACGCGGAGCGTCTTGTAGAGTTGTGGCATCCTGTACCCGTGTGGGTAAGTAAGCTACGCGTAGCGTCTCACGCCACTACCAGTCCGCTCAAGTCGGGATACCCGCCCACACAGCTGGCTCCCATTCTCACATTGCCAGAGGCTAGCGCCTGCCGGAGAATGCCTGTTCGCCGCAAGGCATCCCGTTAGGGAAGGGCTGTAGGGAGAAGAGAAGGCTTTACGCTGCGCCATCTGTTATAGCAACTGGCGTTGTATTAGACGAAAGTACGGCACCGTCCGAAGACTTTGGTGCGTTACGGACTCCATTCTAACGCACCCTACATATAGTTAAATTTTTTCACACAATCAAATCGGATTGCTATAGTTTCAGGGCAATTCCTCTCTATGTATTTTTCGGAAATAGTAGTGGCGTAATTGTGAAATCTAGTTTTCTAAATCTGGTAATTAAGTTTACGGAAACTGGAAATGACAACCTCAGTGCTTTAACTTATTGTATTTATTAAGCGAAGGGTTGAGACACCAAAACAAAGGCACTCAACTAAATAGCTGAAAATCAATTCAACTCAAAATTAAAGGTTGGTAATTATGTCTGACAATTTGTTTATCGATGTAACCGAAGAGCAACAAGAAAGCGTAACTGGTGGTGTAGAAGTTCTTAGCTTGGAAACCTTCTATAAGCGCGTCTCCCAACTATCTGAAAGTATTGGGCCAGTCGCAGCTAGTTCAGGACCTACTGGTAGCTCTATAGTTTCTTTCGGTGTAAGCAAATCAGTTCTAGATAGTCTGCAAACATCTAATTCATTGTTCGGATTAGTTCTTTAACTAATTCCATGTATTGAATAACCTTTAAGCTAGCTAAACTAGCTAAAGGTTTACCTTATTCAGTCATTTGAAGTCAACTGATGTTTTGATTCAGGATCTCAATTTTCAAGATTATTCAACCCAAAAAAATCAAGGAAGTTTTCAACTATGTCACACGAACTATTCTGCGATTTATCTGCTGAACAACAAGAAGTTGTAGCAGGTGGTGCAGCGGCTATCGACTTTAGTACCGTATATTCTAGCCTGTTTCACCAAACTGAAAACATCTTGCCAGTAGGTAGTGCATCTGGTGTTGGCGGCAGCATTCTTGGAGCTGGTGGCGTGCAAAAAACAATCCGACAAACTATTGAAACAGGTTCTTCGTTTTTGGCAGTAGTTTCCTAGTTTATGCAATAGATCGCGACGAGTATGATCGTCTCTCAACACGTTATGAAGGGGAGTAATCAGCGCTCCCCTATCTTTCCCTAGCTTATTAGTCAACTGATGTTTTAATTCAGAATCTCAATTTTCGAGATTATTCAACTTAAATCAAGGAAGTTTTCAACTATGTCACACGAACTATTTTCCGATTTATCTGCTGAACAACAAGAAGTTGTAGCAGGTGGTGCAGCGGTTATCAACTTTAGCACCCTATATTCTAGCATGTTCCAGCAAACTGAAAGCATCGGACCAGTAGCTAGTACGTCTGGTCCTGGCGGCAGCAGCATATTAGCTGGTGGCGTCCAAAAAACAACCCTATCAACTATTTTTACAGGTACTTCGTATTTGGCAGCAGTTTCCTAGTTTATGCAATAGATAGCGACAAGTATCATCGTGTCTAAAGGCGTTACCAAGGGGAGTAATCAGCGCTCCCCTATCTTTCACTAGCTTCTTAGTTTGATAGCAGTTAGCAATCAGCTATATATTCAATTTTTATGGATATACAATTAATTATAATTCCATAAATTACTGAAAGCTAACTGCATTTTACATTCTAAATTTTTGTGTCAGTTTAATGCTTTTAGGACTTACACAAAAATCGCCAAAAAGTTTAATTTATTGAACCGCCAAGACGCCAAGGACGCCAAGAATCTTAGAGTGTGCGTAAGTCTTAGCTTTTACAAAAGGAAGGCAAAAGGAATCAAATATATATTTTGCCAAAAGATTTTTTTTAAGACGCGAATGTCGAAAAAAAAGCGTCTTTATTTTAAGCCCCTGAAATTTATTTATGGGGTTTAACTTATGCATGATCATAAATTGTCTAAATTCTCCTTTTACAAACATAATAACTATGTCTAAGGATATCAAACCGGAAGTTTCTGAATTATTTCTTGATTTATCAGCACAACAGCAAGAAACTATCTCTGGTGGACGTTACCTTTCTTCAGGATTAGATTTTGAAAATTTGTTCTTCCAAAAAACAGATATAGAAACTTTTGCCAATAGTGCAATTAATGTATCTGGTAGTAATGGTAATATTTCTTCTATTCAACAAACTGGATATAGGTTCTCACAAATTACCTTTGGATTCAGTCTCGGTAGTCAACAACGGGGGCGTAGGTCAGCGAGGAGCAACTCTGGTTTACTTAATATGTTGTTTAGCATGATGTCTCTTCTAGGTTAATCCTCAAAGATTTTATAGGACTCCGATTTGATTTTTAAAAACATATTAAGACTAAAAAACCCGTCTTATCAGAGTTTTATCTGAAATCTTGTTCAAAAATCATAGATGAGTCCTATATGGGTTGAGCGCACTCCAATTCTCAAAAACTATACCAACATATTGACAACATTATTAGCTTAAAGTTGTCATTAATTAAGGTAATTTATCTATGAAATACCAATTTGTTAAACAGCATAGTGAAGAAGACTGTGGGGCTGCTTGCCTTGCTGCTATTTCTAAATATTATGGACGGACTTTTACTCTCAGTCGCATCCGTGAAGCTGTAGGTACTGGGCAGTTCGGCACTACTTTATTAGGGTTAAAGAGAGGAGCAGAAACACTTGGTTTCAATGCTCGTCCAGTTAAAACTTCACCAGAATTTTTAAACCGGATTAAAGAAGCACCACTACCTGCAATTATTCACTGGAAAGGTAATCACTGGGTTGTTTTATATGGTAAGAAAGGTCAAAAATGTTTAGTTGCTGATCCGGCTGTAGGTATCCGTTATCTTTCTAAAAAAGAGATAGCCGAAGGTTGTACAGATTGGTTGATGCTTTTACTAGAGCCAGATGTAAAGTTTTTTGCTCAAGAAGATGAAAAACTAGGTGGATTTTGGCGTTTCTTCAAGCGCGTCTGGATTTATCGTGCTATTTTAGCTCAAGCTTTGCCTCTTAACTTGATGTTGGGATTGCTATCTTTAGCTTCCCCTTTTTTGATGCAAATTTTGACTGACGATGTGCTGGTTAGAGGTGATACAAAGTTACTTACTACTGTAGCGATCGCTGTGATAGTAATGAATTTTATTTCCCGTAGTCTGTCCTTTGTGCAGTCTAATTTAATTGCTCACTTTGCCCAACGTCTACAATTGGGGTTAGTGTTAGAATTTGGGCGGCAAATTCTCCGATTACCTCTCTCATATTACGAAGCCCGTCGCAGTGGTGAAATTGTTAGTCGTCTGCAAGATATCGACCAAATTAATCAGTTAGTTGCTCAAGTTGTTGTTGGTTTACCTAGCCAATTTTTTATTGCCTTGATTTCTTTTGGATTCATGGTTTTTTATAGCTGGAAACTTACTGTTGTAGCTGTATTTATCGCTATAGTGATGAGCTTATCGACAGTAGTCTTTCAGCCAACTTTGCAGCAAAAAACTCGTGAGCTTTTAGTTCAAGAAGCAGAAACACAAGGGGTTTTAGTAGAAACTTTTAAAGGCGCACTAACTCTCAAAACCACTACATCTGGGTTGCAATTTTGGGAGGAATTACAAAGTCGATTTGGTCGTCTTGCTAACATTACATATCGCACAATACACATTGGGATCATTAATAATACTTTTTCTGGCTTGGTTTCGGGAGTTGGTGGCGTTATTTTGCTTTGGTTTGGTGGCAATTTGGTAATTAACCCAGCAGAAAACCTGAGTATTGGGCAACTATTTGCCTTTAACTCAATGAATGGTAATTTTCTGGGCTTATTTGCTACTTTAATCAGCTTTGTTGAAGAATTTACTCGGGCAAAAACTGCTACACAACGTCTAACAGAAGTCATAGATGCTACCTCAGAAAATGAGGGCGATGAGATAAAGCCTTATGCCAATATTCCAGGGGATGCTGACATTATTTGTAAAAATGTTAATTTTCATTATGCTGGTCGTCTAGATTTAGTAGATGACTTTTCTTTAATAATTCCTGGTGGTAAAAATGTTGCATTGATCGGTAAATCTGGTTGTGGTAAAAGCACTTTGGCTAAACTGATTGCTGGGTTATATCCACTGCAATCTGGCAATATTCGTATTGGACTCTATAACCTTCAAGACCTGTCCCTTGAATGTCTTCGACAACAGGTGGTTCTTGTTCCCCAAGAACCTCATTTTTGGAGTCGGTCGATTGTAGAAAACTTTCGCTTAGGTGCTCCCCAAGCTACGTTTGAAGAGATTGTGAGAGCTTGTCAAGTGGCAGAAGCTGATGAATTTATTAGTAAGTTACCTAATACATATCAAACTGCTTTAGGGGAATTTGGGGCAAATATCTCTGGTGGACAACGGCAAAGATTAGCAATAGCAAGAGCCATTGTCACAGATCCACCAATTCTTATTTTAGATGAATCTACTGGTGGACTTGATCCAGTAAGTGAGGCGCAAGTTTTAGATAAATTGTTTAAGCATCGCCAAGGTAAAACAACTATTTTGATTACTCACCGTCCTAAGGTAGTTAATCGTGCTGATTGGATAGTTCTACTAGATCAAGGCAAGTTAAAAACTCAAGGTTCTTTAAATGAGTTGCGCTCCCAACCTGGAGAGCATTTGGAATTTTTAAATTCTTAATTATTAACATCTATTTAGATAATTATGCTCTACACAGATAGTAAAAAACTTCTGCCGTCGTTGCAAAGTGAAGAATTTCTTCCTCCTGTGAGTCGTTGGACATCTTTAGCAGGAATTTTCCTGGTTGGAAGTCTTAGTGCTGGAATTAGTCTCTGCTCATGGGTAAAGTATAATGTGACGGTGAAAGCAGCAGCAGTAGTGCGTCCTACAGGAGAAATTCGGTTAGTACAACCGAAAATTGAAGGGACTGTTAAAGATATTTTTGTGAAAGAAAATCAATTAGTCAAACAGGGAGATGCGATCGCTCGCTTAGATGACGAACAACTGCAAATCAAACAGAGTCAATTAAAAGACAACATTCAACAAATCAGGTTACAAATAATTCAAATTGATGCCCAAATTAAGATTTTAGATACTCAAATTATCGCTGAAGCAACAGTAGCAGAGCGAACTGTGGCCTCTGCTCAAACAGATTTAGCACGTAATCAACGGGAATATCAAGAGCGACAAATTACCACCAGCAGCGAATTACTAGCAGCACAAGCAAGTTTGCAAAAATCCCAAGCAGAATTGCAAAAAGCCGAAGCTGATTTAAGCTTTGCTGAGGTGGATCGCGATCGCTATGAGCAGTTGGCGCAGGTTGGCGCAATTGGTAAGCGCGAATTTGAGCAGAAAAAGCTAGTTGTTGTCCAGACTAAAGCCATACTTGAATCTGAAAAAAAAGCTGTTGATATTGCTAAAGCTAAAGTGCAAGCAGCTTTAGGTGCTGTTAATCCTACCACTGCCACAGTTGCGATCGCTCAAGATCGCATTGCCCAAGAATTTGCTAGAGGTGAAGTCAGCATCGCTATTTTAAAAAAGGAAAAACAAGCTTTAATTCAGCGGCGAGTGGAAATGCAAAACCAACTCGGACAATCTCATAAAGAACTTTTACAAGTAATTAGTCAATTACAAGATACTATTCTGCGAGCAAGTAGTAATGGTATTATTCTCAAACTCAATTTACGCAACCCCGGTCAAGTGCTACGTGCTAGTGAAGCTATTGCTGAAATTGCTCCTAATAATGCTCCTCTAGTTATTAAAGCAGTTATCCCTACTCAGGAAATTAAAAATGTCGCAGTTGGTCAAAAAGTGCAATTGCGAATTGATGCTTGTCCTTATCCTGATTATGGCACTCTCAAGGGTGTGGTCACGGCTGTTTCTCCAGATACAATTACATCTAAAAGTAACAATGCAGAAAGCCCCATATCAGGTTCTACAACCCCTGGAAATAGCTACTTTGAAGCTACTATCCAACCTGAAATAATGATATTTGGCAATGGCGATCGCCTGTGTCATATCCAATCTGGGATGGAAGCAAAAGCTGACATTATTTCAAAAGAAGAGACAGCACTGCAATTTATGTTAAGAAAGGCTAGGTTAATTACTGACTTATGAGGATATAAGTATGTGGTTATGAAACTTTACGGACAAATTACACTTGTAACTATTTATGTCCTGACATTGATAATGTATTTGAAAACTTATTATAAAACTCAACAAGCATTACAATGGTGGTCATATAGACAATCTCTCAAACTATTTCTAGAAGCAAGTAAAATTCACGAAGGTTTATTACAAGAATCCTTCACAATTCGTCGCAGCTTGGATTTATTGGCACAAGACAACCTAAATCTAACAATCAACAAAATCCAAGAATACCTAAAACAAGCTGATAATTTTCATCATGCTCTAGTGCAATTGAGCGATCGCTTATTTCCGGCATATATTCAAGATAGCCTACCTTTGGCTATTGAGTGCCTATTAGAACAGTGGTTAACATCAAATTCTCACCTCTGTTTTCATTTCGATATGCCACCTTACTGGCGATCTGAGCAAGCTGAACGGAGTTTGATAGTTTTCAAATCTTTAGAAGAATTACTAATATTAACTTTGCCAAATATTTCGGTTCCTATATCAATTTTTATCAGTTTAAAACAACAGAAAAATATTGGTCAACTAATGGTAAAAATTACATATCCTGAGCCATCTAAAATTATTTTTTATTCTACCTTAAGAGAACTAGAGTATCTTTGCAAAAGTTTTCGATTTTTAACTTCGGGTAAATGCTTTTATCGTAAAGATAACCTAAGCATTACTTGTCACTTTTATTGGTAAAGATTATTCCGATAAAGTGCATGGAAAAATTTATAAAGGTGTCAAGTCTCTGGGTCAGTAGTTACTTATCCTTGACAGGTTAAACTCATAAACAATTTATCAAGAATTAATAATCATAATTTATTTTTAAATACGGATACAAAAACAGTATAATAACTAATATAATTGTAATCTAAAACTTATTTAAAAACTACAAGATAAATGGTGAAAATATTTTAGATTGTCAATAAGATATTTTGTTTTGCTCGTAATCGGTATACTCCGCCAATTATCACAGTTTGTGAATTAGTTAAATTACGATTTAATCAGGGTGTTGTTAATTATGAAACAAGATTTAAAAGATAAAGGATTGCTAAAAATTTTAGTAATTGATGACCACGAATCAGTTTTAGCTGGAACTGTTAATGTATTGCAAAAGCATTACCCTGACGCTGAATTTATCATTGCGGTAAATGCTAAGAACGCTCTTCATGAAATTGTTACCTCACAGCCAGATATGGTTGTAATGGATCTTTCTATTCCAGATAACTCTGGAATGACAGCCCGACCTGATATAGGGGTTCAACTTCTAAGAACTCTGACGAAAAACTATCCCAACTTAAATATTGTTGTCCAAAGTGCTAATGTGAGAACCCTGGTAAGGATTAGACTTGATATTGATAGTCATAAAGGAGGCTTTACAGTCGCGGATAAAAGCCTATCGACTCAGGAAATGTTGACCAGGATTGATTGGGCGTTACAGGGTTTAACTCATACAAAAGATATTAAAGGAATACATTCTGTATTAGAGGTTAAACCAGAGTGGCTCAGGGTGCTGACTTTAGCGTTTGAGGAAGGATTGCAAGATAAAACAATTGCTGAACGTATATGTATATCTGAACGGATGGTGCGTCATTACTGGAGTAAGCTACAAGACGCTTTAAATGTTTATCCTGAAGAGGGAAAAAATATTAGAATTCAAACTGAAATGCGAGCTAGAGAAGAAGGATTAATTGATTAATTATTATTAATAATTAATCAATTTTTTGAGAACTTATGTTGATCCGAGCAATAGTCAAAAGTCTAAAAATAGCTTGGTTTTTTAACTATTGGACAAGATAACTCACAAAGAGTACCTCTAAGAGAAAGGGGTACTCGCCGAAATTTCCCTTTTAATTGTCGAGCTAAATTTCTAAACTGTTGTGTTCCCCAACCTTCTCTAGATGAATTCACCCCTAAGCCGTCATCGATAATGCTTAGAGTGTACCAGCCTTCAGATGAAGAGCAAGTAACTTCGAGACGGGTGACTCCTGTAGCATGTTTGCCCACATTGCATAAAGCTTCTTCCAAAAATAGGCAGAGACCCTGTTTTTCTTCAATATTCAAGGCTCGTTCATTTAGAGGTTCAAAAGCTCTGATTTTAACTTTAATAGTTTTAAAACAGGGAAATTCTCGCTCTAAGGTAGAGTTATAAACTTGATAGAGAATTTCATGAAGAGGCTCTCGCAAATTTAGCACAAGATTTTTGCTTAAATAAAGACTAGTTTCTTCGTTGATAGGTTCTCGTTGCAAAAATTCATAAATCCCCCGTAACTCGTGGTTCAATTTTTCAAGCTCTTTTTCTAGTTCTGGTAGCAAGTCATTCATTGGTAAATCCTTATCTCGAACTAGTTTCAAAACTTTAGCTAGGCTTTGCAGGGGGCCATTATGAATTTTTGCAAATATGCGTTCAATTAGAGCTTCTCTAGCTCTAATTCCAGAACGCAAAGCTTGATCGTATTGATATAAAGCTGTGATTTTCATACCATTTAAAGTTAAAACAACGAGTGTCGGGATCAGCGGAACCCACCAACCCAAAATCAGGAGTAAATAACAAAAGACCAGCAGGCTACAGCTAGTGACACCAATAACTGTGCCAAGTCGTGATCTGATAGGGAAAAATCTCTACAAGTGCTGATATCATCTTCATTAATCCCCACAATTACAATTTGCTCATCTCTAGATTCATCGGGGCGTAGTCGGAGAAAATTGTCAAAAGCCAGCCACTCCAAAGATTGCATTAAACCAGTGAGACGAGCAATCATCACCAGCCCAATCACTGCAATACCTGGTAATGTACCTACACGCCAAATATAAATTTCCTCTTTAATTGTTCTCCAAAGTTCAGGCTTCATAAACGTCCGCCTTCATCTGGGGAATGCAGCGGTAGCAGCTAAAATGGCGTTTAGTAATTTAGATTTTAAACTAATCATTATCATTTGAGAGTCCTAAGAATAACCTTGAAGACACAAATTGAATGCTTTACTTGTATAGCAAGGGACTGGGGACTAGGGACTGGGGAATGGGTGAAAAGCCTTTTTGTGTCTAAGTTTTATCATTTGTTAATGTCCTAACCACCTTGGCTGTTGCTGTACTATCAGTAATTTATTTAAAATACTGTCAGTTAAAGCGACACGTGCGTGATATATTTATTATTTCTATCAAATCACAAAGTTCCTGAGTATGTCAGATTTACTTAGTGGTCTTCATCACATCTTCAATTGCTGACTAGTCTTCATAAAATTTTAATTTCTTGTATAGCTGGTCTTCGTATACTTGTCATTCCATAGGGTTGAAATTGTAGACAATAGCTTTGAATTTAATCAGGTTAAGCTCAGTACACTGAGACAATTAGTGCTTTTTATTTGTGAAGATTACTCAACTATTTTTTTGATACATATATAGAAATCTTATTTGATTTTTGCAAACAGTTCGGCAAAAGCGATTACTAATCAAAGTCTGTTGGTAAATCTGGTTGGCGGTAATGTTGAAAAAGTCGCGTGATTTGCGCTGGTGTCACACGTCCGACAGAAAGTTCTGGTAACGCATCTTCAGGGAAAAAACCTACTTCTTCAGTTTCAATACTTGATGATGGAGAACCACCAATAAGTTCACACTTAAAAAATAGCTTATAGACATAAAACGGGAGTGGTGGATGTCCCTGTTTGTCTCTGTCATAGACTGCTAGTAGTTTGATAGCGCGTGCTTGATATCCAGATTCTTCATATACTTCTTTCACAACTACCTCACTGGGAGACTCACCAACATCAGCCCATCCACCAGGTAAAGTCCAACAGCCGTCGGCTCTTTCCTTGACTAACAATATAGTATCATCACGAAAAATCGCTGCCCGCACATCAACTTTGGGAGTTGCATATCCGACTTCACGGCTAAACAAATCGAGGATATAGCTGTGTTCTACATTTGAGTAAGTCGCCATCATTTCTGTGGCGATCGCTCGTAATTGTTTGTAGCGTTCGATATCAAAAACACCCTCAGAATAGGTTAAACCATTTTGAGCGATCGCTTGTAACTTTTGTGCCCATTCCAGCCATTTAGTTTCCACAGTTTTTTCCCTATTTAATGTAGAGACGTTACATGTAACGTCTCTACATAATTTTAAAGATGGCTATTAAGCATCATCTAAGGCTGCAATTCCAGGCAATACCTTGCCTTCAAGTAACTCCAAGCTAGCGCCGCCGCCAGTGGAGATGTGGCTCATTTGGTCGGCCAAACCAACCTTTTCCACAGCCGCTACTGAGTCACCGCCGCCAATGATGGTGGTTGTGCCAGTTTTGCTAATTTCGGCGAGGGTATGAGCGATCGCTTCCGTACCCGCCGCAAACTTATCAAACTCAAACACACCCATCGGCCCGTTCCAAATTACCGTTTTGGTATCTGCAAGGGCTTCTTGGAAAACTTTCACCGAGTCTGGGCCAATATCCAAACCCATACCATCATCGGGGATGTTCTCAATGCTGACGGTTGTCGCATTAGCATCGGGAGCAAACTTATCTGCTGATACGATATCCGTGGGTAACAAGAAGGTAACGCCCCGTTCTTTAGCCTTAGCTTCCAAAGTTTTCGCTAGTTCTAGCTTGTCTTCTTCCACCAACGACTTACCAACATTCAAACCACGGGCTTTGTAGAATGTGAAAATCATCCCACCGCCGATGATCAGCTTGTCGCACTTCTCTAGCAGTGTTTCAATCACGCCAATTTTACTGGAAACTTTGGAACCGCCAATAATTGCCGCCAAAGGACGTTGAGGATTTTCAATCGCGTTTTGCAGATATTCCAATTCCTTCTCAACCAAATATCCAGCCACAGAAGGGCTGAGGAATTTAGTCACACCTTCAGTAGAAGCATGGGCGCGGTGTGCAGTACCAAAAGCATCATTTACATAAAAATCAGCATTAGCTGCCAATTTTTTCGCAAATTCTGGATCGTTTTTCTCCTCTTCTGGGTAAAAGCGGACATTTTCTAATAACAGCACTTGGCCATTTTGTAAAGCGCCAACTTTAGCTGCAACTTCATCGCCAATGGAGTCATCAGTTTTAATAACTTCTTGCCCCAGCAATTCCGAGAGACGCTTGGCAACGGGAGTTAGGCGTAATTTGTCATCCACACCCTTGGGACGGCCAAAATGGCTCGTGAGAATGACCTTAGCACCCTTCTGCGTCAAATCTTTGATGGTTGGCAGAGCTGCGCGAATCCGAGTATCGTCGGTAATATTGCCTTGATCATCCACAGGCACATTAAAGTCAACCCGTACTAAGGCACGTTTCCCAGATATATCAGCCGAAGATAAACTTGCTAAACTTTTTTTGGACACACCAAACTCTCCTGATTGCCTTTTTGTTATTGTTTTGAAAGTAGAACCATCAAGATTTTACCGGAGTCAGGGGTATCCAAGTGACAGAGATGTTTAAGACAGTACTATTTCCTATTGATCAAAGCCGGGAAACGCGGGAAGCTGCTGATATGGTGACCAACATAGTTAAAAAGTTCGGCAGTCGCTTGGTGCTGCTGTCTGTGGTAGAAGAACCATCTCCAGACGCACCTAGTGCAGATCCGATGGTGTCACCAGAGGTAGTTGCCAAACTACTCGAAAGTGCCCAATCTTTATTTTCTGGGCAAGGAATTAAATCCGAAATCCTGGAAAGGCAAGGGAAACCAGCTTTTACTATCTGCGATGTCGCTGATGAAATAGGGGCTGATTTAATCATCATGGGGTGTCGGGGGCTAGGTTTGACTGAAGAGGGAGCTGATGATAGTGTCACGACTCGCGTGATTAACCTTTCCCCTTGCCCAGTGCTGATTGTGCCTTAAGTTTTATCGGCGCGATCGCTTCTACTATAGATACACACTCTCGTATCCACCAAGAGGGCGATCGCTACGGCGAACTATTCGGCGTCCATAACTCTGTTTATTTAGGCTTAAACTCCGTATACTTGCCCCCTAAACCTTCTACAATCGTGCGTGTATTGGCAATTAACATTCCTTGGTAAGTTTCCCCCTCTGTCCCCTTTTCTCCCAAACCATCAGCAAACAATTCTCGCTCTGAAACCTTAACTTTTGCCTCTTTTGCTACCGCTTGAATTAGTTTCGGGTTAATCGTGGTTTCTGCAAAAATTGTTGGCACACCCTCTTTTTCAATATCTTTTGATAATGCACCAACTCGCTTCGGTGTCGGCGCTTCGTCTGTGCTAATGCCCCCTAGTGCCTCTTCAAGAGGAATTCCATAAGCTTTGGAATAGTAACCAAAAGCATCATGAGTGGTGACTAATTTGCGTTGCTTAGGTGGAATTGTGGCAATCTCTGATTTAATCCAAGTGTCTATCTGGCTGATTTCGTTTGTTAATTTTTGGGTGTTGCTGGTATAAGTTGCAGCATTATTTGGAGTTATCTTTGCTAATTCTCGGGAAATAGTTTGAGCTATAGCTATCCCATTCTGGGCATTGTGCCATACATGGGGGTCAGTAACAGTTTTACCATCCTCCTCAAACTGCTGAGGTTTGGGGACTGCAACTTCATCTACAGCTACCTTGGCAGCAGAATTTGAACTAGCTTTAATTAACTTGATTAAACCAGGTTCAAAATTGTAACCGCCGTAAAGGATTAATTTAGCCTGCTCAATTGCTTTGCTATCCTCTGGCTTTGGTTGGTATACGTGCGGGTCTGAACCAGGATCGATTAAGCATTTGAGGCCAATTGTATCACCTGCGATTTCTTTAGTTAAGCCACAAGCAACGGTATTGGTGGCCACTACTAATGGGCCTTTCCCACTGGCTTCTGGAACAGGTGAAGTACCTGTTTGGGGAGCCACCACATTATTCGCAGGTGTGGGAGTCGATTGGCTGGTCTCTGATGTCGGACTACATCCAAGTACTCCGCATGTTAAGGCAAGAGCAGCTAGGGATTTTAATCGCAATTTGTAAGATATCATAAATTTGATTGCTTTAGTTATAGTGATTATCATTATCATATAAATGGTAAATTTATGTTAGAGGTTAAACATTTAGCTGTAAATTACCGAGGAGTGATGGCGGTTGAAAATGTGAGTTTCCGCTCCTTACCGGGACAAATTGTGGGTGTAATTGGCCCAAATGGTGCTGGTAAAAGCACAATGGTGAAGGCAATTTTGGGCTTAGTACCAACTACGAGTGGAGTTGTGAAGTTTCGCGATCGCGCTTTGAAACAGCAATTAAGTTCTGTTGCGTATGTACCACAGCGATCGCAAATAGACTGGGATTACCCGATCACAGTTTGGCATGTGGTGCTGATGGCGCGGACTGTACATACAGGCTGGTTTCGCGCACCTTCACGATCCTCTCAAGAAATAGTTAAAGATGCTTTGGCAAGGGTGGGGATGTTAGAGTTGCGATCGCGTCAAATTGGAGAATTATCAGGCGGACAGCAGCAGCGAGTATTTTTAGCAAGAGCTTTAGCACAACAAGCTGAATTATTATTTTTCGATGAGCCATTTGTCGGAGTTGATAAAAAGACAGAAGCGATAATATTTGATGTGTTTGAAGAACTAAAATCTCAAGGCAAGATTTTATTAGTGGTCACTCATGATTTGGGAACAATTTTGAAAAAATGTGACCAGTTACTATTATTAAATAAACAAATAATTGCCAACGGTTCGCTGAACGAAGTGATGACAGCAGATAATATTCAACGTGCCTATGGAGATAGTATATTTATATTGAATAGGGAAGTAGTTTAATGTTAATAAATTGGCTAATTGAACCCCTAAGTTTTGAATTTATGCGTGGAGCACTTGTTACAGCAATTCTGTTGGGTGTTCTTTGCGCTGTTGTTGGTACTTACCTGATCGTTCAACGCATGGGATTACTAGGAGATGTGATTGCTCATGCAGTTTTACCAGGACTAGCTATAGCCTTTTTCTTGGGTATCGATATTTTCTTAGGTGCATTTATTTCTGGAACTCTCAGCACCTTTGTAATTGGTTGGATTCAATCCCAATCTCGGATCAAAGTTGATGCAGCTATGGCGTTAGTTTTTTCGGGATTTTTAGCCTTAGGTATCATGCTAATTACCTTATTGAAAAGTAAGTTAGACCTGCATGAATTTTTGTTTGGCGATATTTTGGGTGTAACTACAGATGATGTGAAGCGCACTGTAATTATTACAGTTATTGTCTTGCTTTTAGTAAAGCTTTTTTACAAAGAATTGCTATTTTACACATTTGATCCACTTGGCGCTCAAGCAAGTGGTTTACCAATTAATTTGATTCATTTTGGTTTAACTGGTGCTATTACACTGACGATTATTGCTAGTATGCAAACTGTAGGTGTAGTATTAGTAGTTTCCCTGCTGATCGGGCCAGGAATTACAGCTTATTTATTAGTGAAAGAGTTACACCAAATGATGCAATTAGGTGCAATTATTGGTGTAATTAGCAGTGTCACAGGAATGTATATTAGTTACTATTTGAACGTTCCATCAGGCGCAGCTATAGTTCTAGTTGTTTCCGTCATATTTTTATTAGCATTATTTTTTAGTCCTACCCAAGGAATTTTTACCAGACCAGAAATGATTGATCGAAGAGCTAGACTTCTTAGCCAGTTAAAATTTCAAAATCCGAAGTGATAATGCATTTCTGTCGCCTGGGAACATCCCAATGCAAGCAGATTTACCAAAATCGTTACTTGTCAATCGTAATTGAATAGGGGTTGATACCCCCATTTCTATAAACGGCTTGTTTTGTGTCGGGGTTAAAATCCCCGTCACAAAACATATTAATCAGCATTTCAGCCGATACTGTTAGCTGCTTGAAAGCGTAGGCGTAGCCCGTCGTAGACATCGCTCTTTAAAAGCGATAGTTGCGATCGCGCACCCACATACTAACTGGCACTGCCTTCCCCTGTGGATCTACTTTCGCCTTCACCACAATCGGTGGTAGCTGTCCTCTGCGGGCGCGTTGGGTTTGTAAGTCGTTGGTAATCTGCCGCCGTTGGTTTTCTTTTATGTAATATGTTTCTAAGCCGTAATTAACAGAACCATCTTGATAAACACCTTTTAAGGCTACCTGATTGGCTCTTAAAGAAGTGGGGCGATCGCTACTTACTCGTAACGGTCTCCAAGCTCTAGGAACACCGCGACCAGAGGATAGTTGCTCTTGCAAAGTCACGAAGATGTTGGTTCCTTCTGGCAATCTTCTGCCACTTCCACGGCCTCTGCTAACTAATGTTTGCCAACCAGGTAATCGGCTCAAATTTGCGGTACGGGATATGTTGTAATCTAACGCTAAGGTGTTACCTTCTAGCACATTGTTAGGGTCTACAGGTACGGTTTGCAAAATCACCGTCTTACCTGTTACGTCTGTATAAACCGCTTGGGCTGGTACTGCCATAATTAGCCCTGTTTGCAGCGCCAGGGGAGCTAGTAACCGCCAAAAAGGTAAGGGCTTATTCGATTTTTGTTCACTGGCAATCAAGTAATCCCGAAAAGTCACCTTATTGGAGAATTCGGCTTCGGGAGACAAGGTTTTATTTTTAGATTCAGGAGAACTATTAGTCATGAGCGTAGTCCTAAAAAGCAGAGGGATTGAGGAGGTCAAAAGTAACGAGATTAGGACTGACGCAGAGAAACTTTAAAAATTTTGATGCACAGAGATTTCATATTTTAGATTTTTTATTCAATCCAAAATCCAAAATTAAAAATTGGTATGACTTGTTTCATATTTTGCACTACTTCTTACTTGTAGAGCTACCACCAGGTAGACGGCGTTCAAACCAGAGTCCAGCGCTAATTAAAGCAGAACCGCATAAGACATAGACCAGCGACTTAAAAAGTAAGTCTGTATCGTACTCTTGCACACGACTGATAATTTGGACTGTTAATAAGAGCATACCGCCCCAAAAAGAATTTCTGTTGCTTAATTTCAATCCTTCTTGAATTAGTCCCCAGGCTAATGTTGCTAGAAGTACATTGAAAATAAAAACACCAAGTTCATCAATCCGGCTGATAGTTTGATGCCAAAAAGGTATTATGGCAATAAAGGCAAGAAAAGTACTAATGACAGCAGTTGTGAAAATCACTTCGCGGCGCGGAGGGTTATTTCTTTGACGTAGTAGAAACAACCATTGCAATACCGCCAACCCGCTGAGAATCCCCAGATCGATGATCGGCAGAGACTGGAACAAGTTTGTCACATTCGTTGGCTGATTATAACCATAATTTGGAGATTCCCAGACCCAACGAAAAGAGAGAACGTAAAAGACAATGCCGAAGCTTACCAACGCTAAATTACGGGCCAGGGATTGAAACAACCTGTAATTTATGCTTGGAAACAGCAAATCATCATAACTCCAGAATAATGCAGGTGGGAGTGCAAAAGCAAAAGATGCCACCCAAGGGGCTATATCAGCATAATTCAGCAGTGGCAGCGGATTGAGGTTGGCTTGTAAGGAACTAGCAAAGACAAAGGCTGCTAGACCAAAAATCCAGCGCGATCGACAGAAGTAGGCTAGGGGAACAAACACCAACCATGCCAACAAAGGCATATGCTGCACCACTAGCCGCGACCAAGTAAACTCACCTGAAGCGTACCACAAATCTTCTAGTCCAGTCCAGTAACCGATTTCCACCAGGACAATTGACAGAATTCCTAAAGAATTTAAGCACAAACCAAAGGCCATCACCACAACACCCACCCCCCAGGCAAGAAACAATTGGGAAGTTGAACCGGCAATATTGAACATCTGGGCCATCAGCAGTAAATTTGCACCGAAAATGAAGGCGCTTAAAATTAGTAACCCCTCTCCCAGTAAGCGTTTACTTCGTTGTGGCTTCTTTCCTTCAGGTGGTCTCCAGGTGTAAAAACCAGTGATAGCGATCGCAAAAAACAAACTCATCATCAGAATAAATTTGATTTCTCGTGACCCTCCCTGCCAGTTTCCGGCTACAAAGGTAATTATGCCTAAGCATAAAAGGATGCCGCCTACAGCAATCGCGATCGCTTTATTGCGATCGCGTGCAGCAGCTTCCAGGTTTTTAAATTGATAACGTTCTGCTAATTGCTCATACAGCGAAGAACTAATTAATCCTTCATCCCTCCATAGTTGTGCTTCTTTGCGTAATTTTTGGGGAAAATTCTCTAAGATCATGACCTTCTCCGGTGCAGTGGGGTAGCTTGGCCATTGCAATCCCAATGGCGGTCATTATATTTTGAGTATGAAGCCAAAAGCCTTAATTACATTGTTCTTGTGTAACAGTTTGATTTGTATTTGGATACAACCTAGTTATTTATATATCTACATGGAAAAACCTTCTAATTTATTACTTAAAGTTTCGCGGCGTTTGTTCACTAATCTAGATGAACAAGAAAAATTTATCGAGGCTTTAATGAATCCTCAGCCTTTTTCACCCAGTATTCTTTGGTGTCAAGAAAAGCCAGATATTTCACCTTTGGCAGTGGAAACACCAACCTCTTGGCAACCAAAATTTATAGACCGTTTATACCTGGGAGAAAAACCTGGTCAGCATCCCTTACATCAAAAAGGATATTTCTATTGTTTAGATTTTTCTTCGGTGTTTGCAGCCACTATTTTGTTAGCTATTCCTCAGTCAATACGTTTAGTTTTTGATATGTGTGCCGCACCAGGAGGTAAAAGTATCTTCGCTTGGAAAGCTTTACAACCTGACTTACTGATCAGTAATGAAGTAATTGGCAAACGTCTGGGAATGCTAATTTCTAATTTTAAGCGTTGTCAGATCAGCCCTAGTGCAGTGGTTAATAGAGATTCGAGTATATTTGCCCAAATGTTTCTCTGCTCTAGCAATCTAGTAATAGTAGATGCTCCTTGTACTGGACAATCCTTACTTGCTAAAGGTGAAAAAGCACCCGGATGTTTTCACCCAACTGCTATTAATAAGAGTGCAAATCGGCAAAAGCGCATTATAGCTAACTCTGCTAAAATTGTTTCATCACAAGGCTATCTTGCTTACATGACTTGTACATATTCACCCGAAGAAAATGAGCAAGTTTGTGAATGGTTTTTAGAGCGCTTTCCCCAGTTTCAGGCAATAGAAATGAGTAATTTAGCAAAATATCAGTCGCATTTAACTACCATGCCTTGTTATCGGATGTTTCCTCAAGATAGGTTAGGCGCTGGTGCGTTTACAGTCCTGTTTAAAAATACTAATGACGATGAAGATGAGCCTAAAGAATTAGATTTAAATACAATATCTTCGCTGTATATCTACGAAAATTTGAAAAAGTCAAGTTAGTTACATTGATGACATATATTCTAGCTTAATGCCAGAATATATAATTTTTTGAATAATGCTGCATTTGTCAATCAGCCATCAGGAATACACTTTTTAAGCTAGTTGACTTTATATTAAGGTAACAGATATAAAAATTCTGGTACAAATGCAACATGTGCTACTGATAAAACATTTTTATCTACATCAAATTACAGCCAAAAGCTTTAAAAATCTCGTGCCTCGTTTGTGCCTTGTTCCCAGTCTCTGACTGGGAATGCAATTGGAAGGCTCCGCCTCCAGTCCAAGCGGCAGAGCCGCAATTGAAGAGCATTGCCAGCTAGAATCTGAAAACCAGATTAAGAGATTAATAAAAACTTCCAATAATTAACTCTTATAGATAAAATTTAACCTTTTGATAACCTAAAATTAACTAAAATTTATTCATTACCAGCTCTCGACTTTTTGAAATAAACATTGTACAAAAAAGCTAGACCGTACAAGATGCAAATTACATGAGTCGAAAAGTCAGCAAAGTGTTTGAACAGTCTGGGGTGATTCCTTATAGAGTCAACAATGGCAAAGTCGAAATATTGCTAATCACGACCCGTAACTTTCAACACTGGGTAATTCCGAAAGGAGATATTCCTAATGGCATGAGTCCGCCCGCTTCAGCAGCCAAAGAGGCGTGGGAAGAAGCAGGGGTTATTGGGCAGGTAGACGCCAATGAACTGGGCACTTACAAGTACCGGAAACGAGGTAAAATTTACCAGGTCAAAATGTATTTGTTGCCAGTGGAGATGCTGAGTGAAGATTATCCAGAAGCAAGTAAAAGAAAACGGCAGTGGGTAGAAGTGAATAAAGCTATCAAGTGGGTTAAGTTTAATTCACTCAAACGAATCTTGAAAGGTTTTTTTCAGGTCAAATCTCACTTTTGTGCGTTTCGAGATGCTAATTAGATATAGAAATACAAACTATAGCGGTTTTCGACCCAGTGAGGTACAGTTTTGACCTCACTTCCATTCCTCTCTCTTTTTAGGAAACAGGCTTTGAATTTTTCCCCCTTCCCACTTCGGGAAGGGGGCTAGGGGATTGGTCTATCTGCATACTTTTACCTCACCGAATTGAAAATGGCTACAAGTAAGTAGGCATAATTAAACATACAGTAAAATCCTAGCTCATAGTGAGCGATTCATTGCCCATAGCAAGGTTTTTTGGGACTAAAGTTCTTACCCTTACCGCGCTAACTCACTACAAACTTTAATTTATTTACACCTAGCTACTTATTGAAAAGCGCTCTAAGAGGATGTTTGAAAAGTGTTTGACTGTGATTTTTATTACCCCCCTTAATCCCCCCGATATATTGGGGGGAAACCAGAAAATCCAGTCCCCTCACCAATATATCGGGGAGGGTTAGGGAGGGGTAAAAAAATATTTAATACATCAATCACGACTTTTCAAACAACCTCTAAGCACCGTGAGGGATTTTCAATAAGTAGCTATATTTAAAACAACTGCACTCGCTAATTAAAAAAAGTAAACATTAGATGTAAAGTATCACCTATGTTTACATTTATTTGATGATGATGATGGGTCTATTTATTGAGTTTACAATTCATTCTAAATCCACAATAAAGCTACCCAAGTTTTTACACCGACAATTCCATCAGCTTGCAATCCCTTAGATGTTTGGAAACTGACAATTGCATTTTTAACTGACTCCGTAAAATGGCCATCAATGGCATCAGTATATAATCCAATATTTTTTAATTGCTGTTGTAATTGTTTTACTATTAGCCCAGAATCTCCTAGCTGCAATCCATTGAATCTATTCAAATCGGCTCGACCACTAACACCAGCTACACCAGATATATCACCTTCATATTGATGGATTAGGTATTGCCCCTGCCAAGCGCTAGGAATACTTGGGTTCTTGGTTCCGTAATGGGCAATCCATAACGGATAACTAGCAAAATCAGATGGATTACCAAGTTCTGTCCAGAAACTGGGGAAGGTATAAATGATTGGTTTGATTGGTTTTTTTGTTTGTTGTAGAAGGGCTTTTTCTACCTCTGCTAACCACTGCTTCGCTCCATTAATTACAGCTTGGTTACTTCCTCTGTCAGTTACCTCTACATCCAGAACTGGTGGTAGGTCTCCTGGTTCTAATTTCCCCAACGTTTTTAAGAATTCCTTTGCTTGCTCAACCGGGTCAGATGTGTGTGGGTGAAAGAAATGATAAGCACCCCGAATAATACCAACAGTTTTCATGGTCTGCCAGTGATGAGCAAAAGCAGAATCTTTGATGCTAACTCCTTCTGTAGCTTTGACAAACGCAAAAGTTTTACCAGAGTTTTTTACTGCTGTCCAATCTACTCTGCCGTCTTGATCGGCAACATCAATTCCTTCCATAGAATTTTTTAACCTTTTTGATTAGTACAATACTGAACTTATCAGAGGCTTTGATTAAATTTATGCTTTTTCTGGGTCTTTGAGTAAATTACAGAATATTTACTAGGGTTGAGTGTCAACAGATTGCACTGGAGTCACTCTGACTTTACCTGCACAAGGCTTGATTTGTTCCGTGAGGGTAAAGTGCTGGTAAGCATTAGGAGGCGTAATTTCAATTTTACTAGACATTGGGCACTGTTCCTGTGGGGAACTGATATGGTTATATGCTATCTGAAATGAGGCTTGTTTTCCAGGAGCTAGAGTTACTTTTTGTCGACGTTGCTTACTCGAAAAGTAAGTGCCCTCGGAGCGGACAACTTTAATCCCTTCCAAAGGCTGACCTTTTTCATCCAGTAGTGCCAATCCCGGATAACCGTAGAGGTTGCAAGGGGATGAGGTGTTATTGGTGAAGGCATAGGTGAGGGCAACATTCCCAACCCCAGCATCTTCGGAGACTCGGCGCACTGACAATTGACTAGTTTCACAGCGCGTCAGATTTGTGGCAGTAGTGGCTTCAGGGGTAGAATTCTCTATAGTTTTTTCAGGCGGTGTAGGTGTTGAGGTCAATACAGCTTCTTTCGTTGGCTGTTCAGTGATTGTTGGTAAAGCTTGTGTCTGTTTGGTAACAGAAGGAGAACCGACACAGCTAGTTGTCACCGCAGTCAGGAGCAATAACAGACTGCTTTCCCTAATTAGAATTCGCATATCTCTTTTTTTGTAGTGAACTACTTACACTGATGCTTCATATCCAGTATAAGTTTCCAATTTCACAAGGGTTTGCGTTGCTGCGTCATTACGTAACGAATTCAACAACTTATCCATCTTTTCGGGCAACGTGAACAGCAGAAAGAAACGAGAGTTGTACACTGTCTCCAAAGTTCCTCAGCTTTTCCCGCAATCCTGTAAATAGCAACTCCTTCGCCTTTGGCTCCAGTCTCCCAATGGTACTTAATAGTTTAAGGTAGTCATCAATGCTGTACGTAACCTCACACGCGATTTGCTCAGTCACCAACTCCTTAAAATAACCAGAGTCTATAATGTCTTGTTCAAACCCTCTCAAAATTTCTGCTTGAGTTTCTGCACCTTCATACCGGACAAGTGAGGGAGTATAGGTTTGATATACTTCCTCGATCGCTTGGTAAACTTCATATTTCAGTTCAGGTCTCAGATTCCATAGCAGGATGAGAAACCCGTTGTCGCGTAATGCCGTCGCTGCCTTGGCATACCGAATTTCTGACGGTATCCAGTGAAAGGCATTAGCAGATAGAACGGCATTGAACTGTTTTGCTTCCTGTTCCCACTCCTCAAATGAGGTGTTGTGGATTGCAACGTTTGGATAGGTTGCACAGTTGCGTTGTGCCAAACGACAAAAATCCTGGTTTGGCTCAATACACGTCATTGAAAAACCAAATTGAGCAAAACCTACCGTCGCATTTCCTGGCCCACAACCGACCTCAAGAATCGATGCATCTGAGTCAAGTTGGGCTAAAAGGACAGACCGCTCGATCAGTTGCTTTGGATATTGTGGTCTGGCGTTGTAATAAACATCAGCAACGGGAGAATACCAATTCCTTCGCTGTTCTAAATCTATAGAAGCTCTGGCATTTATTTCTTGTTTAGAGTCTTGCATAAGTTACTTTTATCAGCTTTTGAGTCCAACTTCATTTTATTTAGTCTCGTGGAGCAAAGACCAATTTAATATCGTTACTGTCGTTATACTATTTGCAAGACCCTCAAAAGATTGGGATTCTCTTGTAAGCTACTAAATAAGGCAAACCCGAAACTAATTGCGATCGCAATTAGTTTGATATCATCAATGCTATGAAGGTCACAAACCTGTAAACTACCTTCTAAGTAAGGCTTGAGCGCTGGGTAAAGTTCTCACATGTTTGATATTTTATCAGTGATATTATCATTGCGATCGCTAGTCAACTAGAGGCGATGCGATCGCTGATAAAATAATCTTTGTCTTAACTCTTATAAGAAGCAACCAAATTTGCGACGATCGCAACTAGTTCTCCTGGGTCAACCGGTTTAGCCACATGAGTCTGAAAGCCTGCTTCCAGGGCATAGCTACGATACTCGCTATCGCCATAGGCAGTTAAGGCAATAGCGGGGAGTTTTCCCCAAATATCAGGCTTCAGCGCCCGGATCTTGCGAATAAGGGTGTAGCCATCTTCACCAGGCATAGCAATATCACAAATCAACACATCAGGTTGCAACTCAGGTAATACTTTCAATGCTATCGCTGCCGATGCAACTGCCATGACAGTCGCTCCATCTGCTTCCAACACGGTAGTAATGTAAAAGCGGCTATCGTCATCATCATCAACTACGAGGATGTTTAAGCCAGCAAGGGGAACAGGTTCCATAACATCTCCATTAATGTTGATCAAATGAAAGTTATTCCTAATCAGCTGCTTGTTTTTTCTCAGTGACCACACCATTGGTAATTTTACTGCGATCGCGCCTATTTTTCTAAACAATAATTCAATTTGTCCAGCCACATCAAATTGATGGTTAATTATTAGCTGGCATTTATAATTATTGACTGGATAAAATTATGTTGGCATTTAAATTACTTTACATTTAATAGATTCATTTTAACAAATAGTTGAAGTTTCAGAATAATTTTCCTAATTACTTAGCGAATTTACGATATTGAAATTTTGGATAATGGAATTGTTGGCGGAGCCTATCGTAGAGAAGATTCTTGCGTTCCATTATTTAACGCATATTTGATCCGAATTGTTTCTTCAGTTGGCAACTGTTCATCAGTATAGCCTAATTTTTCAGCTAATAACTTCCTTACTTGACTTGCAGTTAAGCGTGTATACAACCTCTGACTTTTAAAACTTGGATCGGTTTGGCTTTGAGAATCCACTAAGTTTTTAATATCTTCTAAAAGTTTTGGTAAGTGTTCTTCTGCTTTCCAACGCCCTCTAAAAAAATAATTATCTAAACAGTTAAAAGGGTTTGGCGCAGCCTCACAAAGAAATGGTATTAGGAGTTAGGAGTCAAGAGTAAACCAATATTTACTCTTGACTGTTTACTCATGCCCAATGCCCCATAACTATTGTTACCTTAGTCAAGATTTTTTACTACCACCTCTCGCACACGATAGATAGGCCGTCCTTGGGATTCATGGTAAGTACGCATGAGCAATTCTGCCAAAAGACCGAAGCAAAACAACTGCACTCCAGTTAGTAACAGGAGAACTGCCAAAATCAGCAAAGGGCGATTGCCAATGTCCTCATGGAAAGCAAATTTGACGAACGTCAAGTGAATTCCGATCCCTGTCCCCGAAACCATTGAAATCAAGCCCAATAGCCCAAAAACGTGCATCGGGCGGGTAAGGAATTTTTTCATAAACAGAATGGTTAACAAATCCATCAACACCCGGAATGTCCGCCAAATGCCGTACTTACTCCGACCAAAGCGACGGGCGTGATGACGCACTGGTATTTCAGTAATTCTAGCTCCTTCAATGTACGCCAGGGCAGGTAAAAATCGGTGTAGTTCCCCGTAGAGGTTCATATCTGCCAATAGTTCTGCCCGATAGGCTTTCAGCGAACAGCCATAGTCATGAATATTCACGCTGGTGGTGCGACGAATTAGCCAATTGGCAATTTTGGAAGGAAGTAACCGATTTACAGCACCATCTTGGCGTTTTTGTCGCCAACCACTCACCAAATCGTAACCTTCGTCCAGCTTTGCTAATAACATGGGGATATCAGCTGGGTCATTCTGGAGATCAGCATCTAAAGTGACGATCGCTTTACCTACAGCATAATAAAACCCAGCAGCCATAGCCGCAGTTTGGCCGTAGTTGCGACGCAAAATCACCGCTTTTAAATCAGTGCGGATTTGCGCCTCTTTCTTGAGAAACTCCCCGGAACCATCTGTAGAACCATCATCCACACAAATTATTTCATAATTTATCTGACTAGAGGATAAAGTAGATGCGATCGCTTCTAGTAAAAGCGGCAAACTTTCCACTTCGTCATGTATCGGCACCACCACCGAAACATCTGGGACAATTGCTGAAATCACCCCATTTTCCTGACTCAACCCTTGATAAACCTTCCCACTCCTCATATACCTGTGCGTCCTGTGCGTCTCTGTGGTTCGTAACTCTTGATAACTCTACCAGCACCTCGCAGCTGCTGATAGTACGACTGACTAACCGCATCTCCCTGTTCCGAGAGAATATCAATCCCGATCCCATCCCGTCCCTGCTCTTTCCCAGAACTATGGATGTAATAACCATCCGCCAAATAAAGTCCGACATGGGTTGCTTTTTGGCTAGTTCCAAAAAATACTAGATCCCCGGCTGCTAATTCTGTAATAGTAATTGGTTGAGTGAATCCTTCTTGTTGATAAGCATCTCTGGGTAACCAAATACTCACCGAAGCAAACGCCGCCTGCATCAACCCAGAACAGTCATAATTTGGTGCTACTGTACCACCCCAAAGGTAATAATTGGATTGTTGCATCGCTTTTTGGGTAAAGGCGATTACCTTTGCTAGGAGTTTTTTAATTTCAGATTCAGAAAATGTTGCAGCCTGATAAGGTACAGTAGCAGATTGTAATGAATCAAAATCTGAAAGCGATACCCATCCCGGATAGTCATCTTCACAGAAATACACCTCAACCGCTGAATTTTGATGATTTGATGTTACCCATAAATGTCGCCCAGATGCGGCTTGAGTTGCCAAGCGTGTACATTCAGGAGAATCATATAAGTTCAGGTTAGCTAGACACTGATACTCCCCTGATTTTGGATTTGGGATTTTGGATTTTAGATTAAAGGACATTATTCGAGAATGATTTTTTTTAATAAAGACGAACAACTCGAAAATCTTGGGTTAGGCATTTTAGATGCAACTTGGGCAGCATTTGGGACTTTAGCCCGTAACCAAATTGCGTTAACTTGGGTTGTTTACGATCCACCAGTGCTAGTAAATACTGGTGGCGCTCTAACTCCCAAAGCTTTTTGGGAGCACCCAGTTCGTGGTTTCACTTATCGCGGTGTTGAGCGGATTTATCCCGCCAGTGTAGTCAAGCTATTTTATCTGGTGGCGGTAAACGAATGGTTAGAAAAAGGCATGAGTCAAACCTCCAAGGAGTTGGAGCGAGCCTTGCAGGATATGATTGTAGATTCTAGTAATGATGCTACCAGCTTGATTGTGGATATTCTCAGTGGCACCACCTCAGGCCCACATTTACCAACTGGGCCCTTTGAAACCTGGAAATATCAGCGTAATATTGTTAACCGCTATTACCAATCCTTGGGTTGGGAAGAAATGGAAACCATTAACATCTGTCAAAAAACTTGGGGTGATGGCCCCTATGGACGGGAACGGGCGTTTGTGGGAGAGTTACTGGAAAATCGCAATATGGTAACAACAAATGCGATCGCCAGGTTACTGCATAGTATTGTAGGTGGGGTGGCAGTTTCAAGTGGGCGATCGCAAGCAATGATGGCTTTGCTCAAACGGACTCTCAACGATTTGTCTGCTGACGCCGAGGAAAACCAGGTAACAGGTTTTTTAGGTGGTGGACTGACTGAAAATGCTCAAATTTGGTCAAAGGCCGGTTGGACAAGTCAAGTTCGCCATGATGCGGCGTATATTGAATTACCAAATCAGCGCCCTTACCTCTTAGTGGTATTTACTGAAGGCAAAGCGCAGGCAAAGAGTCGGGCTATTTTGCCCTTTGTTTCTAAACTAGTTGGCGAAGCGATCGCTAGTCTATGATCTAATATAGTTCAGTCAAGAATGCCTCGTTCCCAGTCTTCGACTGGGAATGCCTACTCAGAGGCTCCGCCTCCCTCATTAGTGGCAGCCCAACTAATAGCATTTCCAGGTTACACCTGGAAACGAGATTTTCAAAAGTTTTGGCTTAAATTGACACCAATGCACATCTGTGCATATATATTATTTCAACTTAAATTCGTCAAACTTCAATACTTCCGAATCCGGCTTGCGAGTATCAAAACGATAACTACTTATCGTACCTGTCCCTGTATCAAAGATACTGAAAACCGTAATATCATTACTCGCAATATAAGGCATCGGCTTCCCATCTTCGCCCAGCAAGGGAGCAATTGTTGGCACTATCGGCTCTAACCCATTTGGATCACCAAGCTTAACATAATCCTCTTGATACCCAATTGGTACTTCTCGCTTTCTATCACCCCAAGCAGCACCGTAAGTATTGCCCACATTAGATGTTTCTAGAAAGTGCATTCCACTGGGACTAATAAAGCGGTTCCACAAATGGGAATGCCCATAGAATACCAATTGCACATTAGCCGTTTCTAATAAAGGCACAACATCGCGGATAATATAATCTGCGTCTTTCGGATATTCATAACGCACTGCTTTGATATTATTACCATCCCGTTCAATTATTTGAATTGGATCTGTATAAGCAGGAACTATATTATCACCCAGAGTATGGGGCGGGTGATGGAACATCACAACTTTGTATTTTGCTTGTTTAAACTCAAGGCTGTCGAGTTCTGTCTCTAACCAATTGTACTGCTTGCTGCCTTTAGCAATTGGCTCATAAATCAACTGTCCATAACCCCAATTTTCAGGATTATTTAAATCCTTTTCTGCTTCCTGATATCTACCCTTACGCTTTCCATCTAAGCTGGGGGGGCGCCACATATTCGTAGCGTACAGTACTACCAAACGTACATCACCAAAACTGACTGCATAATACCTTTTTCCACCCTCTTTACTTTTTGGTAAAGAGAAAATATCTTCGTAGGTATTAGTATTAAAAGAATTATCTATTAAAGATTTGTCTTGGTAGATTTTTTGAGCAACGACACGGGAAATTGTATCATCAAATTCACCATCTAAACTTCCTGTCCTGGCAAATCGCCCCATAACCTCATGATTACCAATGCAAGTAAACATGGGCGCGTGTTGAATTATTTGTCCACCAGTATAGGTTGTCTTAACACCGTTATGCGTCATTTCGTATTTAGCACGACCTTGTAAACCGGGAAACAATGCACCACCACTATTATTATCAAACCATTCTGAGGCGCGATCGCTAACGTTGACCAAATCACCGGCAAACCATACCCCATCAACTCGTCCAATTGTTTCTACCACCTTTTGCAGATTTGCAGATGTCATCGGCTTTAACTGATGGTCAGAGGTAAGTAGAATTTTTAATGGTGTATCCGGTTTTGGAGTAGCTGCGAGGCTAAAAACATCACTGCTAACACTCTCGCCGTCTTCTCGCCCACTCCTAACCCGATAGTTTAGCCGCACACCAGGAGTTAACCCAGTCACCTCAGCTTCATGTCGCCAAATGTTGCGCTGGACGGGTTTTTGATAAACTTGGTTATTTTTGGTTTGGTTTGCAACTCTTGAGTGTTGGTCTTCACGCGTGCGACTGAGTTGGGTAATATTTGCCTTAGCAGTTTGTTTGAGATTTTCCCCGTAGGTTACTGTGTGATTAACACCAGCAAACTCAGTAAACCAAACTACTCGCACTGAGGTTTCAGTTGGCAGTTGCAAAAATGGGTCAGTGAGTAGTTGGGGTGCTGATGTCATAATTGTTTGCCCAAATAAACGCACACTTACCATAAAGCATATAACAAAGGCAAGTATAGCCACTGAGAAGATTTTACGGCGGCTTTTGCGTCTGAGCATGAGTAATATACCAAATTTTTTAGAGTATTCACTGACTGAACGCAGTTTTATTATTAGCCTTTTTTGCGGACAGGGTTTAAGATTTATCCTTCATAGCGCTTTTCATTTGTATGCAATACACTTTGACTTCTCTCCTAAAAGGCAACGGTATACACACAAGTCGGAAAAACTTCATCCACCAAAATTTGTGGTTCAGCAGCGCTCTTGGTAGATTTCCAACGCCAGATGCTCCACTTGGGAAGACCCCTACAGCCCTACGGGCATCGTACAGCAGGCGCTAGCCTCTCCCTTTGGGAGAAGACCGCACTGGCTCCTTTGCAGGCGACTGCTGTTAGCGCAGCCTCTTACGACGCAGGAGCGTTACCCGACCCGTTGGCGTAGCGTCTTTGATAGGAGAAGGGTGCGTCACGCTGGCGTGACGAAGCTAAATTGTTGGAATCATGGCGATGCCTGCGGTTCTTGCTAGCCAACGCATTTGTTATTTCGGGGTACTCATTTGTTATTTCGGGGTACGCATTTGTTATTTCGGGGTACTCATTTGTTATTTCCGCGTACTCATTTGTTATTTCGGGGTACGCATTTGTTATTTCGGCGTACTCATTTGTTATTTCGGCGTACTCATTTGTTATTTCCGCGTACTCATTTGTTATTTCGGCGTACTCATTTGTTATTTCCGCGTACTCATTTGTTATTTCGGGGTACGCATTTGTTATTTCGGCGTGTCCATAACGCATCCTACGAAAGAAACTACTAGAATTGAAACCTATGCTGGTCATACTTGTGTGTACACCGTAGCTCTTAAAAGGAGAGAGCCTTTGAATTTACTCCCCTTCCAACAACAAAAGTTTTTCCGCTTCCCTGTCCTACCAGGAGAGGGTTAGGGAGAGGTAGGGAAGGGGCTGTTCTTGTTAGGTCTGTATTGGACTCAACCCAAAAGCGCTATATTTTCAGTATTACGCTTCATCTGTAAGCTTCTCTACCTTTTATAAAGTTTTATACTAACTTCTAGCTAATTCAGTGTAGTTACTGCACAAAATCTCATGCGCGTAGCTTGCTTCCCCGTAGGGGTACAAGTCGGGGAACCGCATCGCCCTTGGCGTCTCCCCTTGGGAGAAGGGCGCACTGCCTCCTCCTGAGTGCTGAATCCTTATCTAAAATCTAAAATCCAAAATTGAGTCACCAACACTAAGGAGTGGAAAAGGCTTGAATCTAAAGTTTATAACTTTTAATTAAGCCTAATCTAACTCTCGGCGTCCTTCCAATGCCCTTGCCAGGGTCACTTCGTCGGCGTACTCCAAATCTCCACCTACAGGCAAACCAAAGGCAATCCGCGTCACCTTAGTAAATGGTTTCAGTAGCTGACCGACATACAATGTCGTAGTCTCCCCTTCCACACTCGGACTAATTGCCAGAATCACTTCTTGAGGTTTTTGCTGACTCACCCGGCGCTGCAAAGCCAGTATAGTCAACTGTTCTGGCCCAATTCCATCGATTGGGGAAATTACCCCACCCAAAACGTGATATTTGCCTTTGTATTCGCGGGTTTTTTCCAGCGCAATCACATCGCGGGGATCTGCTACGACACAAATAGTGTTATTGTCACGGTTGGGATTGCGGCAAATTTCACAAACAGGTTCAGCAGATAAGTGAAAGCAAACAGAACACAAGCCTATCTGCTTTTTTGCCTCAATTAAAGCTTGTGCTAAAGCTTCTACTTCTGCTTCTGGTCGCTTCAAAATATGCAAAGCCAGTCGTTGGGCAGATTTGGGGCCAACCCCTGGCAAGCGTTGCAATTGCTCAATTAACCGTGCTAAAGGGCGTGCGTAAACCGTTGTCTTATCTCCAGAATGTTTTTACCTTAACTATGATGACACTTTTACAAGATTTTTTAGACTGGTTATTTAATATTCTGACCCGATGAATACTTATAAGATGACTTTTGTAATTCACGTGCTAGTTCAGATAATCCGCAGTCCTTTAAGTTTTGGTAAAAACTCTCGTCCTTTAAGGTACGGAATTTTGCAAGTGAACGTATTGCGTCTTCTAGCTCTTTCACACGATTTAACTGGTAAGCCAAACTAGCTGCTTGCTCTATAACGGTAGGATTGTACTCTCGGCGTATAAACTGCTTAGCCGACTCAAACGCACCTTCCAAATCTCCATTATCTTTCAAAGTTTCTATTGCTAAAAAGATGAGCGAACCTCCTAGCTGCTTCGGAGGAATATCTGGAATTAATCTAGCTGCAATCTCAGTTTGGCCTAACTTCAAAGCTGTTCTAGCTGCAATCAATTTTGCTTGGATTTGGATATCGTCATCAAGTTCTTGATCATCACACAAAGGAAAAACAACATCAAAACTTTTAGAATATTCTTCTATATCTTCCAATATATCTGCGTAGCGTACAGCTTGTTCTGAGTTAAGTTCTTCCCTTTGCCATAGGGGATCAATGACACGCACAGCTTTTTTCTTATCTTGTTTATCAAGCTTTCGCTCAGATAAATAGCTTTCTGCAAGAATTTGTTGTGCTTCTTGATCAGTTGGTAATAGCTCAAGGAGTTCCCAACCAAAAGACCTTAATTTTTCTGTGTTCTCCCTTAACCTGAAGAACCGCATAGCAGCACGATATACATCTGGATGCGGATAGAGTGCAACTAGCTCTAAAACATTCTTCTCTAACTTTTCAAGTGAAGATGAAAAGAGCAAGCGACTACCTATTTGCTCAATTTCAGCCCGAATATTTTCACTAGAAAGTTCTAAATTCAATCCATAAAATAGTCGCACATAGTTGTTTAGTAGTTCCTTATTACTATCAGGATCAGCAATTGCCAAGAACTCTTCTTGTTCTAGCTCAGGACAGGAAAACAAAAAGAACAATTTAGTCTCATCTGTTTCAAAAATTTGGCAACATCTTTGCTTAAAGCTGTCTAAATCTTTAGGTTTTGGTACGCGTGATACAACAACTTTAACATCGATTGACTTTCCAAGCGCTTTCGCTACTGCACTTTGCTCAATCAGTCGCTTAATATGCTTGCTTACTTTGATACTTTCTGAACTCAAAGGAGACAGCATGACAACTTCATCAGGTAGCTGCTGTGTACAAATACCTGCTATTTCGGTAATGCCTGTGCGGGAGTCTATAATCACAAAATCTGCCTGTAATTCTTTTTCAATCCGGGCAAGAAACTGTTGAAAAAACGCAACTCCATCACGTTCTTTAGAGAATAATAAATTCCAGTCAAGCTTAGTCAGCTTTCTGTAATACTCATCAGAGAGATACTGACCTGCTGGAATGAGCCACAAGGGTAAAGTTCTTTTTGAAGGAATTGGTACCTGAAGGCTTATTTGCTCAAGACTTCCTGGATCAGTATTTTGTTGCTGATAATCTAGGATGTAATCGAGGAGTCCTTTTTGATTAGCTGGTAATTCAAATCCAGAAAACTGGGCAAGCTTTGCGTCTAAACCTGGTGCTTCAAGGTCAAAATCTACTAAAACAGTTTTTCGACCCAGTTTAGCTAGATAAAGTGCAAAATTTACTGCGGCCAGTGTTCTACCAACACCACCTTTATACGAATAAAAAGTAATTGTCTTCATGCCACACTATCCCTCCCCCAAGAACCTCCTTGTCGATGCCGAACATGCTGTGCCTCAGAATATGTCTCTCTCTCTTTCGGTGAGATTAAGTTAAAATCTGAGGTTGGTACTTCGTTCACTAGCTCTGTGTCTTCAGCATCTTCAAATATTGCGTTGATGGCTGCCTCTACGTCTATCTTATCCACAGTCAGATTTGCTGCAATTATTTCAACCCGCTGCTTTTCTACAAGAATCGCTGCCTCAAAATCTGCGCCTAAAGCATTTAAGTAAGTAAGTACGGAGTCAAATGTGTGATCATTATTGATGTCTTCCAACTTGGATACCCAACTTTGTCCTACACCAAACCGTTCACCCATTTCTTTTTGAGTAAGTCCCATTCGCTTACGCACGTTTCGCATCGCTTGAGTTAAGGCAAGCCTGAAAATTTCTTGATGCTCGACTAGACGGTTCTCTGGTGTGTCTTGGACAATTTTGTTTAAGGAAGCCAAAGCATCGCCGCCTAGATGGGGATTATTGCTCATCTGTTTTATCCTCCTTCGCTATTATAAAATCTCGCCTTTTAGCTGCAATCTTAATTTGTCTAAGTGGAGTCTTATCCCCTTTCTTCTTAAAAGCGTGCAGCAACATTAGACGTTTACCTTTACCTGGTAAAGCACACACAAAGATACGGATATTGTTACGAGTGTTATCCAAACGTAATTCATAAAGCTTATCTTCTGTCTCTATTTTGTCTAAAATGTCTGAACGTTCAACAAGTAAGGCTAATCCTTTAATTTTCAGAAGGTCGAGGCGGAGTTTAAACTGCTTCAATTCGCCCTGAGTGAGCGAACGATCATTGAAAAACTCCTCAACTGGTTCAGTTCCGTCTACCTCCTGGTAGTAAATAATCTGCCATTCTTCACTCACCACAGGCTCCTCACACCCTGAATTAATATGCCATATTTGGAATATTAGTCGATATTACAATATTATTAACCTAAAAATTCGGTTTGCTTGATTGTCAGTGAGTTCAGTTGTTATACAGCTAGGCTATCAGTGCAGTAGTTTTGAGATTATCGGGTTGTTGAGTTTAATTGTGAGGAGCGTAGGCGCAGCCTGCCGCAGGCATCGCCTTTTTGAGATACTGTAAAATTAAGTCAGACTTACAGAGATGATGTGAGCATCAAAACACCAGCCAAATTGTCTGTAGGTGATTATCATCGCATGATTGAAGCAGGGATTCTGTGCGATCACAGTGTGGAGTTGCTAGTCGGCGAAATTGTGGAAATGACTCCAGAAACCCTAATTCATTACAGTTAGAGTCCGATGTATAACCACAGTTATACCCTTGCCATGAAGAGAGCAATTTCTGTTCTTGATGCCCTATTCGAGGTGGCTGAACAATTTATTTGCACAACGTATGTAGCTTTCCCGCAGTCAGTTAGTATGCAGTAGCACTTCAAGAATACCTGCAAACTTATGGTAGTGATCGCATTACAGAACAATTAGACACTGTGTATACAGATGAGAATAGTGCTCTTGATCCGTTCTTCATTCATTTACAAGGCCATACTTTAATAGAGGAAGCGCAGTAGTGCAACGAAGGGAAATTTGGTGGGCTGAACTTCCAATTCCGATATATCTAAACAAAAAGCGCTCTCCCGAAAGGGGGGGCGCTTTTTGATTTAGCTAAACTTTACTATTTAACCGTTGATAGCAGGAGCGGTAAGAGCTACAGGAGCAAAGTCACCAGCTGCCAAATCTAAGGGGAAATTGTG
>NZ_JBALDF010000002.1:0-126897 GCF_036917275.1 Nostoc sp.
AATAACAAATGGGTTCGCCGAAATAACAAATGGGTTCGCCGAAATAACAAATGGGTTCGCCGAAGCAGCAAATGAGTACGCCGAAATAACAAATGGGTTCGCCGAAATAACAAATGGGTTCGCCGAAATAACAAATGGGTTCGCCGAAGCAGCAAATGAGTACGCCGAAATAACAAATGAGTACGCCGAAATAACAAATGGGTTCGCCGAAGCAACAATTTAGCTTTGTCACGCCAGCGTAACGCACCCTTTGGGTTCAGCAGTCGCCTGCGGAAGGGTTTCCCTCTCGCAGCGCTGCTTCACCGCAAATCTTTGGTGGATGAAGTTTTTCCGACTTGTGTGTACACCGTTGCTTACTTGCAGGGAAGGGTTAGGAGTGAGTTCATGCGGATATATTTACAAGTTATAAATCAATGAAACTTTGAACGCCCAATCAACATCTGGACAACGGAAGATTCATTAGACCTCTTGCAAAAATCCTTGAATCACCCCTCCCCGTATGTATTGGGGAGGGCGCAAGATTTCAAGTTTCCCCCCAATATATCGGGGAGCGACTGCGTTGCGGAGGTTCCCTCCGTTGTAGCAAGTGGCGTGGGATTAAGGGGTAATACGGTTCAGTTAAGCATCTCTTTCTTGTCTCTGCGTCCTCTGCGCCTTGGCGGTTCGTTAAAAAATTGACTTTAACAGCAGAGTTTTAGCCTTAACTGAACCGGATTGGATTAAGGGGGGTCTATTCGACTTATGCAAGAGGCGACGCGGGGGAAAAGCTGATGTAGAAGCGTTTACACCTGATGATTTTAGAAGAACTTTTATCGGTAATCTATTCACCTTTGGCGAATATTCCGAATTACGAATTCAGCGTTATGGTGACAACTAAATGAAAGAGTCAAAATAGAAGACACAGGCTTTCGACAAAAAGCCTTGCCTTGATTAACGGAGTTTATTATCAGTGGTATTACAAGTACAAGCAAGCACCTACGAAGCTAAAACCCAAGAAATTGCTAAACAACTTCTAGCAGCAACCCAGGAAAATCGTTCATTTTTTTCTTCCCTGCGGGATCAAATGCGCTGGGATGATAAATTACTAGCTTGGGCGATGAGTAATCCTGGGTTGCGGGTGCAACTATTTCGCTTTATAGATACGCTACCGGCTTTGCATAGTAAATCAGAAATTGCCTCACATTTACAAGAATATCTAGGAGATGAATCTGTAGAATTACCGGCAGCTTTGAAGGGAATGCTAAACTTTGCTAACCCCGACTCTATGCCCGGACAAGTTGCTGCTACAACCGTTGGTACAGCAGTCGAAACTCTTGCCCATAAATATATTTCTGGGGAAAATATTAAACAAGTCATCAAAACAGTTGAAAGACTGCGAAAAGAGAAAATGGCTTTCACCATCGATTTACTTGGTGAAGCGGTGATTACCGAAGCCGAAGCGCAGTCTTATCTAGAACGCTATTTAGAATTGATGCAACAATTGGTAGAAGCATCGAAAAATTGGGCAGTTATCCCGGCTATTGATGAGGCTGATGGCGAACTAATCTCAAAAGTTCAGGTTTCTGTGAAGTTAACGGCGTTTTATTCCCAATTTGACCCTTTAGATGCTAAAGGTAGTGAGGAGCGAGTTAGCAATCGCATTCGGATTCTCTTACGTCGTGCCAAAGAATTAGGCGCAGCTGTGCATTTTGATATGGAACAGTATGCTTACAAAGACATAACTCTCAGCATCCTGAAAAAACTGTTACTAGAAGAAGAGTTTAAGCAACGCACAGATATTGGCATAACAATACAGGCATATCTGCGTGATAGTGAGCAAGACACCAAAGACCTAATTTCTTGGTTGAAACAACGTGGTTATCCCCTAACAATTCGCTTAGTGAAAGGCGCATATTGGGATCAGGAAACTATTAAAGCAGCGCAGAAGCATTGGCCACAGCCAGTTTACAACGACAAAGGGGCAACTGATGCTAACTTTGAAACTATCACTCAGTTATTGCTAGAAAATCATCAATATGTATATTCTGCCATTGGTAGTCATAATGTGCGATCGCACTCTCGCGCCATTGCCATAGCTGAAAGTTTAAATGTCCCTCGTCGTCGCTTTGAATTGCAAGTCCTCTACGGCATGGGGGATAAAGTTGCAAAGGCGTTGGTTGACAAGGGTTATCGAGTCAGAGTTTACTGTCCCTACGGTGAATTATTACCTGGAATGGCGTATTTAATTCGCCGATTGTTAGAAAATACAGCTAATAGTTCTTTTTTACGGCAAAATCTCGAAAATCGACCAATTGAAGAGTTATTAGCACCGCCGATTGTCAAACAGGAGAAGAACTCTTTTACTCCTAACTCTCATTTCCTTGGGGCGGCAGATACCGATTATGCGGTGGATGAGGTGAGAAGGAAAGGGGTGCAAGCTTTCCAAAGCGTTCGTCAACAATTGGGTAAAACTTATTTGCCGTTGATTAATGGAGAATATGTTAATCCGCCGGAATTTGTTGATTCCCTTAATCCTTCTAATTTTAGTGAAGTAGTCGGTAAAGTTGGGTTGATTAGCGTTGAACAGGCTGAACAGGCGATGCAAGCAGCTAAAGCGGCGTTTCCTGGGTGGAGGAAAACACCAGCTAAACAACGCGCTGATATTTTGCGGAAAGCGGGTGATTTGATGGAACTCCGCCGCGCTGAACTTTCAGTTTGGATAGTTTTGGAAGTTGGGAAACCAGTTAAGGAAGCTGATGGAGAAGTTTCTGAGGCGATAGACTTTTGTCGGTACTACGCTGATGAGATAGAACGCTTAGATAAAGGTGTTAATTACGACATTGCTGGCGAAACTAATCGTTATATTTACCAGCCCCGGGGTATTGCTGTAGTGATTTCTCCCTGGAATTTCCCGCTAGCGATCGCTTGTGGAATGACTGTAGCAGCTTTAGTTTCAGGCAATTGTACTCTCCTAAAACCGGCCGAAACATCTTCTATCATTGCTGCCAAACTCACAGAAATCTTGGTAGATGCTGGTTTTCCCAAAGGTGTATTTCAATACGTACCGGGGAAGGGTTCGCAAGTCGGCGCTTATTTAGTAAATCATCCAGAGACTCATGTAATTGCTTTTACAGGTTCCCAAGAAGTCGGCTGTAGAATTTACGCAGAAGCGGCAACTTTGAAACCCGGACAAAAGCACATGAAACGGGTGATTGCTGAAATGGGCGGCAAGAATGCCATTATCGTAGATGAAAGTGCTGATTTAGACCAAGCTGTTGTGGGGGTAGTGCAATCGGCATTTGGTTACAGTGGCCAAAAATGTTCTGCTGCTTCCAGGGTGATTGTGCTGGAACCGATTTATGATACCTTTGTGCAGCGATTGGTGGAAGCGACAAAATCCTTGAATATTGGCGAAGCAGAGTTACCGAGTACACAAGTTGGGCCGGTAATTGATGCCAATGCCCGCGATCGCATCCGCGAGTATATTGAGAAGGGTAAGGCAGAAGCGCAATTAGCTTTGGAATTATCAGCACCCGAACAAGGATATTTTATCGGGCCTGTCATCTTTAGTGAAGTATTGCCAAATGCAGTAATTTCCCAGGAAGAAATTTTTGGCCCTGTGCTGGCGGTAATTCGGGTGAAAGATTTCCAGGAAGCGTTAGCAGTCGCCAATGGAACTAACTACGCTTTGACTGGCGGACTTTATTCTAGAACACCTTCGCATATTCAGCAGGCGCAGACAGAGTTTGAAGTTGGGAATTTGTACATCAATCGCAATATTACCGGAGCGATCGTTGGGCGGCAACCCTTTGGCGGATTCAAACTTTCTGGAGTCGGTTCTAAAGCAGGCGGCCCCGATTACTTACTGCAATTCCTGGAACCACGCGCGGTGACAGAAAATATTCAGCGCCAAGGTTTTGCACCAATTGAAGGTGCAGATTAAAGTATAAAAGTAGGGTGGGAAAAAACCCACCTTTTTTTATTTATTAACTGTATACATTTGATGAGTAATTTAGTCATAAAAGTCGCTGATTTACCTAAAGAATTTCCAGCAATTCAAGCAATTAGAATATCAGTTTTTCAGCAAGAACAAGGGGTAGATCCTGCTTTAGAGTTTGATGGAAAAGATGGTATATCTGACCATTTGATTGCTTATTTAGATGGAGAAGCTGTAGGTACTACTAGAATTAGATATTTAGATGAAAAAACTGCCAAGATAGAAAGACTTGCCGTTTTGTCTACAGCTAGAGGACAGGGTATTGGTAAGAAAATTATGGTAGAGGCATTACAGGTTATAGCTAGTAAAAATATTCCAGAAGTTGTGATTCACGCCCAAGAATATGTAAAATCTTTATACCACAAATTGGATTTTGTAGAAGAAGGAGAAATTTTTCAAGAAGCTGGTATCGCCCATGTGATAATGAGAAAAAATTTTATATTGCAATCCGGTTCAGTTAAGCCGAAAAAATATATTGCGTAGGTTGAGTTGAGGAACGAAACCCAACCTACAATTATCCTTAGCTGAACTGAATTGTTTTATATTGGACAATTCTTCTTATAGGTAGAGAAATCCCAGTCTGAGTGCAACATTGTTTATTCACATCTGTAACCAATCAATTTCGCCCTATTTACCCAGATCCTTTTTAACAATGAGTGGGATAATTGACGCTAGTCGTAATATACCAGACACAACGAACACTTCCACTATGCCAAAAGACCCAGCAAATTGAGCGATAAAGCCACCTATAGTTGCTCCTAAAGCACCACTCGCCCCACCAACAGCAGCAGCGATCGCAAAATAGATAGACTGATTTTTTACTGATGCAATCTCTATCTGGAGATTATTGCTGCACAAGTCAACTGCTCCCCAATTAACTCCAATAAAAATGTGCAATAGCGGAAACCACAGCCAGAGATCGAGGGGACTAGAACCAATCGTCAGCCACAGCCAGGGGATGACGGCAATTAGAATTCCACAATAAATTAGAATCGAACGATTGCCTATTTTATCTGCTAATTTACCCCACATGAGGAGCAGTAGCAGATGTGCCCCTGATCGCAGACTGCTGTAGAAAGTTACCCAACTCACATCCAGATTCAGCGTATCTAGCAAGTAGAGGTTAAAAAACGGGGCACTTAGGTTAACAGCAAATCCCCATAAGCCGAAATAAAGCAGAAAGACCACAAAATTAGAGTTTTTCCAGATGCTACTATCTATCTGATTTTGAGGGGTTGGCATTTGCGGGAGATAGATTGCTTCAGATATCTCATTAGATTCATTTGGTGCTGAGTCTAACTGAATCTCACTTGTTTGAGATAGACTTGCATAATAGGTGTTTTGTAATTGGGGATTGATATCTACCTGGAAATACTGACACCACAAGCTCACTATTCCAAAGATAATGCCAAGGAACAAAATCACTCCATAACCTTGGATAGTCCCCCCATACCAATGTGATACAGCTAGACCGGCTATTGGCAAGGTGAGTAACTCGGTGAGGTTGGCAAAGCTATTGCGTAGCCCGAAATATCTACCTCGTAATTGCCGTGGGACTAACATTGCTATCCAACTGAACCACGATGCAGTTCCTAATCCTCCTAAAAGATGACTGCATACGAGAATCAAGAGCGACAATATCACCAATTGGTTTGAATTAAGCCCTCCCCAACTAAAGCTAGCAATGCCAATTATTAAAATCAGCCACAGTAGCCGAGCAATTCCATGAGTGCGAAGGGAATTCTGAAGGCGGCTAGTGCTGCGTTCAGACAAGTAAGCACCTATCGGCTGAAAGAGATTCGCTAACATGGGGATAGAGGATATCATGCCAAACACCACCGGACTAGCATCCAACTCCACCAAGAAATTACTCAGCAAAACCCCGCCAGTGGCAATATTGAAAACTGCTGCGAAGATACCATCGACAGTGGAGGCTTTCAAACTGGTGCGAATAGCATCTTTGGAAATTCGCGGGATAGGTGTTGAGGTAGGAGTGAGTGTTGTTGATGGCGAAGCAATCTGAGCAATTTCTAGAGTTAGAGGCACACCTGTCTCAGGTTGAAAAGAATCCATAAATTTAAGATTTAAGAGTATAAGAGGTTGTTTGAAAAGTGGTTGGCTGTGATTTTAGGCACTTATCGATCCCCCTAGCCCATACCAGTCGCTCCACTTGGGGAAACCCCATACGCTCTCGCGTTGGCAGACTCGTTGGCAGAGCCTCTAGTAAAGTTGAGGCTGCGCTATGTGCATTAATACTAATAATTATTAATGATTTACGATTGCTATTTAACCGCCATTAGCGAGATATTGGAAATCTTTGTGTATTACACTATGAAGTGCGAAATGTGGCATAAAATGCTAAACCAGTAAAAGTATTGCACAAAATACTTAGAATATAGAATATAGATGCTGTATTGGCGAATTGGAACTAAAAATATGAATGCGATCGCGTAGTATTTATATTGGTGTTTCGTTCATCCGAAAATCGCTATGATTTAAACATCGCATCAATATTGACTCTAATTGAACTACTTGAATTGGTTTGAGAAGATAGTCGTTAGCACCAGCTTGCACAATAGAAAGCTTCTCTGGAGGTTCACTAAAGCCCATCATCACCACCTGCATATGTTGCAAAGAAGGTTCTTGTTTGAGAATATTTAGCAAATTCCAATCCCTAAGATCATCTACTAATTGGACATCCAAAAAAATTAAATCTGGCTGTAGGGTTCGCACCTGTTCCAAAAATTTGTTTTTGTTGTCTATCCACTTGACTTGGTAGCCAATTGTCTGGAGATAATTTTGCAACACTATGCCAGTGTTTTCTTCTTCGACTACCAAAATAGTTTTATTTTTGGGAAGAACTAGGGAGGATGAGGAAGATGTTGCTTCAGTATCTTTTTTAGCTTCATCTGCTGCTCCCAGATGGACTGGGTTTGGTAGAAACAAAGTAAACTGACTCCCTTCTCCCAAAATCGATGTAACACTCACATCTCCACCATGCAAACGCGCTAATTTGCGTGTTAAAGCTAAACCCAAACCTGTGCCTTCATACTGCCGATTTAACTGACTGTCAAGCTGTTTAAACGGTTCAAATAGAAATTGAAACTGATTTGAGTCTATACCAATTCCAGTATCTGAAATTGTAAAGGTCATTCCTTGCGATACTTTTTTGACTACCAGCGATACCTGACCGGCTGGGGTGAATTTAATGGCATTAGTAAGTAGGTTGAGTAGCATTTGCTTAAGGCGCCGCTCATCAGCAATTAGAATATCCGCTTCTAGGTCAATTTCATGTGTGAGTTGCAATCCCTTTTCTAAGGCGCGATCGCGCACTGTCCATATGGCATAATTACATAAATCTGAAACTGGCAAAGGTGAGAGTAACAGTTCCTCTTTGCCTGCTTCCACCTTAGATAAGTCAAGGATATCGTTAATCAGTTCTAGTAGGTGTTCACCACTACTATATATACAACTTACATATTCGTTCTGCTTTTCATTGAGAGAGCCAACTATTTTTTGTTGCAATAACTGTGATAAGCCCATAATTGCATTCAGAGGTGTCCGCAACTCATGGCTCATAGTTGCTAAAAATTCACTTTTTGCCCGATTAGCAGCTTCTGCTGCTTCTTGAGAGGCACGCAGTTTCAACTCTATTTGCTTGCGTTCAGTAATGTCCTCAATCATCGCTATAAAAAACTCCGGTTCACCATTGCTGTCTGGTATAACAGAAACAGAGATATGAGTCCAAACTAAGCTACCATCTTGATGCAGGCAGCGTCTTTCCATTTCAATGCGATGTCTATCGACTAGTTGTTCCTGAAGTTCGGAGTGTTGAAAACCGAATCTAGAAGTTTTCCCTGAATTTGTGCGAATTCCTGACACCAATTGTTTGTAACGTTTTAAATCCCCCCTTTGTATAGAAATGTAATTTATAAAGTGCTTGCCGGATAACTCTTCTCGGCTGTATCCTAAAATCTCGCACAGTACTGGATTGGTATCAACTATCTCCGCTTTCATATCTATAAGTCCAATGCCGATAGGAGAACGCTCAAAAATCGCCCGAAATTGCGCCTCACTCTGTCGCAGTGCTTCCTGGACGACGTTTCGCTCGCTTGCTTCTATAGCCAGGGTCACGAAATCTGCAATCGAGCCAGCAAAAGTCTCTTCTTCTAAAGTCCATTGGCGACTTTCGCCTATGTGTTCGTGACAGACTACCCCCACCAAACGACCCTCTAGCCAAATTGGTGCATCCAGCAAGGATGTGATCCCTAAAACAGAAAGATAAGACTCAGATAATTCTTTGGTTCTTGTATCGTTTCTGGCATCATTTGCGGCAATAATACGTTCCTCTTCTAAAGCCTGGAAATAAGCTGGATAATTTTTTTGTGAAAGCGAGTTACCAAAGCTATGTTCTTTAGTACTTACATCATATAAATCCATGCATTCAATTTTTGAACGTTCTTGATTATATAACCACACCCCAACTCGCTCTACCAAGAGCGTCCGAGCAGTAGTTTCTGTGATTTCTCTTAAGACCGCGTTGAGATTACCTTGCTGAAATGTCTTGCTTCTTGCTAGTTCCACCAGTGTCTGACTTTGTTTTCGCCGACCATTTTCTTTGATTTGTAAAGCCTCTTGGGCCTGCTTGTGCTCTGTAATATCTCTAGCTAACACTACCTGCATTAGTTGCCCTCAAGAAAAAATAATTTGGCCTTGCAGTTCTAAGGGAAAATAGAACCGTCTTTGTATAACTACAATTACTTCATAGGGTTTTTCATAACCGGAAAGTATATTTTTTCTGATCAAATTTGATGATTCTGGATGAGGAATTCCAAACTAGATTTTGCTCATAACTTCTATTACTTCATACCAGTGATTTTTGCTAGGGGATAATTAATATTTAAAATAATTTCACTATCAAGTAATTCTACTATTAAGTAGTATAGTAGTATTTTGAATTTGGGTCTAGGAAACTGTAGGAAGTATGAAGTATGGAATGGTGTAGTTTCATTACTTGAAAAGCGATGTAAGTCAATTTGTTGCTTAGTGCTAATACCAATTCTTTGTGAAACTCCACAAAGCCAGGCTTGGTGAGACGAACTTGGGTCAAAATCCCCAAGTTTCAGGAGCAACCTCACAGATAATCGGTATGACGACCAAAACAACCTTGATTCTCCTAGAGAAAGATACCTAATGACTCAAATTTTGCCAAAATCTAAGATGACGGTAGCTTTTATGCAGGTGAAGCGATGACGGATAGTAATGTGAGAATAGTTTCCCTAATTCCCAGTGGAACAGAGATTTTAGCGACACTAGGGTTGGTTAATGCTATTGTGGGGCGATCGCACGAATGCGACTACCCTCCAGAAATCCACAATCGCCCCATTTGTACCCAAGCCCGCTTAAACTCTAATGCCTCCAGCAGCCAAATTAATGATGATGTGAACAATTTATTACAATCTGCTCTCAGTATCTATGAAATCAAAACAGATGTTTTAGAGCAGTTGCAGCCTACCCACATTCTTACGCAAGACCAATGTGATGTTTGTGCTGTCAGCTTAGATGAGGTTGAAAAGGCAGTTGCCACACTCATTCATAGTAAACCTCAGATAATTTCTTTACAACCTAATATTCTCCAAGATGTTTGGGCTGATATTGAGCGAGTCGGCAACACCTTTAAAGTAGACTCGGTTAAAGTTCTAGAAAACTTAGAAGCTCGTGTCAAAATTTGTCAGCAAAAAATCCAAGGACTTTCTTTAAATGAAGTGCCTACTGTCGCCTGCATCGAGTGGACTGATCCTTTGATGATCGCCGCCAATTGGATTCCTGAATTAGTTAACTTAGCAGGAGGGCACTCTCTGTTTAGCGTTACAGGTCAGGCTTCTTCTATCTTACCGTGGGAAACACTAATAGCAAGTAACCCAGATATCATTGTTTTTATGCTTTGCGGCTTTGATTTAAATCGCACTCGTCAAGAAGCCAAGTTGTTAACTCAACGTTCAGACTGGGAAAAACTGCACGCAACCCAAGCCGGTAGGGTGTACATCACTGATGGCAATTCTTACTTTAATCGTCCAGGACCGCGACTGGTAGATTCTCTAGAAATTTTGGCTGAAATTTTGCATCCAGAAATTTTTCAATACGGCTACAAAGGAATCGGTTGGGAACCTTTGTAATTTAGCTGGATGTGCAACCCTGATCATTTAGTTAAGGTGAGTTCGATAAACCTCTCCTTGACTTGAATTTTAGTTCAAGTCTGTCCTTCTGGGACTCCCAGAGGGACGGTCTTGGGTAGTAAAATCTCTGGTATTTTGATTGAGTTAGTACCGCGAGGCGGAAGTCACTCATTCAAAAGTCAAAAGTATTATGGAATAAGCTCTTTAGGGATTTTAAATGGTTGCTCTATTTACGCCGTGGCGTACTAGTTAGGCAACACTACATGAGCCGTCGAACTCACGTTTGGTTATGGTGTTTGTTCAGAATCCGTCGATGGTTCATTGTTAAATAACAGCAGGCGTGCAGCGAGGACGGCAAATCCCACAGCAGCGATCGCTTTTAATAAGCGTGTAGGTAATAATTCTGCTACTGCTCCCCCTGCTAATGCTCCCAAAAGGCTTGTCAACAGCAGTGCGCCTGCTGCGCCAAAAAAAACTGCACGCGGAGAATTAGAACGCCCTGAAAGTGCGATCGCTGCTAGCTGACTTTTGTCACCCAATTCTGATAAAAAAACTGTAATAAAGCTCAGTCCTAAAAGATGCCAATCCATATCATTAAGGGGAGAGTCGGGAGTGGGGAGTTTTCTTATGACTAATGACTAGTAAATATATCCCAAAACAGCATTAGGGAAATCACCAACAACATCACACCTGCTGATTTCTCTATAGTTTTCGGGCTGAGTCGGCTGGCTATCCAACTACCTAAAAGCACACCTAATAAGCTGGTGGTTATCAACGCAGCCGCAGATCCGATAAATACAACCCACGGCGAATGAGATTGTGCGCTCATTAACAGCGTGGATAGCTGAGTCTTATCTCCAATTTCTGCTAGAAAAATAGTTACAAAAGTTGTACCAAAAACTACCACCACTGATTGCTGCTTTTGAGGACTATCCGCAACTACAGCCTGAACTGGCTGGGCGATCGCTGGAGTTAAGTTAAAATCAGTGCTGTCTTTCAGTTCTAGCTCAATCTCAGTCTCAGATATGCCAGAAATGTCCAAAGGAGCAGAGTCAAGTTTCACGAGCAGTAGTTTTGTTGTTAGGTTGCTTTCATATTTCTATCATATTCTCAGATTGTTAATAAATTGCAACTCTACAGATAAATATAGGACTTACGCACACTCTACGAATTCTCGGCGCTCTTAGCGTCTTGGCGGTTCGATAAATTAAGCTTTTTGGTAATTTTTGCGTAAGTCCTAAAATATAAAAAAATGATCGGGCGTCTTTGCGTCCTTGCATACTAGACCTCTTGCATAAGTCGAATAGACCCCCCTTAATCCCCCCTTATAAAGGGGGGAAACTTGAAATTTTGCCCCCTCCCCTTCATAAGGGGAGGGTTGGGGAGGGGTGATTCAAGGATTTATTGCAAGAGGTCTACTCTTCACAGCCCAATAGTTTTATTGAAGCGGAGTATTTCCAGACTGCGATCGCCATATACTCCCTCTATTTGCTGGCGACAGCAGTCAATGGCAAAATCGTTGATTTCTTCTGGTTCAACCCCATACATATCTTGAAACACTTCTGATTCCACACGGCAGAAGCGAGGACGATTGGAGTAGATGCGGCATTCTCGCGTGGTATGGTCGAAATTAATGCACCATCCCCCTTCACCTACCATGCTGAGGTAGAGTTCTAGTTCTGGTGGTGAGAGATACTCATCCAAATCTGGACGCTCTGCTGGATCAAGATTACAGCAGGCTCCACATTGCTTTACACATTGCCAAGTTGCCATTTTGGATTAGGGAGTGGGGAATAAGGCGAGTAAGACATGATCTAGAATCGGTCACGGTCTTTGACATTGGCTTTAGCAAGATGCTCCATGATAACCTACTTTGAGGAAGTTGCAGGCAGCACGAATCTTAGTTTTAAAAGCTTCCCTGCACGCTGCATTAGGAGAAAAAGTGGGATTCATCACAAACGCGGCTCCTACATCTATTAGCTACTCAATCACTTTCCCATAGATATGTTCCTGTTTAATCGCTTCCTCCATTCAGTAATTCGGTTTGTGCTAGTCAGTGTGATGACGATCGCAATGGTGCTTGGTTGGAGTGCGATCGCTCACAGTCAACTGCCTTCATTACCTACCGCAGCCTCCAACGATCCGCACCAGCCACCTAGTGGTGTTACCCGCCTCGGTATGTATGAAATTGCCTCTGTGTATTCACCCTTAGACAGAGACTCCTTGTTTGAGATTGTCTCTCCCACTGTTTTTAATCGTAGCCAACCGCCAGATGGATCTCTTCCAGTAGAGGTACGTGCCGAAGAAATAACGCAACGGCTGATGCGAGCGCTCGACCGAACTAACAAAGCTAAACAAACTCCTCTGGTTTCTATTGCCATTCTAAATAAGGATTTAATCCTCCAGCTCAGTGACGATCAAACGACTCGTCCTTTAAGGCTGGTGACTGTAACAGAGCCAGATGCTGACTACCACGAAAAAACTCTGGAGGAATTGGCGCAGGAGTGGCAAAAAATATTACAAGCAGAAGTGGAACGTATTAATAGACTCTTCTCGCATAAAATATTGTGGCAACGGATTGGACAGGCAGTGCAAATCAGCTTCGGCTTAGTGTTGGGGAGTGTTGTGTTGTGGTTACTGCGGCGAACTTTAATTCGCAAACAGACGGCTTTAAAAGCTCGCCATCAAGAGCAGAAAGCTGCCGTAAAACAGGGTGTGGTCAAGCGAGCTGAGGCAGAAACATCCACAACTATTCACACAATAGAGACCAGCGAAAAGAAAACAGATGCAGACACCATCGCCCATCAGCGATCGCAGTTTCTAGAAATTATCCAGCGACAGTTCAGCCTCAAGAGCCAACTGGGGATCTATTCTTTGCTGACATGGCTACTGTTTTGGGCATTTATTCTGATGTGGTACATCGGGATTGTGGTGATCATGTATCGCGTCCCCTACCTCATGAGATGGTGGACGCAGGCTTTAGCCAGACCCCTGGCGCTACTGATTATTTGGTTTTTCATCAGTTTTATTATTCGGATCGGCAAAACCTTAATTGACCGCCTCACTGATGTCTGGACAACCCATTCCTCTGTTCCTTTGAGTGAAACTCAACGGATTGCGCTACGAGCTGCAACAGTTTCTGGGGCACTAAAAGGACTAATCACTTTTGTTTTCATCACCTATGGTATCTTGCATACTCTAAAAATATTTAATATGCCCACCAGTTCAATTTTGGCAGGGGGCGCTGTCATTGGTATCGCCATTTCTCTTGGTTCCCAAAGTCTGATTAAAGATTTGGTCAATGGCTGTTTGATTTTGATGGAGGATCAATTTGCTGTGGGAGATGTAATTGAGATTGGGGATAAAAGCGGACTAGTGGAAAATCTCAACCTGCGGGTGACTCAACTACGTAATAACGAAGGTAAATTAATTACCATTCCCAATAGCAATATCACGAATGTCAGCAATTTAACCCGTCTCTGGTCGCGGGTAGACTTTTCTATTGTTGTGGCGTATGAAAACGACCCCAAGCAGGTTTTAGAGATTCTCAAGCATGTATGCAAACAATTGTATAGCGAAGTAGAATGGCGCGATCGCCTGCTAGAATCGCCCCAAGTGTTGGGGATTGATGACCTATCCCATACAGGTATGTCAGTGCGCGTCTGGATTAAAACTGCACCTATGGAACAATGGAGCGTTGGGCGAGAGTTTCGTCTACGAGTACGGCAAGCCTTTGAAGCCAACAATATTCAGATGAACGCAAATTGAAGATTGTCAGCCAGAAACGAATAACTTATCATAACCGCTAAAACCTTTTGCTGGACAACGTTCTGTAAATAAAGTTAATAACTTATTATCCAAAAACAGTATCATAGGCTATTATTTTTTGGCGTTGGCAAAACTTTTCGGTTTACTGATACCATTCAACCTCCTGGTGATAGAGCGATCCAATCAATTCATATATATTCAAAACAACAATCAACATAACAATGAAAACATTACAAGCTTTAACGCCGATCGCGCTGGGTTTACTTACACTTACAGTCGCGAGTTCTGTGAATGCTCAAGCGATAATTGACACTGTAGACAACGGTAATTTCAGTGTGACGGGGATGACACGAGGAAGCGGTTGCACTGTCCTTTTTAGCCCTCGAGGGGAGCTAGTTCAAAATGGTCGTTCCTGTAGTTCAAAAGAAATTGGTAAAGCTCAAGCTGCAATTGATACCTATCTCCGGGAGCAAGGCGCATCTGAGCGCAACAGTAACGACTCAACGCGCCAAAGACTGACCTTAATCTGCTACGGTGAAGGTCGCAAACCAGGTATTGAAAACCGCAACAGCTATGAATGGAACTCACGTCGCGATCGCTATGAACTGCAAAATCGTATAGAGTCTTCGACAGACGAGTTCGATTCCGAGGTTCAAGTCGAGATTCGTAATATGCAGGGAAAAATTCATCTGGCCGGAAAGCTCATCCCACCAATTCATTCCGGCGGTACTGATGGATGGTGGAACCTCAAGGATCTCCGTGTCACACCTGAGCAAATCACGGGAAAATACCAAGTAAATGGACTAAATCATCCGCGTGTTGAAATCGATCGACGCAGTGGACGGATTGCCATTAATGGGATTGAGCATTTCCGTGGTACTTGCGATTCCGGCGACTGGAGCAGTGGCAGAACTCGTTTTTAGTCTGGCTACTTTTTGTCTAAGTCCCAATAAGTAACGTCAGTTCATCCTGGGCTTTGCCAATGGCGGTAGAAATGCGGTGACTGTATTTGGGAATGCGGCGAGTAACGCATCATCTAGAATTGATCGCAGTTGCGACTGCTAAAAGCAAATTTTAACCGAAGAATGAGGGTTTCAGCTTTTTCGGCTACCTTTTAAGACATCCTCTCAATGCCCTCCAAATTGGATTGTTTGTCCAGATAGCAACTAATTCTTACAATCCTGTGGACCCCCCGTATAAACAATCGATTGGTAGCGTCCTTGGTCTGTTTGGATTGTTACACAGTAGTTGGTTTTGCCTTCTAGCCAGTAGCTGTAGCCCGAATCATCACTCTTGACCCATCTATAGCCCCGTTCTTTCACTGTGTTTTCTGCCTGTCCTGCCCTTGCCCCCACTAAATCACGCAACCGAGCGACGGTAGTACCCGCTTCAGGCTGACGCCTAGCAGCAGCCCTACGATTTCTGTTACCTGAGTTTTGTCTAGAGGAAGCTGTATCCCAATAGACATAAATCGACTCAGTGGCAAAGCGATAAATCTGTCCTTTGTCACCCAGTCCAGCTTGTCGATAGGCAGCATCACCATTTTGATCGCGATAATTGCCGGGTCGATTACCCGAAGGGAGCAGGTCATAGCTACGACCATTTTCCAGTTGAATGCTAACCGCACCCTGCCGTTGGGAAAAGGTACAGGGACTAGAAGATGTAGCGCGGTCTTCTCCTTTTGGGAACACATCGCAACGGGCATTCACGGTATCGGCTTTGACAGATAGAGGAAAACTTACCGAAGCGATCGCTAATGCTACCGCTAAAAACGAATTTGAAGATTTGATCGCCATAAAACTCCTGAGTTCTGACAACGAAGATGACATTTTATATCATGCCCTAGATGTGCGTTTGCTAGTTGACATTTGCAAACCCTTCTTAAACGGACAAGGGGGACAAGGGAGAAATTAATTTCCAATGCCCAATCCCCTATTTTAGTTTTTTATGTCTTTTCTTATAATTTTGTTAAGTAAATTAAATCTAATAGGCCATGGCCAGATATGATCGATTGCGGGCTTTGTAACTAAGTTATTGAATTTTTCAAGACATTTGGGAGGAGAAGAGGAAAAATGTTTGACGCTGTGTCTGACTTGTTTAACGCTTTTACCAGTATCAATTGGGAAGTTATTTTCCAATTACTTTCTGTAGCACTAATTGTGATTGCTGGGCCAGCGGTAATCTTTTTGCTGGCATTTCGCAACGGCAACCTATAAGAGTGCTGAGTGCTGACTGAAGAGTTAGGAGTGAGGAATTAAATTTTATTCTCAATTCATAACTCATAAATCAGCACTCGCAATGTCAGAGTCGCAAATGAGAGGTTAATTAAGAATTATAAACTCCTAACTCTTAATTGATAACGCCTGAAGGGCAGCTTGGATAATATTGTCATATTGTGGCTGAGAAATATCAACTTCTTTGGCGTTTTGACGATTAGTGCCGAGCAAACCGATTGTATGTCCTGGCTGCATGGCTAAAACTTTGCCTTCAGAATTTTTAATTCTTAATTCTGCTTCAATACCGTTTTTATAGAAACCACAAGTATAATGTCGCTTGTTGTATTCAAAAGTTGTGCTTGACTGAATAGGTGGCGAAGCAAAAAATTGTTGAGGCTGAATTGGCAGTCTAACACCTATTAACTCTAGCTCGATAGTGGTGTTACCGTTAAAGTAATTTTCTCGCAGTTTGTAAGCGACATCCACTCGCGGTGGTAAGCGGAAGTAGTCGCCCCAACGCCAAGCGATCGCTTTAATTTTATACTCTTGATTATCAATAGTTTGAGCAATTGTCAGTTTAATGTGACCCTTACCAACGATTTTTTGCTCAACCACTTGAACATTAGGTGTCCAAAAAACTGGATCGGGGTTGTCCATACCGCAGGGGTGTAGAGCATTAAGCTGTTGATAAAGCTGCTGATTGATTTGATTGAGGTTGACTTCGGCATCAATTTTTAAGAGAGGCTTGAGATGTTGGGGTTCAAGACACTGGTTAGCAAACTCAATCAAACGCGATCGCAACACCTGTAAATTCTCTGCTGCCAGAGAGAATCCCCCGGCTGCTTTGTGTCCACCAAATTTGCCAAGTAAATCGTGAGAATATTCCAAAGCTTCAAACACATGAAACTCTGGAATTGAGCGTGCTGAACCACGTATATGTTTTTCATCCTCATAAGTACCGATAAATACAGGAACACCGTAACGTTCCACTAAGCGGGAGGCGACAATCCCAATAACGCCGTGATGCCAATTGGGTTGCACAACAATTAATACACGGTCTTGCTGTAGAGAGGCAACAAATTCTGTCTCTACATAAGCGATCGCTTCTTGTTCAATTTGCTGACACATTTCCTGACGAGAGGCGTTGATTTGTTCGCACTGCATTGCTCTTTCTAGCGCCACCCCCATATCATCCGTAGTCAGCAATTCAATCACAGTCTGGGGATTACCAATCCGACCAATAGCATTAATTCGTGGCCCCAGGCGAAACCCGATATCTTCAGGCTTTAGTGATTTGGGATTTGAGGAGTTAGGAGTTAGGAGTGAGGAGTTAGGAATATTAAATTTTTTCTCCTCTGCTCCCCTGCTCCCCTGCTCCCCCTCTCCCCTCGCCTGCACGCCGCCTACCTGAATCAACGCCTGCACCCCAGCTAAGTTGGATTTGGGTAAATGCTGTAAACCACGTTTCACCCAACGGCGATTTACGCCAGTTAAGGGAGCTAAATCTGCGATCGTTCCCAATGTAAATAGTGCTAGCATCGGCTGGATCAAGCCCTTAGTTTCCCCTAGCTGTTGTGCTAGAGACACTGCCAAAATGTAGGCAACACCAACACCAGCAACACCCCGATAAGGTGAGGATTCGGCTATTAGCTTAGGGTTGAGGATAGCGTTAGCTGGCGGTAATTTTTGGGGGATGTCGTGGTGATCGGTGATAATCACTGCAAGACCAAGTTCTCTAGCTCTAGCAACTGGTTCAAACGCAGATATGCCATTATCTACAGTGAGAATTAATCCCACTCCTTCGCTGTGAAATTCTTCAACTATGCGTTTATTAATACCGTAGCCTTCGTGCATCCGGCTAGGGATAGCATAATCTACTTGTGCGCCTAAAGTGCGGAGACTACGTAAAAGTAGAGCAGTGCTGGTCATCCCATCAGCATCGTAGTCACCACAAATAGCAATTTTTGTTTGAGAAGCGATCGCATTTTGCAACAACTCCAAACTAATCGCCAAATCTGGGAAATCTTCCAACGGCGAAGGTAAGACTAAAGACTCTGGATTTAAAAATGCTTGTACCTGTTCTGGTGTTTCCATACCCCGATTAATCAGCAGTTGACTGACAATGGGTGAAATATTTGTCAAAACCGCCAGCTTTTGGGCAAATTCTGGTTTTTGTGGATAAATTTGCCAGCGCTGATCAGGTAAGCGCTTGCTAGGTTTTGATAGTTCAGATACAGCTCGGTCTAGCACAATAGAAGTTAGGAGTTATAAATTAGGAGTTTTTAATTAAAAGTTATTTCTTAACTCCTAACTCCTAACACTTATGTTAAAACACGTTGATTCTACCATCATCCATAATATATAACGAGCGATCGCCCGGAGAGCGCAAAGTCGGACGGAGTTCAAGCCGCAATGTGCCAAAGTTAGGTTTCGAGACAATTGCTTGTAATGATAGACCTTTTTCGCTCCAAAATATCAGAGATGTATTTGGCTCCGTACCTTCTATTTGTTCTAAATTTAATTTCTGTCCTGGACTCAAGGATATTGCATCAGTCCCAGAGGGTTTTTGGATTTTAATCAGATTGGGTGTGCTATTTACAACTTCAACCCGGATGTGTTGCCCAGGTGTAAACTGAATCGGGGACGAACCACACTTAGAAGCACAAGTTCGAGCTAAAGTATTGCTGGGATTATTTATTGATGTCACTAAAACGGTAGCTGCAACTAAAGCAAATGACAAAGGCTTAAACATAATACACAGTATAAGTACTAAACTGAAATATTACTTTGATTTAGTACTATTAAGCCTCAGCATATTTTCCAGAATTAACGTAAATTCGACAGCTTATATAGTAATCAAAAAACCTCTCCTTGGTTTTACTACGCAAAACCGTCCCTCTCCGACTCGGAGAGGGACAGACTTGAACTTTAGTTCAAGACAGGGAGAGGTTTGTCAAACTCACATCAGAATTAGAACTACAACGCATTCCCTACCGTCATTACGAATTACGAATTTAACCGAAACGTCCACTGATATAATCCTCAGCTTCTTTGGTTTGAGGAGAACTGAACATTTGCGCCGTAGGATTAAACTCAACTAATTTTCCGCGACGTTTACCATGCTCGTCAATTTCTGTGTTGAAGAAAGCTGTGAAATCTGCGACTCTCGAAGCTTGCTGCATATTGTGAGTCACCATGATGATGGTGTATTGTTGCTTGAGTTCTAAGCAGAGTTCTTCTACTTGGCGGCTAGAAATTGGGTCTAAAGCAGAACATGGTTCATCCATTAATAATACATCTGGCTTCATAGCGATCGCTCTTGCAATGCAAAGTCGTTGCTGTTGTCCGCCAGATAATGCAGTTCCCTTCTCTTTGAGTTTGTCTTTGACTTCATCCCAAATAGCAGCGCGTCTGAGGGAATCTTCTACTAATTCGTCAATGTTACCTTTATAACCATTAGCACGCGGCCCAAAGGAAATATTTTCGTATATTGACTTGGGGAAAGGATTCGGTCTTTGAAAAACCATTCCGACTTGTCGTCTTAATTTTACAGAATTTATCTTGGGATCGTAAATGTTGCGATCGCGATAATTCAGTCTCCCTTCTACCTTAGCTCCAGGGATTAAATCATTCATCCGGTTGAAGCAACGCAGTAAGGTACTTTTACCACATCCTGAAGGGCCAATAAAAGCAATAATTTGTTTTTCAGGAATCTTTATATATACATCTAAAAGTGCTAGAAATCCACCATAGTAAACCTTGACACCTTCAACATTGAATACGCCATTTTCTTGGTCTATTGTGGCACTATCTGATTGACTTTTACTATTACTATAAGTCATTTTGCGTATCTCCTAAATATTCATGAATGTATCCAATTAGATATTTAATTACCTAATTTATTGAGAAGCGTTGCCTGATATAAATTGCTACACCATTTAAAACTAAAATCAAGATTAACAACGCAATAATTGTCGCTGCTGCTGCACTAGCGAAACCTGGTTCAGGACGACTGATGTAACTATAAATTTGAATGGGTAATGCCATAAATCTCTGAAACAAACCAGGGTTAAAGGTGAGAAAACCCACAGCACCTACAACAATCAGAGAGGCTGCATCACCAATAGCACGAGATATAGAGATAATTACCCCCGTCAAGATACCAGGAACAGCATAGGGCAACACGTGACTGCTAATAGTTCGCCATTTTGTGACACCTAATCCGTAAGAAGCATTTCTCAAGGAATCTGGGACAGCGCGAATTGCTTCTCTAGCTGTCACAATAATTACTGGTAAAGACAACAAAGATAAAGTCAATGCACCGGAAATCAAGGCAGGGCCAAACCCAAGCAAATAATTGAAAACCCCTAAACCCAGCAATCCATAGACGATAGAAGGCACACCCGCCAGATTACTGATATTAATCTCAATAATCGCTGTCCACCAAGCTTTAGGTGCATATTCTTCTAGATATAGAGCTGCTCCAACACCAATTGGCACAGTCACTAAAATCACAACAGCTCCTAAAAGCATACTGCTGATAATCGCAGGACGAATACCACCTTGCTCAGGAAAACGAGAAGGAGTTTCTGTGAGAAAGCCGGGTGATAAAAATCTGCCTAATCCGTCTTTAAAAATATCAAAAAGTAGCAATGCTAGGATGAATAAACCAATCAGCAATCCTAACAAAAAAAGTACTTCAAATACTTTCCCTAATTTATCTCTACTCTCAACATTATCCGTAAATTCTGCCGCAGATTCTAAAGAATCATCTTGTTGATAACTTGTAGCCATATCTATATTAGTCGTATTTTTCTTTAAAGCGATTAGCAATCCAATAACTAACAATATTCAAAGCAAGCGTAAGTAAAAACAGAACAGCGCCTACAGCATATAATGTCTTGAAATTAAGACTACCACGCGGACTATCTCCACCAGAAATTTGCGCCATGTAAGCTGTCATGGTTTCTACTGATTCCATAAAATTAACAGTTAATCTTGGTTGTTGTCCGGCGGCGATGAGGACAGTCATTGTTTCACCTACAGCGCGAGAAATACCCAAAATAATTGAGGCTATGATTCCAGAAAGTGCGGCTGGTAGAACTACTTTAAAAATGGTTTCCAGTTTAGTGATACCTAAAGCATAAGCTCCTTCTCGCAAAGAACGGGGAACTGCTCGAATAGCATCTAAGCTGATAGAACCAACAGTAGGAGTAATCATTACCCCCATCATTAACCCCGCACTCAAAGCGTTGAATATTTCCAGAGGGATAAGATTTCGCAGCAATGGTGTAAGAAACAACAGCGCAAAGTAACCATATACTACTGTTGGTATTCCTGCCAAAAGCTCCACTGCTGGACGTAAAATTGCTGCAACTTTAGGTTCAGCATATTCACTCAAATAAATAGCAGAAGATAAACCCAAAGGAATAGCAACTGCCATCGCAATAGCTGTAGTCAAGAAAGTGCCATTAATCAATGGCCAAACACCAAAATGTTTATCGGCAAATAGAGGTGTCCATTTAGTATCAAGAAATAATTTTGCAAATGAGACTTCTTGGAAAAAACTGAATGTCTCCTGAAAAATGATTACGACAATACCAAAGGTAGTCAAAACCGAGACTAAAGCACAAGCAAATAAAATCGCCGCAACAATCTTTTCTGAAATATCTTCAGATGCATTTTTTTCTAATGACTCTCTGGGTTGTAGATAAGCATCGTTTTGATAATTGGTATTCTGCATAAACAGTAAATTTTTTACTCCAATGACTGAGACTTTATTTAAATAAACTTTGTAATTGGTTCACCTGGTTTTGCTTTTTTAAACTTTGTCCCAGTTTCACCAGTAGCAAATTTTTGTTTGACTTTGAGATAAGCTTCATCCGGTAGTGCCACATAACCAACACTATCTACCCACTTCCAAGAATTTTCTAGATAAAAATCTACAAATTCTTTTACTGCTGACTTATTGTCTAAGGATTTTTTACTAACATAGATGAACAGAGGACGAGACAAAGGTGTATAGATGTTTTTAATTACATTATCCACCGGCACTGGTTTTTCACACTTTCCTGCAAGACTTTCTACAGCAACTAGATTCAGTTTTTGTTGATTTTGAATATAGTAAGATATTCCTACATAACCCAAGGCTGTTACATCACCTGACACTCCTTGCACGAGAAGGTTTTGATTTTGAGTGGCAGTGTAATCTGTACGGCCATTCTTGGCTTTACCAGTCACAGCTTGAGTCATATAATCGAATGTTCCCGTATCCGAAGATGGAGCATACAGCTTCAGCTTTTCGTTAGGAAACTTGGGATTAACTTGATTCCATCTCAATACTTTACCGTCTGATTTGCCACCCCAAATCTTACCTAGTTCCTTAATAGTTAAACATTTGGCAAAGTTATTTTGACGGTTGGCAATCACAGCGATGCCATCTAAAGCTATAGGCAACTCGACAAATTCAATATTCTTACTTTTACATTTTTTGATTTCTTCATCTCTAATAGTGCGAGAAGCACCAGCTATATCAATATCACCATTACAAAATTTACTGAAACCGCCACCAGTACCACTTGAGGCAACGCTGACTTTAGCTTCAGGTTTGACTTTACCGTATTCTTCTGCAACTGCTAAAGAAATAGGAAAACCTACAGCAGCACCATCAATACTCACTTGACTTTTCTTTTCCTCGTTGCTACTACAAGCAGTGATACTGCTGGCAATAAACATTAAAAATATCAGGAAAAAACTATCCTTAAATCTGCTACGAAAGCTCATAAATTATCAATGGAGTAAAGTGACTTAAAATTCTTTATGCTTGGCTATCTGCTAATAGATAATTTTGCACGAAAAGCATAGATATCATGCTTTGCTAGCAGCCTTAACTTTGTCAAAAATAGCCCCATCTCCAAAAAACTTTTTCTGGATAATATCCCAGCCACCTAAATCTTGAGATGTGAATAAAGTTTTGATTGGCTGATATTGTGATGCTACTTCTTGGGTGACAGTGGGGTTAACAGGACGATATTGTAATTTAGCAAATTCTCGTTGAGCTTCTGTCGAGTAAAGAAAATCAACAAATGCATGTGCAACTTCCCTTGTACCATGTTTATCAACGTTTTTATCAACTACGGCTACAGGATTATCAATGGAAATATTGACTTGGGGTACAACATAAGGTAGTTTAGTCCCATTTTTTCCTGCTAAAATTACCTCATTCTCGTAGTTGATTAAGACATCACCCTGATTTTGTTGAAAAAATAAATTGCTAGCTTCACGAGCATCTTTCGTCAGAATAGGAGTGTTTTTATAAACTTTGGTGACGTAATCTAACGCTGTTGCTTCGTCACCTCCGGTTAAACTCACGGAACCCCAAAAAGCTAAGAATTCCCAGATAGCAATACCAGAAGTTTTTGGGTTAGCGGCAATCACTTTCACGCCATCTTTTGCTAAGTCTGCCCAAGTATTGATGCCTTTGGGATTGCCTTCGCGGGTGACGATCGCAGCAACCGATTTACTAACAATACCACTTCTCGGAGCTTTGGTTTCCCAACCTGATTTAATCAAACCTGCAAGAGCAATTTTGCTGACATCCAGAGGAAGTGCCAAATGTACTATATCTGCTTCTTGCGAACCAGCAATGACAGCCGCCGCTTGAGCGCCAGAACCCCCATAACTTTGCTCAAATGTGACGTTTTGGTTGTGTTCTTGCTTCCATTTTTCTATAAATTTGGGGATTATCTGGTCATGAGCTGCTTTGGTAACAGAGAAAGAAACGAGTTTCAGCTTGACATCATTTTTGCTAGCTGAACTGCTTCCAGAGCAGGAGGCAACTGCTATACTCAAAAAAGTACTTACTAAAAACAGACTCACAAAGCTTTGCACAGTGTGTCCATTCAACCAACTTTTAATTGTCTGTTTATACGATTGTATAGTCTGCAAAGCTTTCATGGCATAAGCCTGCATTCCCTCAGTTAGGAATTTACTTAATTGTGTCAGTTGTTGCGACTTGCTCATCAGAATACACCCCTAAATCTACGGTATTTCTAGACGAATACCGTAATTAAAAGAATTATAGGATATATAGAACATTAGTTCTCATCTGCTGCAATTTTTTTTTATTAAGTCAGGATTTGATCATCAAAGTAGCAAAAGTAGAGTCTAAGCCCTGTGTTCTGCCCAACCCCAAAAAGCTGATTTATTTACAGCCTACATAGGTTATTTGTGTATAGAATTGCCACAATAATTTGTTGGTAAAAATTGGGAAAAAGCGAAAATTTTTCCCCCTTTTGTGCGTAAAAGACCAAGACCAGTACAACTTCACAGACCCAGAATCTCGGATTATGATAAATAGCAGAGATTAGGGATTTAACCAACATTAGTTGAGTTGGTGACTTAGGCAATTCTGAAAAATCGATATAATTCGTAAGACAGCTATAAGTATCTTCACTAGTTATTGCGTTGTCTACTCTACCCGTATTGTCACAACCAGCTTAGGATAGACTAAAAGCACTTTTTGCGAAAAATGGTAGAAAAAATCACAGCTGTATTTAATGGCAAAGTGTTCTATCCGGCTGAACCGATCGCACTGCCAATCAATACCCGCGTGCGAATCAGTATTGAAATTTTACCGCCAGGTGAACATGAAACGGTATCATTTCTGCAAACAGCGCGATCGCTCAACTTAGATGGACCACCTGATTGGTCTACCAATATAAATAAATATTTATACACTAAGTAAACTTTCCATGCATTCTGAAGTCTTTCTTGATACATCATTTGCCATTGCCTTATCTGCACCGAGCGATCGCTTGCATGACCGAGCCTTACATCTGGCTAAAATGTTACAAGCGGCAGAAACTCGTTTGGTGACAACACAGGCCGTAATGTTAGAAATTGGCAATGCCTTATCCCAACAACCTTATCGTCAGGCGGCAATCATATTATTAAATTCTCTAGTAGCAGACTCAAAAGTAGAAATTGTCCCCCTTTCCCAGGAACTCTACGAACGTGCTTTCGAGTTATATCGGGAACGAACAGAGAAAGAATGGGGATTTGGGGATTGCGTATCTTTTATTGTGATGCAATATAGCGGAATCACTGAAGCGCTGACTGCTGATGAGCATTTTCAACAAGCAGGCTTTCGAGCATTATTGCGAGAAAATTTGCCTTAAAGATTGGGAATTGGTTATTCACAAATCACAAATAACTAACGACAATGAAATATTTCGTTACAATCGGCATGTGCATTAGGCATTCAAGAGTTATCAGCCATGAAATTGATTTCCGATCCACCGATTCCTGTAAAAATTCAAAAGATGAAGGAACGGGTGCGGTGGATGCATCCAAGTTTTGGGCAACGGGGAATTGACCAAACCAGTATGGTTATTGACGATCGCAGGCAGGATAGTCCAGAATTTTCCTTTATGGTTATCGGTGATTCTGGCACCAAATCCCATTCTCAACATCACCCCCAACGAAAAGTTGCCGAACTGATGTTGACTCACCGCGATGATTGCAGTTTCGTTTTACACACAGGCGATGTAATCTATGTGGTGGGTTCCCAAGAGTATTATTCAACAAACTTTATTGAGCCTTACCGGGAATTTCTTGTTGGTGGCGACAACCCGAAAAGCATTCCCTATGATCGCATGGTGTTTAATCTGCCGTTTTTGCCAGTACTTGGTAATCATGATTATTACGATGTACCGTTAATGTATCGTTTATTTACTGGAACAACATCTTCATTGCGTCGCCTGTTCCGCTACAAAGATATTGAGATTGGCTGGCATGGATCATATCAAGGTAATGCCTATGCGCGAGCATTTATGGACTATACCCAGGCGATCGCTTCCCCACAAGAGTTAGAATGTCATTTAGATCAACACTATACTGCTAAGACCAACACAGGGCGCTGTTTGCGTTACGAACCGGGAAATTTTACCCGTTTACCTAATCGTTATTACACCTTTCGTTACGGCGGTATTGACTTTTTCGCACTGGATTCTAATACCTTTAATACACCATCACCCTTACCTGCAACTCAAGAGGGAGAAATTTACCGCCGCCAATTGCAAAAGCGTCGCCAGGAAATAGATCAACAAGAATTGCAGATTTTGGAAATATGCGATCGCCTCAACCCAGATAAACCCACCGAAGCAGAACAACTTGATGAACTTAGCGCCAAATTAGACCAAATAAATGAGATAAAAATCGATATTGAAAAACAATTGGCATCTGATGAAATGCCTGCGATCGACTTTGAACAACTTGAATGGTTGCGAAGCAGACTCATTGAATCTTGGAACACCTCCGAGGTGCGCGGACGTGTAATCTTTTTCCACCATCCGCCCTATGTCACAGAGGCTACGAAGTGGGATCAGGCACAAACCTTGGCGGTTCGCCACCGCTTGCGCTGGGTGTTTGAACAAGTGGCACAAACTCTTGGTTCTCTAATTAAAGAACGTCCCATAGTCGATTTGATTTTAAATGGTCACGCTCACTGTTTGGAGCATCTTTGCACAACTGATACCGGATTTGCTGACTCCAACATTAACTGTATTATCTCTGGTGGTAGTGGTCATCGTCCCCGTTATCAACGGCGAAAGGGAACTGAATTGATGGAGACTTTTACCGAAATTGCAGGTGAACCTACTCGGAAAGTTGCTGATTCAATGCTTTTTGTAGGTCGTCACGACTACAATTACCAGAACCGCCTGCCTTACTCATGTGTGCGGATTGATGTTCTTGATGGTAGTCCACCCAAATTTATCATCAGACCGTTGATTACTGAACGTATTAGAGATGAGTGGTATAACCGCGAACTTGAACCTTTTGTGATTTAAACAGAATGCGATGCCTACGGCGGTAAACTACATCACTTGAAAATTAAATCTAGGCGTTATGTTGATAAAAATGATTGGTCAATTTTTCTCGTATACCACGGCGTAAATAGAGCAACCATTTAAAATGCCTAAAGAGCTTATTCCATAATACTTTTAACTTTTAACTTTTGAATGAGTGACTTCCGTGTAGCGGTACTAGTTCCCTCACAACAACTTTGCCACTTTGATGGATAGTTGCACAATTATCTAAAGTTATGCTTTTTGCAAGCGTTTATATCATAATCTTGAATAAAGTTTTGATAATTTCAGATTATGGCAGGACATAGTAAATGGGCAAACATTAAGCGCCAAAAAGCGGTAGTAGATGCAAAAAGGGGAAAAACCTTCACTCAGTTATCGCGGGCGATTATCGTTGCGGCTAGAAGCGGTGTACCAGATCCGGCGCTGAATTTTCAACTTCGCACAGCAATTGACAAAGCAAAGGCTGCAAGTATCCCCAATGATAATATTGAACGAGCGATCGCTAAAGGTGCAGGTACTTTTGGCGGGGATAATGCTACCTTTGAAGCGATTCGCTACGAAGGTTATGGCCCTGGTGGTGTAGCAATTTTAATCGAAGCCCTCACAGATAATCGCAATCGTACTGCTGCTGACTTGCGTGTAGCTTTTAGTAAAAATGGTGGCAATCTTGGTGAAACAGGTTGTGTTAGCTGGATGTTTGACCAAAAAGGCGTTTGTGTGGTGCAGGGTATGGTTGACGAAGAACAGCTTTTAGAAGCATCCCTTGAAGGCGGTGCCCAGTCTTATGAAATGACTGAAGATGAGATGGCTGAAGTATTTACTGACATTGCAAATTTAGAAACCCTTAGCCAGATACTCAAAGATCAACGCTTTAAGGTGACTGATGCCGAATTGCGCTGGATTCCCAGTAATAGTGTAGAAGTTACTGATCTGGAGCAGGCGCGATCGCTTTTCAAGTTAATTGATACTCTAGAAGGCTTGGATGACGTGCAAAATGTTACAGCTAACTTTGATATATCAGAAGAATTGATGGCTCTCAGTATTTCTTAATTAAAATCAATACAGCCATCATACCCCTATCAAGCTACTCAGACGCGACACCGATAGCATACGCGCAGCGTCTCGTCAAAGAGCGTCATAGCCCATCGTAGACATCGCTGCTCAAGTTAATCGATACCCTAGAAAACCCACGCAATGTGTAAAATGTTACATCAATCTTCTCATGCGTCAAAGTTAGATGGCAACAAGTATCACATATAGGAAAGTATTGAGTATAAACCCAGATGCTTCAAGGCTTTGAGCAATTAAAAGTATCCTAGCACACGTGATTACACTAATATTAAGGTATTCAATTAAAGTCATCTATCTTTAAATAGAGATAATTTAAAAATCACACGTAAGATTCACACAAATTACAAACTAATGACATATCGCTAGTAGATAGTTAGGCGATTGGTTATTTGATGAGGAGTTTCAAATGAATAAGTTCGCTAAAGCCTTACTTTTGGCTCTAATGTTTGCTGCCCCTGTAGCTGTTTCTGCATCCAGTGTTCAAGCCAAAACTACTTCTAGCCCGACTACAACTTACGCAACTGCTAAAGTTGCCAAATCCAAGACTGCAAAACGTAAGCATCATAAACACCACCACCACGGCAAAGCTGTTAGAAGTAAATCCTTAGTTAAACAATCCGCACTTAAAAAACACGTTACTCCAACAGGTACAACTACCCCACCCGCAGCTACACCAACCACCCCAAATAACTAATTTAGGACTTAGGCATTGAAAACCTAAAACCTCTATCCCCTTTCACAAGGGGGATATTAAAAGTATCCTTTAAAAGAGATTTTGGAAATCTATTATGTGTAAATCCTAGAATTATTGATGGAAATAAATAGTTTTTTATAAACTCATCTTTTGCAAAAGTACCAAACGTTTATTCGATATCTACTTAATAATTAAATTACGTAGGCTATAGACCGTTATTCATGAGTATTTTACTACTCAAGTATGACTTATATAGTTGCTATTAGCTTTAGTATTTTGTAGTGGTTTTATAAAATATTTATTTTCTACTACTTTCTAACTACGTACCATATTATTTAGACCTGCTATGGATCACAGCAGGTTTTTTTAATTGATATTTTTTTTTAAAACAAGAGAAATACCTTTATTTAGTCCAAAAAGTAATTTTTAATAATTGCCTAAAAACCTTCGTAGTTTTTTCTCTGTGGACTAATAATTTTCCAGATGTACATAGATGCTAGTATCGGCAAAAATCTCCACAAAAACTTCATATAAATAACAAGAAAACGACAAGTGTCTTTGTCATATTTAATTTATGGGTTCACTACAGAAATGGAATTAAGGAAATCACATGAACAAGTTTGCTAAAGGTTTAGTTCTAGCTCTAGTACTTGCTACTCCCATAGCTATTGCTGCACCAATGTTTCAAGCTTCACCAGCTTCAGCTGCTGTTAAGCATCATCATAGATATCATCACAAAAGACATCACATCTACAAACATAGGTAGACATCTCCTGCTGTCAAACACAGCATATTTAATGATTAATTACCCTTAGTAATAGTTGGTAGTAGCTCTGCAATAAAATTTATACTTTATTTATCTGCAAAATAAGTAAAGCTGTGTTACCTCGCTGTTGTCTTTAGTCATCAGCGGGGTTTTTCAATGTTTGCTTGCTCTAAAGGGCGCGATCGCGTCAAAATAAGAGTTAAGACGCTGTAACCTAACTTAACAATGGCCCTAACGCAGCTTGAGCAAATTTCCCCTCAACCAACACCGCCAGACTTGCGGGGATATGAATATGATTTGGTAATTGTCGGCGGTGGGATTATTGGGTTAACTCTAGCCTCTGCTTTAAAAGATTCTGGCTTGAGTGTCTTGCTGATTGAGGCAAAAGTGGCATCGGCGGCTGTAGCTAAGGGGCAAGCCTACGCAGTTCATATGCTTTCGGCCCTAATTTATCAAGGAATTGGAGTTTGGGACAAAATGTTGCCTCAAATAGCCAAATATTGCCGAGTTCATCTTTCTGATGCCGATTCTCCCAATGTAGTAGAATTTGCCACAGATGATATAGGTACACTAGAGTTAGGTTATGTGGCAGAACACCAAACGCTGTTGCAGCCTTTGCAGGAGTTTGTCCAAAATTGTTCAAATGTGACTTATCTGTGTCCGGCTGAAGTAGTAAATACGCAGTACCAGAAGGATATAGTAGCGATAGATATTAAAGTTGCCGATCAGCTACAGACAGTCAAGAGCAAATTACTGATAGCAGCAGATGGGGCGCGATCGCCGATTCGTCAAGCTGCTGGGATTAAAACTCAGGGCTGGAAATATTGGCAGTCTTGCATAGTTGCATTTGTTAAACCAGAAAAACCGCACAACAATACTGCTTACGAAAGATTTTGGTCTAGCGGGCCCTTTGCGATTTTACCTTTACCAGGGAACCGTTGCCGCATTGTCTGGACAGCCCCCCACGAAGAAGCAAAAGCTTTATGTGCTTTAGATGATGAGCAATTTTTGGTAGAACTCACCCGTCGCTATGGCAATCAGATGGGGAAATTGGAATTACTAGGCGATCGCTTTGTATTTCAGGTACAACTCATGCAAAGCGATCGCTATGTTCTCCCCCGATTAGCATTAATTGGTGATGCAGCGCACAATTGCCATCCTGTCGGCGGACAAGGTTTAAATCTGGGGATTCGGGATGCAGCGGCTTTAGCGCAAGTAATCCAAGCAGCGCACCTAGCGGGTAAAGATATTGGCGATATTCAGATTCTTAAAGGTTATGAACGCTGGCGCAAGCTAGAGAACCTGACGATTTTAGGTTTTACCGATTTGTTAGATCGGATGTTTTCTAATAACTTCTTACCTGTGGTGGTGGTTCGTCGTCTGGGTTTATGGTTTTTGCAGCGAGTACCTGTATTAAAAGTGTTTATGCTGAAGTTAATGATCGGCTTGAAGGGACGGACTCCAGAATTGGCAAAAGATAAACGCTACACCACAGCAGCTTGAAAAATCTGGTTTGGGGTGAGATTCAATTCGGGAAAAGTTTGGGAAACAATGAGATCGCTATCTCGATACTTACTTATCTGATATTCCCCATCAACTAAGTTACAAACGGTGATTGTTGGTTGTTTAGGATTACCGATAAAATTACGTCCACCCAAGGCAGCATAATCGAGAATCCAGTATTCCAGGATACCCATCTCTTCATACTCAGCATATTTTAAATAGTAATCGTCTCGCCAGTTGGTTGATACAACCTCAATCGCCAAAGGTATTGATGCACCTAAACTAACGATAGATTCTTTTTTCCATAATTTTTCATTTGCCAGATTTGCACGGTTTAGCACCAACACATCTGGGATGTAACCAGAATCTTTTTCAGCAGGTCTAACTATAACTTGGTTGGGCATGAAGTAGGACAATCCTAGACGTTGGATTTCGACAGAAATTTTGATACCTAGAAATCCTTTAACTTCTTCGTGTTCCCCTACTGGTTGTGCGATCTCAACAATTTCTCCTTTATGTAGTTCGTAACGGACTCGTCGATTTTCGGGTAGCCAATCGACAAATTCCTCAAAGGTTACTAGCTTGGGTATGGCTTGAGTCATGACTTTTGAGAATTACTGATGATAGAAATATTATCTCTAATCTAGGAGACTGCGGACAGCTTTTCCACCACGGTTAAGAGCCAGGGTATAAATCATCCTAGTTTTCACATATTTGTGTCTGAATAATTCCTGTATTGTGTGGATGTCATAGCCATTTTGCAGTAAATTGGTAGCGAAACTCTGGCGAAATGCATGACAACCCACCTTTTTTTGAATACCAGCTTGATGAAGCGCTTGTTTTAATGCTTTTTGTCTTCTACTTTCATGGCTGCTTTATGTTCCGACTTTAAGGGAAAAGGGCATTCTATGTAAAGACTAGCAACGTTGATATCAAACAGCCACTAAACAGATGATTCGAGAAAAATCCCCTATATTCCCTCATGGGCTAAGGCAAATTGGAGGCATCGTTGTTTTGGCGATCGCCTACTATCAAATGGCTGAAATTTCACGCCATCTTGCCTCCACACCGAACAATGTGACTCCAGTTTGGCCCCCGGATGGAATTGCTGCTGGGGCTGTTTTGTTGTTTGGTAACTGGATTGGGTACGGTGTTTTACTGGGTTCATTTCTTGCCAACTTCTGGGCATTCCGAGATCCAACAAGTTTATTGTCCCTGGTGATTTCAACGCTGCCAGTTCTTTTCATTGCGATCGGAACAACCTTGGGGACTATGTTGGGTGCCTTCCTGCTGCGGAAAACTACCAACCAAAGCTATCCCTTAGAACGTGTCACCAACGTGTTCAAATTTTTGCTCTTAACCGGCATGGTGGGGCCAAGCATCAATGCAACTGTTGGAGTGGCTTGCTTGGCGTTGAGTGGTAAAGTTCCCTGGACAGCGTGTGGGACAGTTTGGTTAACCTGGTGGATTTCTAATGTTTCGGGAATTTTCATCGTCACTCCGATTCTGCTTAGTTGGGGGCAATTCACTCAAAAAAAGCGACGTCCAATCTGGCAATGGTTATTCCTCAGTTCAACGTCAGAGGATTGTGAAAATCTCTCTCATATTCGCCACTCAAGAGCAAACTCACGCCCTTTAAAATTCTGGTTAATCCTAGTAGAGCCAGTTATCCTGATCGGGTTGGTCATTCTTATCAGCAAAGTTGCTTTTGGTGAGGGATATCACCTGGAGTATATGTTGATTCCGATGTTGATCTGGTCTGCCTTTCGACTGGGGCAACCGAGTACAATGCTGTTAACTTTTATTGTGGCTGCGATCGCTGTGATCGCAACTGTCAATGGTAAAGGTAGTTTTGTGAGTAAGGATCTCGACCAATCTTTGATCCAACTGCAATCGTTTATCGGCGTGATTACACTCACCATTCTTATGCTAACAGCGACGATCGCAGAACGAACACAAGCAGAAACCAAGCTGCGTTTAGCTTTTGCCGAATTAGCCAGAACCAATGAAACTCTGGAAGTTCGAGTTCAGCAGAGAACTGAAGAATTGAATGAAAAGAATACGACTCTGAACCAAACTCTACAAACGCTTAAACAGACTCAATTGCAGATGCTTCACAGTGAAAAAATGTCTGCATTGGGACAAATGGTGGCAGGGGTTGCCCATGAAATCAATAACCCAGTTAATTTCATTAATGGCAACTTAATTTATCTTTCTGAGCATATCCAAGGTCTGCTGAGAGCATTGCAAGCTTACCAACAGCACTATCCAAATCCACCTCTTGCCCTGCACGCAGAATTGGATAAACTTGAACTGGACTTTTTACGGGAAGATGTTACCAAGATTCTTGAGTCCATGAAAATTGGTACCGAGCGGATCTCTTCTATTGTGTTATCGCTGCGGAACTTCTCGCGTTTGGATGAAGCAGGATGGAAAGCTGTAGATATTCATCAAGGGATTGATAGTACCTTGGTGATTTTACAACATCGATTGCAATCAACAGCCAATCGTCCCCAGATCCAGGTTATTAAAGAGTATAATCAGTTACCACTGATTGAATGTGATGCTGGCTCCCTTAATCAAGTGTTTATGAATCTTTTAAGCAATGCTGTAGATGCATTAGAAGAATCTAATCAGGGGCGTTCGTTCCCAGACATTTTAGCTAACCCCAATAACATCTGGATTCAGACTCGTCAAATCGATACAAATCAAGTAATGATTATGATTTCTGACAATGGAACAGGCATTCCAAAAGAGATTTGCTCTAAACTATTTGATCCTTTCTTCACCACTAAGCCCGTTGGCAAAGGCACTGGTTTGGGTTTGTTTATGAGCTATCAAATTGTGACCCAGAAGCATGACGGTAATCTTTGGTGTGATTCCACACTGGGGCAAGGCACAAAGTTTGTGATTGAGATTCCTCTAAAAGCTAAGAGGATTGCTTGAGTAAGCACAATTTAGAGAATTTCGAGAAGCGATGCCTACGGCTGGCTACGCCTACGCATTTGCTATTTCGGCGTACGCATTTGCTATTTCGGCGTACGCATTTGCTATTTCGGGGTACGCATTTGCTATTTCGGGGTACGCATTTGTTATTTCGGGGTACGCATTTGTTATTTCGGCGTTCGCATTTGTTATTTCGGCGTTCGCATTTGTTATTTCGGCGTTCGCATTTGTTATTTCGGGGTACGCATTTGCTATTTCGGGGTACGCATTTGCTATTTCGGGGTACGCATTTGCTATTTCGGGGTACGCATTTGCTATTTCGGCGTACGCATTTGCTATTTCGGCGACTCCATTTGCTATTCGCTAAGACATTAGCAATTTGTGATGTCTACAATAAAAAGCAAACACCAAGCTAGAGAATTAGGCGCTTTCATCAGGAAAACAAATGGTAATAACAGCAATAAATCCTTATCTTGATGGTAACTTTGCACCAATTCATCAAGAAATTACCACTGACACCTTGCAAGTAATAGGTGAACTACCACCGGATTTATCGGGGATATTTGTCCGCAATGGTGCTAATCCACAGTGGAAGCCGATTGGTCAGTATCACTGGTTTGATGGAGATGGAATGTTGCATGGTGTGCGAATTCACAATCGCAAAGCAATTTATTGCAATCGCTACGTTCAAACCGAAAAATGGAAAATAGAGCAAGCAGAGGGTAAGGCCATCTGGTCTGGTTTAATGGAACCACCGCAAATGGATAATCCTTATGGGTCATATAAAAATACTGCTAATACAGCTATTGTTTGGCACGCGGGTCAACTATTAGCATTATGGGAAGGAGGAGCGCCTTATGCTATTAAGCTGCCTGAGTTAGAGACAATTGGCGAGTACACCTACAATGGTAAGTTAGCTTCTGCCTTTACTGCCCATCCTAAAGTAGACCCAGTTACGGGCGAGATGATGTTTTTTGGCTACTCTCCATTTACACCGCCTTACTTACAATATGGCGTGGTTTCAGCAGCAGGCAAGTTGTTACGGACTGAGCCAATTGACTTGCCAATAGGAGTGATGATGCATGATTTTGCAATCAGCGAAAACTATACAATTTTTATGGATCTGCCCCTGACTTTTAATCCACAACGGGCACAACGAGGAGAATCTCTGCTATTATTCGAGAGCGATCGCCCTAGTCGCTTTGGCATCTTACCACGTCATGGAAATAATGGTGATGTCCGTTGGTTCGAGAGTTCAGCTTGTTTCGTACCTCACACTCTCAATGCTTACGAAGAAGGAGAAGAGATAGTCTTAAGCGGTTGTCGAATGAAGAACTCAGGACTTTTAGAACCAGTCCAAAGCTTTGATGAACAAGAAGGAGTTGACAGACCTCTATACGAGTGGCGATTCAATCTCAAGACTGGTTTTGTTAAAGAAACAATGTTAGATAATGTACCCATTGAATTTCCCCGTATCAATGAACAGCTACTAGGGAAAAAAACACGATACGGCTACAGTGCAAGAGTCGCTAATAATCCAGTTCTCTTGTTTGATGCGCTGATCAAGTACGATTTTAATCGTGGTAAATCCGAAACATTAGAATTCGGAGTTGGGCGTTATGGCGGAGATATCGTTTTTGTACCACGTCCTCACGCGACAACAGAGGATGATGGCTGGCTCCTAACTTTAGTTCATGATGAGGGTTCAGAAACTTCTGAATTAATCGTAGTAAATGCCCAAGATGTCACGTCCGGGCCTATAGCGCAGGTACTAATTCCCCAGCGAGTCCCCTATGGATTCCATGCTGCTTGGATTGATGAAGCGCAATTCCAAACTTGAGCAAAACTAACGTTAGTGGTTGATGTGAGTTGGTGAGCCAACCTGCCCTTGGCGGTTCCCACGCCACTTGCTCCCCGTTGTAGCGACTGGCGTTAGCATTATAGGACTTACGCACACTCTACGAATTCTCGGCGCTCTTGGCGTCTTGGCGGTTCGATAAATTAAGCTTTTTGGTAATTTTTGCGTAAGTCCTACATTAGAGTAATCCAAGTAAAAAAATGCCCAATTGTCATTGCGGGAGCCTTCGCGGTAGCGTCTCGTAGAGAAGCGGAATAAAGCAATCTCTGATGTGATTGCTTTGCTCCACTGCCTTGCGTACCCTACGGGGAAGGCATTGGTGTCAACTTAAGTTCAAATGCATGAGGCGTTTTACCCCCCTTAATCCCCCCGATGTATTGGGGGGAAACAGGAAATTTAGTTCCCTCCCCAATCTATCGGGGAGGGTTAGGGTGGGGTGACGCGGATCGTGATGGGAAGCCAGAGAACTGAATATCACGTCTTGACAAGGGTTTCACGTTAAGTTGACACTTATGACAGGAAGGCTTTGCCTACGCAATGATAGACTTTAGATCATTTATTTATTGGAAGACTCTTAGCGTTGGAGCGTCACCCGAAGGGTAGTGCTTCTCTCATCAGATAGATGTAATAGGATTTAATATATGCTATCTACACAGTACTGCTAACTGTAGGATTGAAAATTAGGATTTTTCTACATAAAATTAAAAATCTAAAATTAAAAATTGGTAACACTGATGGTTAGGAGTGCTAGAGTTTCAAGAAATTCACCGGAACTTTTCAGCGGGTATTCATGCTGAAGAAACTACAGAAAAAGCAAATTTCGATAATTGCGGGTGCAGCACTGTTTGCCTTTTTAGCTGGGGCAATGGTATCAGCACCTGAGATTGGCAAATCTTTGGGGAAATGGCTCAAACTGAGTCAGAATCAAGCAGGGCAAACATCAGAGGGTAGCATTGCTCAATCAGCCGTCTTTCCACTGATCTCACAATCCCTGCCAGAACGGGCGGCAAAACTAGCAACGATCGCCGAACAATCGCGATCGCCAGACCGAAATCGCGCTCGTTATCTTTTGGCGAGTGATTACATTGAAAGAACCCAAGCTAAAAAAGCGCTGGTTTTACTGGACGGATTAGATAAAGACTATCCCCTTCTAGCGCCCTACATTTTGCTGAAACAAGCTCAGGCACAGGATATCCTGGGCGAGGACGGCAAAGCCTCGGATCTGAGGCGAAGTGTGCTGAAACAGTATCCCAAAGAAGCGGCCACGGTGAAAGCGCTATATCTAATTGCCCAACCGAAGCAACAAGAAACTGCGATCGCTCAATTTCCTTCCAATCCTCTGACTTGGGAAATTATCCGCAAACGCTTGCAAGATAATCCCAATCAGCCACAATTACAATTAATTTTGGCTAAATATGCCTATGATCAACCAGGCATAGTGGGCGTTTTAGATCAGCTAGTAAAACAGCCTACCCTCAAACCCGAAGAATGGGAACTAATTGGTACAGGCTATTGGGAAAATAGTCAATTTTTGAAAGCCGCAAATGCTTATGCCAAAGCACCCAAAACATCGCGCAACCTCTACCGCACTGCACGGGGGTTACAGGTAGGAGGCAAAGATAAAGAAAAAGCGATGCCTGCGGCGGGCGTAGCCATCGCCACCTATAAACAACTAGTGCAGCAATTTCCAAATACTGAGGAAGCTGGGACTGCACTACTGCGGTTAGCAGAAACCGCAAAAACTCCTAAAGACGGCTTACCCTATCTTGAGCAGGTAATTAGTAAATTTCCGAAACAAGCTAGTACTGCACTGGCACAAAAAGCCAAAACTCTCCAAACCCTTAAGGATCAAAAGTCAGCTAGCCAGGCGTGGCAATTACTCATAGCCAAGTACGGAAATTCTGATGAAGCCGCAGAGTATCGCTGGAAAATCGCCCAAGATAAAGCCAATACCAAAGATTACGTCGGTGCTTGGCAATGGGCAGAACCAATTGTCACCAATAATCCCAATAGTATTTTGGCTCCAAGAGCAGGCTTTTGGGTAGGTAAATGGGCAGCTTTACTAGGCAAACAGCAGGAATCTCAAACTGCTTATGAGTATGTGATTAGCCAGTTTCCTTACTCTTACTATGCATGGCGAGCAGCGACGATGCTGGGGCTAAATGTTGGCAACTTTGACAACGTGCGCGTCATGAACCCAGAAGTAATCGCACAAGAGCGTCCATTACCACCTGCTGGTTCTGAGACTTTAAAAGAATTATATCTGCTAGGTCAAGACCGCGATGCCTGGTTACAATGGCAAACAGAATTTCAGAATAAAATTCAGCCAACGGTAGCAGAGCAATTTACTGAAGGGTTAATTCGGCAGGCAAAGGGAGAAAATCTCATTGGAATTGATAAAATTTCTAAATTGGAAGATCGGGAAACACCAGCTGAACTTGCCCAATATCAGACTCTGAGTAAACAGATCACTTACTGGCAAGCGCGTTATCCGTTTCCCTATCAGCGAGAGATTGAAAAGTGGTCTATTGAGCGTAAACTGAATCCTCTGCTAGTCACCGCTCTCATCCGTCAAGAGTCGCGGTTTGAGCCAAAAATCAAATCCGTTGCTAACGCTACTGGCTTAATGCAGTTGTTGCCGACTACAGCTCAATGGATCGCTCCACAAATTAAGTTGGATATCAAAACAATAAACCTCGAAAATCCCAACGACAATATCATGCTGGGTACATGGTATTTGGATCATACCCATCAGCAATATAACAATAACTCCTTGCTAGCGATCGCCAGTTACAACGCTGGCCCCGGCAATGTCTCCAAATGGCTACAAACTCTAACTACAAAAGATCCGGATGAGTTTGTTGAAGAAATTCCCTTTGATGAAACCAAAAATTATGTGCGTCAAGTTTTTGGCAACTATTGGAATTATTTGAGACTTTACAACCCTGAGATTTCTGGTATTGTCGCAAAGTACTCGACTACACACCCAAAATTGCCGGCGCAGTGATATTACCCAATTCGGTAGAAATGACCAAGCAGGGAGAAGAGGAGCAGGGAAAGCACATATACAATTTTACGTGAGTTCCATGAACCTCTCCCTGCCTTGAATTAAAGTTCAAACCTGTCCCTCTCGCCCGTCGGAGAGGGACAGGTTTTATGTAGTGAAACCTCTTAAAGGTCTTTTTATTCGACTAATTAGTAGATATAGCAACAGCCAAAATGGTTAGGAGATTAACAGATGATAAAACTTAGACACAAAAAGGCTTTTCACCCAGTCCCCAGTCCCCAGTCCCTAGTCCCCAGTCCCTTGCTATACATCAATTGCCGTAAGGGTTTAGAGGATGTTTAAAAAGTGTTTGACTGTGATTTTTATCACCCCCCTTAATCCCCCCGATATATTGGGGGGAAACCAGAAAATCCAGTCCCCTCACCAATATATCGGGGAGGGTTAGGGAGGGGTAAAAAAATATTTAATACATCAATCACGACTTTTCAAACAACCTCTTAGAGTTTCGCACTCCTGACTAGTCTAAACTCTAGTTAGTTATTTAAATCATTAATATTACTCAATGATGTCAACTGCGACTCGACCGCATTGAGATAACTTTGATCATTCAAAACTTGTGCTGGTAATTTGTTAGCCTTGACAGCAGCCTGAACCACATCTTTTGCAGTCACTTTTCCTATTTGGAATTCAGATACCAAAGCGCCCCCACTAGGAATACCCTGCTCTTTGAAATAACCTTGATAAGCTAGAAAGGTAGTATTGAAAGGTTGAAGATACCTGGCATTTGGGGAATTAGTACGTAAAGTATTAGGGTTGACATATGTGTTTATTTGTCCGGCACTATTGTTATTATTAGCTGTTTGAGCGCCAACAATTCCAGGTATAAAAGCAATACAAGCAACGATAAATGCAGAGTTGAGCAAGTTTGTAACTTTCATAATTTTCTTCTCGATTTAACTATTACTAAGACCCATCATGTGATACGCAATAAAGCTCGTATCAAAGGATTTGAGGTAATTTACATTCGGGGAATAGCTAGATAAAGTGTTAGAGTTAACAGCTGTGTTTTTCGATGCGCCACTGTTGTTATTATTGGCTGTATGAAGGCTAGTAATTTTAGGCATAGAATTAATCCAAGCAACAATATGTGCAGAATTTATCAAGTTTGTAAGTTCATAAGACCTCTTGCAAAAATCCTTGAATCACCCCTCCCCGATGTATTGGGGAGGGCGCAAGATTTCAAGTTTCCCCCATTTATAAGGGGGGATTAAGGGGGGTCTATTCGACTTATGCAAGAGGTCTGTAGAGTTATCCTCAATTAGAACAAAGTACAATCAGTCTGTGATATCTAGTAATAAAGTCCACTGTTTTATAAATCTCAACCTCCTATACTCAGTTCATTTGATAGCTTAATTTGTTAATTATCCAAACGGCTGAGTCAAATTGACCCCAATATCAAAAATTGGGAATTCGTATAAGGTTTAGTAAGTAATAACTCAGAAAAAGCAAAGATTCACTAGATCAAATCTTTGATTTGCAAGCATTTATAGAAGGTGCGATCGCTCACATATATGTAATTATGATCTTCTCTTCTAGATATTTTTTGCTTTCGGCTAGAAACTGAAATCCAACTGTGTTTTAGCTAATAAAGTTTCCATACCAATATGCTAGAAAGTCTTTCTAATAAAAGCAAATACTTTTACTTCTTAACTTGATAAATAAAAGTGATGTAAATTAATACTGGCATTGCAAAGTTTTCTATAAACCTTACTGACCATTCATTTGAGTTTGCACGGACTTTCGTGTAACAGGTTGTTTGAAAAGTGGTTAACTGTGATTTTAATTGCGTTGTTACCCCCCTTAGTCCCCCCGATATATTGGGGGGAAACAAGAAAAATCCGGTTCCCTCACGCCACATGCTTCTCCCAAGGGGAGACGCTGCGCGAACAAGTCGGGCATTGCCCGCCCAACGCAGTGGCTCCCCAATATATCGGGGAGGGTTAGGGAGGGGTAAAAAATATTTTATACATCATTATGGACTTTTCAAACATCCTCTAAGGTAGCCGTTCAGGAGGATAAAATAAGCTGATCGTGTCAAAATGTTAAATGTATACTTTATTTGCAAACTCATTTATGCCAAAAGCAATTTGGAATGGAACAGTTTTAGCTGAGAGTGATAATACCGTAGTTGTGGAAAACAACCATTATTTCCCTGCTGACACCATTAACAAGCAATACTTCACAGACAGTAACACCCACAGTACTTGTCCTTGGAAAGGTGTTGCCAGCTACTACAGTATTGACGTTGATGGGAAAGTCAACAAAGACGCCGCATGGTACTATCCCAGTGCCAAGGAGAAGGCTAAGAATATCGAGGGTTATGTCGCCTTCTGGAAGGGTGTAAAAGTTGAGGCTTAATAAAGGTTCCTGGAAGTATTTTATTTTCAGGGAGATTAATATTATGTCCGGCTAATTGCCTATTAAATAATTAGCCCGCGCAGGCGGGCTAATTATTTAAACTGTTCTTGTCATCACTTGTTTGACGACTATAGACAAGGATTTTGGAGTGTAATCTACTGAAGCGATCGCTATCATCAACTCTAATCCGAAAAGCACACAGAGGATGATTTGGTTACACCATCTCAACCAATGCAGTTCAAGTAAAACTTTATTTTGAGACGTAATTATACCTTTGCTTTGCGAAATGCTGCTTGCTTTTTCTGCGCCAGCCAAGCCAGACTACCCGCAAGTATAATACCAGCGATCGCACTAGGTTCGGGTACTGGTTTTGATATAATAGCATCGGGTGGAAGAATTATGCCGATTGTTAGTAGAGCTAGGTTTCCTGCTAGACCAGCGCTGATTTGGTCAGGATTGCTGCCGTTGACGTTGCTGAGGGCAATGTTTAGGTTTTTAGTAGAGATAGTTAAATTGCCGGCGTTAGTGGTGTTACCTAGAGTCGTTATTTTACTTATTTTACTACCATCGAGCAGCAAATCTATATAATCCGTAGTATTGATATTTACAGTATTGTTACCGCTGATGATCGTATTGATCAGCTTTAGTCCACGACCATTAATATCTATCTTAAAATTGTCGCCGCTAATTGTGCTATTGGTAAACGTTAGGTTACTAAAATCGTGAGCATTGAAATTACCAGCGATCGCCAGCCCAGAAAGTGTAACATCGGCGGCGCTAATGTCAAACACGGGGAATTGATGATTACCATTGATGGTAAGTAAATTAGCACCTGGGCCATTAATAGTAAGATTTTTAGCGATCGCAATTGCCCCACTCGTCAGGGTAATTTTACTGGGGTTACTTCCCAATAAGAACTCTACCACGTCATTGCTATTTGCAATGTTGATAGTGTCTCGCAACGAGCCAACGCCACTGTCATTGAGATTGTTAACCGTTAAGGTAGCAGCTTGTGCTGATTCCACCTGCATTATTACCCAGCCCAGAGCAACAGCTGTGGAAATAGCTTGAGCGAGAGCCTTTTTTCTATTGTTTTTTATCATCTGAAACTCCTTGTATTAATTTATCAAAATTCCCAAAACTTCGGATATTATTCATACATCTTAGAGGTTGTTTGAAAAGTCATGATTGATGTATCAAATATTTTTTACCCCACCCTAACCCTCCCCTTATAAAGGGGAGGGAACTAGATTTCCGATCTCCCCCCTTGACAAGAGGAGCCACTGCGTTGGGCGGGCAATGCCCGACTTGAAGCATGTGGCGTGAGGGAACTAGATTTCCGGTCTCCCCCCTTGACAAGGGGGGATTAAGGGGGGTAAGGATGTACTTCATTTAGATGCAAAATGCTGTAAGCTGCATGGCGAGTTGAAGAAATTGAAGTTCCTCTAAGCTACAAATGAGTATCCATTTATAACTAATGCTTAATTTATTTGACTAAATTTGAAGCATTTATTATGAATGCGACAGCATTTGTTATAAATGAGTAGACAATTGCTGTAAATGAGTATCCATTTATAACTAATGCTTAATTTATTTGATTAAATTTGAAGCATTTATTATGAATGCGACAGCATTTGTTATAAATGAGTAGAGAATTGCTGTAAATGAGTATCCATTTATAACTATTGCTTAATTTGTTTGATTAAATTTTAAGCAATTGTTATGAATGCGACAGTAATTGCAGCAAATGAGTACGCATTTATAGCAAATGCTCAAACTGTTGTTGCTAACATACCAATATTCGTAACATCTGCCTCTATCTTTGGAACAAATGGGCAAGCTATCGGTTACTACCGCAAATTTATTTGTAACGTCGCTGCTGCAAAAGTATTTAAATTATTCTTGTGAAGAGGATTTTCTTTAAGCTTCGCATTGTACGAGTAACAACATTATGCTGAGGCTAAGCTTGATAGAAATCGGGGTAAGGCATATTCTGGGCGCATTCCCAGGCTAAATAGTAGTATTCATCATTCAATCGCCAATAACCACTTAAACCTTTGACTACCTCAAAGCGATGCTGATTATCCTGTAGAATTTTCCCTAAGCTTTGCTTCTTCTTTGATTGAACTCGGACTATCAATTGTCCACTTGACAATTTGTGTTCCTATTTCCTATGCTCTGAAATAATCCCTAAACTCTGCAATTCCTGCGGCAGCTAAAAAATAGGCGCGATATTTATAAAATTTTTGACATTCATCTTTCAAATTTACTAAACGCGTTGGGCGGGCAATGCCCGACTTGAAGCACCTGGCGTACGACTTCTAGTCGCCAAGGCATTATAAGTTAAAACAAGCGGTACGTTAGCCAAAGGCTAACGCACCCTATGAAAATATCTAAAACCTAATTATGAATTATCAATTATCAATTAGAAGCTGCCTTTTCTGCGACATTACGAATTATTTCCTCCAGCGTTTGGAGTAATTCTTGCTCGTTATAAGGTTTAGAAAAGTAAGCCCGCGCCCCCAATTGCATAGCTAATTGCCGATGTTTATTGCTACTACGAGAAGTCAGCATCGCAACTGGAATATCTTTTGTATCAACGTCTGAATTTACCTTACCTAAAAAGCCATAACCATCTAGGCGAGGCATTTCAATATCACAAATTACTGCCTCAACTCTTAATCCACTATGGAGTTTATCTAAGGCATCTTGACCATCTTTAGCTTGTTCTACTTGATACCCTCCTTTTTCAAGGGTCAGGGCTAAAAAGCGGCGAACATTAATTGAGTCATCTACGATTAAAATTGTGCCTTTCTGCTTAATAGACGCTGCTGATATTTTTTCTTCATCAAATATCAGGAACGGTGTTTTTAATCTTGCTGATGGTAATTGAGTTTCTTTGGAAGTCCGTCGATTCGTAGCAATCCAATATAGCAACTCATTGACATTAACTAGTGGCACTACTCGACCATCACCGAGAATCGTACAATTGCTGAAGCCTTCAGGTAAAGGTATATTTCCCTCGACTTGACGAATAGCAACTTCCTGTTCACCCCAGCAACGGTCTATTTGGATTGCTACTGGCTGATTATTCCCTTTGACTACTAACACACTATTAGCATTAATCGCTGCCGGAGTCTCTAATTCTGAGATATCGTAGCGCAGGCAATTAAACTCTAAATAAGAAGTCAAGCGAATCAGTGGTAGCATAGTTCCTTGCCAATTTAGGACTTCGCTACCTGCCATTTGGAAAACTCGCTCGTCTTGGAGTAAGGATATTTCTGAAATAACATCTGTGGGAAATGCCAATAGCATTTTGTTGATTTCTACCAGCAGAACTCGCGCTACAGAAAGTGTAAATGGTACTGATAGGGTGAAGGTAGTACCAACTCCTGGTTCCGTATCAACTTTGACATCTCCCCGAATTAGTTTGAGGTTGTTGCGAACTACATCCATACCGACACCGCGGCCAGATAATGCTGTGACTTGCTCGGAGGTGGTAAAACCTGGTTCAAATATTAGTGATAACAGTTCTTCATCACTAGCATTAGCGAGGAGAGAAGCATCCAATCCCATAGCTAGGGCGCGGATGCGAATTTTCTCTAAAGAAATGCCCCAACCATCATCACGGATAGTAATCAGGGTACGATTACTGCGGTGAGTAGCTGTAATTTCAATCAATCCTTGTTCTGGTTTACCCAAAAGGCGGCGGGTGCTAGAGTCTTCGATACCATGATCGAAGGCGTTCCTTAACAGGTGCATTAAAGGTTCATTTAATGCTTCTAAAATGCTGCGTTCAATTAAAGTATTGCCACCTTCAATTTTTAACTGGACATTTTTCCCATACTCTACATTTAAATCGCGCAAGGCTCTGGGAAAACGTTCGATTAAATCGGACAGCGGCCGCATTCGGATGTGATTTAGCTTTGTTTGTAACTGTTTTGATGTTTTGTTTAATTTCCGAGCAATTTGGTCTGTATCATCTACACTGAGTTGCACATCAGTTGTGACTTCCTGTACCTGAACAATGGTTTCCATAACTTCCTGCGATCGCAGGTTGAAATCGTTATAGCGATCCATTTCTAAGGAATCAAATTCTCTGTCTGTGCCTTGTATTTGGTGGCCATTTTCAGCTTGCGGTTGCACCCCAAGAGACATGGCAGCTTCAGGAGAAATTTTGTCGTAGGCTGTACGTAACTCCTGGTTTTCTTGGTCGAGAACTTGGACTCGCTGCTTCAGGTTACGAACGAGTTTGCGTAATCTTTCTAATTGCGAGTTTAACCCATTCCGCTGAACAATCAGTTCACTAAATAAATCATTAATTTGCTCTAGTTGTTTGCTGGGAACTCGGACACTATTTTCATGAATATCCCGCTCTTTCCCAACACCATTTGGCTCTCCTTTGCCTTCGCCAAATCTGGTATCTTGAGGATTATGTTCTCTAACAAATATTGTATTTTGCTCTGTGACATTGACAGCATTAACGTCATCAGCAAATTCTGCATCCAAAAATGTAAAATTGGCAGCAATACCTGCGGCGGGCTGCGCCAACGCTTCATGATTAATCCAATTTTCTCTAGTGTTTTCTGGTTGCCAAACAGATGTTGATACTACTTCTGTATTTGTGTCAATAACCTGTGGTATTACTTCTGCTTGTAATAGTGGCTGTGATTGCGTATAACTACCCAAGTCAATTTCTGTAGGTAAGTTATCTAATTGATTTGTCAGGATCAAAGCTTGCGATCGCCGCCATGCTTGCAATGCTAACTGGGCAATTTCTGGAATGCGCGAACTGCTAACAATTTCTAATTGCTGCGTTATTGACTCACAAAGCTTGGTAAAAGCAGCCAACTGGAGCATTTCCCCTAAACCGCCCAATTCAGTTGCCATGATCACAACTTCTTCATGCAAACCAGGCTGTTCACTATCTGCCAATATAGATTCTAGGTGCTGCAAACACTCTTCTACTTCTGTGCCAAATAGCAAGGGGATAATGTCTTGCCCATCTTCTGGGGATAGCATGGTTGAGGCATCCTCAGGGGTAGGGTCACCCAAGCGATCGTGCAACTGATCAAAAATTGGGTAACAAAAGGTTGCTAACCACTGATCTTCGACAACATTTCCTTCTGCAAGCAATTCTACAATCTGACGCAGCCAGTCAACTCCAGATAGCAATAAACTTTGTAACTGAGTATCAATTTCTAGAGAATTTTTTTTAGTTTTTAAAACTTTAAAGGAATCTTCTAGACGGTGAGACAAATCACTTAGCGATTTAAATCCCATCATCCCGGCGCCACCTTTGATAGAATGAGCAGCCCGGAGTGCAGCATTGATTTTATCCAAATCGATCCGGTTAGTAGTATCAATTTCCAGTAATACTCCTTCCAGGATATTTAAGTAATCAGTTGCTTCTTCCAGAAACTGCATCTGGATTTCTAATTCTTTGTCTTGCAGCATAGTTTTTGTTAATAGTCAAACAATTTTGGATTTTAGATTGTAGATTGATCCATACCTAAATTCACAGGCTTGCTATTTAATTTTAGATTTTGGATAATAGAATTATTCTCCTGTTGAAATTCGCTTGCTCCAGACATTTTTATATTTTGAATCTTCTCTATGAGAGGCTCCGCCAACAATTCCAAAATTCAAAATTTAAAATCTAAAATTCGACCATTTGTCAGTAGTAAGTAGTGAAAACTAAACAACTGACAAATGACCGCTAACTAACTTTGAAAGTCTCGACAGTCTCTTGCAATTGCTGGGAAATCTCCACAGTTTGTTGCAGAGATTCGGAAACTTGGCGAGAAGAATCGCTGGTGCGTTGTGATACAGCCGCAATATCTTTCATCAATTGGGTGACACTTTGCGATGTTTCTACCTGAGATGCAGTTGCAGTGGAAATTGACTGCACTAAGGAGTCAATTTGATGCGATACATCCAAAATTTGACTCAGACTTTGTTTAGCTGACTCCACAATTCGAGTCCCTTCTACCACTTGGGTGGTTCCTATTTCCATTGCCTGCACCACTTCACTGGTTTCTCGTTGGATATTTTCAACAATTTGTTCAATTTCTTGGGTTGCTGCGGCACTCCTAACTGCTAATTCCCCGACTTCTTCAGCAACTACGGCAAAACCTTGACCTTCTTCACCTGCACGCGCTGCTTCAATACCAGCGTTGATGGCAAGCAAGTTGGTTTGGATGGCAATTTGGTTAATCAAGGACACCACGCGAGAAATTTGTTGAGAAGATTCTCCAAGGCGTTTCACTTTTTTAGCAGTTTCACCCACAGTTTCCCGCAAAGAGAGAATATTTTGTACTGTCAAATCCATTGCGTGTCCACTCTGAGTGGCGGTGTGGGCGGCGTGGTTGGCAATGAAAGCAGCTTTTTCGGCGCTTTCGGCTACGGCTTTCATGGATTGGGTCATTTTGTCAACAGCATCGAGAGTGCGGTTTATTTCGGCAGCTTGGGTGAGTGCTTCCTCTGCTAAGTGGCGGATGGCTCCTTCGTTAGAGCCAATAGCACTATTCACGTAGATAGCAGCCTGTTGAACTTGGGTAACAATATCCCGGAGGCTTTCCACAATGGAGTTGAAAAAGTCGGCAACAGTGCCTATTTCCCCAGAGGTCACGTCTGCACGCACTGTCAAGTCGCCTCTGGCTGCACTTTCTACGTCGTTGAGCAGTTCTAAAAGTTGCTGTTGCAGTGTTTCTTTTTGATGCCGTTCATCGTCAGAACTGATTACTACAACATTCCTAGCTTGTTCTATCTCCTCTAACAACTTGGCTTGTTCTAAGGCATAGCCAATTTGAGTTGCTATCTGTTGAAACAAGTCAATTTCCGGCTGTTGCCAAATACGAGGAGTTTCGCAATGATGAGCAATTAATAAGCCGAGAAGTTGCTCTTGGGCTAGAATCGGTACAATCAAATGACCTTTGACAGCAAATTCTTCCAACAGTTGAGTGTATCCATTGGCATTTTTCAAGCTTTGGTCTTGATGAATGTTAGCAACTGCTTGCACCCGGCGATCATGAGAAGTTTCTAGATAACGTTCCCGAAAATAGGGGTCATCGATTTGGACTCGGATCATTTCCGGCCAATTACCAGTTACCGATTCAGCAATGACGACGCCATCCCAAGTATCTGGATTCAAACTATAAATGATTACTCGGTCTGTTTTTAGCGATCGCTGAACTTCTTTTACTGCTGCGTGATAAATATCTTCGGTCTTGAGAGTTCTCCGAATTTGTTGGGTAATATCTGCTAATAATTTTACGCCTTCAACATCCAGTTCTTGTTCCTTAACTAAGACCTGCAATTGTTCGGCCATCTGGTTGATATTTGCACTCAATACCCCTAATTCGTCTTCTCTTTCAATTTCCAGACGGGTGTTGAATTTACCTTGCCCAAGCTTTGCTAATGCCGCAGTCGCATTGATAATTGGCTGTGTAGTAAGTTTAGCTAACTGAGATGCGATCGCAGCCACAATCAATGCTGTCAGTGCTGTACCAATAGCTATAATCCACAACAATTGTCTTTGCGGCTCAAATAAAATTGCTGTATCTGTGGATAAAAGTACTTGCCAGTTTAAATCTGGCAAGCCGTTTAACTTACTGGCTGGTACGTAGCTGACTAGTTCTTGTTTTTTGTGAGTTTTGGGAACTTCTATAAAACTATCTACTTTTTTGGCTGCAAGGAGTTTAGCTAAATTAGAATACTCTCCCTTTGCCTGTTTCCCCAATAATTCTTGTTGTGGACTCAAGAAAACTGTTCCCGAAGCATCGAGCAAATGGTATTGTTGTCCATTGGCTGCATAGTTTTTGATGACTTCCTCTAAAGATTTTACGGGCATACGTGCTTGTACCACGCCAATAGTTTGGCCCGTCCTTGTCTCTTTCACAGGTACAGCTATATAAATACTTACTTTACCTGTATTTTTTGCTGCTTCAGGTTTGCTGATTATAGGAGTATCTTTTTGTAAAGCGTCTTGAAAATAAGTACGGTCTTTTTGGTTTTCCAGGGGTTCGCCTGTGGATTGCACAATCAAGTTACCTTGGCGATCAAAGACAGCAATACTGTCATAAGCTTTGTAGGCTTCGACAACACGATCTAAGACTGCTTGTTTTTCTCGAGTGGTGATATCGGCACTAGCTGGAGAATTAGTTAAAAAAGGCAAACTTGATATTACCTGAATATCACCGTAGCGTCCCAACATAAAACGGTTAAGTTTATCACTTAAACCAGTGGCTTCGGCTTGTTGAGATTGAGTAATTTGCTTAGTAATCGACTTGTTGGCAAAGCTAAAAGCGATCGCGCCTATGCCCAATACTGGTATTGTACCGATTGCGATCGCCAAAATAGTCGCTTTCTTAATCAATCCTAACCTTGTAAAAGAGGCAATAGCCTGATTTAGGGAAGAATTATTAGTCCTTTCAGTAGTAAGCTTACTTGGTAGCTTTACTACACTACCAGTGATTTTTTGGGATGAAATCAGCGATGCTCGATTTTGAGCGCCACTACCTTGATTCGTGTTGGTTTTATTAAACATAAAAGTAGTTCTCCTAAATACGTGAATAAGAACACTAAAAATCCTTTTTTAGTAGTACACCCTAATCACTCTGGAGAATAGAAGACTGCACAATCGCCTGTGCATCTAATACCAGTAATATTTCTTCTTGTTGCACAACGCACCCACATAAATAAGGAACTAAACTGGATGCCACTTGTCCTATAGGAGAATGAATAGCATCAACTGCGAACTTAGTTGTACCTTTTATTTCTTGGACAACTAAGCCTAACACCAATGATTCCACCCGAATAATGAGCGCATTGTACTGTCGCAGTCGATAATCTAGAGATTCTAAATTGAGCATTCTTGGTAAATCAACTACCCAAATTATCCGACTCCGCCAATTCATTAACCCTAATATGCAGGGGGGCATATTAGGCATTGAGGTGATAGATTCAATAGGCACAATGATTGCTTCTTGCGTATGTTTCATTGATAAAACAGCAGTAGTCTGTTGATTTAGCTGAAACTTTAGATAACCATCTGCTAAATTATTTAGGATTGGTTTTGAAGGAAGTGTAATGTTTGTACTAGTCATTGATTCAAATTACCACTGATTTAATAGTACGCAGGAGATGTTCGCGGGTGTATGGTTTAGTTATATAGGCATCTGCACCTTGTTTCATTGCCCACAAACGGTCAATTTCTTGATTTTTAGAACTACAAATTACAATCGGCACTTTTACAGTAATCGGATTTCTTCTTAGAGAACGACACAATTCAAATCCACTCATTTCGGGCATTACTACATCAGTAACGATCGCATCTGGTTTTTCTAACACAGCTTTTTCTAAAGCTTCTTTTGCACCAGAAGCTTTAATGACGTTGTAACCACTCTCTTTAAGATAATGGCTCATCAATTCCAATTCGCTGGGGGAATCTTCTACAATCAGAATTGTGCCAAGTAAAGTCAGGCTCACTATTAAATCTCCTAAAAAGAAATAGGATAAAAATTCAGGAGTCAGAATTCAGAATTGAATTAGCATAGCTTGTTAGTAACTTACTAACTTCCTCAAGTTTAAATATTAATCCCGAAGCATCACCATATTCCAAGTCATTTGAAAGAATTAGATAATAACGACATTCTTCCAAAGAACCTTGTGCAATGTTTAAAAAACGTCCTTTATCTGCTAATCCTTTTTTCTTAAATCCATCTGCTATATTTGCTGGTATAGAAATTGCTGCCCTTCTAAATTGAGAGGTAAGCCCATATATTTCTGATTTAGGAAAGTGAGCAGTAAATGGATATACTAATAAAATAAATTGATGTGCTTTTTGCCAAACTATCAAGTCTTGAAATGTTTTTGCTAGTTGTCTCATTTCTTCTGACTCCGGAATTATGAATCCTAAATTAACCAAGATGCTTAAAAACCATTTTTAGCAATTCTGATTGTGTAAAAGGCTTAGTCAAATATCCTGATGATCTGACTAACTTAGCCTTTGCCCTGTCGATAAATCCTGTTCTACCAGTCACCATAATTATCGGTGTATTTTTAAAAGCCGAATGTTTCCGTAATAAAGAACATAGCTCGTAGCCATCTAAACTTGGCATTTCAACATCTAGCAAAATCAGATCGGGCTTACTTCGGAGAATTTGCATTAAAGCTTTTACCGGATCATTGATCATCACAACTGAAAAGGTGTTTTCATCCAAAAAGTGTTTGATGGAATTCAAAACTGTTTGGCTATCATCAATACAGGCAATTGTATATAGTTTTTTGCTAACAGTTGGCTGAGTAGTTTTATTATTCTCAGGAATATCAAAATTGATTTGAATCGGCAATTTTTGCCCAAGTTTTATTTGCAGTTGTGGCTGAAATTGAGACGGTTGTATTGTAGACAAAACTTGGGAACCTCTACCAGCCGGAATTGATGACTGGATATTTTGCCGATTTCGTAACTGCTTTTGACAGTGTTCAACAAGTAACCGCAAATCCAGGGAACAGAACTTTGGTAGTTCATCCAAAGAGCTTTCAGGACTGAATTCATAACTACCTTCTTTTAAGCATAGAAATGATTCCAGTACTTCTTTTGCCAATTCGTCTATCAGCCTTGCTGCTTGCACAGAGGTGATATAGTCCTGATTTACTAACCAACAAATAGCTTGGTAATCCGCATTTGGTATTGATTGATGTTCATTCTTCGTCTCAAACATCAGCCGCATCTGCACGCGAGTAGCGCTGTTGAGAGCAGGAATTTGCTGGCTCAAGCGTCGCAAGTGACTGTCAAGGCGCTCAAATAGTTTATCTGAATAGGAGGCATAAGTAAGTTTCCCCTCCTCTAGATAGATTGACCAAGAAACTATTTCAGTAAATATATTTAAGCAGCCTGTAGCACGCCGACTAGTTAATTGTGCCAACAGAGATAGCGGATGTAGTTTCTGGAATAATCTGTAGCTACCTATAGGAGTTGTGCTCATTTTACTTTTACTTCAGCTAAATTCGATAGGTGTAAGCTAAATTTGTGCAGAGTTATTCCACAATTGCAATCAAGTAAAAAGGATAAAACACCTGTATTTTAAAATACATTTAGTTTATATTTAGGGATTGTGGTGAAACTCAACGACAACAGCGTTATTTTCAAATGATCAAATCTCAGTAAATTCGTAAATTATGATTAATTTACTTCCTGTTACCGAGATTTACAGACATCTTTGAAGAATAAGACATAAAAATGTCAAGAGTATATGAAGCCACTTTCCATTGAGTAACCCCTATCTGACCACAGGAATAATACCGATTTTATTGACGGTAATACATTTGAACTCCTGTATTTACACTTAAGTAAAATCTAGTCATTAACTAGCTAAGGGCTAGATGAAGCCACTTTGTATCGAGTAATTTCAATTTGACCATAGCAATAATACTGATTTTTTTAACAAAAATAAAACATAATTCAGAAGAGCTAATGACAATACTAGAAAAAGGCGTGAAATTAATCGGCGTCTCCAGGTGAATTGTTCTATTTGTCCGAAAAACTTGCGCGATCGCCAAGTCAAGCCCCTGTCAGTTGGGCGTGTAATTGTTGCCACTTGGCATCCCTAAGAAACCATAGTTTTAGAAACTATCCGTCAGATGGGATTAGAATTACAAGTCATATTAAATAAAGGGGCGGTGATGGTTCTACCGTCAGGAATTAACAAAGCCACAGGGTTAGCCGCCGCCTTGGATGAGATGCAGTTATCACCTGAAAATGTAGTCGGCATTGGCGATGCAGAAAATGACCATGATTTCCTCAATTTTTGTGGTTGTTCAGTAGCAGTTGCTAATGCTTTGCCAACGCTCAAAGAGCGTGTGGATTTTGTGACTATAGTCGGGGGGATGGTGTTATAGAACTAATTGAAAAACTAATAACCTGAGATTTAGCTGAATTCGGGCATTAATTTGAGCAGGTTTATATAAATAAAAAAGGAGAGTATTGCTACTCTCCTAACGTAATATGAGTGAGTTAAAATTTATTTTCTTAGTAATGAAGTCTTGCTTGACGTTCACGCAATTCACGAGCGTGTCGTTCACGAGCTTGACGTTCACGCAATTGACGAGCGCGTTGTTCACGAGCTTGACGCTCACGTAATTCACGAGCGTGTTGTTCACGGACTTGACGTTCGTGTTGGAGTTTACTATTATTAAAAGCTACAGTATTACGATTCAAATGATCATGCTCAGATTTAAATTCAGCAGCATTAGCATTTTGAGAAAAAGTAGCAATTGAAGCAGCTGTTAATAAGCCTCCAAGAAGAATAGATTTAAAGCGGTTCATATATTTAATCTCCCTTGCATTACTTGATTTGTATATTCTCAATATAATGGGAATAATCAGGTACATGCCTGTATACAAAGTCATGTTGAAGTAGTTACTTTTGTCACTAATAGGATTTATATTTGATTTTTGAAATCAGATAACGGTCGAAACCTGTGATGACATGGGTTATACCTTAGTACAACACGGCGAAAATGGAGCAATCATTTAAAAACCCTAAAAAGCGCATTCAGTAATACTTTTGACTTTTGACTTTTGACTTTTGACTTCCGCCTTGCGGTACTAGTATGCCTAGTAAAACTCAAGAAAAGTATTAGGTGAATAGAATTCGCTACTGCGTGTTGCGATCCTTCACTTTTGTCTCGATACCTTTCTCCTGATTGCGAATTGGTGGATTGGCTGCAATTATGGGAGAATCATCGGTGAAGAGGAAAACTTGATTAAACTTGGCTTCTTGTTGAAACCAAGTTGCCATTACAGAAGCATCTCGCCTGGCAAAGTTTAGCGATGCCTGCGGCGGGCTACGCCTACGCAGATTCTCATAGTAATTAATCCCAACAACAATCGCCCAATTCCTACCCAGATTCAAGCACCAATTATTTCCGCTTGAATTTAAAAGTCATCGCTCCTTTTCCCCCAGCTTTACCACCACCAATCCCGAACAAACTGATTTGTCCTTCGCCATTGACTTCTACTGAGAGTTCCACCTCATTAAGCTGCATTTTAGAATCGGGTTGATCAGCTTCATCAAGCATTTCCCGCATTGCTTCCAGAAACCCCTTCATTTCTTGCTTGAGTTTAGTTACCTCTACTTTGTGTCTAGTAATTACTATTTCGTCTTTTTTTCGACTAACTACTATTTCTTCAGTGGTTTCAACTCCGAGTCGTCCTCCTCTATCTCCACTGCTTCTTGCTCCAATATTTCTGAATGTTTCATTGGTGGTACTTGATGTTTCAGCCGTTTCTTCGGTAATAACCCAGATGGCTTTTGGGGTGGAATTTTCTGCTGACATAAATTTTCTTATTGAAATTATTCTTGATTTAACTAGCTTTTACCAAAGCTTCTAGCACCGCCGTTCTGGCTTCCAGTTCGGCAACTCTTTGGTTTAATGGTAAATTTTCAACACATCCTAAATAGTGCGCCAAAGCGCCAACTACTACCTCAGTTTTAGATGTGCCAGTCTGTTGAGCGTAGTTGTTAAGCTTTTCTAGAAGATACGGGGGAATTCTGACGACAATTTGAGGTTTGGTCATGGCAGGCAATTATTTTTTAGTTCTAGACTATCGAACTGCATGACAGTGCATTACTATTATTCAGTAGTAACACGTAAACTGGCAATAGAGAAGAAGAGATTAGTCAACACCAACGCAGAAATGGCTAAAAATTGGGCGATCGCGATCGGCATTAATCAGTACAACAATCTTCAGCACCTAAACTACGCCAAACTTGATGCCCTTGCTATGCGCGATTGGTTTGAAAAGGAAGTGCGGTTTGACAAAGTGTTTCTGTTTACAGAGGATTCTCCCCCAATTCCCGCCTCTCCAACACATATTCCCACTCAACCTACTTACGGTAACTTGCGGCGGTTTTTACGGGCAAACTTTGAAAACCCACTATTGGCACCAGGGGATAATCTCTGGTTTTTCTTTGCTGGTCACGGATGTCGGTCAGCTGACCGAGACTATCTTATGCTGATAGATAGCGACCCAGGCGATGTAGAACATACGGCAATTCCTGTTGATTATGTTACCCAAAGATTGCGCCGCAGTGGAGCAGATAATGTAGTGTTGTTTTTAGATGCTTGCCGCGATGAAGGAAGCAGGCGAGGAGAGGGTATTGGTGAACAACATCAGGGAGTAGTCACCTTTTACTCTTGCAGTCCCAGTCAAAAGTCTTATGAAATTGAGCAGTTGCAACACGGCTCATTTACCCAGGCGTTGTTAGACGGGTTGAGGATAGCAGGTGCAGGAAACTGTGCCAGAGTAGAAAGGCTGGAGCGATATTTACAATGGAGAGTTCCCACAATAAATCAAACGCACCGGAAAACTCCACAATATCCCTATGCGATCGCTGAACCAGCTAACAAATTACACTTAATTTTGTTGCCCGATTATGCCACGCTGACTGATATTGCCACGATGAAACTTGACGCTTATCAAGCGGAAGTCAAAAAAGAGTGGGAATTAGCCAGACAGTTATGGATTCGCGTGAATGTGGCTGCTAGGGGTTCCGATATGCAAGCAATTGAGGCATTTTCTAGAATTCCCCAGCGACTTGGAGAGTCTTCTGTACCTCCAAAAATTATTGAAGTTATTACTTTATCAAGGGAAAATAGATCAGTAGTTTCTCAACCAGCACCTACAGCACATCAAGCTGGACTACAGGTTTTTCAGTTTGAAATAGTGAAGGTAAATGCAAGTGGTCAAGAGGTGAAACGAGACAGAAGTGAAGCCCAATATTTCACCGAAGACTTAGGAAATCGTGTCAGCTTGGAAATGATTGCGATTCCCAGTGGCAAATTCCTGATGGGTTCACCATCAGAGGAAGGAAGTAATTACGAAAAACCTCAGCATGAAGTGACGGTTCAATCATTCTTGATGGGTAAATACTCAGTTACCCAAGCGCATATGGAAAAGAGTAGCAGCACTACCCAAAGTTAATCGTGACTTGAAAGCTGATCCATCTTATTTCAAAGGAGATAAACGACCAGTAGAGGAAGTATCTTGGAACGATGCAGTTGAGTTTTGCGATCGCCTCTCGAAATATACAAACAAGCAATATCGTCTACCTAATGAAGCTGAATGGGAATATGCCTGTCGTGCAGGAACAAATACAGCCTTTCATTTTGGCGAGACGATAACGACTGAGTTAGCCAACTACGATGGAAATTCTACTTACGCTTCTGAGCCAAAAGGAAAAAATCGTAGAGAAACAATAGAGGTAGGCAGTTTTCCACCCAATGCCTTTGGATTGTACGATATGCACGGGAATGTCTGGGAGTGGTGTCAAGATACTTGGCATGGCAGCTATAAAGGAGCGCCTAGAGATGCAAGTGCATGGATAGATAATGATAATGAATATGGAATTCTGCGGGGCGGTTCCTGGATCGACGATTCTAGAAACTGCCGTTCTGCGTCCCGCGGCAACGACGATAGGGCGGTGCGCGACTACTTCTTCAACGTTATTGGTTTTCGTCTTGTCTGCGCGGTTGGGAGGACTTTTTAGCCCTTTACACTTTAGCTCTTTTGCCCTTTGCTCTTATTTTCTTTACCCTTTTTGAGTGTAGTGAAGCGGAACGATCTAATTTTTTTTGAAAATCAAAGGTTCCATTATAGAGAAAATTAATTAGGACTTACGCACGGATTACGATTTTACGTCATTACGAACGTTGGCGCAGCCTCTCGTAGAGAAGCGAAGTAATCGCAAAGGCTTGGTTTTTCTTCACGATTGCGTAAGTCCTATTAATCTTACAGCTATTTTCAGGTAAATACACCACACGGTAGGGGCACAGCAATGCTGTGCCCTTACAACAGATGTGGTTCAAATACATGAAAACTGTAAATTTATCTCAAATATTTAGAGTGTCTTAGCATGGTGTAACACAGCAGATTCTCAAAGCAAACCAGCGTTTACTTAATAACTGAGCGATCGCAAATTTAATAAATGCGGATAAAAGGACTTGAACCTTCACTCCTTTCGGAACTAGAACCTAAATCTAGCGCGTCTGCCAATTTCGCCATATCCGCATCAGTTTACTATAATACCATAATAAATTATTTATGGAAAGGGAAAATGTGGGACAAGGGAGAAATTAATTTCCTATGCCCCATACCCAATTACATGACTGCAACACGAGGCAGACGATGTTTGAACCCGCAGAGAATTTCCCATGAAATAGTGTTTAATTCTTCTGCCCAATCGTCGGCTGAAATTTGTTCTTTTCCCTGTTCTCCTAGTAAGGTGACTACTTCTCCTTCTTGGATATTGGGTATGGCACTCACATCCAGCATCAACTGATCCATAGTAATTGTCCCAATTTGCGACACTCGCTGACCGCGAATTAACGCCTGCATTTTGTTGGAAAGACCGCGAGGAACACCGTCAGCATAGCCAATTCCCACGACAGCGAGGCGAAGTTCACGCGGGGCAATAAATTGATGTCCGTAGCTAACACCAGTTCCTGCGGCAATTGTTTTAACTTGGGTGACTCGTGCTTTAAGTTCCAAAACGGGCTTCAGGTCGATCGCATTTTGTAAATGGGTTGCTGGGTAGAGTCCGTAAACCGCTAAACCTACTCGCACAATGTCGTAGTGCAATGCCGGATTTGTGAGTGCAGCCGCTGAGTTTGCCAAGTGCAAGCAAGGCACTTCGATTCCCATTGCTTTGATTTGAGCGATCGCTTCCTCAAATCGTTTATGCTGTTCTTCCATTACCGTAGTATCAGGATCATCTGCTGTTGCCAAATGGGAATAAATACTGGCAATAGATAGATGTGGTAAGCGTTGCACTAATTGCACAAATTCACCAGCTTGCTGCCAATTAGTTCCCAACCTGGACATTCCCGTGTCTAATTTGATGTGTACTGGGATAGGGGAACCATAATTCATGGATTCTAAGGCATCAGAAAATACCAAAGCTTGTTTAGGGCTACAGAGTGTCGGCTGAAGTTTCCAGTGAGCGATCGCATGAATCTGCTCTGGTGTATGAGTTGCTCCTAAAATCAAAATGGGCGCTTGAATTCCGCCTTCTCGCAATTGAATAGCTTCTGGAACTGTCGCTACTCCTAGCCAACTAGCTCCCGATTGGATTGCAGTTTGGGCAACTGTTACCGCTCCATGTCCATAAGCATCAGCTTTTACTACCGCCATCAACTGGGTACGCGGTGATAAAAACTGCACCAATTGTTGTATATTGTATGACAATGCCCCTAAATCAATTTCCACCCAGGCTCGTTGCGAAAACCACGCGTAGGTGTCGCACTGCTGATTAGAAACTACACCAGGGATTTCTTTGCGACTTAACATTTGTACTGACTCCTATTCCACCACGGCTAAACTTCCAAGTTATCTATCTATACACGCTCCTAAAAGCGATATCAGATTAAATAGGAAGTTTACCCTTCATATTGGAATAGATACAAGGTGTTGCGGCACTAACTCTCAACTCATAACTTAATTTCCGAATTCTCCCGAAAGTATAATTTATTCTCATCTCCCTAGCAGGGTGTATTTGTGTTAATATTTATGTAAAGCTAATACCCTGAGCGCAGATAAATGGGGAAGGTTTTAGTCTTAAACGCATCTTACGAACCTCTCAATATAACGAGTTGGCGTCGTGCTGCGGTTCTGTTAATCAAGGGCAAAGCAGAACGCGTGGAACATAACGGTAAATTCCTTTATTCAGATTTCCCGTTGCCGACCGTAATCCGGTTACGTCATTATGTACGCGTTCCTTATAAAGAAATTCCTCTGACTCGCCGAAATATATTGCACCGTGATGGTCATGGCTGTCAATACTGTGGTTACACAGGGGATGAGTTGACTCTAGACCATGTGATACCGCGATCGCGCGGCGGGGGCGATACCTGGGAAAACATTGTGACCGCTTGTGTCCGTTGCAATGTCAAAAAAGGCAGTCGCACTCCCCACGAAGCTCATATGCCTTTGCGTCATCCCCCCCGCCAACCTTATAGCAGCCTCTATTTCGAGGTCAGCAAACATCTTAAGAGTGGACTACACAAAGAGTGGCAAAAGTATGTTATAGGGCTTTGACATACGTAACCTAATCCTAAAAGCATAAAGAAATAGTCACAGGTTGGCGTTTGTGATTATTTTAGAGTCTGGCTAAAATTGTGTTGGACACATTTGCCTTAACAAATTGTCTGTTGAATCAGGTTTGTTCAGGCATTGTAATGCACATTTTTTGGCAGAAACCAATGCAGTAGTCTGCATAAATCTAGGCAATAAAGACAGCAGCCGACGTTAGTGGGTTGCTAGCCCTGTTCATTAAAAATAATTGTTAATTGCTCAATAGTCACAATAATGAGAATATTGAGCATAAAAATATTTCAAATATAAAAGACTAGCCTGAAAGTATAAAATAGGAAGTATACCCTAAGCGAAATAAAAATTTCGCTTATTCAATTTACAGAAGAGAAAAAAGTTCCTAAAACAGATTATATGCTGCCAGATACAGCCCGATATCTTAAACTTCCATTGTTTCCAGCGCTTATACACCCTCTAGTGGAATTTAGTTGATTCTTAAGCGCTGTTACGGATAAAAAATATACTTAGATGTATAGTGCAATGTCTTGATATTTTTGCGAAGATCATAAGAAAGTGGCTAAATTCAGTGAATTGCTGCTCGTAGTATTTCTGAATTAAAGGAGCCTCACACTTTAAAAAAGTTCCCTATGTACTTGAATTCTCCCGTTACTCATTTAGAGAGTTTGTCATTGACCACAGAGCCAAACCCAGAGGAACCTGAAATCGAGAAAGCGCCAGTGGAAGTTGCATTTAAGAGTCCGTCATTACCGCCATCGGTAGGTGAAGGAGCTATATATCTCAATCACCGTGGTAATTCTCTGGTACAACAAAAGTCAGAAGAACTGCAAAAAACCTTTCTGGCACACCGACACGATCGCCAACTGATAATTCTGCAAGATTTTCCTGACCCTGATGCCCTTTCCTGTGCCTGGGCTTACCAGTTAATTGCCCAGCAATATGATATCAAATGTGAAATCATTTATGCTGGCGCATTGAGCCATCAAGAAAATATTGCCTTGGTGAGGCTGACTAATTTACCTATCCACCGCTGGACGCCGCAAACCTTGAAAACCAAAGATTTGTCATCTTATCAAGGTTTTGTATTAATCGATAACCAGGGAACCACTTCACAGCTACTATCATCGGTGCAGCAGGCTAAAATCCCCCTAGTAGCCCTGATTGACCATCACAGTATCCAAGGTGATCTCCAAGCAGAGTTTGAGGATATCCGTCCCTATGTAAGAGCGACAGCAACAATTTTTACTCAATACCTGCAAACGGGATTACTGGCATTAGACACTAGCATAAATCAACACGTCAAATGCGCTACTGCCTTGATGCACGGCTTGCGATCAGATACGAATCGGCTAATGCAAGCGCAAGAAGAAGACTTTATGGCAGCTGCATATTTGAGCCGATTTTATGACGCCCAATTGCTAAACGCCATTTTACAGGCGAACTGTTCCAAGCGGGTAATGGATGTGATCGAGCGATCGCTCAAAAACCGCATCGTTCAAAATAACTTTTCCATTGCTGGTGTTGGTTACCTACGCTACGATGACCGCGATGCCATCCCCCAAGCGGCTGATTTTCTCGTCACCGAAGAAAACGTCCACACCGCCGTAGTTTACGGCATCGTTCATGATGAAGACGAAGAACTAGAAATAGTCATCGGCTCCTTGAGAACCACCAAACTTACCCTTGACCCTGATGAATTCATCAAAGAAGCGTTTGGACAAGATAGCGCCGGGCGGTTTTTTGGCGGTGGAAGGACAAGCGCAGGCGGCTTTGAAATTCCAATGGGTTTCTTATCTGGCAGTAACGAAAATTCCGCCTATGCGAAAATGAAATGGGAAGTATTCGACGCTCAAATTAAGCAAAAATTGCTGAGGTTGGTTAATCCTAGAGATAACCCGATTCAGTCAGAATAGAAGGAGATCAAGGAGATGGGGAGAACTCCTAACTTATGCAGCAGTCAAAGTGTTTGGTCAAATAGCATCCCTAAGTCATTCGTTATCAACATATTTCCCGACTTTTCTAAAAGGTCGGGAATCTTGTTTTTCTCAGGGAGACTGAACTGATTGTGGATGTAATTTGTGCCTAATTTTAAGTAGGTAGGCACAAATAAAATTAACTCGCATGTACCTATTGTATAAGTGTAGATATGCCCGACATATCAGGAGTCATTTGTTAAAATTACTGTAAGTTTGTTAACTAATTATCAAGATATGCACTTGGAATGCGAATAATATATTTTGAATTTCTCATTCCCAGACGACCTGTTTTGTTACAGACAAAGAAAAGATAAAATCTTCAGGCATGGAAGAATTTTGTGGCTTCTTTAGTTCCGGCAATGCTACCAGATGAGTTTTTGACAAGGCTATCTGAGTGATACCAAATCCATAACACTTAGAACGTCTAACGCCACGTTGCACTGAATAGATGGCAGATCAACGAATACGTAATAATGATTAAGATTAGGATAGGTTAATTAACATCAGACGTAACTCCTAACTAAGCACGGGCTACACCCCGCTACGCTAACAAAATTTAAAGTATGGAACTATACTTAATTCGTCATGGCATCGCCGAAGACAAGGGATTAGGCATCAAGGATGAGGAGCGCAGCCTTACCAAAGAAGGAAGGCAAAAAACTGAGAAAGTTGCCCAGAAACTTGTTAAATTGGGTTTAAGCTTTGATTTGATTCTCACCAGTCCCTTAGTGCGGGCCCGCCAAACGGCTGAAATCCTTATAGCAGAAAAACTAAGCTCCCAGTTAGAGGAATCTAGCCACCTCGCCCACGATGGTCAAATTTCTAGTTGGCTAAAAGACTGGTTAGAGCCAAGGAATTATTCCCAAAATACCCAACTGGCGCTGGTTGGACACGAACCTGATTTGACCAATTGGGCAGAAATTCTCTTATGGGGAGAATTCAAAGCAAGCTTGGTCTTGAAAAAAGCAGGTATGATTGGGATAAAACTACCAGAAACAGCTTCTCCTCTGGGTCGTAGTCAGATGTTTTGGTTGACACCACCCAAGTACCTGCTATAACAGTTTTTCAACATTTTTGATTGTTGTTAGAACGGCTACTGTTATGGCGACAATAAATTTCTGGTAAGTTAGCTTGATCAGATATTTCAAAAAGCAAATGGTGTTGCCATGATGGTGTGCGAATACAAGCCTGGTTTAGAAGGCATTCCCGCCGCCCAATCAAGTATCAGCTATGTTGATGGGCAAAAGGGAATACTAGAATATCGTGGCATCCGGATTGAAGAATTAGCAGAAAAAAGTACATTTTTGGAAACTGCTTATCTCTTAATCTGGGGCGAACTGCCAAGCAAGGAAGAACTGGAAGGATTTGAGCATGAAGTTCGTTTCCACAGGCGGATAAAATACCGCATTCGAGACATGATGAAATGCTTTCCAGAAAGCGGTCATCCAATGGATGCCTTGCAAGCCTCTGCTGCTGCTTTAGGCTTGTTTTATTCGCTCCGCGATTTACACAATCCTGCCTACATTCGAGATTCGGTAGTGCGCCTGATAGCAACCATTCCCACGATGGTGGCGGCGTTCCAACTGATGCGAAAAGGCAATGACCCGGTACGTCCTCGTGATGACTTAGACTACTCCGCCAACTTTCTGTACATGCTCAATGAGCAAGAACCCGATCCTCTGATGGCGCGGATTTTTGATATCTGCTTGATACTTCAGGTGGAGCATACAATGAATGCTTCCACCTTTAGTGCCAGGGTGACAGCTTCAACCTTGACTGATCCTTATGCTGTGGTTGCTAGTGCTGTGGGAACCTTGGGAGGGCCTCTGCATGGTGGAGCCAATGAAGAAGTGATTCAGATGTTGGAAGAAATTGGCTATGTGGAAAATGTACGCCCCTACATAGATGATTGTCTGCAACGCAAAGCGAAAATTATGGGCTTTGGGCATCGTGTTTACAAAGTGAAAGACCCACGAGCCACAATCTTACAAGGTCTAGCAGAACAGCTGTTTGAAAAGTTTGGGCATGACAAATTCTATGACATTGCCCAAGAGATGGAACGTGTGGTAGAGGAAAAACTTGGTAGCAAAGGGATTTATCCCAATGTTGACTTTTATTCGGGTTTGGTGTATAGAAAGATGGGGATTCCCACAGACTTGTTTACGCCAATATTTGCGATCGCCCGCGTTGCCGGTTGGTTAGCCCACTGGAAAGAACAACTAGCAGAAAACCGGATTTTCCGTCCTACCCAGGTTTACAATGGTCGGCACGAAGTTACTTATACCCCCATTGACCAACGTTAACTCACATTAGGCATTGGGGAACCAGCGCCGTGGGCGGGTTTCCCGACTTGAGGCGACTGGCGTCATTGGGCATGGAAAATCGAACCAATGCTCCATACACTATGCGCTTTTTGGGCGGTCTTCACAGATCGCATCACTGCGTAAGTCCGGAAATATATATTCTCCCCTTGTCCGCTTAATAGTCAATCTCAATGCCTACCATAAGTAGGAGTTCTCATCTCGCTTCAGGGTGCTCAAACCATCCAACGATATACTAGGCATGGGAATTGGCAACAAATCTTCAATCGGGCGTGATCACGGCAAAAATTATAAATGGGTGAATTTACAGGTATTAATTCAACTAATAGTTGTAACTCACCATGACTCGATGTCTTAAAGAGCGGAAACATGAACTCAGGAATTGACCTCCAAGGAACTTTTATTGAATCCCTCCGGGATTTAGGTATACCAGCAGGAACAGCCAAAGCGATTTGGATGCCCCTGCCAATGATACTGATGCTGATTGGGGCAACAGTGGGGGTATTAGTTGCTACTTGGCTAGAACGGAAAATTTCCGCCGCAGCACAGCAGCGAATTGGTCCAGAATACCAGGGGCCTTTTGGGTTGCTGGTGCCTGTAGCGGATGGTCTAAAGTTGGTATTTAAAGAAGATATAGTGCCAGCCAAGTCTGACCCCTGGCTGTTTACCCTCGGGCCAATTATTGTTGTAATTCCGGTGTTTCTGTCGTTCCTGATTGTCCCCTTTGGGCAGAATATCGTAATTAGCAATGTGGGCATGGGCGTATTCTTGTGGATTGCCTTATCTAGCATTCAACCCATTGGCTTGTTGATGGCTGGCTACGCATCTAATAACAAATACTCCCTCTTAGGGGGCTTGCGGGCAGCAGCGCAATCTATTAGTTATGAAATTCCTTTGGCACTAGCGGTGTTAGCGATCGCTATGATGTCTAACAGCCTCAACACTGTTGATATTGTCAATCAACAGTCTGGCTATGGCATCCTGGGCTGGAACATTTGGCGACAACCCGTCGGTTTCCTGATCTTTTGGATAGCCGCCTTAGCTGAATGCGAACGATTACCCTTTGACTTACCCGAAGCGGAAGAAGAAATCGTAGCAGGCTATCAGACTGAATATTCAGGCATGAAATTCGGTCTGTTCTACCTGGGTTCCTACGTTAACTTGATCCTTTCTTCCCTACTAGTAGCAATTCTCTACCTGGGTGGTTGGGACTTTCCCCTTCCCCTCAACCTCATCGCTAGTTGGCTGGGAATCAGTGAACTAAATCCTGTGTTCCAGATAGTAACTGCGGCTTTGGGGATCACGATGACCGTGTTCAAAGCTTATTTACTAGTATTTGTCGCTATCTTGTTACGCTGGACAGTGCCACGGGTACGGATTGACCAACTGTTAGATTTAGGATGGAAGTTTTTGTTGCCAGTTGGCTTGGCTAATCTCCTATTAACCGCCGCCCTGAAACTAGCCTTTCCCTTCGCCTTTGGCGGGTAAACCAATTTTAGATTTTAGATTTTAGATTTTGGATTAAGTCTGAAATCTAAAATTCAAAATCCAAAATCCAAAATCCAAAAGAGAGAGACACAAAATGCTAAAGTTCCTGAAACAAGTTGGTGATTACGCCAAAGAAACAGTACAAGCTGCGCGTTACATTGGTCAGGGACTTTCTGTTACCTTCGACCACATGCGGCGGCGTCCGATTACCGTACAGTACCCTTACGAGAAACTGATTCTTGGGGAACGATTTCGCGGTAGAATTCACTTTGAATTTGATAAGTGCATCGCCTGCGAAGTTTGTGTTCGCGTTTGTCCGATTAACCTGCCTGTAGTAGATTGGGAATTCGACAAAGCCAGCAAAAAGAAAAAACTTAACCACTACAGCATTGACTTTGGAGTTTGTATCTTTTGCGGTAATTGTGTGGAATTTTGCCCCACTAACTGTCTATCCATGACAGAAGAGTATGAGCTTTCCACTTACGATCGCCATGAATTGAACTATGATAGCGTGGCGCTGGGCCGTTTGCCCTATAAGGTAACAGATGACCCAATGGTTACACCACTACGCGAACTAGTTTACCTACCCAAGGGCGTCCTTGAACCCCACGGACTGCCTGCGGATGCGCCACGTGGGGGTGCGCGTCCAGAAGACCTTGTGGAACAAACAGAAAAATAAATGTCATTTGTCCTTTTCCTAGTGACCAATGACCAATGACCATGCAAATTTGTGATTAATGATTTTGGATTCAAACAAAAATCTAAAATCTAAAATCTAAAATCCAAAATTGATTGATTAAGGACAAAAAACAGTGAATCTAGCGGAAGGAGTACAGTTTGTATCGCTTGGCATACTGGGCGTGATGATGATTGGGGCAGCGATTGGCGTGGTACTGTTCTCCAATATCGTTTATTCTGCTTTTATGCTGGGGGGCGTGTTCATCAGCATAGCGGGAATCTACCTGTTGCTAAATGCTGATTTTGTTGCAGCTGCACAAATACTGATTTACGTTGGGGCGGTTAACGTGTTGATTTTGTTTGCCATTATGTTGGTGAACAAGCGGCAGAATTTTGTAGCATTTCCCAACTCTTGGGTGCGGAAAGTGCTAACAGGTATAGTCAGTGTAGGATTGTTTGCTCTTTTAAGTACGATGGTGCTGGCTACTCCTTGGGCCTACTCAACTGCTCCTGTGGTGGGTGGTGAAAGTTCTATAGTTTTAATTGGAGAGCATTTCTTCACTGACTTTTTATTGCCTTTTGAATTGGCTTCCATTTTGCTGCTGATAGCGATGGTAGGAGCAATTATTTTGGCACGTCGCGAGTATTTGCCAGATCAAGTGACGCTATCCGAACTACCGCAAACCATTTTAACTTTGCAAGAACGCCCCAGAGAACTGGTATCAACAACTAGCGAAACAAAAGAATAAGATTTGCGACCTCAGTCGCAGAGAAAGAGCCAGTTTTTACAGGAGGGATACTCAGATTCATGCAACTCCAGTACTTTTTATTACTAGCAGCAGCTTTATTCTGCATCGGCATCTACGGTTTAATTACCAGCCGCAACGCTGTGCGGGTGCTGATGTCAATTGAGTTACTGCTCAATGCTGTTAATCTGAATTTAATGGCATTTTCCAACTTCCTCGACTCAACATTAATTAAAGGTCAGGTTTTCACAGTATTTGTGATTACCGTGGCGGCGGCCGAGGCGGCGGTGGGTTTAGCGATCGTGCTTGCCATTTATCGTAACCGTGATACCGTCGATATGGAGCAGTTTAATCTCCTGAAGTGGTAATTGTGCGTGCAACTCAAGCAGGTAATCATTGCTTATAAAGCGCGGGATGCCCAGAGTAAACAATGGGCAGAACTCTGTGCTAAACAACTAGAAAGTCGCCAGTGCCATGTGTTGATGGGGCCTAGCGGGCCGAAAGACAACCCCTATCCAGTCTTTTTGGCTTCGGCGGTTCAACCAATCGATCTCGCTTTGGTACTCGGTGGCGATGGTACTGTTTTAACTAGTGCCAGACATTTAGCCCCAGTTGGCATCCCAATTCTGGGAGTGAATGTGGGAGGTCATCTGGGGTTTTTAACTGAGTCAGTGGAGGAGTTTCAGGATACGGAGAAAGTTTGGGATCGGCTGTTTGAGGATCGCTATGCTATCCAACGACGGATGATGTTACAAGCTGCTGTGTACGAAGGTCATGGGTCTAATTTGGAGCCAGTGAGTGAGCATTATCTGGCTTTAAATGAATTTTGTGTCAAACCCGCCTCCGCTGACCGGATGATTACTTCAATTCTGGAAATGGAAATCGACGGTGAGGTAGTCGATCAATATGTCGGGGATGGGATAATCATTGCCACTCCCACAGGTTCTACTGGTTACACCGTTTCTGCCAATGGGCCAATTATGCATGATGGTATGGAGGCGATTACTATCACTCCTATTTGTGCAATGAGCCTTTCTAGTCGCCCCCTGGTTTTACCCCCTGGTTCTGTAGTGAGTATTTGGCCTTTGGGGGATTACGATTTGAGTACCAAGCTGTGGACAGATGGGGTTTTGGGGACTTCAATTTGGCCAGGACACCGCGTTGATGTGCGGATGGCAGATTGTCGGGCTAAATTTATTATTTTGCGCGAGAACAATTCCTACTATCAGACGCTGCGAGAGAAGTTGCTTTGGGCAGGTACAAGGGTTCACTACAGCAATAATCACCGTAATTGATTAAGTCCTGTTAGAGTGCATTTACCGCAGATTGCGATCGCGTACCCGTCCACTATAGGCGATGTCTACGCAATGCCCAAAGCACATCGCAACCAAAATTATCCAAGCCCCTGGATTTATCCGGGGGCTTTCTGCCCTGATTTTGACTTTCTTTGCTGATTTGCATTTATAGCGGATATCAAAGGAAAATTTTGTATCTTATTGCCAGATTTTTGGGAAATTAATGTCGATAATAAAAGCACTCTACCCCTAATCCAAGAGAGTAAAAAAGCTCTCTAAAGGTTCTTTTATCGAAAACCGTCTCAATCACCCTTCGACACATTAATGCATAATGTGAGCTATTTGTATAGTGCCTAAATCCTAGTAGGATATTTTCGTAAATCTAAGTAGGAAGATAGATGGAAGTTTCTGGACGCAACATCAATTACTCACTGAATCCTCCTCTCCCTTTTGAAGATTTTCCCGTCCTTCAAACTGAAAAATATACCCTACGGCTAGCGTCAACTGAAGAAGAATTAGAATCAATTTTTCGGTTGCGGTTTGAAGTTTTTAATCTGGAACTAGGGTTGGGATTCTCTACTTCTAACTTTACCCAGATGGATATAGATAAGTTTGATGCAGTTTGCCATCATTTAATCCTGATCTCCAAACAAACGGGTAAAACCATTGGAACTTATCGGATGCAAACCTATACAATGGCTTCTCAAAGACTAGGCTTTGATGCTGCCGATATATTTAATCTTAATGCAATTCCCCATTCTGTGCTTCAGGCATCAGTTGAAGTTGGGCGTGCATGTATAGCTAAAGAATACCGTAACAGTCAGGCACTTTTACTGCTATGGAAAGGGTTAGCAAATTATCTCATCTGGAGTAGAAACCAATATTTCTTTGGCTGTGCATCATTACTAACACAATGTCCTTGGGAAGCTACTTATGCTTATAATTATTTTCAGCAGAATGGCTTGATGCATCCAAGTATTTTGGTTTATCCAAATTCACAATCTTGTCTAGAAATGCCTCAAGATTTTCCAGATTCATACAATGTTGAAATTCCCAAAATTTTGCAGGCATACTTGAATATTGGAGCTAAAATATGCAGTATTCCAGCTATTGACCGACACTTTAAGACTATTGATTTTTTAGCTATATCTAATACCAAAGACTTTGCTAGATGGCGTTACCAAATATTGTAAAAATTATCTTTTTACGTAATGGTGCTCAGTCGCGGTTACAGGAACAAAGTCTGCATACACGGACTGGAAGAATAGGAATATTTATGATATTTTACTCTACATCTATATTTTTGCTGGAAAAAAAAGGTCAGTTTTGCCGTATTTGATACAATCTTGTGCAATTGTTTTCATAGTTAATAGAAGAGAGGTATTTATTGTCAATATCTAAAATTAGATGACTCTCAATCCGCTTCGTTTAAGCTGCACAATCCTTAAAGATTCCCCTTTTTAAGGGGAAAATAGAGCCATTCTTAGCCTCACATTTTAAGGGGAATTGGGGAGATTGAGTCTTATCATAACCGTATTGGGACGACTTGGCGACTGTTGAAAAAACCCTTGTCCTATATCGGTACAAGCCCCTGTCTAAAGATTATGGAATACAAAAAAAGATTTGGCAAAAGACACGTAGTGCTAGATACAAGGTGTCCATATTTCAAGCTCCAATATTAGATATGGGGTTGTCCCAATAGTCCCAATAGTCCTCTTTGCTGACTGAATTATTTTAGACAAGTTATTAGGAAAACTACTTATGCACCATCTCAAATTTGCTCCGAGTTGGTTGCGATTTTTAATTATTTTCTTATTAGTGATAGGTATATTATTTCGCTTTTTTAACCTTGATAGCAAAGTTTATTGGCATGATGAAACTTATACCTCATTACGAATTTCTGGTTATACAATAACTGAAGTAAAACAGCAAATTTTTAATAATCGTGTCATTGCTGGAGAAAGTTTTGCCCAGTTTCAAGGTGCAAATCAACAAAAAAACTTAAATGACACAATCATGACTTTGGCAAAAGAAGATTCTCACCATCCACCGCTTTATTACATAATAGCCAGATTGTGGATGCAAATCTTTGGTAATTCGGTGACGGCGATTAGAAGTTTATCTGTATTCATCAGTTTACTAGTTTTCCCTTGTGTTTATTGGCTATGCCGAGAATTATTTAATGTGCCATTATCGGTTCCTGGTGTAGCCATGCCTGCGGCGGGCGTAGCGATCGCACTTATGGCAATTTCTCCAATTCACCTAGTATACGCTCAAGAAGCACAAGAATATATTCTCTGGTTAGTCACCATATTGCTATCTAGTGCATCTCTGCTGCGAGCAATGCGGCTGGAATCACAAGACAAAGATGAGCTAGTAAAAGAACGACAACGACCAGATTTATTCGCTATCTGGAGCATTTATGCAGTAACTTTAGCCATCAGTCTTTATACATTTCTTTGGAGTGGATTTGTAGCAGTTGCTCACGGAATTTATGTAATGAGCATCGCTAAATTTCAGTTGACGGCAACCGTCAGAACTTATCTGTTAGCATCACTGGTAGGTTTTTTAGCTTTCATGCCTTGGATAACAATTGTGATGGGCGACTTTTTTCAATTTTTGATTTCAGCAGATAAGATAACAACGCAATCATCTTTTGTGCCTATATTTGCATTTTTGCTGATGCAGTTGAGCCGGATTTTTTTTGATATAGACCTTAGTTTAGAAAATTTTTTAGGCTATTTAATTACACTATTATTTTTAACTTTAATAGGATATTCAATTTATTTTCTTTGTCAAACAACTAATTATAAAGTCTGGTTGTTTATCATCATATTAATTATAGTGCCAGCACTACCCTTAATACTGCCAGATTTAATTGCTGGGGGTATACGATCATCTAGCGAACCATATTTAATACCATCTTATTTAGGAATCCAAGTGGCTGTTGCTCACCTACTAGCTACGCAACTATATAATGGAAACGTGTCACGCCGGAGCATTTGGCACATAATCATGGCATTAGTAATTATTTGTGGTCTAATTTCTTATAAGGTGAGTTCCCAGGCAGAAACTTGGTGGAATAAGGGTATGAGCTATGGCAATCCACAAGTTGCCCAAATCATTAACCAAACGACTCGTCCACTTTTGATTAGTGATGCTTTGGGCGACAATTATGGGAATGTCTTTTCTCTGAGCTATCTTTTGGAACCAAAAGTGCGATTTCTGTTGGTGAACAACCAAAAAATTCCCAAAATTCCTGATGGGTTTGCTAATGTGTTTTTATTCAATCCTTCAGATACTTGGCGCGAAACAATCGAAAAAAAGTATAAAGTAAAGACAGATGTTGTTTACAGCGACAAATATTATTTGGTTTGGAAATTGAGTAAATTCTCTAAGTCGCGCCGACGTAATATCCCACATAATAATAAGTTATCTGCCAGTTGATAGCGTGGAAAGCTATACATTAGATGCTTCATGCAGATGGGCAGAACAACTGTTCATGAAAGTTATAATCTATTATAAAATATTCAAATACTTGCTTTATTAAAATAATCTAATAATCATAAAAATAAATATTAAACAGATTCTCATCTAAAATTAATTTAAGTAATAGAATAATATTTTATATTATCATTTGATATTAATTTAATGATTGCTTGAAAGGTGTTGTATGCAATTAACAGATTTTCTTGGTCTTTTACATCCAGCGATCGCAATTATATTCGTATTTCCACTCATCGGTACAGTGGTTAATTTTGCTTGGCAAACACGCCAACGCAGATTGCAAATTTTAGCCGGGAGTAAGAGCAAAATTCCTCCAGTGGTGGGTGGAGAACATAAGCAGTTAGGTGAAAGACTAACAAGTGCAGTTGTCGGACTAACTTTAATCGGATTAAGCTATCCTATTGGCAAAAATATTATCAAAAATCAATTGTGGAATAAAACACCTTTTAAAGCTGTTTTTATCGTGTTAATGTTTGCTGCTACTATCGCCTCTTTAGTATTTCTATATCGGGCAAAGCAGCGGTTGTGGCGGGCAGTTTTTGCAACTTTAACTGGTGCAGGTTTAGTAATTATAGGCTGTCAGGATGGAGTATATCGCCTGACGAATGAGTGGTATTGGTCACATTATTATATTGGCATTACCGCAGCATTGCTGATGATTTTTTCATTAGCAATTGTTCAAGATATTTATCAAGATAAGTCCAATCGCTGGCGCATCGTCCATACGATTTTAAACTGTATTGCTTTGTTGCTATTTATTGGACAAGGCATGACAGGAACGCGAGACTTATTAGAAATTCCTCTGAGTTGGCAAGAACCATATATTTATCAGTGTGATTTTGCTAATAAAACTTGTCCAACGCCAAATTCCCAAGCACCAAAGTGAACTAACCTGGATTTCTCACAAATGAGAAAAAACCATGTACAAAATCCTAATACAGTTCAGTTAAGCATTTTTTTTCTCTCTGTGCCTGGCCAGTTGCTACAACCGGGGGAACTCCCGCAACGCACTGGCTTCGCGAACTAATAGAAAATCAAGATTTTGAAACCCGTATGGTGCGCGGAGTGCAGCACAAGTACGATAGGCGGGTTTTGTTTGTGTAGACGCGGTTTCTTTCTAACCGCCTTTTTAACTGTGCATCCCTAGCACAAACATACAGAAATTCTGTGGTGGGACTAAAAGCCACTACAGAAGAAATTAAAACAATCAAATAATTAGAAAAAACTTGTCAGATTTACAAATTGGTTGTTTTTTTATGCAATATTATCTACAAGCCGATCGCGAATTGTTTTGAGTTGGTCTTGAGTCTTAATTGGCTCTCGCGGTGCTGGCAATTCGGTATTAGGCCAGTTAGGTAAATTATTGCAGGGGCATAACAATGTCGGCATCCCGACGTTTCGCGCTGCTACTGGCATACTACATCGGCTGCAAGGTAGCATCTCCCATGCTGGTGTCAACAGTTCAGCAATGGTTTCATGTGTACCCTCTAGGTAACAATCACCCGAATCGGGTAAGAGAATTTTTTGCCAGCACTCTTCAAATTCTTCACTATAGCGATCGCCATCTAGCACCAATTGGGGCAAAAAGCTTGCCTTACCGTTGGCCGTAATCAATTTCTTACCCAACTGAAACCAGTAGGCGAGGTATCCTCTAACTTCTTGTTTAGTTGCCATATTACAATTTTAGATTTTAGACTTTCCTGCGGAACGCTACGCGAACGACTTCGCTCAGTCGAACGATTTTAGATTTTGGATTAATTTGAATCAAGAGTTAAGAATCTTGACTCCTCACTCCTGCTTCCCCTCTATTTGGCAATGGCGAACCAAGGACGCCCAGATTGAGAACATGACCACCAGTAACTAAATAAACAGTTTCGCTGAACGCACTTAGCTGGCGCACCAAAGAACCCAGGCGATCGCGGAACGTCCTTCCAATGGGATAAGCTGGCACCACACCCCAGCCCACCTCTTCTGCTACAAACACCATATCAGCAGCAACAAGATCCACCGTTTCTAACAACTCTGTAAGGATATTTTCCCAGGTAGCTTCGTCTTGTTCTAAGAAATTAGCAACCCAAGTTCCTAAAGAATCAACTAAAAGACAGGTATAGGGTTTCGCATCAGCAAGGGTAGCAGACAGTTCCACAGGTACAGATAAAGTTACCCAGTCTTGGGGACGACGTTGTTGGTGTTCTAAAATACGTTGATGCCACTCTTGGTCATCTGGGTTATCGGTGGCTGTTGCTACGTAAACAACTGCTTTTCCTGACTGCATGGCCAGAGTTTCCGCCCATTCACTTTTACCAGATCGTGCTGGCCCTGTTACTAAGATGATTTTACCCAAAGTTGTTTCCTGAGTATCTTAACAATAAGTAGCTAGTACAGCGGGCGCGTAAATTCGGCTACTATTTCAATTAGCAAGACTTGGGGATTTTGCCCCAAGTTTAAGGTAGGCAAACTTTCACCACAGTGTACTAATTGCAATTTATCACCGCAGTTTTTACTTTGTGGGTGAGGTTTTTGGTTTCAAATAACTTTTAAGGGATAAAATTAGCACCAGCATCATTGATGTTACAACTGGCAAAAGCCGAAAATCCCAACAACCCCATTCTTAATTATTCAACACCATTGGGGACAGCAAACTTTAGGATGTCTTTATGAACGCAGGTTTAAAACGTATTGAAGCAACTCTACACGATTTAGGGAATCGCGGCACTGCCTCTGCCGCCGAAGCAGGTGATTCGACAAAACGACCTTTCTCTTTTAGGATCAGCGTCGGAGCCAACGAACCCACAGAAAGTACACAGACTCCATCCTCCCAGGATGGGGAACTTAATCCACAAGGACAAACAGTTGACCTCAGTGTAGATACTGAGAGCGATTATCCTCCTGAACAAAATTTCTTTCCTCACCATGACTCTGTGCAGACCTTTCAAGCACAAGAGAATGGTAGCAAAACACCCAGCCTACCCAAGTTGAAAACTCCGAGCTTTAGTAGCCATCGCCACGGAGCTAATCCAGCATTGGCGATGAATCTATTGCAAGAAATTCAGGAAAGTGTCGCCGATTGGCAAACAGAACTGCAAAATATCTTGGAGCAAATTCAGGATATTTACTTAGAAGGTCCAATTGTCAATGGCTGGTTAGAATCCAATCCCACCGAACCAGAACCGGGAGGAACTGCAACACTGCGCCATGCAGAAGTTGACCGCCTGATAAACTACGTAGAAGAAATTTGCGCCACTGGTGGGAAAGTATCTTATCAATCATCTATTACTGGCTATCGCCTCTGTGGTGTGGACGATGCTGGTAAAGTCTGGTCGCGCCCATGTCCAGCGGATCAGGTTGCCAATGTTAGCATGGCGATCGCACGTTACCAAAAGTTACGTCAACTGTTGGGGCGCAAGCAATCTTTGGAAACTCGTCTGAGTCAACTAGCCCAAACACTTGTAGTTTTACACAGTCATATTCAACAAACGTAAAGTTTTAAAGATTATTTCCGAAGAAACTCGGTTGGTAGATTGGTAATTTTTGGTTTAGATTGACTTTCAGTAGGTGTGCGGTGGATTTAAGATTTTTATCTAAAATCGTTCGACTGAGCGTAGCCGTACTATTTCATGGAAGCAAGCTACGCGTAGCGTTTCGCAGGAAAGTCTCAAATCTCAAATCCAAAATTAAATCTATGCCAGACACGCAAATCTCTGCCATTATCTGTACCCACAATCGAGATACCTATTTAGGGGCTGCAATAGATAGTCTTTTAGCGCAGGATTTTGCTGCTGACTTTGAGATTGTGGTAGTTGATAATGGGTCTAGCGATCGCACCCGTGAGGTTGTAGAACAAAGGGCCGACAATCCGCGTCTGAAGTATGTATTTGAACCCACCATCGGTTTATCTGTCGCCCGTAACACGGGTGCAAAAGTAGCCAGTGGTGATATTCTTGCTTATCTGGATGATGATGCCGTTGCCAGCCCTGGCTGGTTACAAGTTTTATATTTTGCCTATTACAATAATTCTAAACTAGCGATCGCAGGTGGCAAAGTCACTCTCCTATGGCCCCCAGGAATTCAACAACCACGCTGGCTATCTCCAGGGCTAGCTGCAAATCTGGGTGCATACGATTTGGGTGAGAGTAGCATTTACATCGAGCAACCTGGCTTAACACCTAGAGGCTTAAATTACTCCATCCGCCGCAGTTTCCTGAATGAAATTGGCGGTTTTGATCCTCATCTCGGTCGAGTAGGGAAAAATCTGTTATCAAATGAAGAACTGCAAATGACCGAATTTGCCCTACAACGTGCTTGGCAAGTCGCTTATCTTCCCGAAGCACTAGTCGCTCACAATGTTGCCCCAGAGCGCCTCCAACGCTCCTGGTTTTTAAACCGAGGTTGGTGGCAGGGTATTAGTGAATGCTATCGAGAACAACTCGCTGGTAAAGCTGGAATCGCTCAATTGCAGCGAGGTAGCGAACGGTTTGTGCGGGGCTTGTATAAGGCATTGCAATATTTTTCTGATCCAGCAGAACGGTTTGACAAACTTGTGTATGCTTACGGTCAGATTGGTTACTTAAATGCTGCTATTCAGGGTCTTTTATCCACATCAAATAAGAAATAACTAATAACATAATTTATACTTATATGCCATCTAAAATACCAGTTTCAGTACTAATTCCAGCAAAAAATGAACAAGTAAACTTGCCTGCTTGTCTCGCAAGTCTCATCAGAGCAGATGAAATATTTGTAGTAGATTCTCAAAGTAGCGACAAAAGTGTTGAAATTGCTAAAAGTCATGGTGTAAATGTCGTGCAATTTAGCTTCAATGGACGCTGGCCCAAAAAGAAAAATTGGTCTTTAGATAATCTACCGTTCCGCAACGAATGGGTGCTAATTGTAGATTGTGATGAGCGCATCACTCCTGAACTTTGGGAAGAAATTGACCAAGCAATTCAAAACAAGGAATATGCAGGTTATTATCTCAACCGCCGCGTATTTTTCTTAGGAAAATGGATTCGTTACGGTGGTAAATATCCCGATTGGAATCTACGTTTATTTCAGCATAAAAAAGGTCGCTACGAAAACCTACATACAGAAGATATTCCCAACACTGGTGACAATGAAGTTCACGAACATGTGATTTTGCAGGGCAAAGTTGAGTATCTCAAAAATGATATGCTCCATGAGGACTTCCGCGACCTTTACCACTGGTTAGAACGACACAACCGCTATTCAAACTGGGAAGCTAGTGTTTATCTTAATATTCTCACAGGTAAAGATAATAGCGGTACTATCGATGCCAATCTATTTGGTGATGCAGTCCAACGCAAGCGCTTTTTGAAAAAAGTGTGGGTACGCTTACCATTTAAACCCATTTTACGGTTTGTTTTATTTTATATTATTCAACGTGGTTTTTTGGATGGCAAAGCAGGATATATCTATGCACGCCTGTTGAGTCAATATGAATATCAAATTGGCGTTAAGCTTTACGAATTACGCAATTGTGGTGGTCACTTAAATACTGCAACTAGCTCAAAGGAAGGAGATGGGGAACAGGGAAGCAGGGGATCAGAAGGAAAGCTATTGACCATTGATTCCTGATAAATAACTAATGACTAATGACGCTTTCGTCGATTTACGCAAATATGACCAATCTTGGTTTGATCGGGGACGTCCAAGCTGGTATATTTTCTTATGGTGGTTTGTACAAGCGATCGCCTTTCCCCTGACTCCTCAACCGTTAAATATTCTGCGTTGTGCTTTGCTACGACTATTTGGCGCTAGGATCGGTAAAGGCGTATTAATTCGACCTACCGCCCGTTTTACCTACCCCTGGAAAGTTACCATCGGCAACTACAGTTGGATTGGAGATAACGTAGTTTTATACAGCCTCGATCAGATCCATATCGGTGAACACTGCGTAATTTCTCAAAAAAGCTACCTCTGTACTGGTAGTCATGATCTCCAAGACCCTGCCTTTGGGTTGAAAACAGCGAGTATCACTATTGACAATGGTGCATGGGTAGCAGCAGATTGTTTTGTTGGGCCGGGAGTGCAAATCGGGGCTAATGCTGTGATTGGCGCTCGTAGTAGTGTTTTTACTAATATGCCCTCTGGGCAGGTTTGTTGGGGAAGCCCTTGTTGTCCCAAGACGGTTCGGATAAAACTTGATCCCCCCACAAAACCTGTGATTTTATAAATAAACATAGTTAGGGCGCACAGCTAGCTGTGCGCCCTTAAATTTTCTACATATTTTATGCGGTTCTCAATTGCATGGAATACAGACCACTTGTAGGGGCACATCATTGCTTATATGTGTCAACTTAAGCAAAAACTCCTTTAAAATCTCGTTTCCAGCCTCTGGCTGGAAATGCAATTCATTGCGGCTCTGCCGCAAGTTAAGAGGCGGAGCCTCTGATTAGGCATTCCCAGTCTCAGACTGGGAACGAGACAAATCGCATTGGCTCCCCATGAGCAAGTGGCGTGGATTTAGGGGGAACTATAAGCGTTCGGTGTATACAAAAAACTTTTCAGACATCCTCTGAGGGAGATGAACGAGTCTCTAAGGTAGGATGAACGAGCTTCCAAGCCTCCCCTATATCCCTCAGCCTTCTGAATCCCCAAGCAAGACAGGAAGTAGCAGTGGTAATATATTTTCATGGCTGCTCTAATCCCTGCTATTGATGAACAAACTATTGGATGAAACGCTGTCAATCAAAATTGCTGAACTCATAAACAGCAGAGCTAGCACTCCGTTTGATAATGCTTACAAAGCAGTATTATCGACTGAGGGAGCAAGATATATTCAGGGATTTTTAGCTTTTGCTGGGAAGCCATACAGACCAATTGAACACAGTTGGATTGAGCTAGGTGAAGGCTCCGACGTAACCATCATCGATCCCACATTACCGCACCTGAACAAAAATCCCCAAGAACTTTGGTATTTTGCTGCACAAAGGCTGACTGTTAAAAAACTGAAAGCGATCATTGAAGAATCGAAAGAAGATTATCCAGAAGATGATCCATTGCCAATCTATGGTCATCCACCTTATGAATATTACGGTGATGTGATGTTGGGTGGTCAAGACTATTTAGCAGCATATCAAGCCGCAGAGGCTAAATGCAGAGAAATCAACGAACTCAACCCTGAAAGGAACTAAGGAGAGTGAATGAAATAATTCTTAATTACGAATTAGGTTAGCGCAGCTCTCTTCTCTACGAGAGGCTACGCCAACGAGTCCACGTCCCTTGCGTGTCTCGTAAAGAGCGTCCTTACAAATTATTTAATACGATTTCCCATCGCTGCCAAAGTATTCTCGATAGGCACAAATCTTGTCTCCACGCACATCCCAAGAAACTGCTAAACGATTTTTGTAAGGTTGTTCCAACAAACGTCCCTCATCCCGAAACTCAAAAACAACCGTTGTATCATTACTGGTACAACGGTCTAGGGTCAAAGTGAGTCCTCCTTTGAATGATTCAGAAACGTACTCGAAAAATTCTCTAGCTCGTTCTTTTCCCACATTTAACCCGTGAAATTTCCCCACCGGAAACCAAAGGGTAAAATCTTCTGTAAGCATATCTAGAAATGCTTGCCATTCCCCTGTTGCCAGACCATGTGTAAAATGCTCAAATGCTTGTTGAGCAACTTTTAAAGTATTTTCTGAATCTTGTGTCATTCTCACCCCCGACTGGATATAAACTAATACTGTGTTACTTAAAACCTCACCACCACTTTCCCACAATTCTGACCACTGAGGAGATATTCTACAGCGTCGGGTATTGATTCTATGCCTTGAAACTGTGTTGGGTCAACGGCAACTTTGAGTTTGTCTGTGTAGAACAGATTTAAGAGGCGATCGCGTGCCTCTGCTATATGTTCTTTATAATGAGGCATAAGAAAGCCTTTCACAGAAGCAGCTTTCCAAAATAGCTGGTGATAAATGCGTGGTTGTGTAATTTGTTCTACATTATTTGCGTATTCGGAGATAAAACCAACCACTACTAACCGTCCCCGCACTGCCAAGTTTTCAACACAGGTATCAAATATAGCTTTGCCTACACACTCAAAAATTAAATTAATCCCATTGGGGTATTCTTGCTTGAGGACTTGATTGAGGTTTTCTGTGCGATAGTTGATAATGCGATCGCACCCTAATTCTCTCAATAACTTTGCCTTCGCCTCAGAACTACAAGTACCAATGACATGATTACCAGCTAACTTTGCCAATTGCACTGCAATATGACCAGTTCCTCCTGCTGCTGCTGTCACTAAAACCACTTCATTACTTTTCATCTCCCCCACTTGTTCCAATGCCACCAATGCTGATACACCTGTAGGAATCAGGGTTAGAACTTCTGGTGTAGCTTCACGCACTTTGACTGCTAAGTTGGCATCAATAACCTGATATTCACGATAACCGCCGCCACGCGCTGTAGTTATGACAGCATCACCTATTTGAAAATCTTTAACATTTTCACCCATAGCCACAACTTTACCCACAGCTTCCACACCTAAATCAAAGGGAGGAATTAAGTTAACATAGGGAACATCACCACGACAAAGTAAAGTATCAAAGCCACCGTTAATGCCAGCAAATTTATTTTGAATTAAAAGTTGACTCTCAGTCGGTTTGGGAATAGGAATTTCTCCAATTTCAACAGCAAATTTAAAATCTTGATTTAGTTGCTTTGCTATTAACTTTCTGTAGTTTATTGCGTTCATATCTAAATCTTAGTTTTACCTTACTCCTCAATTATTAGTTTTAACGTAGATAGCAATCCGCTGTAATTCGTGAAAATCTCTATTAATTCTCTCTGTGGTTCGTTAGAAAAAATTATCACGAAGCCTTATGCTGTATTCATTTTTAATTTTTAATTTTTAATTTTTAATTCCGCCTTGCGGTACTAGTACAGCACGGCGTAAATAAGCAGACCATTGAAAAGCCCTAAAGAGCTTATTCCATAATACTTTTGACTTTTGACTTTTGACTTCCGCCTTGCGGTATTAGTCGCCCTTCTCAGATATCCTCTGGGCTTATAAAGCTTTATCCCACTTTAATTGATGAGCTAAATCATACTTGATAAAATCTTCTTCTTTAGCTTTATCGCTTTTACCAAAAACACCTAAGCTGTAAGGATTATCTTGCATACGTTGTGTGACTTGCTCTTTTTCAAATTGGATAACTTCCTCTCTGGGTTTATCCGGTTTAAAAAAGTCTACAACCAAGACAGTTCTGTCATAATTGGTGTAATTATGCGGACAGTGTGGATAGCTGTGATCTAAAACCAGAAATTTACCTTCATGCCAATAAAGCTGCTCATGGCATATTTTCATAGCCACATCGCCCTCTGGCACAATCAATCCTAGATAGCCACGATTCATATGAGGATTATAGTTCACATGTAGCTTGATATCCAAGCCTGGATGGAATGTACCAAAATACACATTTCTGAGTACACCATCATCGTTAAAGTTTACTTTTTCTATCACCTTAGCCAAATTTGGGAAATACTTCTTTCTTAATGCAAGTGCTTTTGCTGATGCATCATCTAACCCATAATCAGGATATTGTATTTGATGTGCTTGAATATATTCTTCAATAAATATACCTTGAAATAAAATACCAAAAGCAGTGTATTTTGCATTACCTTTCGTTTTAATCGTTTTATTTTTAGGGCCGAGAATCTCGTAAGTGAGTTTTAACTCTTCATTAGATGCATTATTAATAAAGCTTGTAAACTCATCTCTAATCACTTGCCAGCTATCTTGGAAACTTTTGAGAAAAGTAAATTTATTTGGGTCTATATGATACTCATTAAAACTTTCCATTGTCTTTTCTCCTGAAGATGATTTCATAAAAAACCGTTATATAATGATGGGATTTGGTCTTCGTCACGATTCGATGTTGGAATTCCTGACTAAACTCATTTTAGTGTGAGGTCTACTGTGTCTGAAAGTCCCGTATTAGATCAAATTATCAAAAATGTGCGCGTAGTTCGTCCCCATCAGGATGCGATATCTACGACGGGCTACGCCTACGCACTATTTGATTTAGGAATTAAGGATGGAAAATTTGCTCAGATTGCCCCTAATATTAGCCCAGACACAGCTAAAGAGGTATTTGATGGCAAAAACCTGCTAGGCTTTCCTGGGGTCGTGGATGCCCATATGCACATCGGTATCTATCAACCCCTCGACCAAGATGCTGTGACTGAAACCAAAGCAGCCGCGATGGGAGGTGTGACTACCAGCCTGAATTACATCCGTACAGGGCAGTATTATCTTAACAAAGGCGGCTCCTACCGCGATTTTTTTCCAGAGGTGTTAGCGTTATCCGCAGGTAATTTTTTTGTAGATTACAGCTATCACGTTGCACCTATAGCTAGCCAGCATATCGACGAAATACCTCTATTGTTTGAGGAACACGGTGTATCTTCGTTTAAAATCTTCATGTTTTATGGCGGTTATGGGTTGCATGGTTTGTCAGACCAGCAAAACCTCTTTTTGATGATTAACAAAGAGGAACGGTACGACTTCGCCCATTTTGAATTTATTATGCGCAGTATAACTCGCTTGATAGAAAAACATCCAGAGGCGCGAGATACTATCAGTTTGAGTTTGCATTGCGAAGTTGCAGAAATTCTCAACGCTTATACCAAAATAGTTGAAAATGATTCTAGCCTTGGCGGATTACATGCTTATAGTGCAGCGCGTCCTCCTCATTCTGAAGGTTTAGCAATTTGCATTGCTTCTTATTTGGCACATGAGACTAACTGTGCAAATATCAATTTGTTGCATCTGAGTTCGCGTAAAGCAATGGAAGCAGCTTTGACTATGCAAACTGCTTTTCCCCATATCAATTTTCGGCGAGAAGTTACTGTTGGACATTTGCTATTAGATGTCGATACCCCTAATGGTACTTGGGCAAAAGTCAACCCTCCTATTCGTCCTCGTGCCGATGTGGAATACTTATGGAAAGCAGTACTCAACAATCAAGTAGATTGGATAGTTAGTGACCACGCTTGCTGTTCTGCTGAACAAAAAAGAAGTGCTAAAGACCCGAATAATATTTGGTTAGCAAAATCTGGTTTTGGCGGTACAGAATATTTATTTTCTGGTGTATTTAGTGAAGGTAGCAAACGGGGGATGTCTTACAACCACATGGCTAAGTTGCTATCTTGGAACCCATCCCGGCGCTTTGGTTTGTTAGAAAAAGGTGATATTGCTGTTGGCTATGATGCTGATTTGGTGTTGGTAGACCCGAATGAAAGCTTTGTGGTACGTGCGGCTGAGTCGGAGTCACAACAAGGTTATACACCGTTTGAAGGAGTAGAGTTAACTGGGCGGGTGAAGAGTACCTTTTTGCGCGGAAATTTGATTTACAACAATGGAGAGGTTCTAGGTTCACCTATTGGGCGCTATTTAAAAAGACCTTCTAGTAATCCACACGGAAACCTTGCTGCTTAAAAACCTATGTGTCTTGAGGTGCATATGACAAAACTGTTGCAACTTGTGATAAATCTCTATCAACTCTGACAAAGAACAAGCCACCATCATCCGTGATATGTCTAGGAACAGTGCTAAAACTAGAACAATAGGCAAGGTGATCCTTTACAAATCGGTAATTTCCTATATCACAGTATCCAACTAAACAGTAAGACTCTTCATTATAAGATTGAATCATTGGATACATACTGTCGTAATGTGGCAAGATGGCAAGCAGCCATACTCCACCCCCGTTACTATCTTTCCTTAACCATTTCTTACTTGCTTTCAGAAATTGAACTGTATCAGTTTTGCCCCACGGTAGTAATTTGCTATCCAATGCTGGGATGAATTCGTGTAACCTAGCATCTGGATGATCTTTTAGTGCTTTTTTATATTCAAGAAAACCGTTCTCCATCCAGAGGATTTCAACTTCTTCACCGCCTAACACTTTCCAAGGACCTACTCTCACGCCTGCGGGGATAAAGGAGTAACCATGCTTGCTTAGTTGCCATTCACCTAGTTGGATTGCACCCCTCAGTACAAATATCTCTAAATCGGCAGTAAAGAAGCCAGACGGTACTTCAAATTCAGGTAGTAGCACTACTCTTGAAGTGGATGCACCACAGTCATGCCAAGTCAGCAATCGACTTCTTCCAGGTGCTACATTCTCTGGCATTCCGGGCACTCGCCACCCGTTTTCTTCTTGTACAGTATTTATGTCAAAGAACTGATATTGGCGAGGTACGTATTCTTTGGAGATGGCTGTGCGTCTCCCTGATAGGTTCATGCACCCTCTTCCGTCTCCACCCCAATCTTCCTTAACAGGCGCTATATGCAAAAAATCACCAGTTTCTTGTTCGGGTGCAGAGTTGTATTTATTTTCCATTTAACTTATTAAGCGAATTATCTTTTTTGTGCTACAGTCTGTAGCCATTCAATTAAAGGTCTTAAGGTTCCTGGCAATGCTGCTTCACTGACAGTCACTGTATGCTGCTTACCGTTATCTTCTACTGTCAACTTATACTGAAAGCGATCGCTCTGGGGATTTGGCGAAGTAATTTGTTCAGGTAGTCTAAATAAATCAGCAGCTTCCACTAGGCAAGAAAGTGTGGCGGCTTCATTTGGCGGGAGAGTGTCTGTATCAACGGTTGTTTTCTTGGTAATCCCAGCAAAGCCACCCGTGCGTTCAAAGGATATCCGCATTTTTTTGCTCTCCGTTGTGCTACTTAATTAGGAGAAATACGAAGACTGGAAAATGATAGTTTTCACCTCCCAGTTTAGCAACAACAAACAACACATCTAAAAGTAAAGTTAAGAGTTAAGAGTTAGGAGTTAGAAGTTAAGAAAAAACTCCTTACTCCTTACTCCTAACTCTTAATAACTCCCACCTTTTGCCAAGCGCTCTGCACAGCTTTCTGCTCATCACTCCCATCACCGTAGAGTTCGCCAGCAACTTGAATGGTGACGTTGGCAGCTTTTTTGAAATCTGCTTTAGCACTCAGGCGATCGCGTAAAGCTATGTACCATATTTTACCAACTTTTTCCCAGGCATAGCCTCCAATTTCCACAGCCGCTAGATAAAAAGCATAGTTAGGAATTCCTGAGTTGATATGCACCCCGCCGTTATCATCAGAACCAGTATATTTATCTTTCACATGGGCTGGTTGCGGATCTTTACCCAGTACTGGATCATCGTATGCTGTTCCCGGTGCTTTCATTGAGCGCAGGGCAATACCTTTGACAGTGGGTGCCAAAAGACCTTCGCCAATCAGCCAATCAGCCTCTTGTGCAGTTTGATTTTTGGTCTTTTGTTTCACGAGGGAACCAAAGACATCAGAAAAGGATTCATTCAGTGCCCCTGGTTCGCCATAATACTGTAAACCCGCTTCATACTGGGTTACACCATGAGTTAGCTCATGCCCAATCACATCAATTGACTTCGTGAAGCCTTGAAACAGTTCTCCGTCCCCATCACCATAAACCATTTGGTCACCGTTCCAAAAGGCGTTGTCATATTTGACGCCATAATGCACAGTGGAGTCTAAACGCAGTCCTTTGTCATCAATCGAATTGCGATCAAATATCTCATGAAACAAGTCATAAGTAGCACCAGCAGCATCATAGGCTTCATTCACTGCTGTATCACTGCTAGGAGGATCGCCCTCAGCACGCACCAATGTGCCGGGGAGTTGCTGCCCATTTTTAACATCGTAAATAGTGCGGCGCTTCTCACCCGGAGAAGGTGCAAATGAGACATTACCTATGACATTTCTCCGTCCCAGAAATTGTGCCGAAACATTTAATGTATGAAAAGCCCAACTCCGCTGCTGGGGGTTGCCATTCACCGCTACATTTTCCAGCATGTGGGGCGGAACAATACAACAAATGGGGCACCTAGAGGCAAGTGGATGCTCATACTTAAACCTAGCTGATTTCTTTTTATTTCGAGCCATCCAAGATATTCTCCTTTTAAAACTAAGTGATGGCAAACAGTGGCTTTCACTGCACTGGAGAAAAAAGCAGAAAAACGAATGCAAATCGCGTCTTCCTGGTTTCTTTTCTGAAGAAAATTTTCTCCTTTGTATTTTCAGATAGGTGTGTGGAGGATTGATAGTACCCGTAAGGGTACTTCTGATGTGTAAATATTGCATAAAAATACAAGGATAGCTTCGATACCGCAAGTTTCAGCTAAAATCCTTGCATGAGTTAGCAAGACCTCCTTTACAGACCTAACACGTTTATATATTAGTTCTGATCAAGGGAAATAATCTTATTTATTACTGTTTTGTTACCATAAGGCTGCTAATTCTATAAATACCGATTGGGGACAGCTAAATCCCAAATCTAGGCATCCAAAACCTCAAATTTTCATAGCCAGCCACCAAACAGCGCCAGACGATAATATTTCCAAGGCACTGTAACTATCTTAAATCCAGCTTTGGTCAATATTTCTAAATGAGCATCCAAGGTAGCTAGCTGGTTTTGACTGGAGTAACCTGGGGTGCTGCTGGTGCCAAGCTTCGCGCGAATATTTGTTAAATTAGTTCCCTGTTGAACTGACTATTCTTCTCGTGCTACTTTTTGACGCTCCCACCCCTTCAAGGAGTGGGATTCTTGTTTCATCCAGCCAACTTGTCTAGAGGAGTTTATGTGGACTAGAAGTTACTTCTGTGGCACTGCTGGAGACGCATCAAACGAGACGATCTAATTCTAAAATACGCCGACTTGGGCAAAGTAGACACCGGGTAATTCCCTCCAATATCTCATCGGATCTGGGTAACAGTTGGCGAATACCAGTGTCAAAATCAGCAGTGTTGGCAAATACCTCTCCAAGATATAGCTGTTGCATGGGGATTAGAACAAATACACACACTAATCAATATTAATCATCCATCATTACTGAGATCCGCGTTACATCGTAGGAGTAACTTTTAGTATTAAAAAATATTCACTCAATATACTTTTAGCAGAATACATTTGTCGCATTTTATGTTATGTATCAGCAAGTTATCTCTCAATTTAAGCTGAAATCCCATGATTTTGAACAAAAAAGCCAATTTAACTCTTTTTTAAGATTTGTAAAGATAAAATTGCTCATGTATTGAGTTAAACTGATATGTATAATTAGTAACTCTGATAAATTAAAATTTTTGGTTTTCAAAAGTTACTGAACTTTGGTATATTAAATACTGAACAGAAAGTTAACTCAATCAAATTAGAAGTCCACTGCCATTCTAAGTAAAACAGAGTGTAGCAAGTTTAGCGATAAAAGGTTCGAGACTAATGCTAAAAAACAGCGAACTGAAGGTTAATCAGGGCTGTAATCTCAAATGGAAGCCCGGAGATAAACTATTTATCCAGTTTTCTCTATTAGAAATTTTGCGAATTAAAACAGTTGTAAAACCTCTATATCTATAGATGGATATAACATAGTTCATCGTGAAGTTAATCTGCATTCAGGTGAATTTACTATAAGTCAATACTGGAGTTAATCTAAATTAAGGTTAACTTGCTGAATTTAGGTCAACAATCCCAAAAGAGCGCAAGTGTCATGCCTATATTTTTGAATGGGACTAGTTGATTAGTCTTGAGGCGACCTCGAATAAGAGGATAACAGAAATTTAGCTAAATAACGGTGTTAATTAGTAACATCGTTTGCTAATAGTAATAAGCTTTTATTGAGAAAGCTTGCTTTAGGGTGGCAAAAGTTTTCGGTGTTTATAAGCCTCATTTTTTATTGCCATACATCAGGGTGAGTCTAAAATTTTGCCTGAATTTTCACAAATTTTTCAATTAGATCAAGGTTAACAGCAATGAATAATGTTCAAGCATCGTTTCAAGCAACGGAAGCTGAGTTTCGCGTAGAAGGTTACGAAAAAATTGAGTTTAATCTTGTCTATGTCAACGGTGCATTTGATATCAATAACAGAGAAATTGCAGACAGCTATAAAAAATTTGGTCGCTGTCTAACTGTGATTGATGCGAATGTCAATCGACTATATGGGAAGCAAATCAAGTCATATTTTAGACACTATGACATTGATTTAACTGTAGTTCCGATTGTGATTACTGAGCCAGCTAAAAACCTTGCAACCTTTGAAAAAATTGTTGATGCTTTTTCTGACTTTGGCTTAATCCGCAAGGAACCAGTCTTAGTAGTGGGTGGTGGTTTAATCACTGATGTAGCTGGGTTTGCGTGTGCTGCTTACCGTCGCAAGAGTAACTACATTCGCGTTCCGACAACACTGATTGGTTTGATTGATGCAGGTGTGGCGATTAAGGTTGCAGTCAACCATCACAAGTTTAAAAATCGCTTGGGTGCATATCATGCTCCTTTGAAAGTTATCCTTGATTTCTCCTTTTTGCAAACATTACCAACGGCTCAAGTTCGTAATGGGATGGCAGAGTTAGTCAAAATTGCTGTTGTTGCTAACTCTGAAGTATTTGAATTGCTGTATGAGTATGGCGAAGAACTGCTTTCCACTCACTTTGGATATGTGAATGGCACAAGTGAACTGAAAGCGATCGCTCACAAACTCAATTACGAGGCAATTAAAACTATGCTGGAGTTAGAAACTCCTAACTTGCATGAATTAGACCTTGATCGCGTCATTGCCTACGGTCATACTTGGAGTCCAACCTTAGAATTAGCTCCGATGATACCCCTGTATCATGGTCATGCAGTCAATATAGACATGGCTTTATCTGCAACCATTGCAGCAAGACGTGGCTACATTACACCTGAAGAACGCGATCGCATTCTCAGCTTGATGAATCGTATAGGTTTATCAATAGATCATCCTTTACTAGATGGGGATTTGCTCTGGTATGCTACCCAGTGTATTAGCTTGACGCGAGATGGCAAACAACGCGCAGCTATGCCGAAACCCATTGGTGAGTGCTTTTTTGTCAACGATTTTACCCGTGAAGAATTAAATGCAGCTTTAGCTGAACACAAAAATCTGTGTGCTACATACCCTCGTGGTGGAGATGGGATTGACGCTTACATAGATACTCAAGAAGAATCCAAACTATTGGGAGTGTGAAAACATGACCAGTATTTTAGGACGAGATACTGCTAGACCGATAACGCCACACAGCATTCTGGTGGCGCAGTTACAGAAAATCCTCAGAATAGCAGAGGAAAGTAATATCCCTTTAGAGATATTGACATCTCTGCGCCAAGGGTTGCAATTGGCGGCGGGTTTAGATCCTTACCTGGATGATTGCACTACCCCCGAATCGACAGCATTGACAGCACTAGCGCAGAAAACCAGCAAAGAAGACTGGAGTAAACGCTTTAGTGATGGTGAAACAGTGCGTCAACTAGAGCAGGAAATGCTCTCAGGACATCTTGAAGGACAGACACTGAAGATGTTTGTGCATATGACCAAGGCCAAAACCGTTCTAGAAGTGGGAATGTTCACAGGATATTCAGCTTTGGCGATGGCAGAAGCATTACCAGATGATGGACGACTGATTGCTTGTGAGGTAGATTCTTATGTTGCCGAATTTGCCCAAACTTGCTTTCAGGAATCTCCCCACGGCGACAAGATTGTTGTAGAAGTGGCACCTGCTCTACAAACACTCCACAAGCTGGCGGCGGCACAAGAATCATTTGATCTGATCTTCATTGATGCCGATAAAAAGGAGTATGTAGAGTACTTCAAAGTTATTTTGGATACTCACTTACTAGCTACCGATGGGTTAATCTGCGTAGATAATACTTTGTTGCAGGGACAAGTTTACTTACCATCTGAACAGCGGACTGCCAATGGCGAGGCGATCGCTCAATTCAACCGTATTGTCACCGCAGATCCTCGTGTAGAGCAAGTTCTGTTACCCATACGAGATGGTCTGACTTTAATTAGACGCTTAGTGTAAGAGGTGCAAAGAATTGGGGTAGTTCTCAATTCAAAGCATCAGAAAAAGGCGATTTTATCGCGGTTCTCATTTGGATGCAATATCCAATAGGGGCGTACAGTGTCAACCTAGAGCTAGGGCGAATAGAATTCGCGGCTATACAAACTCTCGTTTGCCTCCGTGGAGTAAGGAAAAATTGAGGGTTTGTAAACCCACGCAGGTGGGTAAAATTTGTGTAGACGCGGTTTCTAACCGCCGTAACGTTGAATTGACACCAATGTACAGCTGTATGCCCCTACAAAAGACCGCATTCCCCGCAAAGGAATAAAATTAGTTTATGTACCCGTATGCACCCCTGTAGCTAGTTATTACGACTCTTTGGCAAAGTCTGCACTATCAGAATACTGTGAGGTTTTCCACTTCGATGCTGATATAACCAAGATGCTGGATGTAATCCTCGCACCCATTCGGCAATTACAATGTTCTAGAATCACCCAGTGCAGAAGCCTATCTTGGTAAAACTCCTCTACCTGCACCCCTAGAACCATTAACTAATAGCAAGCCTACTTACTGGATATATCACGAAATCTGGCGATTGACTGAGATTCATTCTAGAAAACAATTGCAAACTTGGTTGAAGAACTTAGTCCGAGGCACAGATACCGTCTATCGCATGGATGATCCTCTACCATTTTTAACTTTGCACCATTGTAAGCTTTTTGGCTATTTTTGCATAAGTTATAAGCTTATCTCTATCAATTCAAAAACAAAGTCCAATATTGCTGAAAGGTTGATGAAGTCGTCAGGCTAGGTATAATTATGTGGAATTGGGGTTTCAAACTCAAATTCCACAACGCCAAATCACCAATCTGTTACACCTGAATTGAGAACTGCTATAGTCACTAAAGAATTTCCTTTTCTCTGAGCCAAGAAATTAAGTTTTTCACTTTTCCTCTTAAAGTGTATTGAGAAGTTTCAATTACATTAGTTTCTGGGATATCAGAAATTAACTTTGCAACTACACCAAATGTAGAAGTTTTGTCGTATATTAGATAATTACATTTGCTTAATAGATAGATATCTACTAAAGCTTGAACACCATTTTCAAACCTATCTGGACATTCAGGATTCTGATGTAAAGAAGATCCTGACATTGGATACCACTTATCTGTTACTAAAATATTAGTATATTTAGTTCTAAAAAAATCTTCTACTTCCTTATTGTCAGTCGCTAAAAATATCAAAATCTTAGGATCTTTTTCATAAATCTTATCAATAAAATTTAAGTATGTATTAATCGAAGATTTTCTGTCAGTATATCTAACATGAACCCCAATTACGTTATCTTCAAAAGAATTATCTATAGTTTTTTTTATAGTTGCTTGAATACTAGGTTGTAAACTCAGATTTTCTCTAATTATCTTTTTTAAGATAGTTTCATTACTTAGTTTTTGTAGATAAGCAAAATCACCTGAAAAATGTTGTCTTAGCTTATAAGTCTCTGTTACAAACGACCATCTAATCAAAATATCTTCACTATAATCGATGCGCGACATATTAGTAGTATATTTTGACCATATTCTAGGGTTATTGTATCTCAAATCAGCTTCAGATTCATATAATAACAATAATTCATTCACAGATTTCTCTAAGTTATTCTTCCAGAAATTTGGATTGACAGATTGAGTAGAAGGTATTTCTGAAGCTTGAGTAATATGATGAAGATTAAAAAAATTAGGAAAAACATTGCTGCGATTATTGGAGTAAGTCTCATCGCTCCAATCAACAATTATCTTTCTATTAGTAAGCTGAGTATATAAAATACTGTCCAAGAGAGCGAGAAAACGATTTCCCATCCCTGCTTTTCCTTTCGCTACTAAAAATTTGTCTCCAACCATTTCTAATTCCTCCTAACAACTTTAAAATCAAATAAGTGATCGTTCATCGGGTGTAATCAACATAAAACACCTTTGATAGAATCAATAATGAACCAACAAAACTAAGCATAAGTAAATAAATTGTCCTGATCTTACGCTTGAGGGAGCTTTTTCCAATCTTCTGACGAAACTAGGACTTACCCATTGATAGGAAATACCAAATATGGGTAATTTGAAAAACCACACCTGCCATCGGGGCACAGCATTGCTGTGCCTGTAGGGTGCGAGTCTATTTACCCCTAAAGAATGATTAATAAAAGCCTAAAACGTCCTATTTTGGTAAATGCATATCATAATTGATTTGTACAGTGCGTAAGCCAGATAAATTTCCTTTCAGTAAACACAGCTATTTTGCTCAATGTTTTATAGTTTACCAAAATCATGTCATTAATGATAACCCAAATCAATGATTGACAAAATTACCAAGTTAGGTGTTATCTCTTTAAACCTAATTTCTAGCCACCATATTGAGTTTCCCAACAGGCTACTAGGATGTTGGCAAGAAAAGGTTTTTGTTATGCGGATACTGATATCCCTACTACTCGTCAATTTGACCAACGCGGCGGATATTCAGAATGTCGCTCATTTTCTTAATTTGGACGAACACTTGCTCTAGTTGAGAGCGATCGCGTATATCTATTCCTAAGTCCATCAATGCAGGTTGACCAGTAGCGGTTTTCACCTGGGCATGGCGGACATTGATTCCTTGGTCACTCAACCGTGACAAAATATCCTTTAGCACCCCTACACGGTCAAGGGCTTCAATTTGAACATCTACTGGGTAAGTGTGCGGGCGACCACTATTTTCGGCGGCTGGGTTCCACCTAACTGGTACTAAACGCTCATACTCCACGCTCTCCAGATTATGGCAGCCTTGGCGATGAATTGAAATCCCCCTACCTCGCGTCACCACACCAATTATTGGTTCACCAGGAATCGGGGTACAACACCCAGCTAAATAATACACCAAACCTTCTACCCCAACAATTGGCGAATCTGTGGAGCGGAAGGTAGTTAGAGGTGCATCTCGCAAAGCTTTTGATGTAGTTGGCTCTTTGGGGAGAAATGGGGGCACAGTGGAAACTGGTTGTTGTCCCTTGGCCACTTCTCGCCAACGATTTAGCACTAAATTCAATGTAACTTCACCGTAACCCAAACCGGCAAGTAAATCTTCCACGCTGTGGTAGTTACACTTTTCGGCGACAATCTCCATTGCATCCGACTTCAGCAGACTATCAAAACCAGTTTTACCAAGTTCCTTTTCTAACAATTCCCGTCCACGGGCGACATTTTCTTCCCGGCGCGATCGCTTGTACCATTGTTTTATCCGATATTTCGCTGCCGAAGTTCTAACAAAATTCAACCAATCCAAACTCGGATGGCTGTTCTTTTGGGTGAGAACTTCTACAATATCGCCATTTTGCAGCCGTGTTGACAGAGATACCATTCGCCCATTCACCCGCGCCCCGGAACAATGGTTCCCCACTTCCGTATGAATCCGATAAGCAAAATCTACAGTAGTAGAACCGGGACTTAAAGGAACAACATCACCCTTAGGGGTGAAGACATAGACATCATCTTCAAATAAATTATCTTTGACACTATCAAGATATTCTTGTGCATCCTTGAGATCAGTTTGCCATTCCAGCAGTTGTCGCAGCCAAGTAAACTTGTCATCTGTCGCTGTCAAATGGCTAATACTAGAACCTCCTGTTTCTTTATACTTCCAATGGGCAGCAATCCCATACTCAGCGATATGATGCATTTCGATTGTCCGAATTTGCACTTCCAAAGGACGGCCAGTTAGTCCAATCACTCCAGTATGCAACGACTGGTAACGGTTAGGCTTTGGCAATCCAATATAGTCCTTAAATCTCCCAGGAATTGGGCGAAAAGCATCATGAACCACCGCCAACGCCCGATAACATTCCTCATTGGTCTGGACAATAATCCGCAACGCAGCCAAATCGTAAATTTCATGAAATTCCTTTTGCTGGCGGTACATTTTTTGGTAAATGCCATAAAGGTGCTTAGGGCGACCGCTGAGTTCTTGAAACTGGATTCCGGCTTGCTGCAAACGCTCTTGCAAAATGTTCGTAGTTTTGACCAATTTCTCTTCTCGCGCCGTCCGTTTTTCGGAAACATACTCCTGCATTTGGCGGAAAGCTTCCGGTTCCAAATACTTAAAAGCCAAGTCTTCTAATTCCCATTTAATTCGCCAGATCCCCAGGCGATTGGCTAAAGGCGCGAAGATATCTCGCGTTTCCTGGGCACTGCGGCGGCGGCTGGCTTCTGACATGTATTGTAAAGTTCGCATATTATGCAAACGATCAGCCAACTTCACCACAATTACCCGAATATCTTGTGCCATTGCCAAAAACATCCGCCGGAAGTTTTCCGCTTGACTTTCAGTTTTGCTGGTGAAATTGATTTTAGAGAGCTTGGTGACACCTTCGACCAATTGCCGCACTTCTGGCCCAAAGCGTTCTTCTATTTCTTGACTTGTAACTTCTGTATCTTCAACGACATCATGGAGAAATCCAGCTGCTATCATAGCAGCACTACCTCCCAAGTCACGCAGCAAGTCAGCTACAGCGATGGGATGAGCAATGTATGGTTCTCCCGATTTGCGATATTGACCTTGATGCAGTTGGTAGGCAAATTCAAATGCGCGACCAATTAAAACTGCATCATTATGCCTTCGGTCATCTTCAGCTTCACTGCTAATTGTCGATGACTCCTTCAAACATTTTTTTAACCATTCTGGAATGCTTAGATCAACTGATGAATTTATAGCTAGGCTGCTCATACAATTGGGTTTAGAGTGGATCGGTAGATAATGTGAATGATAAATAAAACTGGCAGCATCGCCCGAAGAAGATGCTGTCGCCCTGTGGTCGATTACGTAAAAACAGTGTAAGGATGATTCTCCAATTACCGTTGGTAGTCATCCGGTGGAAGTTTCAAGGATCATAAAGAAAATCCATTGATGGGAAACAAAGCCTCAAACCATGATTTGAGGCTTTTAGTGCTGATAAGTCTTTAAGAAAGTTTATTGTAGAAGAAAAATTACTTGACATTAATATATCTTAATTAGTACTAGATGTCTTTAAACTGTGAGAAATATCTGGCACTCGTAACCTTGTTAGAGCAATTACGCTCCGATGCCACGACTACCCAAATCGTTGCGCCCGAACTGCGAGTGCGTGTAGCCTCGTTGCAGCAATTTTTCGGGCAGCAAATTGTGCCTTTGGCTGATGAAAACTGGCGAGTGCAGTCTTATCAAACGGAGATGAGCAAGCAACTGCGCCTGTTGGAAATAGATGTGATGTTTTTGCAAGGAGCGCGGCAGGCTTCTACTGCACAAACGAGACTTCAGACGATTACCGATCGCTTGACAACTCTCATTCAATACTGTGATGCCATTTTGCAACCAGAAGTGGAAGGAGAAAAATAACAATTCTTTACCTTTTTCTCTAATTAATCCATCATCTCATTTACGACCGTTAGTGAAAAGTTATTTTGGCAACAAGTTTCAAATCTGTAAAGGGGAATGGGGAGTAGGGAGTAGGGATTTAGGAGTGAGAACTTTATAAGAATTCTTCCCCATTCCCTATTCACCATTCCCAATACCTTTGAAGAGAAGATTCATTGTGCGGCGCATGTACGCTTCTACTGGCTCTGTTGTAGGTTTGAAGATCAGTGCATAATATAGTGACCCGCTCACAAGATCGATAATTAAGTCTACGTCTGCATCCTTGTGAATTTCGCCTCTAGATTTGGCACGCTCAAGTACTTTAGAAAAGGCTTCACGTCGAAGTTTTGTATATTTTGTCCAGTAAACCTCTGCAAACTGAGGATTGCTAGACGCTGTACTAATTATCAAGGCGAGTGTCTGACGACCAAGGGGACTATCTATTTTTTTGGCGGCATTATTGATTAGGATATCCATGTCTCCCCAAAAGCTGCCAGTATCGGGGATCGCTAAATCATCCCTCAGACTTTCTATCGCGTCTGCAACTAGTTCTTCTTTGGAAGTATAACGCCGATAGATGGTCGTTTTACCAACTCCAGCCCGGGAAGCGATCGCTTCTATACTCATACTTTCATATCCTACCTCTGCAAGCAAGTCTAAAGTCGCTTGCAGAATAGCTTGGTCAGCATGGATGCTGCGTGGGCGTCCAGAAGGGCTGTTGATTTGGTTACTCATAAAAATATCATTCCCAAGCAATATCTTCTTAGCCATTTGCTTCTACTTTTGGGCATAGAACATACCCGATGGAAAAGAAATAAGCCCTATGACCCAATTCTTATACATGAAAACAGCAGGAGTGACTATCCATCTTTAGCATAGGTATTTCTGCCACTTTTCATTGAAAACTCTCTTGACCGTTTTTATATGATACGCTACCGTAGCGTATACATACAATATTTAATTTTAGCTTTGGGTTGGGCTACGCCAAAGCCAGGTATCGCTTTTACATCCTCCAAATATTATTTGTGCTAACAATGGCTACCAACATTAAACATTCAACTTTTGATCAATTTGGTTACGTGCAGGGGCCATTGAAGTGGGCGATCGCTTTCACGGCTTCCCTTGGTGCAATCTTAGAAGTGATTGATACCAGTATTGTTAACGTTGCTCTGACTGACATCCAAGCTAGTTTGGGTGCAACTGTTAGTGAAGTTGGTTGGGTGGTGACTGGATATGCGATCGCTAACGTCGTTTTAATTCCCTTATCTGCATGGTTGGGAGATTACTTTGGGCGCAAAACCTACTTCATCTTCTCGTTGATTGGCTTTACCCTTGCCTCGGTTTTATGCGGGTTAGCATTTAATTTACCAATGCTGGTTTTTTCTCGAATTCTTCAAGGTTTATGTGGTGGTGGATTGCTAGCTAAAGCACAGGCAATTTTGTTCGAGACTTTTCCACCTGCTGAACAAGGTATGGCCCAGGCAGTTTTTGGGGTAGGTGTAATTTCTGGCCCAGCCATTGGCCCAACTTTAGGGGGATTTTTGGTAGATGGTTTGGGCTGGCGCTGGATTTTCTTTGTTAATATTCCCTTTGGGATCATTGCAGTAGCGATGTCCTTTGTATTTTTGCTCAAAGACAAAGACAAGAGCCAGACACAAAGCCAAGTCGTCGATTGGTTCGGGATTGGGTTTTTGGTCATCGCTGTTGGTTCAGCGCAAACTTTGTTAGAGCAAGGAGAGACAGACGATTGGTTTTCCTCCGGCTTCATCACCACGTTGGCGATCGCTAGTATTATCAGCTTGGGACTGTTTATTTGGCGAGAACTGAAAACAGATCACCCGGCTGTGGATTTGAGAGTTTTGCGTCACCGTTCTTTAGCTGCGGGAAGCGTTCTCTCAGCACTGGTGGGTATGGGGCTTTATGGCACACTCTTTGCTGTGCCGATATTTGCTCAGAGCGTGCTGCACTTTACGGCAACGCAGACAGGACTATTGTTAGCACCTGGGGCTTTAGCGTCTGCGATCGTTATGGTTTTATTAGGCAAACTGTCTAGTAAAATTGATGCCCGATTTTTAATTGCAATGGGCGCTGTCGGATCATCTGGAGTCATGTTTCAACTAGCAACAATTACCCCACAAACCGGCACAGATGATTTATTTTGGCCATTGGTATGGCGTGGGGCTTTTACTGTGTTGATGTTTCTCCCTTTGAGTTTGGCAGTTTTAGGCCCGCTACCTAAACGAGATGTTTCTGCCGGGTCGGGTTTCTACAACCTGACTCGACAACTAGGTGGTAGCATTGGCATTGCCCTACTCACCACTTTGCTTGATCGACGAGAAGCCTTTCATCGAGCCATCTTGTTAGCAAAACTTACTCCTTATGACCCTGAAACCAATCAGCGCCTCGATGCACTCAACGGGGCACTCCAAAGCCAAGGCACGGATGCGATTACAGCTCAACAACAAGCACTAACTATATTAAGTCAAATAGTAGATACCCAAGCTGCTGTTTTATCTTACGCAGATTGCTTTCGAGTCGTAGGTGTGGCCTTCCTTTGCTCATTACCCCTGTTACTATTCCTGGGTAAAGGCGCTGCAGGAGCGAAAGCGCCAGTCGGTCACTAGGGGTAAAGTAAATAGCGATCGCACCCCCATTTTAACGTGAGTTCGACAAACCTCTCTCTGCCTTGAACTTTAGTTCAAGTCTGTCTCTCTGGGAGTCGGAGAAGGACAGCTTTTGCCTAGTCAAACCTCTTAGAGGTTTTTTGATTCAACTAACTAGGCAGACATGATATGACCTGTCGAACTCACGTAATCTTAAATTCTCTAATTGCAAAATTACGTAAAAACACGGTTTAAAGATTATTTTCTCCCAGAAGTCACTGAAGAGGCTTAATATATACCGATATATGTGGCTCAGAAAAGTAAAAGCCCTGCTCAGTTTTGAGCCGGACTATGTGAAGTTTTATTGCTAAAATTAGAAATCTTTATCTTAGAAAAAGTTCATTATTGTAATAATGCTTACGCTGGTCAACATCATTAAAGCGCCCATAATAATAGATTCACCTAAGGGATTGCGGGATTTTGAATTGTTCATCTAAATAAAATCCTTTTTGTTAATAGTTCCTTAACCATATCAACATCAGTATAAATATCCATAAAAGTATTGTAAAACTTAAGAAACCGTAAAGTTTCTTAGTAAATACTACATTAATAACTAATGTATTAATTTTTACTTTTAATCGGTTATTCTCCTGGTTTCTCCAGTTCCATAATGTAGTAATTTCCGAATAGAATAATTACCTGAACTCCGAGCGGAATACGCGTCTTTGTGAGCTAAAATAAATCTTAATCAAGGTAAAAATATTTGAACAGAAGATTATCATGACAGTCTCCACGGCATCTAGAAACCAAACGATCGCTTTTGACTTAGACAAATTAAATGAGCAATTTGAAACTGCCACTCCAAAAGAAATACTGGCATGGTCTATAGACAATATCCCAACGGGACTGGTGCAAACGAGCGCCTTTAACGTGGATGACATGATAATTACCCATATTCTTTACAGTGAACTGAAGCATCCCGTTCCTGTGATATTTCTCGACACCTTGCACCACTTTGACGAAAGCCTAGAATTAGTTGCCAAAGCTAAACAAGTCTACAACCTGGATTTGCAAACTTACAAAACTCCAGATGTAGACACCCGCGAAGCCTTTGAAGCCAAATACGGCGACAAACTTTGGGACAAAGATATTGCCCAATTCCACCACGTTACAAAAATTGAACCACTGCTACGGGGTCTAGATGAACTCAACAGCGTCGCTTGGATCACCGGACGCCGCCGTGACCAAGCTGTAACCCGTGCTAATATGCCCATATTTGAATTAGACGGTAAAGGTCGGCTGAAAGTAAATCCCATAGCCACCTGGACACGCCAAGACAGCTGGGTTTACGTGGCTGAACACGGAGTCATTTACAACCCTCTACACGATAAAGGTTATCCCAGCATTGGCGATCAACCTATCACCACCAAAGTAGGTCAAGGCGAAGACGAACGCGCCGGACGCTGGCGGGGAAGTGAAAAAACAGAATGTGGAATTCATATTTAAGGGGAAGTAGAAAGTAGGGAGTTGGGGAATAATAAGAAAAGAAGAATTTCCCCTGACTCTCCTCTGCTTACTCTGCGCCTCTGCTCAAAGCGCTGCCAAGGACTGCTCGCTAGTCCCGAAGAATAAACTTCACTTTTTTCGGTTTCAAAATCAGAGTGGTTTTTTATCAGTAGATTAGACAAATAGTCGGCAGACATGGAAATACCAATATCCTCTAGATGACTATTACCATTACAACACCAAAAGAAGGGGACAGAAGTTGAAAGCTAAGGAAATTTTGCTTTCCTGTCTGGAGAATCCGCCAACATTGGTGAAATTGGCACAAATGTTAGGAGTGAGCGATCGCTGCTTCGACTAAAAACAAAGTCGCTATTCTGCAAGATACTAAAGATACTTGTGGTTGAGCAGTCAAAGGCTATGGAGATAATTACATCAGCACAATACCATCAACAGCATGTAGAAAGCCGCAAGGAGTATGAGGTTGTCTACAACACTGAAGGTTACGATCGCATTGTCAGATATAGCGATCGTTACGTTACAGGCAGTTATCGAGAAGTTCAACTCAGACATGGAGTCCTTCTGCTACTGTATGATGGCAGATGGCTCAATGACTTAAGTGTAGAGAGCTTCTACGACAAGCATCAATGGATTGTAGCAAGATTTCACCTGGCAGGAAGTAGTAGGATAGTGATTTCTGGAAATCAAGATAAATCCTTCAAAGCTGATTATATACACCAAGCGGGTAAAAATTATTTATTTTATTTGTCAGATATTAAACAAATTGACGAAGTGGCAGTAGGTACAGAACTGACAATTCTAATTCTTTTCAACTTCGATTTCTTTAGGTCATTTTCTACAGGTTCAGAAGTTCTACCTGAACCATTACAAGTACTGCTAGAGTCTGATACTCTACCTCTATTCCATCGTCAAGTTGGTCAAATCACCCACCAAATGCATTTAGCCTTAGAGCAAATCTTGCATTGTCCTCATCAGGGGATGATGAAGCGGATGTATTTAGAAAGTAAAGTCATCGAACTTCTATCGTGGCAATTGACTCAGTTTGTCGAAACTGAACAGGGACAGTATCCAGTTACTAGTCTCAAGCCTGTTGATGTGGAAAGGATTTACCAGGCTAAGGAAATTTTAATTCAAAATCAGATCGAGCCACCTTCACTTATGGACTTAGCACAACTTGTTGGGCTGCATCATATGAAGCTAAAACTTGGCTTTCGTGAGATTTTTGGCACAACTGCATTTGCTTGTTTGCGTTCTTACCGTTTGGAACAAGCAAAGCAGTTTTTACAAGAGGGCAAAATGACTGTAGAAGAGGTGGCAAATGTAGTTGGTTACTCACATCTAGGTCATTTTAGAAACGCTTTTAAGCGCAAGTTTGGTATTACCCCTAGTGCTTGTCGAGCCGGGAAGATTGTTATGGAATGATCATGTAAAAGGGATTAGGAATAAGAGTGAAAAAATTAACCTCAGTGCGATGAATCTCACTCTCCTACAAGACTACGGTGTACATATAAGTCTGGAATAATTTACACATCTGGGTTTTAGAATAGGTTTTACCCCATCCTAACCCTCCCCGATATATGGGGGAGCCACTGCGTTGGGCGGGTAATGCCCGACTTGTTCGCTCTTAGCGTTCCCGCTCTTTAGCATGTGGCGTGAGGGAACTAGATTTCCGGTTTCCCTCCTTTATAAAGAGGATGAAGATGGGTAAAAATTAATACTACGCTCTTGCCGCGACTAGTTAAAGCTCGTCCTTTGTGGCCTAATTTTTGTCCTCTATGGCCTAGATTTGTGGTTCTGTAAATGTGTAATCTCCTTACAATAGTTGCAAATTATTTTTAATAAAAATTTGGACTAAATTTCTGTGAGGAGCAATATCTTGCAAAAACCTTGGCGATTTTTTATTTTTAATTTAGGGATTGGGATTTTCGCCCCTCTATTACTGACTCAAGCAGCCTTCGCTAAATCAAAAGGGAGTCAAATAATCACTGAAATACATACAGGTGTTGATTCACAACCTCTCTCAACCACTGCCAAAAACTTGTTATCTCAAAATACAGACAATGATTTAATGGTGAAAATCACTCAAGTTAAGGTGAACACCACAAATAAAGGAATTGAAGTAATTTTGGAAACAACTGCATCGGACAAATTGCAAGTAGATATTAAAAGTCAAGGTAATAACTTTATTGCAGATATTAAGAATGCTCAATTGTTTCTGCCATCAGGTAACAAATTTAGCCAACAGCAACCAGCACAGGGAATCACGACTGTAACTGCCACTAATTTAGATGCCAATACTATCCGGCTGACAGTAACGGGTGAAGCGAGTTTAGCAGTTGTGGAGTTGTATGATAGTCCGAAGGAGGGTTTAGTTTTTGCTGTTGCCAGTGCGGCAGTTTCTGGGCAACTTGGGCAACAACCCCAAACACCACAGCCTGAACCTGAACAGCCAGCAAACCAGACACAGCCAGAACAACCATCGGCAGGAAATGATGAACCAATTGAATTAATGGTAACAGGGGAGCAAGATGGGTATCGCGTACCCAATGCTTCCGCCGCCACCAGAACCGATACGCCCCTGCGTGACATTCCCCAATCGATTCAGGTAATTCCTCAAGAAGTTCTGCGGGATCAACAAGCTACCAGTACTGCTGAGGCGCTCAAAAACATCACTGGTTTGACTCTAAGCGGTGCCGGTGGTGCCAATACTGGTACTACTGGGACTGTCTGGTGAAATCTTGCCGGGATGGAAATTCTATGGTGGCTATGCCTACACTGATGCTCAGATTACAGATGATACCAATTCTAGTATTATTGGTAATAAATTGAGCAATACGCCGGAGAATTCCTTTAACCTGTGGACAACCTATGAAATTCAAAAAGGTTCTTTGCAAGGGTTAGGGTTTGGCCTGGGCTTTTTCTTTGTCGGCGACAGGCAAGCCGATTTGGAAAATACCTTTAAATTACCCAGCTATTTCACGACCGATGCTGCCATCTTCTACAAACGGGGACAGTTACGCACACAGCTCAATTTCAAAAATTTGTTTGATGTAGACTACTTTGACACTGCCCTTAACCAGCTGCGTGTTTTCCCTGGTGAGCCGTTCACCGTACAGGGTACAATTTCGTGGGAGTTTTAAGCTTCCCTAACCCCCTGAAAAAGCTACTGTGTATACACAAGTTTTTTTACCAGGGTAACAAAAACTAAACCAGAAGAAGTCTTAACAGTTAGCTTTAAGCTGACTCAAGAAGATGTAGACTCTGGTGAAAGCACTGCTTATCTTGACCAATATAGTGGTAAGGTTTTGCGAGTAGATAGTTCTTTGAAGTTATCGTTAGGCGATGTCTAGCGACAAGCCGCAGAGCGGCTACGCATTATCAATTCCTTTGTCCCTCTGCACTACGGTACTTTCTGGGGACTGCCATCCCGAATTTTCTACGTCTTTGTCGGACTTGCACCGTTGGTTTTGTTCATCACTGGCTTTGTCATGTGGCGATATCGCTATCAACCAAAAACTAGGATAAGCGATCGCTCAATAGAACTGTCACATTCACGCCACAATTAACTAACAATACGCGATCGCAATCCTGATTTGAGGTTTTTCGTATTAAATAGAACATTTAACTGGATTAAAAATCTGACAAAACTGATTTTGAAAACTGAGCGTGCGGAATGTGGGTTTTAAGTAAAGTTTTGGCGAAAGCGCATATTTTTATCCAATCTTTCTCAGACTAAAGTGGTAAAAAATACAATAAGCCCAAGGGAAAAATGTAGAATATTGACGAGTCATTGGTAAGTTTGAGACATTTAGACAGTTCTCAATAGCTTAGGACTTACGCACACTCTACGAATTCTCGGCGCTCTTGGCACGGCAGTTGCTTCAAGTCGGCAGAGCCGCAAGGGCGCACTGCCTCGTCTTGGCGGTTCGATAAATTAAGCGAAGTTGGTAATTTTTGCGTAAGTCCTATAGCTATTTGTCATTAATATGTAGACAAAGAACGAAGGACAAATATGATTAAAATCCTCCACCTCTCCGACATCCACATGGGAAGCGGCTTCTCCCACGGACGAATTAATCCCGCGACTGGATTAAATACACGGTTGGAGGATTTTGTCAACACCCTGTCTAAATGTATCGACCGAGCGCTGACAGATGCCGTCGATATGGTGATATTTGGTGGCGACGCTTTCCCGGATGCTACACCACCGCCCTATGTACAACAAGCTTTTGCCAGCCAGTTTCGCCGTCTCATGGATGCCAATATTCCAACAGTGCTATTGGTAGGCAACCATGACCAACATTCCCAAGGACAGGGAGGAGCGAGTTTAAATATTTACCGGACTTTGGGAGTGCCAGGATTTGTTGTTGGAGATACATTAACAACTCACTGCATCGAAACCCGCAATGGCAAAGTGCAAGTAATCACCCTCCCTTGGCTAACCCGTTCCACTCTGATGACTCGCCAAGAGACTGAAGGTTTGTCTTTGGCAGAAGTCAACCAACTGTTAACGGAACGCCTGCGAGTTGTTTTAGAAGGGGAAATTCGTCGTCTTGACCCCAATGTGCCAACTGTCCTTCTGGCTCACTTGATGTCTGACAATGCTGCCTTAGGCGCAGAACGTTTTTTGGCGGTGGGTAAAGGCTTTACTCTACCCCTATCTTTGCTGACGCGACCTTGTTTTGATTATGTAGCGTTGGGACATGTCCACCGCCACCAAAATCTAAATAAATCCAACAACCCGCCGGTGATTTATCCAGGGAGCATTGAGCGGGTGGATTTTAGTGAAGAAAAGGAAGACAAAGGCTATGTGATGTTAGAACTGGAGCGGGGGAGCGCTGAGTGGGAATTTTGTCCTTTGACAGTTCGGACTTTCCGCACCATTGAAGCGGATGTCTCGAAAGCAGATGATCCCCAGGCAGTATTAATGAAAGCGATCGCCAAATATGATATTCAAGATGCAGTAGTGCGGCTAATTTACAAACTCCGCTCTGAACAGATGGATTTAATTGACAGTTCTTCTCTACATACTGCTTTAAGTGCCGCTCATACCTACACCATTCAAGCAGAATTAGTCAGTCAACTAGCCAGGCCACGGATTCCTGAATTGAGTGCGAGTAGCAGCATCGACCCAATGGAAGCGTTGAAAACTTACTTGAACAACCGCGAAGACCTTAAAGACATCGCAGCATCAATGCTGGAGGCTGCACAGAAGTTATTAACAGATGATGTGGAAGTCTGGCTGGAAGCAGCAACTAGTGAGTAAAACACATGCTAATTATATTTTCATCTTTTAAGGGCAATGTCTCCTAACAAAGTTGTTTTTAGTTAGGGACTTCTAAGTAAAAAAATATTCAACTATTTCTTGTGGGATGGAGAGAAGTCTAAGCGTCGGCTTCCTGCACTCAGAACTTCGGAGTGTCTCACGATTGGTCTCAAGTTAAAGCCATCAGCTTAGAATGTCAAGAGACCTTGCGACGTTGTGTCAATGTCGTTGACCAACAGCTTAGAATGTCAAGAGACCTTGCGACGTTGTGTCAATGTCGTTGACCAACAGCTTTAAGCAAGCCCATAGAGCGCTGATGCTCGACTAGCCAAGGAACGAGTTGTAACTCTGGGTTTTGCAACAGTGGGCGGTAAAAAAATATAATGTACCACTAAATGAGGTTCTTCAACAAGCTGCTACAACCCTTTGATAGATTGTCCGATACAGGTTAGGATAATCCATCAATTAGAGGAAAAACTTCAAGCACGCTTAATCGCGCTGTAACATGAAAACCATTCAAATATAAATTTGGGCAGATTTTTGAGGAGTTTGCTACTCTACATATCAATTGTTTTTTCTAGCCAGAGAAAATTAGGGACTCAGTAAATAAAGTTATCCAGCCTTGAATAAGCTACTCTTTACAGGTAAATCTTTTCGTTTAATGGCTTTTGTCTTACCCTTAATCATCTGGTGGGGATACAAAGAAGTACAAAACCAATTTGTACAGCCGCAAGCAGTTGTAGTGTTAGGTGGTTCAACTAGACATTTAGAGCGAGAGAAGTTTACAGCAAAATTTGTTCGAGAGCATCCAAATATACCAATTTGGATTACTGGGGGTAGTCCACCTAGATTTACCCAACAAGTGTTTACCAAAGCTGGTGTTGATCGCAAACGTTTACACTTAGACTATGAAGCTGTAGATACAGTTACTAATTTTACTACGTTAGTGGATGATTTGCAAGCTCGTGGCATCAAGAGCGTTTATTTGATTACTTCAGACTTCCATATGCGCCGAGCTTGTATCATCGGCGAAATTATTTTGGGTAGTCGGGGTATTTATTTAAAACCAGTGCCAGTTCCTTCCGAAAAACCTCCTGAATCTATCGAAAAATCTATTCGCGATGGAGCCAGAGCGATACTTTGGTTAGCCACTGGTTACACTGGTGTGGATGCAGCTAAAAATAAACGATAAATCAAACCAATTTTGGATTTTGGACTTTCCTGCGGAACGCTACGCGTAGCTTGCTTCCCCGTAGGGATACGACTTACCTCGACTTACTTCGGTACAAGTCGCTCAGTCGAACGATTTTGGATAATGGAATTGAAAATCTTTATATTCAGAAGGTTTCTCGATTTTAAACAATACAAACTATTCCAATTTTGGATCATTTATAAGAATTTGTATGAGCTTGACCTTAGTCAATACAAGGAAATTAAGACAACTAATGCCAATCATCTTGACATAAACTTAGTAATAACAAACACATCAAAGTCCAATTTTTGAAAAACTAGCGCAACACTAACCTTCAAACCAATTAACGACTTTTGCTCATTTGCTTCCTTGGTACATACTTTGCGTCCACCAAAGTTTTGAGCGGCGGCTTGGGTAACTGGAATTTATCTGTATAGTTCGGAAAAAAAACGCTCCAATCTATCTCACAATTTGATACCCTAGCTTAAACAGATTTGAGAAAAGTTAAAGCGTGGAAATTCAACTTGGGCGGGGAAAAACAGCTCACAGAGCTTACGGAATAGATGAAATTGCTCTAGCCCCCGGTAACAGAACACTAGACCCCAGTTTGGCAGATACTAAGTGGCGTATTGGCAATATTGAGCGAGAAATCCCGATAATTGCCAGTGCAATGGATAGCGTAGTAGATGTTCGCATGGCTGTACGTTTGTCACAGTTAGGAGCATTAGGTGTCCTCAATTTAGAGGGGATTCAAACTCGCTATGCTGATCCAGAGCCAATATTAGATCGGATTGCCTCTGTGGGGAAAGATGAATTTGTTGCCTTGATGCAAGAACTCTATGCCGAACCAATAAAGCCGGAATTAATTGAACAACGTATTCAGGAAATTAAACAACAAGGTGGTATTGCGGCGGTGAGTGCAACTCCAGCCGGTGCAAGTAAATACGGTGAGGCGGTGGCAAAAGCTGGAGCAGATTTATTTTTTGTACAAGCTACGGTAGTTTCTACTGCACATTTGTCACCAGAGTCTTTAGTACCGCTTGATTTAGCAGAATTTTGCCGTTCCATGCCCATCCCCGTGGTATTGGGGAATTGCGTGACTTACGAAGTCACTTTGAATTTGTTGAAAGCTGGGGCGGCTGGGGTACTGGTGGGAATTGGGCCTGGTGCTGCTTGTACGTCCCGTGGCGTGTTGGGTGTGGGTGTACCACAGGCAACTGCGATCGCTGATTGTGCTGCGGCACGAGATGATTACTATAAGGAAACTGGCAACTACATCCCCGTCATCGCTGATGGTGGTTTAATCACCGGTGGCGACATTTGTAAATGCATCGCCTGTGGTGCTGATGGTGTGATGATTGGTTCCCCCTTTGCCAGAGCCGCCGAAGCCCCAGGACGAGGTTATCATTGGGGCATGGCGACTCCTAGCCCAGTGTTGCCTCGTGGCACCCGCATTCGCGTTGCCACCACTGGTAGCCTAGAGCAAATACTCATTGGTCCAGCAGGACTAGATGATGGCACTCACAATCTTTTAGGAGCCTTAAAGACGAGCATGGGCACCTTAGGAGCTAAAAATATTAAAGAAATGCAACAAGTGGAAGTTGTGATTGCGCCTTCTTTATTAACTGAGGGTAAAGTTTATCAGAAAGCTCAACAATTAGGTATGGGGAAATAAAAGAGTGGGAGTAGGGAGATGAAGGAGATAGGGAAGAAATAATTAATGCCCAATGTCTAATTTTGGAATAAATTTTTCCAGGCCCCTAAACAATTGCTGGAAAAATCCGATATGTCGCCTACAATAGAAATAGCGGAGACGCATGTTTCCGTTCACTCCTCACACCACACTCCGCCCGAACTACTGTTCGGGCGGTTCCTTATGTTTATAAATAAAATAAGAGAGCTTCTTTGCAAATGTACATCCTCGCACTTCCAAGCTGAGGTTTTTGCTATGGTAGAATTTTCACCAAGTTCAGATATTATTGGCGAAGGTTTTAGGCATGTCAACAGCCGCACAAGTTACCGATTCTAGTTTCAAGCAAGAAGTACTCGACAGCGAAGTACCCGTTTTAGTTGACTTTTGGGCACCCTGGTGCGGACCATGCCGTATGGTAGCTCCTGTTGTCGATGAAATCTCCGAACAGTACAAAGGTCAAATAAAGGTCGTAAAAGTCAATACAGATGAAAATCCTAATGTTGCTAGTCAGTATGGCATCCGCAGCATTCCCACATTAATGATTTTTAAGGGTGGACAAAAAGTGGATATGGTGGTCGGCGCTGTGCCTAAAACTACATTAGCTTCCACTCTCGAAAAGTATCTTTGAAACTCAATCGGCAATAAAATCCTCTTGAGTTATCCATGTTGTTCTAAGTTTAGGTTAATTTTTATAAACAAGTTTGAGAGGCGCGAATTTCTCGTCTTTCAAACTTATTTACATTTGTATACAGTTTGCGCTCGCGAATAATTTTAGGAGTTTTCTAGCTCAAAAACAACTCCCTAATTCCCGTACTACCAATTTCCACTGCTAGCGCCGCCAACAAAAAACCCAAAAGTTGAGTCACAATTATTCCACCTTCTGCACCAATCCACTGGTCAATCAGATTTGCTAAACGCAAAATCAACCAAGTGATAAACATCGCCCCTAAGATACCCACCCCCACAGCAATATGCGGACTCTGTGATTTCGACATCAGCAACATCACCGTTGTCAAAGTCCCCGGTCCCGCTAGCAGTGGTAAAGCTAATGGAGTAATTGCAACATCGCGTCCTTCCTCAATAATCGGCTGATCTAATTCTCCCCGCAGCATTTGCAAAGCAATTAACAGCAACAATAGTCCTCCTGCTATTCGCAAAGAGCCGATACTGATTTCCAAATAATTTAAAATTACTTGCCCTGCAAAGGCAAATAGCAAAAGAACTGCGATCGCAATGATAATTGCTTTATCTATAACTTTGTTTCTTTGGTCTGGCATCATGCCCTTAGTCAAAACTAAAACAATTGGTATATTGCCCACAGCATCTGCCAGGACAAACACAGCGATAAATGTTTGAATGAAAATAGGAATATCCACAGCGGGTAGTTTTGATCAGGGTTTAATCACAACCTAATCTTAATCTTGATCAGTTTGCTAGAATCCAGAGGAATATTAAGATCGGCAATAAAACAAGTTCATTAAAGAAAATTTTCGCTGACACATTTATAATTAAATTCCACAAATGTTTAACTAGCGATATATTTTGATAATCTATCTTCCATAAATCAACTGTTCGTTGTTGAACCTATGAAATCTTATTTAGCCGCCGCTATTCAATTGACCAGTGTGCCAGATTTAGAGAAAAATTTGGCCCAGGCAGAAGAATTAATCGAGCTTGCCGTGCGTCAAGGTGCTGAATTGGTAGGTTTGCCAGAAAACTTTTCCTATATGGGAGAAGAAAAAGACAAACTCGCCCAAGGCGATGCGATCGCTCTTGAAAGTGAAAAATTTCTCAAAAAAATGGCTCAACGCTTTCAAATTACAATCTTGGGCGGCAGCTTTCCACTTCCTGTAGACAATACAGGCAAAGTTTATAACACCACTCTACTTATCGACCCGAACGGTCAAGAACTTGCCCGCTACTACAAAGTACACCTATTTGATGTTGATGTCCCTGACGGTAACACCTATCGTGAATCCAGCACTGTTGTGGCTGGCACGCAACTACCCCCCGTCTATTTCTCAGAAAAACTCGGTAATTTAGGACTTTCTATTTGTTATGATGTCCGCTTCCCGGAACTGTACCGTCATCTAGCAGATAAGGGAGCTGATGTTATCTTTATTCCCGCTGCCTTTACCGCCTTTACTGGCAAAGACCACTGGCAAGTACTATTACAAGCCAGAGCCATCGAAAATACCGCTTACGTCATTGCTCCTGCCCAAGCAGGCAATAACTACGCCCGCCGTCTAACCCACGGACACGCCGTTATTATCGACCCTTGGGGTGTAATTTTAGCCGATGCTGGGGAAAAGCCGGGAATTGCGATCGCACAAATCAAGCCCACTAGGCTCGAACAAGTCCGCCGTCAAATGCCCTCTTTACAACATCGAGTATTCTAGGCGCTGGGGACAAAGGGGATGAGGGAGCATACAACTCTACCAGAGGCTGCGCCCTAAGCGTAGCTATGCCGGAGGCTTTACGACTGCGCTCAGTAACCAGAGGAACAGGGAGGAAATAATCAATGCCTATTACCTGGGAATAAAACAAAAAACCGGGTAACCACCCGGTTTATGCCAATATAAGAATCCTCAGTCTTTTAGGAGCATAGCAGCACTGTGCCCCTATTTATTTGTTGTCAAAATTAAACTTTAGCAGCTGACTTGGTAACAACGTTGAGTTCACCTTTAGCATACTTAGCAGCAAAATCTTCCAAAGAAATTTGCTTGATCTTGCTTGCGTTGCCAGCAGTACCAAATTGCTGATAGCGTTCAGTACAAACCTTCTGCATATATGTAATAGAAGGCTTGAGGAAGTGACGGGGGTCAAACTCCTCTGGTTTTTTAGCCAAAGCTTCACGTACAGCAGCAGTAATAGCCAAACGGTTGTCGGTGTCGATGTTTACTTTACGTACACCACTCTTAATACCTTTTTGGATCTCTTCTACAGGTACACCGTAGGTTTCAGGAATTGCACCACCATACTGGTTAATCAGTGCAAGCAAATCTTCTGGTACAGAGGATGAACCGTGCATTACCAAGTGGGTGTTAGGCAAACGGCGGTGAATTTCTTCAATGCGGCTGATTGCCAAAATTTCCCCAGTCGGCTTGCGGGTAAACTTGTAAGCACCGTGGCTAGTGCCAATGGCAACAGCCAAAGCATCTACTTGGGTTGCTTCTACAAAGTCAACAGCTTCATCGGGGTCAGTTAGCAGTTGTGAGTGGTCGAGTGTACCTTCAAACCCGTGACCATCTTCAGCTTCGCCAGCACCAGTTTCTAGAGAACCCAAACAACCGAGTTCACCTTCAACACTGACGCCCAAAGCATGAGCTACATTTACGACTTCGCGGGTAACATTAACGTTGTACTCGAAGCTAGCGGGGGTCTTCGCATCAGCTTCTAAAGAACCATCCATCATCACGCTGGTGAAGTTGTTCTTAATTGCTGAGTAGCAGGTAGCAGGCGCATTACCATGATCTTGGTGCATGACAATGGGAATCTGAGGATAGGTTTCTACGGCTGCCAAAATCAGATGGCGAAGAAAGTTTTCTCCTGCATAATTACGAGCGCCGCGTGAAGCTTGTAAAATTACGGGGCTATCTGTCTCGACAGCAGCCTTCATGATCGCCTGAATCTGCTCCAAATTGTTAACGTTGAAAGCTGGGATGCCGTAACCGTTTTCAGCTGCGTGATCCAACAGCAGCCGCAGTGGTACAAGCGCCATAGATAGTCCTCCTAATGTGGTTGTCAGCTAGTCGGTGTGAAAGAAGCGTAATAATCACGCTAAATCTTAAGAGTTTTTTCAACTTATAGGAAATTATAACTAGTGTGGTGTGTCTATGTTGAAAAACTTTACGCCATAGTTACTATAAATATGCCCTATACTTGCTCTATACTACTGTACTATGCCCCATACTTGCTGTGTATTGCTGTAGATTTAGCTACCCTGCAACTAGTAGTTTTGGTAGCCCGGTATTCAAAATGGTCATCTCAAAGCGATCGCTTCAAGCTAAAGGTACTAATTTTTGACAAATGCTGTAAGGGTGTTTTCCCCTAAATATTGCATTTGGGATTAGATTATGCGTAGTCTACGGAATTAGCCAAATTTTATCATAAAGTGGCGATCGCACTGACTGCAATTAAAAGAGCGATCGCCCTACACGATCGCTCTTTTTACAATCAAAAATCAGTATAGTGTTGTTAACCGATCGCACTGACAAAGGCAAAGTAAAGCGATCGCTTTACATCTTCAAAGCTGTCTCAATTAAAATGCTTAACAAAGACGCGACGCTAAACAGCCCGTCCTAGACATCGCACAGACACCTAAGAAGGTGCGTAAGCTTTCTTGCTAACCCCCCTTTCCAAAATCAGGCGCTCATACTGTTATTAATCAGTCCTCTAGGAACGGCTAATCCGATAGGTAAGTGTGTAATCCCAGGTAGACCAGCCCGTACCGCTTGTTTTGGACATTTTCCAAGCTCGCTCTTCATGGGAGGGTCCTGTGGAGGAAATTTCTAATTCGGTAGTACCGAGTAAATCATCTTTATCCAAAGAACCGATCCAGCTTGCTGCGGTTGTAGCTGCTGAAAGTATCGTTCCCGCAACAGCTCCTTGTGGACCTGTTGCTGCTATAGCACCTGAAATAGCACTACTAATCTTTTTAACTGTGTCACCGTACTTAGCCCAGTCTTTTCCAGCATCTTCGTCGTAAGCCTTTAGTCCGCCTTTGACGCTTTGCCCTTGTGGGATTTCGCCCTCAAATAAAACGGTTTGGTCTGGTTTGAAAGATTTGGTTTGCTTATCATTGATTTTAATCGGAGTTGTCAGAATTGCCTTGGTGGTTTCTCCTCCAACCAAACCACCGATGAGATAAAAATCGTCAGCACCGGTTACATCTTCGGTATCTCGGCAATAAACGTTAACTAATTCGACTTTTACCTTTGTCATAAGTTTCTTGGCCTCTTGTGTTTGGTGTTGTGTTTAGAAGGGCAGTCTGTTAATGAGCATCTGAATGCCTTTTTTGTTACTCACATCTATATGTCATAGCTGTGATTTTAAGTAATAATATTTATACTTAAGTGGTAATAGTTACCTCAAACGATCGTAAAGCGGTAACAGCATTCTCTCTCTCTTTGCACCTGTACCAAGCCAGCCAGTGAGCTATTTTGTCAGGTTATAAGGAAGTCGCAGGCTCAAAAGCTATGATTGCCTTCTCCTTCAGTTATCCATCTTCACACCGCATTTAAATAACCGTAAAATTACTGAAGTACACTTCCAAGTTCGTTAATTTCGCTTAATCTGTAATCTTTTTTTATCTTCAGCAAAAAGCGATGTCTACGACGGGCTGTTCGGCGTCGCTCATCTGAAAATTTTTTATTCCCCAGAGCGATCGCATTCACAATTTTTTTGATAACGATATAGCTAGCCTCGACTTTTATCCTCAAAGACTTACTAAGTCTTCAAATTCAGTAGACCGAAAAGTTCTGCACTAAAGTAAAATTAGATACTTACATTTCGGAAACATTGTTTAGACAGTTCTGTCGAATCGGGATCTCAATTACAAACTCGGTTTCCCGATCGGGTATGGAATGGCACCGCAATGAGCCATTATGCTTCTCAGTAATAATCTGGTAGCTGATCGACAACCCCAATCCAGTCCCCTTACCAACTGGCTTAGTGGTAAAGAATGGGTCAAACAATCGTTCTTGAGCGAATTTTGGGATACCAAGACCGTTATCTACAATCCGAATCTGTACTTGATGTGAATCAAGCATCTTAGTACAAATCAGAATTTGACTGGGCTGTTGCTCAATCTCGCTAAATATACGCTGTAAATCTCGTTCTTCAAGGGCATCGATTGCATTACAAATGATATTCATAAACACCTGATTCAGTTGAGAAGCTTTGCACTCAACCAACGGCAGGTTGCCATAATTCTTAACCACTTTAATTTCTTGGTCAAACTTGCCTTTCAGGCGATGCTGCAAAATCATCAGCGTACTATCAATGCCCTCATGGATGTTGACCTGTTTGATCTCAGCTTCGTCCATACGGGAGAAATTCCGTAAAGAGCGCACAATCGTTTGAATCCGGACTGCTCCAACTTCCATTGAGGAAAGTAAGTTGGGCAAATCTTTTAGCAGAAAATCTAGGTCGATCTCCTCGCTTTTGTGCTGGATTTCCGTCACTGGACTGGGATAATGCTTTTGATACAACAGTAGCAGTTTTAATAGGTCTTGAGTATACTCATTGGCAGGCATGAGGTTGGCATAGATGAAGTTTACTGGGTTATTAATTTCATGCGCTACCCCAGCAACTAACTGCCCTAAACTAGACATTTTCTCATTTTGCACTAGTTGAGTCTGCATTCGCTTCAGTTCAAGTAAGGTAGTTTCCAACTCAGTTGCTTTCTGACGCAGTTGAGCTTCTGACTTTTGCAAAGCTTTTTCAATTTCTTTACTAGTCCTGATATCACGAGCAATTTTGGAGACACCAATGATTGTACCTGTCGAATTTTTAATCGGAGAAATTGTCAGTGAGATATCAATTAGTGTCCCATCTTTGTGTTGACGCACAGTTTCAAAATGTTCAACTCGTTCTCCTTTCCTCAATTTCTGAATAATTTGGGCTTCCTCGTTGATGCGATCAGTAGGAATAAGTATTGTCCCATGTTGACCAAGTACTTCTTTTACCTTATATCCAAATATTCTTTCTGCACCAAGATTCCAGCTAATAATTACTCCATCTAAGGTTTTGCTGATAATAGCATCCTCAGAGGACTCTACAATTGCCGCTAGGCGAAACAAAGCTTCTTCAGCTTGCTCGCTTGTCAAATTTTCCATATTAATTTACTTCCTAAATTAATAGATAAAGGGCATACCTAAATTCTTGACTATTGTGCGTTCTAAATACTCTTTTTTTGTTCTTATAAAAGGAAAAGAGTCAGCCTTGCACAACTTTAGTTAGTATTCCCTTAAGTATTAAATAATTAACATTTAAGTTTTTATAACTTACGCTTTACACGTATGTACTATATAAAATTTAAGCTTTTGAGCCATGTCTAACAGCCAACACTCAAAATTAGCCTGTATCTGTTACTTCCAATTTAAAAGCTCAAATTCAGTTATTTACCTTTAGCCAGCACTAAAGTAACCGTAAAATCACTGGAATAGGTGGATAACTTAGTTAATTTCGATTAATCTGTAATCTTTCTTTTATCTTCACCAAAAAGCGATGTCTACGACGGGCTGTTCGGCGTCGCTCATCCGAAAATTTTTTATTACCCAGAGCGATCGCATTCACAATTTTTTTGATAGCGATAGAGCTAGCCTCGACTTTTATGCTCAAAGACTTATAAGATATTTTTTCCTTGAATATGGGTCGCCCGGGATTCGAACCCGGAACTAATCGGTTAAAAGCCGAGTACTCTACCGTTGAGTTAGCGACCCGTTATTTTTTTTCGCAACTTTGCCATCATAGCATATAAATCTATAGATTTGTAAAGGACTTTAGAAAAAATTCGTTGTTAACCGCACAGATGCCGTGTAGCTGCTTCCTGGCTCTAACACAGTCAGGTTTTCACCAGTATTGAGAGAGTTACGGGTGGCACTCCACGGTTCTAAACAGTAGAATTCTTTGCCCTTGACTGTCCAAAATACCAGCCAGGTAGAGAAATCATCATAATCCAAAGTGAGCTTTAACTTCCGGCTGTGATCTATCGCAGTGGCTGATTGACTCGTTAACTGTCCAAAGGCAAAATCAATTTCATCACGGCTAAAGTCAAAATTGCCGTCAAAAGAGTGAATTTCCTTAGTTTGATTGTCTTGATACTGCTTAGAGGGAATTTCAAGCTCTAACTGAGTTTTATCACCACACAGAAAGTAGGGATGGAAACCAGCCGAAAAGGGCATTGGTGTGGATGACAAGTTTTTATACTGCTGGCGGACTTCTAAAGTATTACCTTGAAGTTCATAGGTGAAAGCCAGCTGAAAATCAAAAGGATAAACTGCCTTAGTTTGCTCATTGCTATCAAGAACGACAGTGAGACTAGCTTTATCTCCAGTTTGTTGTTCTGTTGCTTTCCACGGCAATTCACGGGCAAAACCGTGTTGTTTTAGAGTATATTTTTGTCCATTATGAATGTAAGTATTATCTGGTAGATTGCCACAAATAGGAAATAAAATTGGATTCCCACCTCTGACACTCAACTCAGGATGAGTAAAGCGTTCAGTATCCAAATAGAAAATTTCTTGCCCTTGAATGCGCCAACGGGTGATGATACCACCGCGTTCTGGTACGACTTCCAACTGAGAACCTGCGGCTTCATCAGAAAGAATGTAGGTCTTGTACTGTTGCTGTTGAACTGCAATGCTAAACACAAATTTTAGTCCTGGGATTAGGGATTAGGGATTGGGGATTAGGGATTAGGGATTGGGGATTATGAGCAAAATAACTCTTTCACAGTCCCCAGTCCCCAGCCCCCAATCCCCAAATTTATTCGTCTTCTGCAAACACGAAACGATATAATTCGCTGGGGTCTGGTTCGGGGCTGCTTTCGGCGAATTTAACCGCTTCGTCGATTACATCCTGAATTTTACGATCAATTGCTTTGATTTCTCCCTCATTCGCCAGATTTTGCTCGACCAAATAAGCTGCCAACTTCTTAATAGGGTCACGGGCGAACCAAAATTCTTTCTCAGCCTTGCTTCGCATTTCATCGGGATCTGCCAAGGAGTGACCCCGGAAGCGGTAGGTAAGTGCTTCAATTAATGTTGGGCCTTCACCTGCACGGGCACGGGCTACAGCTTCTTGGGCTACGGCTCGGACTGCTAGTACATCCATGCCATCTACTTCCACGCCCACCATGTTAAATACACTGGCTTTTTTATAAATCTCTGGCTGGGAAGTGGCTCGCTCGTGAGACATCCCAATGGCCCACTTATTATTTTCAACTACAAACAGAATTGGCAGTTTCCATAGGGCTGCCATATTTAGCGTCTCGAAAAACTGACCGTTGTTAGCTGCACCGTCGCCAAAAAAGCAAGCTGTCACTTGGTCAGCACTTTCATCTTTTAGCACTTCGCGGCGGTATTTACTTTGAAAAGCCGCTCCAGCTGCTACAGGAATTCCCTCAGCCACAAAAGCATAGCCACCCAGCAAGCGATGTTCAGCAGAAAACATATGCATGGAACCACCGCGCCCTTTGCTGCAACCTGTGGCTTTGCCAAATAATTCTGCCATTACCTCTTTTGCTGGGACACCCGCACTCAGAGCATGAACGTGGTCGCGGTAAGTACTACAAACGTAATCTTCACCCGGTCGCATAGACTGCACAACCCCACTGCAAACGGCTTCTTGACCGTTGTACAAATGGACAAAACCAAACATTTTGCCTCTGTAGTACATTTCAGCGCACTTGTCTTCAAATAAGCGCCCTAACACCATGTCCTCATAAAACCGTAACCCTTCTTCCTTAGTAATGTGCGTAGTAGCAGGATTAAATGTGGGTAAAGTACGCTCTTGAACCATTATTTTTGAGTATCCCTGTTGTACAACTTAAAGTTACAGTCTTAAATAAGTTGGTCTGATAACACCTCAGCTTTTAACAGGCTAGCGTTTCCAAGACTCAACAATCAAACTTTATTTATGCACCAAAAAAGGGTCTTAGGGAATAGCTGAATTTTTAATTTTTGATTTTTAAGTTTTCAGCCCATGCCCCGTGAGGATTTGACTCTAACGACAATATCTGTCGCTTTGGGTTTTTCTGTCTCACGATTGCCCTTTATAGACTAGCAATCAAGATAGGCTGCTTTCTGCATATCCATTAACAATTTAAAAAAAAGATGCAAAAGTCTCTATACCCAAATAGGTAATTGTAATTAAGAGTTAATTATGATATGATTTTTTTCTCCTGTTATCAGGGTCAACTCCCAATAGTGGTATTTTTGTTACCGCCTACTGGGAAAGTCCCAAAAAAATTAATCATCAATAGATTCTTGCAACCACAACATTTATGCCGTGATTAAAAGCGGTAGTTGTGGTTTGTGGTATCGAAGGCTGATAATAGTCGTGTTAAACAAAAATACTAAGAATTAAGACAAACAATTGAGGCTTTCTAGGCGAAAGCAAAAAATTAGTACTAGAATGTGACTCAAAATTTCGGGAAGGTACAAAACAAGTTGTTGCAATATACACTTGTAAAGTAAATTCTATACGGCATTTTTATGGCACAGTTTTACAGGCCTGGAAAGCTCTAGGTGAATTATGTTGATCACGGTGCAGGGGAAGTAGGCTGTGCGAATTCCGCTAGATTACTACCGAATTTTAGGACTACCGTTGGCGGCAAGTGATGAACAATTGCGGCAGGCATACAGCGATCGCATTGTACAATTGCCACGACGTGAGTATTCTCAGGCAGCAATTTCTTCTCGTAAACAACTCATAGAAGAAGCTTACGTGGTTTTATCAGATCCAAAACAACGCAGTACCTACGATCAGCTTTATCTTGCCCACGCTTATGACCCTGATAACCTTGCTGCTGCCGCAGTAGCACTGGAAAATCGCACAGAGAGCCACAAAAGGGGTATTAATACCCAGAGTCTGGGCATCGAAATTCCCCAAGACGAATTAGTTGGCGCTTTATTAATTTTGCAAGAGTTGGGGGAATACGAACTTGTATTGAAACTAGGTCGTCCGTACCTGGTAAATAAAAATGGTGCTACAAGTACAGGAAAAGGCAATAATTTAACAGACGAAGAAATACACGAAAGTGCAGAACATCCAGATGTTGTTCTCACTGTTGCCCTTGCTTGTCTAGAATTAGGTCGTGAACAGTGGCAGCAAGGTCACTATGAAAATGCCGCCATATCCCTAGAAACTGGTCAAGAACTGCTAGCACGCGAAGGGTTGTTCTCTAGTGTACAGGCAGAAATTCAGGCGGATCTTTACAAATTGCGACCATATCGAATTTTGGAGTTGTTGGCACTACCTCAAGAGAAGACTGCCGAACGAAGCCAAGGTTTAGAATTATTGCAAAATCTTTTAGAAGATCGTGGCGGAATTGATGGCACGAATAATGATGATTCTGGTTTAAATATAGATGACTTTCTGCGATTTATCCAGCAGTTACGCAACCACTTAACAGTCGCAGAGCAACACAAGTTATTTGAAGCCCAAAGCAAACGTCCTTCTGCTGTTGCCACTTACTTAGCTGTTTATGCCTTGATAGCACGGGGGTTTGCTCAACGTCAACCTGCTTTAATTCGTCAAGCAAGGCAAATGCTCATGCGCCTAAGCAAGCGCCAAGATGTACATTTAGAGCAGTCGCTATGTGCATTACTCTTGGGACAAACTGAAGAAGCAACTCGTGTTTTAGAACTTAGTCAGGAGTACGAAGCTTTAGCTTTTATTCGGGAAAAATCTCAAGACTCTCCAGATTTGTTACCGGGGCTGTGTCTATATGCAGAACAGTGGTTGCAACACGAAGTATTTCCCCATTTTCGAGATTTAGTAAACCAGCAAGCTTTCCTAAAAGATTACTTTGCTAACCAACAGGTGCAAGCTTATTTAGAAGCACTGCCAACTGATGCAGAAACAACTAATGAATGGGCTGTAATTAACCCCCAGTATTTTCCCCAGCCCCAGAAAAATAATCCCCATTTTCCCAACAATTCAACTAGGACTTCAGGGCAATTTAATCACAGCAGAACACCTGACCCAGATTTGCCAGAAACACCAACAAAACAAACACCCGAATATTCAAATTTATTACCACCCATGTGGAATTCATTTGGGAGTGTAAAATCAGATGTTCCTACTGCCGAACGGATGAGTAGAAATACTAATCAGCATTTGAATGGTTCAGCTAAGACTGCTGCACCTGGTCATAACCAAAAGCGTAGAAGGAGAAAACCGACTCCATCTGCTAGCCGAGAGCGTGTACCAGATAATCGTCCTCAGTCTCGTCGTCCCCGGCGGCGGCGAACCTTTGCTAACACCATAGAAGGGAAAACACGGCTGGTATGGAGAGTATTTATTTCTTTGGTGAGTATATTAGTTTTCTGGGTGTTAGCCACAACAACTTTTGGATGGTTAAAAAATCTATTTTTTCCGACACCATCTGTGCCTGACTCACAGTTGTTTATCCAGATAAATCAACCACCAATAGCTATTCCTGATCCAAATAGTAAATCACAAGCACTAGATAGCCCTTTAACAGATGCAACCGCAGAGGGAGTTATTCGGACTTGGCTATCTACTAAAACCGCAGCTTTAGGACCCAATCATGAGATTAATAATTTAGAGCAGATTTTAACTGGTTCAGCTTTATCTCAATGGCGGCTGATTGCTCAACAGGATAGGTCAGATAACCGCTACCGCAAGTACGACCATAGTCTGAAGGTGGAATCTGTAGAGAAAATTGATTTATTTGCAGATCGTGCCGCAGTGGAAGCTACGGTTAAAGAAGCAACACAGCTATATGAAAATGGTCAGTTTCAAAACTCTTCTAATGATAAATTGCGAGTTCGGTATGATTTGATTCGAGAACGAGGTAAATGGCGTATCCAGAGTATATCTGTTGTCAATTAGATAAGTTGGAATTTTTAGGCGATGTCTAGGATAAGCTCGCTTAGTACGAAGTGGGTGGTTCCAATCCTCAAGGAAGAGTGATTCTTATTCCTGAATTCTTCAATCGCTCTAAACTCTGAAACTGATACCCACCCGAAAACCGCAATAAATTTCAACTCAAAATTTCCCAGAACTTTCTAACACCCCTAACAAACTTTTCAACATCAAATAAGTAGAAGTTCCTCCCGGATCTTGATGTCCAATACTTCTCTCACCGAGATAACTAGCCCGTCCCTTTTTCGCCTGCATTGGTATAGTTTCCTGCAACCCCCTTTGGGCTGCTACTACAGCTTGTTGCATAGCTTCCACCGTCCCCTTACTTTCCCCTAAAGCTTGCCTAAAAGCCTCCACAGCCGGAGATAGCACATCCAGCATTGTTTTGTCTCCTAATTGCGCTTTGCCACGTTGCAGCACACCGTCTAAGCCTGCTTGGAGTAGCTCTAATACATCTTGTGCTGTTAATTCTTGCTTATCTACTACTGCTGTACTGGCTCGTAAAAACCAAGTGCCATAAAGAGGGCCACTTGCACCGCCAATTGAAGAAATCAAGGTCATACTGACGGTTTTGAGAATGTTGCTAATGTCCTTGTCTGTAAGAGTTGGTAACTGAACGATCGCCTTTTTGAAGCCACGATCCATATTGATCCCGTGATCAGCATCTCCGATCGCAGCATCTAATTCTGTCAAATATGCTTTATTCTGCTCTATCTCGGTTGCAAACGCCTGCAACCATTGTAATATCTGCGCCTGACTCACCATATCAACCTAATTCATAAATCGTAATTAGCTAAATTCCCCAGCGCCAACTCGGCGTTTTTACTGGTGCATCCCATAGCCGGATCATCTCATCATCTAATTTCAGCAGGGTAATCGAACAACCTTGCATTTCTAGAGATGTGATGTAAGGGCCTATCAAGTTTCGCACAATTTGCAATCCTTGCTGTTCGCAGATTTGGGCTAGTTTGCGGTAAACAATATACAGTTCAGAAATGGGAGTTCCACCCATGCTATTGACAAAAGCTAACAAGCGATCGCCTTTTGCAAATGGGAGATTTATTAGTTCTATATCTACCCATTCTCCCTTGTTTTCATCCCACTCATGCAGTGTGCGACTGTATGCTGTATCCTCAATGAGCGATCGCGTTAAGATTTCGGTGATTTCGTCTACTGATTTGATGGCTGTGCGTTCTATTCCTGGCTCACCGTGGATACCGATGCCTAATTCAATTTCGCGATCGCCCAATTCAAATGTCGGCGTTCCATTAGCGGGGACTGTACAAGATGTTAGAGCAATTCCCATACTCCGCCCATTCAGATTTACTCGGCGACATAAATTTGCTATTTGTGGCAAATCATACCCAATCTCAGCCGCAGCGCCACAAATTTTTTCCGCCAGTATTGTTGTTCCCACACCCCGGCGTCCTTGGGTATAGAGGCTATCCTTCACTGCCACATCGTCATCAATCAAAATATTTAGCACTCGAATGCCCTCACCACGGGCTAACTCCGTTGCCATCTCAAAGTTCATCACATCGCCGCTGTAATTCTTGACGATATAAAGGATACCAGAGCCTGCATCTACCCGTTTGGCTGCTTCTAGCATTTGGTCAGGAGTAGGTGAAGTGAAAACCTCACCAGGACAAGCTGCATCAAGCATTCCTTTGCCAACGAAGCCAGCGTGCATTGGTTCATGTCCACTGCCGCCACCAGAAATGATTGCTACTTTACCCTGTATAGATGCATCAGATCGATAGACAAAAGCGGGATCATAGTTTAGTTTAATTAAATCGGAGTGAGCCGCTGCCATACCTTCTAAACTTTCCCGCACAAAGTCTTCCGGCTTGTTGATCAGCTTTTTCATAATCCGTGTTTGGTTAAAAGGATGCTAAAACCCAGGTTATAGCGCTTCTCGTTTGTATGCAACACAGTCTGACCTCTCTCCTTTTAGGCTACGGTGTACACACAAGTCGAATTACCCCCCTTAATCCCCCCTTGGAAAGGGGGGAAACAAGAGAATCTTGTTCCCTCTCCAATACATACGGGGAGGGTTAGGGTGGGGTAATTCGAGGACTGGTAGTGATTCGATAACTTGTGTGTACACCGTAGCCTAAAAGGAGAGAGACTTTGAATTTTCCCCCTTCCCGCGTCGGGAAGGGGGTTAGGTTTTTCGTGGGTTTTTCCACATGACCTGAATTGTTAGTTATTTAATGTCAATTCAAAGATTCCATCAACTCAATACACTTGTGCATCTGCTGACGCATGGTTTCTCTATCAGCATGAAATCTTCGCCCATGACCTGGTAGCACCCACTCAAAAGAGTAATTAGCCAAGTTCTGCATTGATTTAGTCTGTTCTGACCAAGAATACCAGCAGAAATCGCGGAATGCAGCCAGTTGGTGCAAGCTTTCTGACCAAGCGAGATGGTCGCCAGTGAACAAAAATTTATTCTTATAAAGTAGAACAGTTTGTCCTTTAGTGTGACCGGGAACTGGAATAATTAATAAATCTGGAGTCAAAGTAAATGGTTCAAAACCACTTAGCTGTATTTCCACATTGCGAGTACCCGCAGAAATATCATCAGCATGAAGGATGCGATCGCACTGGAAATGCTCGGCAAACTTTTGATGATCTGCCACATCATCCTTATGAGTTAGGTACATATAACGAATTCCACCCATCTCTTCTAAACGCTTAACTAAAGGCGGCGTAAACCGGGGAGAATCCACCAAGATGTTACCTTCTGGAAGTTGAATTAAATAGCTAGCAGCACCATAAGATTTTTCAGAATGATAGCCACAGTTGTAAACATTCTCTGCTACTAATATTGGAAACTGTTGTTGAGCAACTTTGATATCTTTTGGTTTTTCAACTGTGCCAATAGAGCTAGTAGGACATGCCAAAAGTGCTTCAAGTGCTGCTAATCTTTCTGCATCATTCGTTGGTTGATGATAAACCGCCGACTGTTCATCAACACGAGAAAACACTTCAGGAGTCATCCAGCGACAGGTATCACAATCAATACAGGTAGTATCTACATAAAAATCGCCGTTGAGATTTTGGGAACGACGTTGATTTAAATGAGCCATATTAATCCTTTTGCTTCCAGCCGCTTACCGGGGAGCGATAAACTCTATATGACTACGCTAGCAAAAATGACTTGAGATTGTAGACTCCACTAGAAGTAAATTTGCTCAAAAATAGAGAGTCGTGAAACCCAGTCAGCAGAAAATGGGAACTGCTGATATATTCCCAAATATGCTTTACTGTTCTAATTCCAATTGCTCCAACCCTTTACTGCTGATGGCAATAAGTTTTGCATTAAGTGTGGACAAACACTCACACCATTATTCATGAGCGATCGTAAAATTTAGTAGCTAAGGGAAGAGTTATGACTGAAATTGTTTTTCTCGTTGAAGATGATCCAGATGGTGGTTATACAGCTAGAGCTTTAACCGAATCAATTTTTACTCAGGCTGACGATATAGAAACATTACGGTAAATGATCCGTGATGCGGTTCATTGCCATTTTCCTAATGAACACAACCGTCCTAAAATCATTCGCTTACACATAGTCCGTGATGAGGTAATAGCTTCTTGAAACTCCCACGAGACTTACAGCGGATTGCAGGTTCATGAAGTACAGTAGCAACAGTTTGTAAACCAGTTTTTTAGATGTTTCGGATTAATCAAATCAAGAGCGGTCGCAATCAAAATATAGCGGTTCTCTTTTACGTGAGGTACACGCGTAGGGGCACAGCATTGCCGTGCCCCTACACCTCGCAATATAATGTTGTACCGCATCTGAATGGGAACCGCTATAAGTGAGTGTAATTAATGTTTAATAAATTCACTTATGACTAAAACTTTAGTTGTGATCGCAAATCGGCCAAAATATGGCGATCGCTTTACTAACATCAATCTCTTACTTTGGGTAAAACAATATAGCTGTTCAGTTGTTTGTTAAATATCATTACTTACTTATAAATCCTCTTTGAATTCAGAGAGGATTTTCCTGATTTTAAAAAGATGCGCGATCTAAATTAAGCGATCGCGTCGGTTTGAGTATCTAACTCCTGCTTGCCGGCTCAACCATTTTTCGAGTCTGCGGTTTGGGATTTTTCCCTTTGTAGCGATACCACCACATAATAAAGCCTGTAAATATGCAATTAAAATGCATAACAGCTTATTAAGCCGACTGCGGGAAGCAATCGGCATAACAAATTCATGGTAATTTAGTTGCAATTTAGCCGTGAGTTGCACCTTGAGGAGGACGCGAGACAACTTTTTTGGCTAAACCCAAAGTCTGCAAAACTAGGATGCTCCACCAAGTAACATCAATTTCCCACCAAGACAACCCAGATTTTGCCATGTGGGGATAAGTATGATGGTTGTTGTGCCATCCTTCTCCATAGGTTACGATGGATACCCACCAAAGATTACGAGCGCCATCATTGGCATCAAAGGTGCGATAACCCCACAGGTGTGATGCTGAGTTCACAAACCAGGTTGAGTGCCAAAGCAAGACACACCTAACAAACACTCCGTAAATCACAAAAGACCATCCTCCTAAAGCATATAGCAGCAGCGCAAAGGGTATTTGCAACAGCAAGAAGTAGCGATCCAGCCAGCAATAAAAGGGTTGTCTTGCTAAATCTGGGGCATATTTTTTATAGGTGTCATAGTCAAAAAATTCTGGACGTGGGTAGAAAATCCACAGGATATGGCTCCACCAAAATCCTCTTTGGGCAGAGTAGGGGTCTAAATTGATATCTTCCGTGTGGGCGTGATGCTGGCGGTGTCCACCTACCCAAAAAATTGGCCCGCCTTGCAAAGCCAGCGCTCCAATCAGGGCGATCGCATACTCTAACCACTTGGGAACCTGAAAACTCCGATGGCTCAGTAGTCGGTGATATCCCAGGCAAATACCAATGCTCCCGAATAACCAGTGTAGAAACACTAGCAAACCTAATGCTGGCCAGGAGAAAAACCAAGGAGCCAGAAGTGCTAAAGCATGAAATGTAGCAAAAAATACTACATTCGTCCAACTGAGTTGAGGTGAGTTGCCTCTCTCAGGGGCGATCGCCCCAAAATTTGCGGTCATAAAAATTCCTGTTGATGGATGATGAAGCAATTTGCCTTTTCTTGGATGCCATCCCACAAGGGATTTACCCGCCCTATATACTAGTTCGTTACAGGAGAGTAAAGCAAGTATCACTTACATTTGTTATGCTAGCAGAACTCTGATATCCGTGCAAGTGCCACTTGCATTTTTCTATGTCGTCTCAACTCATTTCCACTCGTCAACGCTTGATTCAAGCTGCACTTGAGTTGTTTTCTGCTCAGGGAGTTAGCGCTACCACAACCCGCCAAATCGCTGAAAAAGCCGAGGTCAACGAAGTGACTCTATTTCGGAATTTTGGCAATAAGCATGGACTGCTTTTAGCTGTGCTGGAAGAGTCCGCAGCCTTCAAGGATTTAGGTGAATCGCTGGTGCGGCGGGCAACGCCTCCCGGCAATGTATACCAAGCTCTTAAAGATTATGCAAGTGATAGCTTACATGCATTAGAACGAGTGCCAGAGTTCGTCCGGTCTGTGGTCGGTGAAGCCGACCAATTCCCGGCAGAAAATCGCCGCGCACTAGGCAGGGGAGTAACAGAGGCAAACCGTTATGTAGCTCAGTATTTAGCTACTGTAATCCAGCAAGGACACTTAAATACCTACTTACCGGCAGAAAAATTAGCTAGTTTGCTAAATGGGATGATCTTGGGATATGCCGTAATTGAGTTTACCAGCGAATTTCACGAACTTTGGGAGGATCGGGATGATTTTCTGGAAAATTTGGTGGAGTTGTTTTTACATGGAGCCATGTCATCTTCAGCGGAATCAGCAACCAATCCCTTACAAGGAGGCTTCCTTACCACAGAAGTAGCTGATTTACCAGCTAGTTTAGTTCATGAAATTCTGCAACAAGCAAGAATTTGGGGAGTACGAGATTATGCTTTGGCTTATGTGTTATTTGGGGCTGGCTTATCCGCCACAGAAATAATTAGCTTGGAGCGATCTCACCAAATCTACGATACTCAAGGGCACTTTTTGCAAATCACAATCCCCGGATTTGTTCGTCAAGTACCTGTGAATCAGTGGATTCTGGGCAAACGTTACGGCTCTTTCACTAATAATCCCTTAATCAAATGGCACAAAAGCCGTAAAGATACTCAAACAGCCATGTTTTTGAATGAAACAGGCAAACCCCTCTCAGAATCAGAACTTCAGACACGTTGGCAAGTATGGAGTGAAGGGCTATTAACTCCCCAAGCACAAAGGCCAGCTGTTGCTCAGGCACAGCAAACCTGGCGCGTAGAAATGTTAATGCGGGGAATCAGCTTAGAAAACCTGATTATTTTAACAGGTTGCGATCGCACCCAATTACAACCCTATGTCCGCCGAGCCAAAGAAAAAGCCGCCCTAGAGCAAGCTACCCGTTTGGATCATAAGCCAGGATAGGGAGTGGGGACATAAGGATTATCAGGTGGCGTTCTCCGAAGCAGAGCCAGCGATCGAATAATTAGTAATTAGTAATTCGTAATTAGTAATTCGTAATTAAGAATTCATTAGCATGATGCAGTTAAACAATTAAGGTAAAACAATAGAGGTTCCTTTACCATTGTTTGCACCATTCAAGGTTGTAGCTGTACTCTTAGATGGGGATTGGGTGTTACTCGAACGGCGTGATAATTTCTTGCGTGGCTTGCCTCCCGCCTGGATATATTGCAAACTGTCTTTGCCATAATGGGTTGCCACACTCATCAACATCTTTTCAGAGTAGCCGCGCAATTCTTCTTCAATTAGAGAGAGGCGACCGGTCATTTCATCCAAGGTAGATAGTAAAGTGTTGTAGTTAGATAGCTGGGTTTGCAAAGTTTGGATGCGGCTGTCGTAGTCTGTCAAATTTAATCCGTTGCCAAATTCTAGCGTCGGGCTAATCGATCGCATTCCTGCAATTCGACGGAGAGCGTTTTCGAGAGTCAGTGAACTGCGTTTTAATCGTGCCATAAAATGCGCTCCTGAAGAAAGTTATAGGATTACTGCATGTACTCTAGCCAATGCAACAATAAACTTCTCTGAGAGATAATTCGGAAAAATTAAAGCAAATTCAAATCAACCAAATTATTTTTAGTTGATTGTACTGAGGTATTTATTAAACTTGTCAAAAAAGTAACATCAAATCATTAACAGATACCTCAAAATCGTTTTGAGGTACTTCAAAGTCGTTTTGAGGTACTCCAAAGTCGTTTTGAGGTACTCCAAAGTCGTTTTGAGGTACTTCAAAGTCGTTTTGAGG
>NZ_JBALDF010000003.1:0-51451 GCF_036917275.1 Nostoc sp.
GGACGGCAAAACCATCGCCACGGCATCAGATGACAAGAGTGCGCGGTTGTGGACGCTCAACGGGCAACTGCTGCAAGAATTCAAAGGGCATCAAGGCATAGTCTTAAGTGTGAGTTTCAGCCCGGACGGCAAAACCATCGCCACGGCATCAGATGACAAGAGTGCGCGGTTGTGGACGCTCAACGGGCAACTGCTGCAAGAATTCAAAGGGCATCAAGATTGGGTCAGAAGTGTGAGTTTCAGCCCGGACGGCAAAACCATCGCCACGGCATCAAATGACAAGACAGCGCGGTTGTGGCCTGTGGAGAATTTAGACCAATTGCTGGTGCGGGGTTGCAATTGGCTGCATGATTATTTGCAGAATAACCCGAATTTGAGCGAGAGCGACAAGCATCTCTGTGATGATATCAAGTAATATGATGTCTGTTAAATTGCCTGTAATAAAAGGACTCCACTCCCAACCCCTTCCCTTGCCAAGGGCTACGGTTTATACACAAGTCTTCTTTACCCCCTCTAACTCCCCCTTAGAAAGGGGGAGAACCGGATATTTCCCCCCTTGACAAGGGGGGACTAAGGGGGGTAAATCCAGGGTTTGGGCTTGATGACCAAGATGTATGTACACTGTAGCCTTGGCAAAGGGAGAGGAGCAAAAGCGCAGCTTTGGCGGGGTGGGATAATGCGGATATTATGATTACTCCAAGGAACATGATATAAATGGTTGGCAAAAGCTCGGCGATTCTCCAGAGGAGACGTTACCCGATCGCACTTTTTAGAATTATTGCAGGCGATGCCTACGGTGGTCACTGAGCCTGTCGTACCCCTACGGGGAAGCAAGCTACGCGCAGCGTCTCGTAGAGAAGTGCGGTAAACTACGCTACATTTTTAACTTTTGCAAAAGCGGTGCGTTAGCCTTTGGCGTAACGCACCCTACAAAGTTAAACAGTAGAGAAATTAGCCATTAAAAACGCGACTGCGCCACTTATTCAATCGGGCTTCTCCAATTGTGGCAGACCGTCGGGCATCAGCAACTTGCTCTTGTAAAGCTGCAATCTGTTTTTCTTGGGCGTCAACTTGCTGTTGCAAAGATGTATATTCCTTTGTGCTGCTAACGGAACTAGAAGACTGCAAACTACTAGTGAATTTTGTTGTACCGATGCTGGCAAATGGTCTTAAGTCTGCTAGTTGTTGTTGCAAAGTTGCAATCTGGCTTTCTTGCTCTTTAATCTTTTGCCGCAAGGCTTGTTCAGCTGCTGTCTGAGCTACTATAAACGGATTAACTGGAGGAGTAGTTTCTGGCTTTCGCTTGAATACTTCAGCAAGTAAAGCACTAATATCCGTGGGTTTCTGCCTACCATAAGGAGTGTTGGTAATTAGCGATCGCACCAGCTGAGGTTCATTATTTGTTGCTAAGTTCTTGTCACTGCTAGAATTGCTCCGCACCAGTTGCAGCATATTGGTAAATTCCAATATCTTTTTGCCCGTTTGAGTTTTATAACCCCGGTAATATGGTACTATGTTATCTCCAAAGGCATCTAGATACTCGTCGCTATCGAGATAAGAATCAATATCCGCCTCAAAACCCTTCTCATCTAAAATGTTGCTGTGATGTTTCGTCTCGGAGTAGTCATCGGGAGCGCGACCTAACAGGTGCTTGAAGTTCAGTTCAATCGCCCGGTAGCGGTAAACCTTATCAAAAAATCTGGAGCGATACAACTCTGATTTGGCAACCTGACGCACAAACTCACGGACATCGATTATACCTTGCTTGAGTTGGGATTCGGGAACGATGAGCCGCTCACTTTCCATAATGTAGGCATTACCCAACACTTGCCGATAAACTGCCCGAATTACAATTTCAATGTCTTCAACTGAAGCATTAGTCCACAGTTCAATGGGTTCTGTTTGGGGAAATGCTTGATATTGGCGGCGTCTAGTTTCTTCGTCTAAGAAGATTTGCATACTTGGTTAGTGTGGGTAGGAGTGACTAATGGCTTTGAGGACGTTTGCTAAAAATCTATATTTTTAAAGGTAATGGGAGCTAAGTATTTGTTAGTGGTTAGGTGGTACAACTAATACCAATTCTTTGTGAAACTGCACAAAACCAAGCTTGGTACAACTTGGGGTTTAAGCAAATTATTCTGGATTAACCTTGTAGTTAAACCCTATAAGCACTAACAAATTTTAATTCCCTTTACAGTCAGGATTAATTTATCAAGTTTTGGGGAGTGTTTTAGTTACATTTTCTAACAAACTTAGACGGCTAACTGTTAATAAGTAACAGCTAATCATAGTAAACAATTAGCAATTAAACATTAACAATTAGCCGTCAACCCCCTTAGGGAGTATTTAAAATTCAAAACTTAATTTTGAATTGGAGTGTAGACACCTGTGAGAAGGATTTCCGCAGGATAGTAACTCTTATAGGACTTACGCAAAAATCGCCCAAAAGCTTAATCTGTCGAACCGCCAAGACGCCAAGAACGCCAAGAGTTCGTAGAGTGTGCGTAAGTCCTATCTTAAACACGCTCATCAAATCTACTGTAGAAACCACCGTATTTAATCCAGTATTGTTTCAAAGTGTGATGAGGCGTATGTAAACTGGCTTTTGCCTGATATAAAATTACTTGGCGATGCTCACCCATCCAAACTTTATTAATCGGGTCAACGCATATTACTGTCCCTCCTAAAGAAGCTACACATTCAGAGAATCTTTCAATCGTTGTATATTCTAATGTCTCGAATATAAAAAAGCTACCCGAACAAATCAAGTGGCGACTGCGAATCCAGCAGCGCATTTTTTTTTCAGCTATTGGAGGTAACATGTTGGTTTTAACAAATTCAAGCTGAATCAACATAATGCGCTGATCGCACGTAATTCATCAGCAAAACTTTCCCGTTTTTCAAATCGTAAAGGGCCGGCGGTTGATCCCCATATTTGCTCGTGGGTTTCAATATCCATACCTTGATCTAGACTTAACCAAGTACGCTCAGTTACTTCTACTTCGCTGACAAGATATGTCTGGCATCCATTGCGCTTAATCAGACATTGATTTCCCGGTTCTACACTACCTCGAAACATTTCACCTTCTCGTTGGAAAACCATTGAACAGTGATAACGCCGTTCAATACTTTCTGGGGTGATCGTTTTAAGAATATCTAATTCACGAGCAGCACCTGCATAAAGCATCGGGTCTTTTAAGCTGTAATTTTCGATATAAATGCGATCGCCCCAATCCACTAATCTATGTACTCCCTGGCGATAGGGTGTCCATAAATCGTGGTCATATACTTGTTCTGAATAAAAACCGATCGCAGAAAAAAATTCAATCGGTAAAGGACGAAAGAAAATCCGAATGTGGGCGTAAAGTTGCGGATTTGCAAAAGATTGCTTGTAGTTGCTAAAATCTCCTGCCATCCAACAAGCTAAAGTGAGCAAATCGCTAGCGTTGCTGCTAGATTCACTGGGCGCTATTATCACGTCGCTTCGCTCCGAATTCAAAATTTAAAATTAACAATCCCCATAAATAAATTTAGGAGTTTGTATCCTTTTATAGCGCTTCTCGTTTGGATGCAATACATTTTGACCTCACTTCCATTCCTCTCTCCTAAAAGGAGAGAGGCTTTGAGGCTTACTCCCCAACGCTAGTAGGGAAGGGGCTGTTCTTGTTAGGTCTGTATTTCACGCAATTGAGAATTGCTATATGTTTTAACTTGATATTGCTAACTGGTTGAACTTGACAAAGAGCGAATCTCTGAAGAAAAGGAAGCTGTTGTCACACCTTTACCATCACTGGTTTTAATCGTCGCTACCCGAAATCGGAGATTTGGATTAGCAAACCAAATTCGTTCCTCAGCAGCAGCGAGTTCATACTCTGTCAGTAGGGTAAAAATACCATCTTCACTCAAGTGATATTTAGCCACTGCTGGGATTGTTTCGGCGTATCCCTGATCTCGCAGAAGTTTGCCTCTAGAAGGATTTTCGACATTGGGAATTGGCACTAGCACAGTAGTACCAGAGATTAGTTTATCGTCCCAGTCTGACTCACCCTCCCAAGTCATCCGAAAGGGGTGGGTGATACTGGCGGGGTCAGTCTCGTACAATTGACAGATTGCTATCACCGCCGGATCATTGAGGGATAGCGACTCAATGTCAATGGTAGACAGCACTTGTTCAAAGTGGGCGAATACTAAATGATGACCGCTCCGCTGCGATCGCCATTGTCCAATTGAAAGTTCAAAGAATTCAGTAATTTCCATTAAAAAAATGATTTTAAAAAGTAGCTTACAATCCAAGAGATATCTTGACTAAAATGTTATTTTCCTAGTCCATATGTTAGCCTCGTTGACCACAACTGCATTTAAGGGTGCTAAGTGTTGAGTTAGGAGTTATTCCACCCAATCCTTAGCATCCAGCCCCTTTTTCATCTCTACTTAGACAAATCTAAGCAACTTTAGTAATACTGATGATTTTGCCGTCCGCGTATCAGTTGTCTGTTATTTTTGCTATTAACTAGCTTCTGTAAAACTTTAGTTTGTGAAAGTGTGTTAAATATCGTTCGTGTATGACAACTGACGGTGTAATTGAGCAACCCCAGATCAGCGATCGCTTTAGCTAACTTTTGATGAATGATCAACACTGATGATTAGTGAGTGAAGACGTTAAATGAACCGATAGGGAGCAATGGTTTCAAAAAACCGCACCCAGTAAATCTAAGATTCAGCAACGACTCGCACAAAGTTGCGGACGTTGATTTCACCCCGTTTGAGTTGAGATTCAGGAACGGCTTGCCGTTCACTCTCTATTAAAACGCTGCTTAGAACTTGCTTGTAAACAGTTTTAATTACGGTTTCAACTTCCTCATTAGAGCGACTTTATTACAGAACAATAAAAGAGGCATCTTCAAATAGAGCGGCCCTTAATCTTAATGCTGATCCAAAAGCGATTCAAACTATCTCCCAGTTAACAACTAAATTTTATTTATGAGAAGGATATTCAACAGATGTTAAAAAATTTTACATCGTTGTAATCAAGGAGAGTCCATAGAGACTTTAAATCTTTATTACTTTTGATGATTGAAATTTTTACATCGTTGTGCCTTTACACATTCTGATACGATGTTGAAGCCATATCTATTAAAATTTGTTAAGTAAATAATGCTTTGAAAAATTTCAGCTTTATTTTAGTATTTGATTGGCGATTGGGGTACAGGTAATGGTATTGTAGTAATCTTCTGACTGGGAGCATTAACAGTGCTGAGTCATTAGTTCATTGGTCGCATCCGCATAATTTGTAAAGGCTTGGTTTGAGCCAGCAAGCACCACACTGGGATACACATTTGGCTCAGAACTTTTTACTTAGGACTACTAAATTTGGAAAGTAGCCAGTTGGGTAATTAAATGGTCAAAATAGGGAGCAATTTCTTGCTGATTGGCTTGACACCGCTTTAAACTAGCAACCTTGATACTTTTTAAGCCTAAGACCATTGCATCTATTGGAACTTGTAATTCCTGATAGAGCAAATTCATATAGTGCAATCCTGTGGGACTAGTATACTCAGTGTGACCGCCTGCTATGCCATAGGTAATACAGCGGAGAAAATGCCAAAAATCTCGCCAGCAAGCTTGGGCGCGTTCCGGCGGATAAAGACCTCCTCCAGGCTGGATAATTTCGGGATCAGTCGTCAAAACCTGCTCTCTAGCTTCATCAACAATTTCGGCGGCGCGATCGCGTAACAATTGAGCAACAGGAATCAATGCCGAATTATCAGGTGAGAAGGTTTTAATCTGCAAGAAATCTTCGTCGCTCAGATACCGAAAAGCATCGTCCGCAGCTTTGAATAAAATAATCGCTGCTTTTGGATGGGATTCCCACTCAGCAAAGCTGATAATTCTAGCTTTGGCTATTAATTCCTTAACGGTTTGGCTTAATTGAGTCATTGGTTTAGGGGATAGGGCATGGGGCATTCATTCAATCTTCTTAGAATGCGATCGCCATTTGGTGACATCTGTAAAATAAAGTAAAGAATAGCTCTACCAAATGCACCTATGGAAATCGATAAAATCCAAGATGAACTAAAGAACCCAGATTTTCACTATCGTCTGAAGGCGATCGCTGCCCTGAATAATTATGAATCAGAAGTTGCAGTTCCTCTGTTAACTAGTAAACTTCATGACTCAGAATTTTTGGTGCGTACTTTTGTGGCAAGGGGTTTGGGTAATCAACAATCAGCGGAATCTTTTGCTGCTTTGATGCAAATTATGAAATTCGACGATACGCCCAATGTGCGAGCTGAGGGGGCAAATTCTTTATCGCTATTTGGTAGAGTCGCAGTTTCTCATTTAGTTCTGGCATTTTATCAGGATGACCACTGGCTAGTTAAGCGGAGCATTTTGGCAGCGATCGCCGAAATGGATTGCCCTGAAGAACTATTTGATATCTGCGTTCAGGGTCTAAAAGATGAAGATTTCACAGTTCAGGAATCCTCTGTTGATGGACTCGGCTTACTAGCTGATTCTAGCCAACAGACTGCGGCATTATCCCAAATACTAACGTTGGTGAATGATCAATCTTGGCGGATGCGCGTGCGAGTTAGCTATGCCCTGAAACGATTTGACCAGCCCCAAGCAAAAGCAGCCCTGAACCAACTCAGACAGGATGAGAATCACCGAGTTGTCGGAGCTGCTTTAGAAGACTTGTTGCCACAATAGCGGTATGGTTTTGTTCGTAATATTGTCAGAAAACTTGTATAGCATATATCTTAATTATACCTTAAATTTACCACAAATATCCGGTTAATCTGCCAAAATCTGGAATAAAAAATTAACTTTTTCGAGATGAGGAGACATTTGTGACTGATATTCCAACTGGTCAAATGACTTGGCGATTACCAGGTTCCTCAGAATCTGCCTTACATTTGCGGCATAATGCTTCGGAACCTTGGCGATCGTATAAAGAATTTCCACAATATGTTCTACCTGATCCGCCCGGTTTTTCCGAAGGATACGCTACATTTTTAGCGCTCCTGAAAAAGAACTGGCAGCTGTTGTAAACTCACTACAGAACAACTGGTCAAACAATTTTGGATTTTGGATTTATTTCGCCCACAAAGAGCGCGGCTTGCACCTAAAATCTAAAATTGGCCTGGTCAAGGACTCAAACTCTCACGAGTTGTTGTGCGGGTGTAAGCGTTCCAAACGTCGAGTTCTGAATGTGGACGGTTAGAAAGCATAGCTTTAGTTGCTTCTGTAAGTCCTTGGGCAAGAGTAAAATCTGCCCCAGCGATACTTTGAAGATGCTCCATCTCTGCATCACTGAGGTCAGTTGCTCGCAGGTCTGTATCATGCAAATTGGCTCCAGTCAATCGAGCATTCCGCAAGCAAGCCCCTGTTAAATAAGCTTTCGTCAGGTCAGCGCCACTTAAAGCTGCACCTTGCAAATTGGCTCCTGTCAAATCAGCACCACTCAGGTAGGCTCCACGCAGATTAGCACCTTGTAAATCTGCGTTTCGTAAAGAAGCTGTATTGAGAAAAGCACCATTAAGATTAGCACCTGGCCCCACCGCTCCAGAAGCTTTGTAGTTATATTCTTGGGGCCATTTCGTTTGTGTATCATAACGCGCTACTTGGAGTTTGGCTCCCTCCAAATTTGCGCCACTGAGATTCGCTTGCTGGAGATCAGCACGGTTTAAATAGGCTCCCTGCAAATTAGCTCCACTCAAATCGGCTCCTCGCAGATTAGCGCCTCGCAAATCTGCCCCACTTAGATTTGCATCACTCAAGATTACCTCACTCAGATCAGCTCCTAATAGCTTGGCTTTACTCAAATTAGCTTGTTGTAAATCGACTTCCTTCAAATCGAATTGGTACAAATCTACCCCATCCAGAGCGATTCCGGCTTTCAGGGCTGTTAAGATTTCAGGAGTTGGACTGGGGCGAACGCTTGTAATAAGTTGAATTTCACTATTTGTCATCAGCTGATTTAAATATGACTTTTGGAGTTATTCTACACTTTAGCTATATCTAGACTTCATCTTCTGACTCAGTATTCAGTAACGCCAAAATTTGATTCCTAGTTCCTCACCGGAGCAATGGAAACGTCTCTGGCTTTGCTCAAAACTCCTAATTAAAAAACGAGGTTTCAAAACACATGCATCTAATACCACCCTTGACTATGATCGACTTCTTCCGTAAAAGTGAGGGGACATGGTTTACGGAACGCTCCGTTCATCATTTTGACTCGGCGGCGGATGAGTCGGGGGAGTCGAATTTGATCATTAAAGTTATGAAAAAGGATGATCCTAAAGTCCAAGAAGTCTGCACAGCCCAAGGGATAGACCCTACTAAAGCAACAAGCGGTGCTAGTTTTGCATGGCAGGCTAACCTAGACACCAGGTTACCGAATACCGATAATGCCGCTATTTTAGTTGATGTACCCGACGAAACGAGGCGTTCTGGAAAACTGATCCGCAACCAAGGCTATGTCGAGAGTATTCCGGTTGTGAGTCGGTATCAGTTTGCTGATGATGGAGTCTTGACGATTGATACTGATTATGACAATAACCAAGGTCAGGAACGTTGTTGGTTTGTTACGGATGATTTTCGCGTCAGGGTTAGTACGGTGCGAATGATGAACGGAGTCAACTTGATGACTTATTGTTCTGAGCGTCGCTGTGTTTCCCAAGAAGTCTTGGAACAAATGATCAGTTGGAATCATGCTAGGTAGGGAATAGAGAGTCGGGGACAAGGGGGATGAGGGGGACAAGGAGAATAATTCATGCCCATGCCCCATGCCCAATACAACTCTTGGAGAGGCTGGCGCTTAGGGCGTAGCTATGCCGCAGGCTTTACGACCTCGCTCAGGCTAAACTCGGCACAAGTGCCCCATTAAGGAATGTTGCTTAGTTTCTCATAAATGAGACGTGCATGATTGACATCCATTATTTTCATTCAAGGGTTAACAAATCATGCTCCATGTATAAGCCTTTCCTGGAATTTTTAGAAAAAGAGCTATTTCAGCGGTTTGATTTACAAAGTAGGGTTATTCTCCCTGGTTTGGAATTCAAAGTTAGCGATCGCGGCAGAAACCCAGCAACTATCCGCAGTTGGTGTTACCAATGTCAAGAGTTGCGGAAGATTCGCTATACATACATTGATGCCGGGGAAAGCGCCCAAATTTTTAACAGCGTAATTTATCCTAGTCATCACTACGATCTACCGCTATTAGGGATTGATTTTTTATCTTTTGGTAAAGTTAAAAACTTGATTGTGCTTGACTTTCAGCCATTATTTCAAGATGAAGATTATCAAAAAAAATATATAGTTCCGCTAAAATCTCTCCATGATAAATATCCAGATTTGGCGCAAAATTTAGAAATGAAGTTTTACGATGCCAATCAGTATTTTTCTAAATATTTATTGTTTGCTAAAACAGATCCTCAAACAGTGGCAACGCGAGTATTTGAAGCTTTTCAGGATTATTTAAACTTATATTGGCAAATGCTAGCAGATGCCCAACCGCTCCAAGACCCTGAAGATATCCAGCGGATTGTCAAAGCCCAAAAAGATTATGACCAATATAGTGCAGACCGCGATCCAGCATCTGGTTTGTTTAGCAGTTACTTTGGTCATGAATGGGCAGAGCGCTTTCTGCATGAATTCTTATTTGAAGATGCTGTTCCCCTAGCAGTTAGTGGCAGTAAAAGATGACTGAATGAAAATGGGCATTGGGGATTATTAATTTTGAATTTTGAATTTTGAATTCGGAGCAAAGCGACGTGACACTCTATCAACCGTTTCTCGATTATGCGATCGCCTACATGCGATCGCGCTTGGATTTACAACCCTATCCTATCCCCACCGGGTTTGAGTCTAAGAGTGCTGTTGTAGGCAAGGGAAAAAACGAAGAAGAGGTTGTCACCACCAGTTATGGTTTTCAAACGGCAAAATTGCGCCAAATTCGTGCAGCTCATGTACAGGGTGGCAATTCGCTACAAGTGCTGAATTTTGTGATTTTCCCCCACCTCAACTACGATTTACCCTTTTTTGGAGCGGATCTGGTGACATTGCCAGGAGGACATTTAATTGCTTTGGATATGCAGCCGCTATTCCGGGATGATCCAGCATATCAGGCAAAATATACTGAACCAATTCTGCCCATTTTCCACGCCCATCAACAGCATCTATCTTGGGGAGGAGATTTTCCAGAAGAAGCACGACCATTTTTCTCTCCGGCTTTTCTGTGGACTCGTCCCCAAGAAACGGCTATAGTAGAAACTCAGGTGTTTGCCGCTTTCAAAGACTATTTAAAAGCTTATTTGGATTTTGTAGAGCAGGCAGAAGCTGTAACAGATTCCCAAGATTTAGCAGCCATTGAGCAAGCCCAACTGCGATATCTGCGATATCGGGCTGAAAAAGACCCAGCACGAGGGATGTTCAAACGCTTTTATGGTGCGGAATGGACTGAGGAATATATTCACGGCTTCTTATTTGATCTAGAGAGAAAATTAACACCCATCAAATAGAGGCTCTTGTGCAGGAAGTCATTAGACCTCTTGCAAAAATCTTTGAATCACCCCTCCCCAACCCTCCCCGATGTATTGGGGAGGGGGCAAGATTTCAAGTTTCCCCCCTTTATAAGGGGGGATAAAGGGGGGTCTATTCGACTAGCCCTTTCAAGGTGACTCGTACAATCTCTTATTTTTTCTCAGCGCTCTCTGTGACTCTGCGGTTTAAAAGTAATTTATTTAACCACAGAGGCAAAGAGTTGCCAGTGCGCCCTTGCGGTTCCCCGACTTGTTCGCGCAGCGTCTCCTGTCTTGAGAAGCAACTGGCGCGACACAGAGGTAATACCAATTTTGTCTGAAGATGCACAGAATATTAAACGAACCGCCAAGTACGCCAAGAGCGCCAAGAATAGAGAGTTACTTATTTAGTGCAGCTTCACATTAAATTGGTATAAGAAGTTAAAAAGAGGTTTTTCGACTAACATTTTTACCCACCTTGAAAGGGCTAGTCTTAGTCTATTGCTATATCTTGATTCTTTATTTTAAATTTTGAATTGATATTAATTGTGTTCTAGCAGGTTTAGAATCTTTCTCAGTAATTCCTCTGATTCTAATGGCTTGGTAATGTGAGCTTGAAACCCGGCAGTCAGTGCTTTTTGCTGGTCAATATCTGCGGCATAAGCGGTAAGCGCGATCGCCAGAATCGTTCCTCCCTGATTGGGTGGGCGCAAACGAATCTGCTTAATCAGCGTGTAGCCATCCATATCAGCCATGCCGATATCACTCACAATTAGATTAGGAATGAAACTATCAAGTACTTGTAATGCTTCTAGCCCAGACGCTACGGCTGTCACTTTTGCGCCATTTTGTTCTAGCAAAAATGCTTCAAACTCGCGCGTATCAGTATCATCATCCACGAGCAAAATTTGCAGGTTGCTTAAGGGAGTCTCTGCGCTTTCTGCATTAGCCTGATCTGACTCAAGTACAATTGCTGAATGATTCAAGATCGGTATTTGAACTGTAAAGGTTGCGCCCTGATTCTCACCCAAGCTTTCTGCCTTGACTGTGCCACCGTGCAGTTCTACAATTTGGCGGACGATCGCCAGGCCCAAACCCAAGCCACCAAATCTGCGTGTCGTCGAGCTATCCTCTTGTCGGAAATAATCAAACACATCTGGTAGAAATTTCGGTTGAATGCCAATGCCAGTATCGATCACCCGGATTTGAGCTTGCTTTGCAATTTGCCTTAATTCAATGATTACTTGTCCATCATCTGGTGTAAATTTGACGGCATTGGTAAGCAAGTTCCACACCACTTGCTGCAAGCGCGCAGTGTCACCAGAGATAGGTGCAGTCGGGTCAAGATCAATCCGTAAGTTAATATTCTTTGCTTCTGCTGCTAAACGCACTGTTTCCAGGGCAGCAGAAATCACAGAGATTAAATTAAGGGGAGCCATTGTTAAGGACAGCTTGCCCTGCATAATCCGCGAAATGTCGAGTAAGTCTTCAATTAATTGTGATTGCAGTTTAGCGTTGCGCTCAATAGTTAGCAGTGCTTCGCGTTGACGGGCGGCATTGAGCTTACCTTTTTGCAACAGTTGTGTCCAGCCCAAGATGGGGTTGAGGGGCGATCGCAACTCATGAGACAGCACCGCTAAAAACTCGTCTTTAACCTGGTTAGCTCGTTGCAACTGTTCTGCGTGTTGCTGAATCGAGACAATTAGGTTTGCTCGGTCTAGGGCGATCGCTATCTGTTCAGAAATCAATTGCAGCAAATCGATTTCTTCTAAGGTAAAGTAAGTGCGAGTGCGGCTACCAAAGCAGATGGTTCCCAATAACCGTTCTTGGATAATTAACGGTTGACCGACATAAGTGGTGCCACTCAGGTCGCGGACGGTGTGGGCACGAGGATCAGTAGCAATTTGGGCGCAATCGAGAACGATTTGCTGGCGTTCTTGAGCCACCAATCCACAGAGGTCTTCACCGAACTCAAGCCACTCGATCGCCTCTAGGATCTCTTGAGTAATGCCCTGATGGTTTTTCAAATGTAGGATGGGGCGGTTGTCTTTTGACTCGACGATGTAGCTGTAGTAAAAGTCTAACTCTAGCTGGGGTGCGAGTTTGCCAAATAGGTTGTGCATTAGCGTCATCGGTTGCTCGACCTTCAGGAGATCGCTGGTGATGTCATAGAGCAACCGCAAGCGTTCATCGGCTTGCCGCTCTGAAGTGACATCGCGCATGATTTTAATAAATCCTTGCACCTCGTCGGCTTCATCGCGTATGGGCATCACAAAGCCACTACCCCAAAAGCGGCTACCGTCCTTTCGGATATGCCAGCACTCATTTTCTGCCTGTCCTTGAGTTTGGGCGGTCTGCAATTCCCAGCCAACGCGGTCTTCTAGGTTGTCTTCATAGGAATAAAGGGGGTGAGAGTCATGGCCAATTATTTCTGCTTCTGAATACTTGAACAATTCTTCAGCACCAGCACTCCAACTGGTGATTATACCGTTGAGATCAACGGTTAAAATGGCATATTCTTTTGCACTTGCCACCATTAACCGAAAACGAGCTTCACTTTGTTTGAGGGCAATTTCGATTTTTTTGCGATCGGTAATGTCGTAGGACATTGCCAGCACAGCATCAACTTCACCGCGATCGTTGCGTAAGGGTGTGCCATGAGAAATATAGTAGCGATCGTGGCTGTTGTGTTCTAAGGCAAACGATTCGCCATTGAGAGCTTGACGCAAGTAGGGTTCGTAGCTGGCTGCCAGGGCGGGTTCGAGGGCTTCCCAGAGTGTTTTGCCGACAAAGTTTTCAGTAGTCATGCCGACCCACTCCAGCGCTTCGCCTTCTGCAAGCTGGTAGCGCAAATCTCGATCCACAATGAACACAGCGCCATGAGGTAGTTTAGCGGCGACTTGACGCAAGCGGGCTTCGGCAAGTTGGCGATCGCGCTTTTCTTGGGCTTCTCGCAGCGCCCGTTGGACACAAGGTACCAACCGCCGTAAGTTGCGCTTTAGCACATAGTCGGTGGCTCCCAGTTTCAGCGCTTCAATCACCAGTTCTTCGCCCATACTGCCAGAGACGAAAATAAAGGGCGTGTCAGGACAAAGCTTCTGGGCAATTTTCAAGGCGGAAATGCCATCAAAACCGGGCAAGGCATAGTCTGCCAAAATCAAGTCAAAGGCATTGGCTTCTAATGCCTTCACAAACTCAGCGCGAGTTTCTACCCGGAGCAGTTCAAAATTAGCGCTGCCATCGGTCAGGGTGACATATATCACCTCTGCATCAAGGGGGTTGTCTTCCAGCAAAAGAAACCGCAGTGCTGTCATAATTGCGCCTCACGTTTCGGCAGCGAAAAGTAGAACGTTGCGCCCTGGTCGATTGCGCCTTCTGCCCAGATGCGTCCGCCATGTCGATGAATGATCCGCCGTACAGTGGCAAGCCCGACTCCCGTGCCAGGAAACTCCTCCTGGGAATGCAAGCGTTGAAATATGCTAAATAGTTGATCGCAGTATTTCATGTCGAACCCTGCACCATTATCTTTGACAAAGAAAATCACTTCCTGCTCCTGTTCGATCCTACCAATTTTGATGGCAGCTTCGCTGTTATTGTGGGTGTACTTGACGGCATTCGACAACAAATTTTGTAGTACTAGCCGCAGCAGTGCCGAATCGCCTTTTGCGGTTAACAATGGCTCAATTTCCCAGTGAAGCGATCGCCCCACCAGTTCTAGCTGCAATTGTTCTCGCACCTGTTGCACCAATTGAGTGATATTAACAGTAGTCAAATACATTTTTGTCTGTCCCAGGCGGGAAAATTCCAGCAAGTCGTCTACCATTTTTTCTGCCTGAAGAGTTGATTGCGTGATAATGTTGAGAATCTGCAAACTGGATGCATCGACAAGGGTTGCATTGAGCTTGGCTTGCAACTGTTCGGCAAAGCTGCTGATGTAGCGTAGCGGTATTTGCAAGTCGTGGGATATCGAGGAAGAAAACGCCTCCAGTTCTTGGTTGATGGCTTCTAGTTGAGCCGTGCGAGCTTTCACCTGTTGCTCCAAGCGCTCATTGAGTGTTTGTACTGCTTGCATCACCTGTTCGCGGTAAACCGCTTCGCGTCGCAGTTGTGCCAGTTGAAGGTTGGCATTGACTCGCGCTAACAATTCTCGTGCCGAGAAGGGTTTAATTAAATAGTCATCTGCCCCAGTTTCTAAACCCTCCACCCGTGATTCTTCACCAGCACGAGCAGAGAGCAAAATAATCGGGATTGTCTGGGTATTTGGTGAAGCCCGTAGCGATCGCAGCAACTCAAAGCCATCCATTCTCGGCATCATCACATCTGCTAACACCAAGTCATAGATGGCACTTCCACCACGCAGGATCGCAGTCAGTGCGGCTAACCCATCATTTACAGTTTCCACCTCGTAGTACTGGTTTAACAACCGCTTGAGATAGCCGCGCATGTCGGCGTTGTCATCCACCAGGAGAATACGCGCTCTTTTGGAGCTTGGAGCATGAACTTCCGAGTTCTGAACTTGAACTTCCGAGTTCTGAGCATGAACTTCCGAGTTCTGAGCATGAACTTCCGAGTTCTGAGCTTGAACTTGCGAGTTCTGAGCTTGAACTTGCGAGTTCTGAGCATGAACTTCCGAGTTCTGAGCATGAACTTGCGAGTTCTGAGCTTGAACTTCCGAGTTCTGAGCATGAACTTGCGAGTTCTGAGCGTGAACTTCCGAGTTCTGAGCGTGAACTTCCGAGCTTTGAGCTTGAACTTGCGAGTTCTGAGCGTGAACTTCCGAGTTCTGAGCTTGAACCTCCGAGTTCTGAAATTCTGTGCTTTCTTCAGGTAGCCAATGTAAGGCTTCTTCAACAAAAGCATTCGCCGTTACAGCCGATGATGCCAGTGTCGAGGCAACCCAAATTTGGTCGGCGGGTAGATGGGCGATTCCGGTGGGGATAGTGACGGTGAAGATTGTACCTTGGTCTACTGCGCTCGTAACTGCGATCGCGCCGCCATGCCGCTTGACGAGTTCCTGCACCAGAAACAAGCCAATGCCTGAGCCTTCATAGCTGCGCCCCTTCGCGCCTTTGACTTGATAGAACCTCTCAAAGAGGTAAGGCAGTTCCGAAGCGGAAATACCTACGCCCGTGTCGCTGACTATCAATTCAACTGTGTTTGCTTTGGGTTGGAGCGAGACAGAAATGATCCCCTCGAAGGTAAATTTTAAGGCATTGGAGAGTAGATTCAACACAATCTTTTCCCACATCTCGCGATCTACGTAAATGGGATCGGGTAGGGGGGGACAATCTACAACTAACTCTAAATTGGCATTCTCAATCGCCGAGCGAAAAACACTTGCCAGTTCAGCCGTGTAAGTGGATAAGTCGGTGGGTTCGTAGTTTGCATTCAGGCGGTTGGCTTCGATGCGGGAGAAGTCGAGTAGGGTATTGACTAATTTCAGCAAACGCAAGCTGTTGCTGTGGGCGAGTTGGAGCCGTTCTTGTTGTGCGGGAGGTAAGGGATTGGCAGAATCGCTCAGGGCATCTTGCAGGGGAGCGAGTGACAGAGTTAGTGGCGTGCGGAATTCGTGAGAAACGTTGCTGAAGAAGAGGGTTTTAGCGCGATCGAGTTCTGCAAGAGTCTCGGCGCGTTGGCGTTCTTGTTCACGGGCAGCTTGTTCTCGAATCAGTTGGATTTGATTGGCTTGGGCCTGTTTGCGATCGTTGATGACACTGAGAACAACGGCAACCTGTCGGTCTTCGAGTTCTCCAACGGAGAATGCATAAACCTCAAACCAGCGCTGCAACTCTCTGGCATAGTTCTCAAAGCGAACGGATTGACCGCTCAAAGCAACATTGCCATAAATTTCAAACCAATACTCTTCGTGGTTTGGAGCCAGTTCGCGCACCCGTTTACCAAGCGCGTCTGCCAGTCCTGTTTGTCGTTCAAAGGAGGGGCTAATTTCCAAAAAGCGATAGTCAATCGGTTTCTCGTTTTGATCAAAAATCACCTCAATGGTGCAAAAGCCATCGTTGATTGACTCGAATAACGTGCGATATTTCGCTTCCGATCCGCGCAAGGCTGCTTCGGCGTGGGCGCGTTCGACCGCTGCCCAGGTGCGTTCGGCGGTTTCTACCGTCAGTTCTACTTCCAGATCAGTCCAGTCTCTGGGTGTGCTTTGAACCAAACAGAGTATACCGACTGGCTTGCCATCTTTAATCACCGGCACATCGATAAAGGAAATGACCTGCAACTGGATGCAAAGCTGCCTGATATCTTCGTCTACTCTATCGGTCGTATAGACATCCTGAACCACAAAAGGATGACCTGAATTGATCGCTGCTTGCAAGATGGCAAAGCTGCTCAATGGATACACCCCAGCAACGGTCGGCAACCCTTCACGAGTTGCGTCCCGCCAAATGATGGCATTGCCGTCCTCAATTTCGCAGTAGTAGCACCGATCTGCCCCAAAGTGATTCATGGCAGTTCGGGTGACCGTTTCCTGAATCTCAAGCGGATCGGCAAGCGATCGCATTGCATCGCTCATTTGCAGTAGAAACACCTGCCGCTCCTGGTTCTTCCGCTCCGCCTCCTGGGCGAGGTGCAGCTCGGTCACCCTAGTGACCTGGTGAATGATGGCGGTGACCTCGCCGGAGGCATTGAGCAACGGCGCGTTGATCGCCAGCCACCAATGCGGCTCGAACCCGCCGTCAGGAGTCACAATGTCACATCGCGTGCGAGCCATCGCGTCCGGTCGTCGGGATGTCAGGACGCGATCCAGGGAGAGTGCGAGCGCCTCCGACCCATGATCGCCTGGGCGGTTCGGGTCGTCGGTGAAGACATCAAAAAGCCTGCGTCCAATGAGTCCCTCGGGCGTGGTCAGGGTGGCGGCGAAATAGGCTTCGTTCGCGGCGGTGATGGTAAAATCCGGTGGGTTCGGTTCCAGCACCATGAACGGAACCGGCGATGCCGCCAACAGTGCGGCGTATTTCTCCTCGCTCTCGCGCAACGCGGCTTCCGCCCGCTTCTTGTCTGTGACATCGCTGAAGAGTGCCGCGAGCTGGTTTTTGCCGTTGCTTGTCGGAAAGACAAAGACATCAAACCAGCGATCAAGGTCTGCGTGGAAGTCGATGAACCGCTTCGCCTGTCCGGTGCGGGCAACCTCCGCGTAGTCCTTCAGCCACATATCCTCGGCTTCCGGGAAGAGTTCCCGCATTGTCTGCCCTGGCTGCGGTCTGCGCCCACTTTGCCGCTCAAAGCCTGGATTGGTCTCGATGTAGCAAAAATCGATCGCCTCGCCTGCATCGTTGTAGAGCATCTCGAAGATACAGAAACCTGCGTCGATCGAGTCGAATAGCGATCGATACTTTTGTTCCGATTTTCGCAGAGCTTCCAGTGCGATGCGCGCTTCGTGAATATCGGTTGCCGCGCCGTACATCTTAATGACCTTACCGCTTTCATCCTTCAACGGGAATGCGTTCACAACGAACCAGCGATACTCTCCATCGTGTCCGCGGATGCGATGTTCCTGTTGAAGCAGCACGCCCTGTTTTACTGCTTCACGGTAACGGCGGACGGACGCTGCCTTGTCGTCGGGATGAATCCACTGCGTCCAGCTCCAGCCGATCGCCTGCTCGAAGGTTTGCCCCGTGTATTCCATCCAGCGCTGGTTGTACCAGTTGGTTGAGCCGTCTGGTTCGCTCTCCCAAAGCAGGTCGGGGACGAGGTTGGCAATCGACTGCAACCGCGCTTGGGATTCGCGCAAGGCTGCTTCGGCGCGGGCGCGTTCCTGAGCCTCGAAGTGACTGTTGATGATCACGGCGGCGGACTGCGTGACGATTTCGGCAAGCGCCAGGTCGCCGGGCGTTGCCTGTTGCAGTTCAACCATGCGATCGACCAGTTCAGTCTGGGTCTGGTGCAGGGCGGCTTCGGCTTGTTTGCGATCGATGGTATCTTTGTCAAGTTCCGGCGCTTCCTGCAATGCCCGTTGTACCGATGGCACTAACCGCCCTAAGCGTTGCTTGAGTACATAATCTGTCGCGCCCTGTTTGATCGCTTCAATCGCCAATTCTTCGCCCAAACTGCCAGAGATGAAAATAAACGGTATCTCAGGACGTAGGCGACGGGCGATCGGTAGTGCCGCAATCCCATCAAAACTAGACAAGGCATAGTCTGCCAAAATCAAGTCGATTTCCTCGGTTTCCAGTGTTCTAATAAAGTCAGCGTGAGTCTCTACTCGCAGTATTTCACAGTTAATACCGCCCTCAAATAGCGTGGCTTGCACCACTTCTGCATCAGTTAGATTAGCTTCGAGCAAGAGAAACTGAAATGCTGACATTATTATTCCTTCTGCTGTTTTGGTAGTACCTAGTGACAAGTGCGTGGGCTGGGCGGTTTCTTCTCTTGGCACTCCCTCGTCAGAAAATGTGACATCGCACCAACTTAATTAGGATATAGCAACATTCTTCAGGATAGTCATCGGCCCTTGGGCTTTGAGAATTTCCATTTCTGCTGGATTCCGCACTAGCAAAGCACCAGCGAATCCTAATGAATTTACAGAAATAGATTGGAAATGCTCCTGCGATCGCGGTACGATTAACATCCATTCTCGTGTCGCTAGCAGATTATAAGCACCAGATTGCCTTGCATCCAAACCCACAGCATGTAGCAAAGTCCGATAAAGTTGCTCTATTGCTTGGCCCCCTACGAATGGGGATTGCACCCAATTGGAATTTAGGGGTGCGAAAGCATGTACAAAAGGAAGTTTTGGTAAAGTTGTGTTCGAGTTCTGAAATTGTGCTGATGTTAGCAGAGGTTCAATAGGTATCTGTGGCCCTGAAGGTGCAAGTGGTAGCGGCATTAATTGCAAGTGCTTGTGTCGCTGACTTGCACCTGCGGTTTTACTACTATTGTAAAATGCTAAACCATTGAAATCAGCTAAACAAGCCCACATAGCCGCAAAATCTTCCAGGGTAAGTAAGCTTTCCTGTTCCTCGAAAGCACGGGTGATAATTAGCAAATGATAATCAACAACATTGAATTTATTTAAAATAGATACATGGGTATCGGAGATATCCGCTACAAATAAATCCTCTTCGTAGGGCAAAAAAGGATTAAATTCTTGACTAGAGGTGGCAGATTGTTTTTCCTGTTTCTCCTTAGCTGCTTTTTTGCGATTCAGGTTAGACAAAATCCGCACTAAAAAGCGCACGTTATCCTGTTCGATAAATTCAAATTCCGTCGGTATCGACAGCAACGCCCCACATTGTAAAGCATGTTCAGTCTGTTCTTTCACACTTGTCCATAAAGTGCCAGGCTTAAGTAAGATTTTACCCTGTGCCATTTTATTCCTTTAAATATTGAGTTAATACGCAAGTGGGACGCACATCTGTGCGTCCCTACGAATGACTATATTCCAATCCAGTTGAGTTACAGCTATTTAAAACCTCGTTTCCAGCCAGAGGCTGGAAATGCTCTTCAATTGCGGCTCTGCCGCGAGTAAGGGAGGCGGCAGCCCCCACATTAGGCATTCCCAGTCGGAGACTGGGAACGAGACAATCTCTAAAAGCTTGTTCTAGGCAGACTTTCATCTGAAGTTGATACCAATGCACATCTTTGCACCCCTACGAATGACTGTATTCCAATACAGTTGTTACAGCTATTTTCAGGTTAAATAGACCACGTGGTTGGAGCGCAAGACCTTGCGCCCCAACGACAGATGTGGTTCAAATACATGAAACCTGCTGTAAGATGCGATAAGTAAAATACCAAACCTTTCACAACAACGCAATATTTCTGCAACAAAACTGTCACAAATCATATCTACATTAGTAATACATTTAAATATCCTTCCAGACAGCAATGCAAAACGAATCTCGCGACAGAGAACACCCATTAAATAGTATTTCACATAACACTGCTGATGCCAAATACCATAATCGAGCGCCCTGGAAAAAGGCTGCTGCCTCTCTATCGTTGGTGCTGCTGGGATCAGGTATGACATTGGCAGGTGGCTATATGGCTGGACATCCTCAGCAGGTGTCTGAAAGTGCATCTAATTTGGCAGTGAGTCGAGTAAATGCTGCTCCTCCATTACCAGCCGCCACAGATCCTAACTTTGTTATAGAGGTGGTAAAAAAGGTCGGGCCAGCTGTAGTGCGAATTGACTCTTCCCGAACCGTAAAAACCCAGATACCAGATGAATTTAACGATCCATTTTTTCAACGCTTCTTTGGTTCTCAACTACCACAACAACAGAATCGGGTAGAACGGGGTACTGGTTCAGGTTTTATTATTAGTGCTGATGGTCGTATTCTCACCAATGCCCACGTAGTAGATGGTGCTGATACGGTAACAGTAACACTCAAGGATGGACGTAGCTTTAAAGGCAAGGTATTAGGAAAAGACGAGTTGACCGATGTTGCTGTTGTCAAGATTCAGGCAGACAATCTACCGTTAGTAGCATTGGGTAACTCAGATAAACTGCAAGCAGGAGAATGGGCGATCGCGATCGGTAATCCTCTTGGCCTAGATAATACAGTAACTACTGGAATCATCAGTGCTACAGGACGCAGTAGCAATCTAATTGGTGCTCCCGATAAGCGAGTAGAGTATATTCAAACTGACGCAGCTATTAATCCCGGTAACTCTGGCGGCCCCCTGCTAAATTACCGTGGTGAGGTGATTGCGATGAATACAGCCATTATCCAGGGCGCACAAGGATTAGGTTTTGCTATTCCTATCAACACAGCACAACACGTTTCCAGTCAACTGATAGCTACAGGCAAAGTAGAACATCCTTACCTGGGAATTCAGATGGTAGGGTTAACGCCTCAGTTAAAACAAAATATAAATTCAGATCCCAATAGCGGTTTGAGTGTAAATGAAGATAAAGGTGTATTAGTTATAAAAGTTATGCCAAATTCGCCAGCTGCTAAAGCAGGAATACGTGCTGGTGATGTGATCCAAAAGCTTGGCGGACAATCAGTCACAGATGCCAGCAGTGTCCAAAAGGCAGTAGAAAATAGCCAAGTCGGGGGCGATTTACGGATGGAATTACGTCGCAATGGACAGAATCTTAACGTAGCTGTACAACCTGGTGCTTTTCCCATACAACAAGTACAATAATCGCTTTCCTAAAACGTTTTGAGCGATTTTGAGTAGTAAATAAGTAGTCTTAAAAATCTGGGGCTTCTGACTTGGTAATATCTGGGTGACAGTAGTACATAAACACTGTTTGAACAGTATCCCCAAGTCAGTAAGCCCTTTACTCTGGTGAAGCACCATAAGCGTACGCTGAAATAACAAATGCGTACGCCGAAATAACAAATGCGTACGCTGAAATAACAAATGCGTACGCCGAAATAACAAATGCGTACGCTGAAATAACAAATGCGTACGCCGAAATAGCAAATGCGATCGCTGAAGTAACAAATGCGTACGCCGAAATAACAAATGCGTACGCCGAAATAGCAAATGCGTACGCCTGCTGTGCAAGAGTGAGCGTTAGCGGAGCTTACCGTTCGCGTAACGTCTCGAAGAGAAGATATCGCTTTATCTAGGGATTTAATTCTCAATTTTGCAAAGTTGCCAATACTATCACAACCCCAACCAACACCGCAAAGATTGCTCTAACAGTTCAGCATCAGCATCAGTTAACTTGCCAATTACTTTGACAACTAAGCTTTTATGCACTGTGTATAATCCTCTCTTGACTGCTGTAGCCACGTTTAGCCCTGCTGCTGCCCATTCAGACAAGACAAACTCACCTTCTAGCAATGCTCCAGTTTTGCTCGTCAAGGGTGTAATTAGGATGTCTTGAGAAATATGCGGCGCACTTACAACAACAGCAGATCTAACTTTGGAACTGGACAAATTCAGAAAAGGGATACTGAACCAAAATGATGTCATTTTTAGAGTAATTGGGCATAGACATCATCCTCAGCGTTATCCCAAACTGATGAAAGTGATGTTTGACTGGTTTGAAACCAAAATTCAGTTTCATCATCAGGAAGCAGCGTCACTAGCACTCTTGTCCCTTCCGGTAATTCCTCTGACTCCAGCAATTCGATTTTTCCATGCCGAACAGTAGCCCAAAGTGTTTTTAGCATATCTGTTTTATGAACAGTCATGCTTTAATTTTATGCTTCGATAGTTTATGAGGAGCGATCGCCTTACAGAAAACCTCAAAAACAAGGCGTAGATGCGTAGCGGCTTGTCGTTAGACATCGCCCGTAATTATAGTATTAGGTTCGCGTCTGCCACGATTTTGGATCTCTGCGACCATGAAAAATTGCCGTCACTATTACTCGGCTCGACACAATCCGATAGTACACAGCATAGGGAAATCGTCGCACTACTGCTCGTCGAATATCAGCGTAGACAATTACATAGGATTCTGGCATCTGAGAAATTCGATTCACCGTTTCGTCTACACAGTCTAAAAACTGGTCACCGAGACCGGGTTTCTGGCTCTCGTACCAACTGTGTGCATCATTAAGTTCTTCTCGAACCTCTGGGCGAAACACCAGGACATAATTCATTGCTGCCCCTTAATTGATGCTTTGATTTCCTCCCAAGTCAGCACATTATCTGGATTTGAATCATAGTCAGCAGTTCGACGATCGAGTTCTTGCTTTTGTGCATCAGTTAAATCAGGGTAAACTTGCTCTGCTGCGATGCTATCCCAAATTGCCTGCACAATACGGATTCTATCTTCAACACTAAGAGTTGCGATTTCGTTCAAAGTAGCTGTGATATCCATACTGATTAACTTGGAGTGAGGAAGCAACTGGTACACCTTAAATATAGCGGACAAGATTTTGTCCATCAAATCAAACGCTGCATCTGCTTTGCTGCCTAATAGAGCGATGTCTACGACGGGCTACGCCTACGCCTTGCAGAAAACCTCAAAAATAATGCGATCGCTTGTTGTGGAAGAGTGAGTGCATTAGCGAAGCTCACCGTAGGTATCGCCTTGCAGAAAACCTTAAAAATAAAGCGTAGACGCGTAGCGGCTTGTGGTTAGATATCGCCTGTTGTGGAAGAGTAGTGCGTTAGCGTAGCTTACTCGCGGCTTTTAACCGTCCGCTGCAACTGAATTGTTAGACCGCTTATTCTATGTTTTAGAAATCAAAACCATTTATATTGTTGTTTTCAATTATATTGTTGTTTACAAATTGCTCATCAATATAGTCTACGAGCTTTCGAGCCTCTGCCACTAATTCTTCTATATCCTTCTGAGTAAGTGTTATTTCTTCTCCGTCCTTTGACTTACCGTTACGATGCACAAAATAGTGTCTCTTCTCTATTGCTTTAAAAAGTTCCTTCAAATCTTCTGGAAATTCTATATTAAAAGTGTCTTTGTACATTGGTCTAACCTTTTTCAGGTTATGCCACATTTGTGATGATAGATATTTCTTAACTTCATCATCAATTTTATCAATCTTAACAAATAACTCATTTAAAGAAAAATTATGTTTTTTAAACTCCGAATTCGACTCAACAAATTTTCTAATCAATCTACGATCCTTTAGAACCGTATTAATAAAAGCATCTGATAAAAAAGTCTCTAAAGCGGTAATCACATTAATATGAAGCAATCTAAACAAATATTGTTGTACTTTATCCTTATCGAGTATTATAAGCTGATGTAAAGGTTGTTGCTTGTTAGCAGTTATTTCAGCAGAAAGTAAAGCTTCAATTGTTTCTAAATCTTCTTGGAAAGTTCTATGAAAATTAGTATTTGATAGAATTATTGAAGAATAGTATTCATCATATTCATTAGGTGGGTAAAAGTCAGCTTCTAGTATTTCATATTCAAATATCTCCCAATTTTCGTCTTTTTGAACAGCTTTGCCGTGGATTTCTGCTAAAATAGAAGTTCCTAAAATTGATGTTTCCTCATCTGGTGTAGCATCTAAATAAATATCAGCAGAAAAACTGATTTTTTTTGGTTCTATAAACCAAGCCTCAACATTTCCGTGGTATCAAGTCCCCAATTTATTGAACCACTAATAGATATTAGACCTGTTATTGTATCATCATTCATTAAGTCTGAAGCTACATCATAACCAGTATTGGCAAGCAATTCATCAATAATTTATATTGCTCGTGGGTCTAAATTTGTCATTAATCTTGCTTTGTTATTTAGTTAGCAAATCGCTTCAATATTTAAAATAAACGCCTGTAAAACATCTTCTCCTGATAAAGTAACAGGCGCTTTCAACACTTCAACCTCTTGTCCTTGCTGATAAATCTCCACTTGCCAAAAAATAATTCTTCACAATTTCTGCTAAACCAATGTCGTGACTTGCTCATATTCTTCTTTATGGCTTTGCAAAGCATCCCAAAGATCAACTTTTTGCTGAAGATTAAGCCAAAGTCTTGGCCCATTTGCTAAAGCTTTACCAAGACGTATTGCTATATCTACTGTAATTGATCTGTTACCATTAATAATTTCCTGAATTATTTGATTAGATACTCCTAAAATTTCTGCAAAATTTACGGTATTAATATCTAAATTATCTAAAATATCTGCAATTACTTCGCCAGGATGTATTGGTCTTACTAATCTATCATCAGTAATATCTTGCCAATTATCCATAATTGTAAATCTTACCAAATCATGCCCAAATTCAATACAAAACCCTTTAAAACATCTTCTCCTGATAACGTAGCAGGAGAATCTAACACCTCAACCTTTTGGCCTTGTCTATAAATCTCAACTTGTCGAGATTTACGATTAATTAAGAAACCTAAAGGCACACCATGATCTAAATATTCCCTCATCTTGTCTTGTGCAATCTTCAAACTATCACTTGGGGAAAGTAACTCAATTACAAAATCAGGACAAATAGGGGGAAATTTTTCTTTTTGCTCACCAGTTAAAGCATCCCATCTTTCCAATTTTATCCAAGCAGCATCAGGGGAACGATCTGCACCATTAGGTAATTTAAAACAAGTAGAAGAATCAAAAGCGATGCCAGTACCATCAGTATCAGTCCAATTCATTAATTGTTGAGTGATTCTTGCATTTTTATTTCCTGTTTCTCCCCCCGTTGGTGGCATAATTATTAGTTCTCCGCTTGCGGCGCGTTCAAATTTCAAGTCCCGGTTTGCCTGACATATCTGAAAAAATTGCTCATCTGTCAGTTCCAATGCTGGTTTAAGATTAACGGTTAAAGCATTCATAATGGTATCCCGGATTTGAAAGATTAAGGCAGGCATCACGCCTGCCCCTTTAGTTCTATTCTATCCCTTCAATCCGGTCTTCAACTTCTTGGTACAACTCGCGCAGACGATCTAAATTATCCTCGCTAGTCTCCCAATAACCGCGTCCATTCACTTCCAACAAAGTTGATACAATCTTACGGAAAGAATGGGGATTAAGGTTCAGCAACCGTTTCTGCATTTCTTCATCTTTAATGAAGGTTTCGTTAGTATCCTCATAAATCCAGTTGTCCACAGCGCCGGCTGTCGCACTCCAACCTGTTGTATTCACCAACCGCTTGGAGAGTTCACGCACACCTTCGTAACCGTGAGACAGCATCCCCTCGTACCATTTGGGATTTAACAATTTGGTACGCGCATCCAAGCGCACGGTTTCTGATAATGTCCGCACTTGGGCGTTAGCTGTGGTTGTATCTGCAATATAAGATGCTGGTTTTTTACCATCACCCCGCAGACTTGCCACAAGCTTAGTGGGATCTGAATCGAAGTAGTGGGAAACATCTGTCAAGCTAATCTCGGAAGAATCCAAATTTTGGAAAGTTGCATCAGCAGTTTTCAAAGTACTTTCAAAAATCTGCCGGGATTCGTCCATGATTCCGGGGTTATCGGAATTGAAGGAGAAGGATTTCCGGTTGAGATACATTTCCTGCAACTCGGCTTCGCTGTCCCAAGTGCTGTTTTCTACCGCCAAGTTGATATTTGACGAGTAAGAACCAGAAGCATTGGAGAAAACGCGCGTCGCTGCTTGACGCAGATTAATCCCCATATCCTCAGCTTGCTGCAAAGCATGTTTGCGAACAAAGTTCATTTCTAAGGGTTCATCCGCCTCAGCTGCCATCTTCACGCCTTGATCTAGCAGGTTCATTTGGTTGATGAACAAATCACGGAATACACCAGAACAGTTGATTACCACATCAATTCTGGGTCTTCCCAACTCTTCTAAAGATATCAATTCCAACTTGTTCACCCGTCCCAAGGCATCGGGAACCGGACGCACGCCCACCATCCACATAATTTGGGCTAGGGATTCACCGTAAGTTTTGATGTTATCGGTTCCCCAAAGGACGCAGGCGATGGTTTCTGGCCATTTACCTTCATTTTCCGCCTTGTTACGTACCAAAAGCCTATCTACAACGATTTTGGCTGATTGTACTGCTGCTGTTGTTGGGATGGATTGCGGATCTAGTGCATGGATATTCTTACCTGTGGGTAATACATCGGGGTTGCGGATGGGATCGCCACCAGGGCCAGGTAAAATGTACTCGCCTTCCAAGCCTCTGAGTAATGCTCCTAGTTCGTTATCGGCACAAACTTGTTGCAGGCAGAATTCCAAATACTCAAGTAGGGGTTTTAGGGCGGCGGTGTCAACTTTGGGATAACCTGCTTTATGCAATGCTTCTACCCAAGGTTCTTTTTTGCCCATGTTGAAGAAATTCAACCGGGAAACCAGAGAAACTCGTCCTTCGGCGTCGATTTGCTCTTGGACAAGGGCGGTAACTGCTGCACGGGTTGCCAAAGTGATATCTTGCAGTAATTGGACATCTTCTAAAATGCCTCTGTCATTACTTTGGTAAATATCGTCAATATTACGCCCAATGCTGTTAGCGATAATTCCCGGTAAGCCTTGAAGTCCTTCTTCCTGACGATCCAAGCTGGCGATATTGACGAGAGTTGCGATCGCTTCTTCTGCACTTGGTGGTTTCCCAATCACGTGTAAACCACAAGGCAGCAACCGTGATTCGATTTCCATCAACTTGCGGTAGACGTTGCCAACGATATTATCGCGATCGTCGGTACTCATGTCTCTGGCATCGGTTTCTGGCAGGTTAATATCCTTATCCAGATTCACGATCCGGCATTTATCCATGATGCTGTTGACAATGGAAACACCGCGCCCACTATCTTTCAAGGTTTGATAGGAAGCAATTAACTCGCTGAGTTCCTTTAAACCTTTATACAAACCAGCATTTTCTGCCGGAGGTGTCAAGTAGGAAATTGTTTCGGCATAACTCCGACGTTTGGCAATTGTCGCCTCACTCGGATTATTGGCTGCGTAGTAATACAAGTTCGGAATTGAGCCAATCAAGTTATCTGGATAACAATCACCAGACATCCCCATCTGTTTACCTGGCATGAATTCCAAGGAACCGTGTGTACCAAAGTGCAGTACAGCGTCAGCTTTCCAAACTTGCTCTAGGTAAGTGTAGTAGGCAGCAAAACCGTGGTGAGGACTAGCTGAACGGGAGAACAACAGCCGCATCGGATCGCCTTCGTAACCAAATGTAGGTTGGACACCGATGAAGACGTTACCGAATTGCTTACCATAAATCAGCAGGTTTTGCCCATCGCTGTTGAGATGTCCGGGAGGTGGGCCCCAGTTTTCTTCTAGGCGTTGAGAGTAGGGGGTGAGTGCCTCATACTCAGGAACCGACATTTTGTAAGCAATGTTGAGTTCTGGGCTGTTGTACTGCGCTTGGGCGTCATGGATGACTTCTTGCATCAACGCTTCGGCTGATTCTGGTAATTCGGGTAAGTCGTAACCGTTATTTTTGAGGGCTTTCATCACCTCATAGATTGAGCCGAATACATCCAAGTAAGCGGCGGTTCCGACGTTGCCTTTATCTGGTGGGAAACTGAAAACGGTGATCGCAACTTTTTTATCAAGCTTCGGCTTCCGGCGAAGACTAGCCCATTTTAAGGCGCGTTCAGCTACCGCTTCAACCCGATCGCGCAGGGCGATCGCTTTCCCTGTAGTCCCATCCCTACCCGATAAAATTATCGGCTCAATTGCCCCATCCAATTCAGGAATCGCAATTTGCAAAGCTACTTGAATTGGATGCAAACCTAAATCGCTATCCATCCACTCTTCAGTGGTTTGGAAGACTAAAGGTAACGCCACCATGTAAGGACGGTTTAAGCGTTTGAGTGACTCAATTGCTTTGGGATGATCTTGTCTAGCTGGGCCACCCACTAAAGCAAAACCGGTCAGTGATATAACTGCATCTACTAACTGGATGTTGGTATTTGGTTCATAGAAGTAGGCATCCACAGGCTTAGAGAAATCCAAACCACCAGCAAACACAGGTAATACCCGTGCGCCTAGTGCTTCCAACTCCTGCACCATTGCTACATAATGGGCATCATCCCCTGTAACTAGGTGAGTGCGTTGCAATACTAACCCGACACAAGGAGCTAAGGGATCTTTTAGATCGCTAGAAATATCCTTACGAGCTGTATACCAATTGAGGTACTCTCTGACATCTTCAAACATACTGCTAGCCAAAGGATGCCAAATCCCTAAATCGGGATAAACCACCGGCTGTTGATACGTCGAAGGTGCAATTTGGTTCTCTAAACCTTTAAATACGTATTTATCAGCTAGCATCAGCAAAAAGTTTTCCAGATTTTCTGGAGAACCACCTAGCCAATACTGAAAACTGAGCATGAAATTTCGGGCATCCTGTGCCTTATCCATTGGTAGGAACTTTAGCACTTGCGGCAGCGTTCGCAAAAGCTTCAGCATCCCATCTTGGAATCCCGCACCGGATTTTTCTTTACGTTTCCGCATGAATTGAGCGATCGCACTTTTTGACTGACCCAACTGTGCCAAGGAAAAAGTGCCCATTTTATTTAGGCGCATTACTTCTGGCATGGAGGGAAAGACAACGGAAACATCCAGGCGATCGCGGTGTGGTTCTACTGCTGCTACTACTTTCTGTGCTAAGTCTTCGATGAAAATGAGGGAAGCGATGAAGATATTCGCACTCTCAATTTCTCGTTTGAACTCCTGGTAGTTCTCTGGGTCGCGGAGTTCCTCAATCAAGTACCCGCTGATTTCAATCGCCAAGTTAGGATTGCTCGCGTTAATCGTGCGAACCGCTTGCGACAATGCACTCTGGTACTGGGACTCAAGCACGACATAGACCACCTTGATTAAATTACGTCCGCGTAAATTATCAGGCGCAATGTGTCTAATGGTGGACTTGACGTGGGTGAACATGCTTCCTCGGCTCCTTTGATGCGTGTTCTCTACTGCAAGTTCCTAGCGGCATCAGCAGCCACAGGTAACTTACTTATTGGCAATATGTGTTTTTTATCAGAAAACGCTTGCCCACTGGGCATTTTATCGTCTATCTGACACAAATCGATATAAAAAACGAAATATTTCTTTGTATTTGTTGACTGTGTGTAAAAGTATTTGCTCATTTATTTGTAAATTTTTTGTAATATATTTGTACCTTAATCGCTAAATAGTTATTTAAAGATATTAGTTTATTCATCCGCTCTTATCGTACAGAAAACATTGCTGAATTCTGACGACTGACGCCTCTATTCTGTTTGATAAATCAGGTATCTGACGGTACAGCTTTTCTTACCTTTGAAGCGATCCTGTTTTAATCAAAGACACTACGGTACAAAGATAAAAATATCTAACCTTCTCGTACCATCTAAACCAACATTCCCAATAGTATTTCCACTGGAGGAACAGTATAATCGTTCAAATCAATACTCAGTGTTTGCCTTTCTAATTTCAAAAATCGCCAAGCCATACCACTGCTGACGCTACCATAAATTGTCTTAATTGGTATATTATTAATTTCATTGAATTTTTGTGCGGCAATCATTTCTGCTGCACATTGCCCTAAACCCGGTTTTAAATCACTTTTTTTGCTTCAATAATCACGATTACAGGAGCTTCGATAAATATTTGTTCGGGTGAGCGGCTAATTAAAAAATCACACACTCCACTTAAGCCAAGCTCTGATGCGACGGTAAAATCTTCACCCGAAAAAAAGCTGACTTTGCGTTCAAGAATTTTCCGAACTTCTACAAGGATAGGACTAATAATTAACTCGGAGCGAGCTTTTTCTGAACCAGTTGCTGTTGCTAGTGGTAGTCCTTCGCTTAGTGCTTCTTTGAGGTAAAAACTAGGTTCTACGGACTGCGTTTCAGGTAAAAACCGTCCACTTTCAACCGTAGTTAAGTTAAAGTCGCGTTTCACTTTTGAGAGCGAAAAGTCGCTATAAAACATTATCAATATGATTAAATATTAATCTCTGAGTATGATGCTATCGTGTTTATAGGTGTTTTTTTGGGAATGGGATCAACAAGAGCGATCGCCAACTTGCAAAATATAAAATTTAGGATAAATCACCGATTCGTGGATGATGTCACTGAGCTTGATCATCATCTGTTTTAGTTCGCAATTGCTAAAGTAGGACTTACGCGAAAATCGCCCAAAAGCTTAATTTGTCGAACCGCCAAGACGAGGCAGTGCGTTGGGCGGCTCTGCCGACTTGAAGCAACTGCCGTGCCAAGAACGCCAAGAATTCCTAGAGTGTGCGTAAGTTCTATAAAGCTGAATATTTCAATCAGTAACGCTGACAATTAATGCGATGGCATCGCTACTCCTTTATTGCTCATATTTACGGCAATTTATTGAGCTTTTTGTTCAATACTCTGTTCAAGCCCTTGTTGCAAAATATCTTGATAAATCGCAGATTCGCGCATAATATCACTCGGCTTGATTACCGAGAGTTTAAACCTGTAATTGTTGAACTTGTTCAATAGTTAGACCTGTGACATCTACTATTGTTTCAATATCGATACCTTTGTTAATCATTTTGATGGCAATTTCTTGAGCTTTTTGTTCAATACCTTGTTCAATACCTTGTTCAAGCCCTTGTTCTAATCCTTGTTCAAGCCCTTCTTGCAAAATATCTTGATAAATCACAGATTCGCGCATAATGTTACTCCGCAAAATTCTTTTAATCAATTCTTTATCTAATACTAGCCCAGCTAATACTGCTGTTGATGCAGCAACATTACTACGGATTCGAGTGTCGTTTAGTGCTTCAATAACTTGGGCAGCTTCTTCTAAAGTTCGTGTTTTATCTTCGGTTTGACTTAAAGCTGCAAACGGTAGCAAACCTGGAGAACTGAAAAATACTTCGGTTGGCTGTTCCCAAAGTCGAATTACTTCAAATCTGTGCAGGCTATTTTCTAAAACAAATTCCGTTTGGTAAACTAGCTCAGAATCGCTTGGTTTCAGGTAAATAACTACCTGACGCATTCGTTTATAAGGAAATTTTCGATACACTCACAAACGATAATCACTCATCCGAAAGGGAATATCGGCTTTGGGTACAGTTTGGAATTCAAGATGGAGAACAACGTCATCCGACTGCAATAAAATTAGTGCATCGGCGCGGATGGGTTCGAGGGATAATTCAGATGGACTAAGTTCGGTAAGTGTAATTGGTTCACCGAATAACCATGTTGCAAAGTCGGCTGAAAATGACTCTGCGAGAAACTTGCAGACGTTATCGAACATAACCTGCAATTATATCGGTAATATTGTGCCTCTAGAATTTAGGAACGAATTAAGTAATATTTCCCTCTTCACTAATGACCCCTAACTCCTGACCATTAACTAATGACTCAAGTAGATATTCTCATCCTATCAAATGGCCCAGGTGAGGTAACAACCTGGGTGCGTCCAGTAGTGAAGGCGTTGCGACAAGAACTAGGGAATGACCCTTCTGTGGTGAGGATTTCTGTGGTATTATCGCCTTGCTCAAATGCTAGTGGAAAAGAAGCTGCGATCGCACTTTCTTACCCAGAAGTAGACAGAGTACAAGAAGCAGAGCATTTTTGGCAATTTTTGCTTCGGGGCAAAACATTTGAAAATTGGGACTGGAGAAGTCACGGTGTAGTTGTTTTCCTCGGTGGCGATCAAATTTTTCCCGTAGTCATAGGCAAAAAGCTCGGATATCGCACAGTGATTTACGCTGAATGGGAAGCCCGTTGGCATAACTGGATTGATCGCTTTGGCGTGATGAAACCCGAAGTTGCTGCCCGTGTCCCCCAGAAATATGCTCACAAATTCACCGTTGTCGGTGATTTGATGCTAGAAGCAGCAGGTGAAGCTGGGGAAAGCCTTAATTCAAATTCCCCTCTGCCTATCACTTCATCATTCAAAACTGAATTGATTGGTTTATTGCCTGGGTCAAAAGCGGCAAAATTAGCCCAAGGAGTGCCATTAACTTTAGGCATTGCTGAATACGTTCACGCAAAAAGGCCCCAAACCAAGTTTGTGATTCCTGTAGCGCCGACTTTGGATTTACAAATGTTAGCTCGTTTTGCTGATCCCCAAAAGAACTCTATTGCTGAAATTTTTAGCTTTGGTGGTGCTGACTTAATTGTTCCAAAAGACGCTAGAGGCAAGGCATTTTTCAAAACAGCAAGGGGCTTAACTGTGGAACTTTGGCAAGAAAACCCTGCCTATGACTTATTATCCCAGTGTTGCATCTGCTTGACTACTGTAGGGGCAAACACTGCTGAACTCGGTGCTTTAGGAGTGCCGATGATTGTTTTGCTACCAACGCAGCAACTTGATGCTATGCGTTCTTGGGATGGTTTACCTGGGTTGTTGGCAAATCTGCCGGGGGTAGGTACCACCTTTGCGAAGGTGATTAATTGGCTATTCCTGAGACTCGTGAAAAATAAAGGTTTATTAGCGTGGCCAAATATCTGGGCACAGGAAGAGATAGTGCCTGAACTTATGGGTAAAATCGAACCGCAAGAAGTTGGGGAAATGGTACTAGACTTATTAGTTCATCCAGAAAAATTGGATGAGATGCGAAGCAAACTACATAGCGTTCGTGGCGAAAACGGCGCAGCACAAAGGATAGCACAGATTGTTTGTGAGGAAATTGGCAAGTAGGGGTTGGACACAACCAAAGGGTGCAGAGGCACTAATACCGCAAGGCGGAAGTCAAAAATCAAAAGTCAAAAGTCAAAAGTATTATGGAATAAGCTTTTTAGGGATTTAAAATGGTTGCTCTATTTACGCCGTAACGTACTAAGGCCTTCATATGTGTACTTTTTAATAGACCTGTTGCATAAATCAGATTATCCCCTGAAATTCAAAGTCACTGGCTCACATATTTAGCCTGCCTACGTAGGCTAAATATGTGATTTAACTTCAAAAATCTGGTTCATCCAGTCACAAATTTAATTCATTAAATATTTGTGCAATAGGTACTATACTATAAAAATATTTGTCAGTAAGTGAATTTGAGCACATAAATAATGTGATCCAGGTCACTTACTGGGAAATAGGTACAATCATACCATCTTCTGGAATTGAGAATGCAGTAACAGGGCATGGGAAACTTGATACCCCCTCTGGGGATAAGGGGCGATGGGGCATGAGATGTGTTACCAATGCTTTCCTATGCCATAAGCCGCTTTCATGAAAAGTTTTTGAAGTATAGATAGGGAGGTATAAGACTTACTATGATATCAAGTTTACGAAGGAAATTTAATTATTTCACAAATCATAGGGCTTTTAAAGAGTCCCCTCTGAAAGTTACTTTCCGTTTAATATATTGGTGGATAGTTTGTCAGCTTTCTATTCCACAAACGATTTTAGTTAAAAAGTGGAATGTTCGCTTTTTTTTACCGCCTGCTTTTTATAGAACAGGGAATACTAGTCTCTTTGTTTTCCGTGATACTTATGAGCCTGAATTAGGTTATATTGAGCGCACCCTTTCATCAGGTGAAGTGTTCATAGATGCAGGAGCCAACTGTGGTATTTATACCTTGTTGGCTAGCAAATTAGTCGGAGATTCTGGATTAGTTCTTTCCTTTGAACCAGGAGTAGAATCTTTAAAAAGTATTGAGCATAATCTAGAAATCAACAGCGTGACTAACGTCAAGTTATTCAAATCAGCACTTTCTGAAGAAGAAGGTACAGCTAAGTTGTATCATATTGAAAATGCTCCTACGAGTTATTCTTTGGGATCAGATAAAAGTGAAGAGATAAGTTTTGAAGAGGTTCCGATCACTACTCTCGATCATGTGTTGGCTCATGAAGAGATTGAGCGAGTGGATTTTATCAAGATGGATGTAGAGGGAGCAGAGGAACTTGTTTTTCGGGGTGCAACTTCATTATTTAGCCGGATGAAACCCAAAGTTATATTTGAGATCAGTTCTCAGACAAGCGCAAGACTTAATTTGTCAGCTGATGGAGCCTTCAATTTTCTTAAGGAACTTGGTTACCAGTTTTTCAAAGTTAAAAATACAGGCGAACTGTTCAGTTTTGAATCTCCTGAAGGTCAGCGAGGAAATATTCTAGCAATTCATAAAGATGATTTAGTGACAGGTTAAGATAATTGCACATCTGTCAATAGGTAATCGGAAAAAAGGGATAAATTTAGCTGAGGTTAAGGTTTGCTGATGGCTTTGACCACACCTAAACCCTAGTTTATAGAGGCGACAGCTTACTTCACCGGAGCTGTCGCTTTGTATTACTATTGCTAATCCGAAGACTGTCCATCTCTTCGCCCTAGTTCATAAATGCCGCAACCAATACAGGCTAGTATGCCTGTGCTAATTGCCCAACTGCGACCTAAACTGATTTCCACACCCCAGCTGAATAAAGCGCCAATGACTAGAAAAGGCACAATGCTAAACAGTGAAGCGTAAAAAGCGTTTTGGGATTCTCTGGCTTTACGAGTCCTTTCAAATTCTGACTGACTGGTGTAAAGCGATCGCTCTGCAAAGTTAAACCAGCGGTTAAGTTGCTCGATTACCCATTCACTGACTGGGTTGAAAGCTAGATATAGCGCCAATGACCACAAACTCGCTCCTGCGATCGCGATCGGATCTAATTCAAAACGGAAAGGGAAAATTTCAGTCAGCATGGCTTATGGGAGTACTGCAAAGGGTTGACTTTAGCTGTCAGTAGATGCTAAATAAACCTCTTGTGCAATTTTAAGCATAAAGGTTGACAAGATTTCAACTACTTGGCAATTACTCCGCTCCTTTAAACTAGGATATCAACATCTAAGTAGGTCGGCGTAAATAATTCTTGTTGGAATAAAGCAGGGGGCTTTCTAGCAGAAGGAAAAAAGGGTTTAAGCCTTGTTTACTTTTCTTCACACAGTTAGGTTTGATTGTGCCAACTTATTTACCTCTGTCCAACCTTCTACATCGGCAAACTGAAGATGCTCTTGATAAAACTCAGTTGGTAGCCTAAACGCTGCACTGTTACCAATTTTGGTAAGACAAATGCTGTAGGAGTTGCTCATCTTCAAGCCTCGAATAGACCCCCCTTATAAAGGGGGGAAACTTTAAATCTTGCCCCCTCCCCTTCATAAGGGGAGGGTTGGGGAGGGGTGATTCAAGGATTTTTGCAAGAGGTCTATTGTTAATGCGTCGGCTTACAATGTTAATGCGCCGACCGCATTGTTAATGCATCGGACTACAATGTTAAGGAAATACGGTAAGACATCAATCCAGATTTTGCAGCCCCATCGCAATCTTACTGTGTTTCTCAATTTGTCCCATAACTTGTTTTGCTCGTTGAATCACCACTGCTGGTAAACCCGCCAATCTTCCCGCTTCAATTCCATAAGACTTATCAGCGCCTCCCGGTTGGACTTGATGCAAAAAGATAATTTGGTCGGGTAATTCTTTCACCGTGACTTGATAATTAGCCACATTCGGCAAAATACTAGCTAGTTCATTTAACTCGTGATAGTGAGTCGCAAAAATCGTTCGCGCCCGAATATCCACTGCTATATATTCTGCCACCGCCCAAGCTATGGAAAGACCATCAAAAGTTGCCGTTCCCCGACCAATTTCATCTAACAACACCAGCGACCTAGATGTGGCATGATTGAGAATATTTGCGGTTTCATTCATCTCCACCATGAACGTAGATTGACCAGTTGCTAAATCATCTACTGCACCTACACGAGTGAAAATGCGATCGCATATTCCCAATCTGGCAAACTTAGCTGGCACAAAACTACCAATCTGTGCCATTAACTGAATTAATCCCACCTGACGCAAATAACAACTTTTGCCACTCGCGTTTGGCCCCGTGAGGATAATCAAATCAGGAAGTGGGGAAATTTCTTCTTCACTAATTTCTTCTCCCAATTCCCCACTCCCTAGTTGAGTCGAATTCGGCACAAAGAAACCAGCAGGTAAAGACTGTTCCACTACTGGATGACGGCCATCAACAATGTTTATCTCCCTTCCTGACAACATTTCTGGACGACAGTAACCTTGATGCACCGCCAACTCAGCCAAACCACACAACACATCCGCCGCCGCCACAGCCCGAGAGAGATTGCGAATTACCTCCGCTTCTTGCGCTACCTCTTCCCGCAACGCCGTAAAAATCTCATATTCCAACTGATTTAAATCATCCCGCGCCGTGAGAATCCGGGCTTCTCGTTCTTTCAAATCTGGGGTGATATAGCGTTCTTCATTCGTCAGGGTTTGCTTGCGGATGTAATTAGCAGGTACTTGATCAGCTTTGGTGCGGGAAATACTGATATAATAACCAAAAGTTTTGTTAAATCCTACCTTCAGTGTCGAAATTCCCGTATTAGTCCTCTCATCAACTTCTAAATTGGCAATCCATTGCTGGTCTGCTTCTACAGTCGCTTTTCTTTCATCTAATAGGGAATTTACGCTAGGGCGAATCAATCCACCTTCTTTGATTAGTATGGGTGGCGACTCTACAAGATGCGCGTGTAACTTTTCTGCTAATTCTTCCAACACACTTGGGACTTTCTGCAAAGCTTTGAGGAAAGGAGAACGCGCCTCAGTTACTAAGTGGGATAATTCTGGTAAGCGGGAGAGAGAATCTGCCAAAGCTACTAAATCTCTAGCATTAGCTGTACCAGAACCCGCCCTTCCTGTGAGTCGTTCCAGGTCATAAATTTGGCGTAACAACTGCCGCAAATCTTGACGCAGGGGCGTATTTTCCATCAATTCTTGGATGGTATCAAGACGTGCTCGAATGCCTTTAATATCGAGTAGTGGCTGCAATAACCACCGCCGTAAAGCCCGCCCACCCATTGCTGTACTAGTTCTATCTAGTGCCCAGAGTAGAGAACCGTGAAAAGTGCCATCCCGGACAGTTTGGGTAATTTCTAGGTTACGCCGGGTTTGATTGTCAACAATTAGATAGTCTTTGTCTGTGTAAGTCCGAAGTTTCTGGAGGGAAATTGGGTTTTCCTTTTGGGTATCTTCCAGATATTCCAGAAGACCACCAGCTGCGCGGACGGCGAGGGGAAGATGATCACAACCGAGTCCTTCGAGCGATCGCACCTTAAATTTCTGCAATAATCTAGGTCTAGCTTCGGCTTGCGAAAAGGGAACTTGCGATCGCAAACTATAGCAAAATGATGGTGGCAAACACTGTGGGAGATGTGGCGAAGTTTCTCCTGGACGCAGCAAACTCCCCAAATCGGGCGCATTTGTGGGAACTAACACCTCTGAAGGTTGCAAGCGCATTAATTCTTGTGTCAAATGTTCTAAATCACTACCTTGAGTCGTAAGAAATTCCCCTGTAGAGATGTCTGCATAGGCTAAACCCCAATGATTTGCGGCAATTACTACTGCTGCTAAGTAGTTATTGCGACTTGATTTGAGCATTCCCTCTTCCAGCAAAGTCCCAGGAGTCAGGATGCGCGTTACTTCTCGCCGCACCAATCTACCAGCAGCTTCAGAAGCATCCTCTACTTGGTCGCAAATTACCACTGCATAACCTTTTTCTACCAGCATCGTCGTGTAGCGTTCCCAAGCGTGGTGTGGAACACCAGACATCGCCACTCGTCCCTGTTCCCCAGCTTGCTTACTAGTGAGAACTAATTCCAATTCTTGCGCTAGTTTTACAGCATCTTGGAAATAGCATTCAAAAAAATCTCCTACCCGATACAGCAATACTGCGTGAGGATATTTATCCTTCGTCTCGACATAGTGCAGATACATTTGACTTAGCTTACTGCGGTCTACCTGTCGATGGTCGGAAATAAAAGTACTCGCGTCGGGTTTGGTAGATGGAGTTTCAGAGTGAGAAGCGGTCATAGATGCTATTGAGTTACGCACGGGAATCCCACAATATTCGATGATAGCGTAAGCTAACCCCTGCCCTTTAGGGCAGGGCTTTGTAGTAGCCCTGAGCTATCAGTGTTTAGATTACAACACAAATAACCCGAACCTCCAGGCAAGCTTACAGATTGCCCCAACAAAGAAATCATTTTTGCACCATTCAAATCAGCATCACCATGCCATCCACAATTACTACACTTGAAACGTTTATCAGACCTCAACCCAATGTGCAAGCATTGGTGGCAGGTTTGGCTTGTGTAGGCAGGTGGCACAGCAATTACTTCCACGCCTTCTTTAATACTCTTGTACTCAAGGAAATATCGTAATTGATAAAACGACCAAGAATTAGATCGTCTGCGCTCAACTTTACTTCTGGGTTGAGTATTGGTGCGCTCCCTAATTCCAGTCAGGTTTTCAATAGCAACAATAGATGCGGTGTACTTGGCTTGTTGAATAATTCGATGGGTGATTTGATGGTTGAGCCACTGTTGAAATCTTCTCTCACGCCCCGACAGCCGTTGGAAAATCTGCCTTGCCCTACGGCGAGTAGACCTTGTGCCTTTCGTAGCCTTTTGTTGGAGAGAAGCTCTAATTTTGGCGTATCTATCCCAAACCTCATTTATTTGTTTGCCGTCCCACTTGTCTCCATTACTAGTTACAGCGATATCCCTACGCCCAAAATCCACACCAATCACATTATTTGGTTTAAGTGGTTGGGGCACTTTATCTTTGATTTGAATATGAATGTAGTATAAACCATCCCGATGCTTACACAACTGCGCCGATGTCGGTTTTGTACCTTTGAGCTTACCTCGCTGGTAGTTACCCACATCCAATTTGATATGCTCCCTGCCTTTGGACAAAGTAAGGCTAACAGTCCAGTCTTTCTCTCTAAAAGCAAAAATTCTAGCGTCGTAGTCGGCACTAGTTGGCTTAAAGAATTTAACCGACTTATTTTTCTGCTTGGCGGTTTTGCGATTTGCCCCCACTCTGGCACAAGCTCTGACTGCCAAATTAGCAGACAACCCAAACAACGAGCGCAAGTCTTGATAGACCAAGTTCTGAATAGTTGTTTTGCTCGTTACCTGGGGTTTGACTTGCTCGTTGGTATAGTTGCAAGCACCTGCAAACGCCTTCAAAGTTGCCTCTATTTGGGCAACTTGTTCAGGGGTGGGGTTAAGCTTGCAAACCAATGTCAACACTTGTTCCATACATTAAATTATATCACATGTGACAAATGTTTTTCACGGCAATAAATTCGCCTGCGCCTTACCCCCATGCTTGAAAGCAGGGGCTTCCACGGCGCGAGGTGTTTCGTGAAAGTTGAGGAGCGATCGCTCAAGGATTTTTTACCCTTCGTCATATTACCTTGCTGATCTACCCCTTGTTGCAGCTAGTGTAGTAAACAGGCGAACGCAGTATGGCGAAGCTTGACGAACCTTAGTTACATTCAACAACGTTAAAAGCTTTAGAGCGTGTGTCCTTTTAGTTCTTTTTTCATACTTGCCATTTTTTGAATGACGGGTAGCTGTCTTTAACTAGATATACAAAGTTTACTTATAAATTTGCTCTATATTCTGATATTGTGCCATCAAACGCTCAATTCCATCTTCCCTATAAAATTCTCTTAAAATATCAATATCAGCATAAACTACGCTTCCATTATTTGCACCATCAAGTGGCACCGCTTATCTTCAAAATTCACAGCATCTAAAATCCAAAGATGATCTTCTGTTCTATTTCTCAGATGTTCCCAAGGTGTAGCAGTGGAATCAATTGGAGATAGCATGGTGTAGGATTCAAGAAAAGCGATCAATTTACTATAAGGCAGATCGGTTTTTTTTGTGGTTGTTTTAGTAGACAATTGATGGGAAAGCGCCTTTAATAAAAGCTTAATTCGGATAGTTGAATGAGTGTAGTAATCTTTTCCTTAAATCTGTCAGATCGTAAGTGTGGAAGAAAGAACACAAAAAACCAAACCAGTAAGTCCCTGATCCTGAATTGCTGGAAGTTGTTGGGAGTTGGATTTTTGGTGTTGGTGCTAATGCCGAGTCAGGTGTCAGCCCAAAAACCAACGAAACCTCTACGTGTGGCGACGGGATTAGCCACACCCTTCGTCTTTGAGAAAAACGGTCAAATCACTGGATTTAGCATTGATCTTTGGCATAGTATCACTGAGGAGATGAATGTTAAGTCCGAGATATTTGTCAATCCAACTACTCAAGATTTGCTGTCTGCTATTAAGTCTGGTAAGGCAGACGTAGGAATTGGCAATATATCTATCACCGCCGAGCGAGATAAAGACTTTGATTTCTCTCAACCGATGTTTGAATCAGGACTTCAAATTTTAGTACTAAATCATGAGAATGGTGTCAGATCAGTACCAAGTTTATTAGCAGTGATTTTCTCACCTGCCCTAATACAGCTTGTTGGCATCATTTTGGTAATTATTCTTGTGCCAGCTCACATTGTCTGGTTTTTTGAGCGCCACCGTTCTGAAGGAATGATTCCAACTTTGTCCTACTTTCCTGGTATTTTCAAAGCTTGCTGGTGGGCAGCTGCAACCTTGGCTACCCAAGCTGACGAAATGCCTAAGAGTGTAATCGGACGGGTAGTAGCTGTAGTCTGGATGTTTACCAGTGTTGTTTTTGTTGCCTACTTCACGGCTACAGTTACTACTTCGTTAACGGTGGATCAACTACAGGGAAATATTAAAGGTCCAGATGACCTGATGTCCAAGCGTGTCGCTACTGTCATCAATAGTACATCGGCAACTTACCTGCACGAACAAAACATTCAGGTTCTAGAGTTCAATAAGGTTGCCCAAGCTTATGATGCACTCTTACAAGAAAAGGCAGATGCAGTTGTTTTTGACGCGCCTGTTCTCCTTTACTACGCGTCTGGTGAAGGCAAAGGAAAAGTAAAAGTTATTGGCAGTGTTTTTCGCAAGGAGAACTACGGCGTTGTCTTTGGGGCAAATAGTCCCTATCGAAAGCCTGTTAATAAAGCCCTACTAACACTACAAGAAAACGGCACTTATCAAAAGCTTTATCAAAAGTGGTTTAGCACCAATTGAACAACAGGTTCACTTTTAGTTTATGGTGCGATCGCTCAATGATTTTTTATCCTTTTCTCCGGCTGCTTCGCCCTATAAGTGGTTCTTAGGATTTCAATTTTTCCTCTTCCCAAAGAATAATTTGCTCACGGAACTTAGCCCAAGGTGTGCTTTCATCAGAAGTAGGTCAGCACTTTCTATATCAGGACACACCAACGCGAAATCTTTGAGATGCACCACACTCAATTTTAAGGTTTGGGAACAATGCTTAATTTACATGATTTTCAGCCTTAACTGAACCGTATTAGCATATGCAGGGGATTTATATTAGACTAAGCTAATAGGTATCTTTATGACAAATTCTGCACCCTTTCCCGGTGTAGAAAAACACCTAAGTTCTCCCTTATGTTTTTCAACTATAATCTGATAGCTTATAGATAGCCCTAGTCCAGTACCTTTGCCCACAGCTTTAGTGGTGAAAAACGGATCAAATAGCTTTGAACGAACTTGTTCATTTATCCCCAAACCATTATCAGCAATACTAATTGCTATCCATTTTTCATCGATTAACTCAGTTTTTATTTGAATTTGGGGATTATTATTTATCAGTTTTTGATTGTCAGTTGTTTGGGGATTTACTGCTGACCACTGACTATTGTTCGCTGATGCCTCCAGCGCATCGATCGCATTAACAAGAATATTCATAAATACTTGGTTGAGTTGACCAGCATAGCAAGTTACATTCGGCAGTTGACCGTATTTTTTGATGACTTTGATTTCTGGGTACTTATCATGCCTAGCTTGCAGGCGATGCTCTAAAATCATTAAAGTATTATCGATTCCTTCATGGATATTAACTTGCTTAAGTTCTGCTTCATCAAGTCTGGAAAAGTTACGTAGAGATTTAACAATTTCCTTAATTCGTTCTGTTCCTACTTTCATTGAATGGAAGAGTTTAATTATATCTTGAATCAAAAAATCCAAATCTATTTTTTGTATTTCATCTTGGATTTCTGGGGGAGGAATGGGACAAAGTTGTTGATAAATTTGCACCAATTTCAGTAAATCCTGGGTGTATTGATAGGCGTGGTGAAGGTTTCCATAAATAAAACTCACGGGGTTATTAATTTCATGGGCAATACCAGCGATCATCTGTCCTAAACTAGACATTTTCTCAGCTTGGATAAGTTGAGTTTGAGTAAGTTTTAGTTCGCTTAGTGTTTCTTGTAAAGCTGTTGTACGTTCCTCAACCCGAATTTCTAACTCTTGATTTGCTTTTTTGAGTGCTTCTTCCGCTTCTTTACGTCTATGAACTTCTTTTGCTAACTCATCGATTTTCTGGTTCAGGAGAACGAAATTACTGCTGGATAAAGTTCTCTTTTCCAAACGCAGAAGAATTAAAGCTGAAGATTCAGGAGACCAAGGTTGAATAACGGCTCCTTGACTACGACATATTAACGTTTGTCCATCATTCTTTCGTAAAGTCAAAGAGCCAATAACCATTGCTCTGCTACTTGAACAGGCTTGCAAGTACTTTACAACATCGTTAGTAGACTCAGTTACAAATTCAAAGAGCATTCTCCCCCGCAGTTCTTGACGGCGTAAACCCAGTATCTCTGCTACTGGTTGATTGGTAGCTAACAATTGACCCTCTCCACTCACCAGAAGTAAAGGCTCTGGTAAAACTCTGGCAAATTCAAGAAATTGTTCAGGAGTCATGGGGGTTTTCGGGGTTCAACTTTACTTTACATATCTGCACTTAAGTTTTTATCCTAGAGTTAGTTCAGTGCTGAAGGGTTTACACCGATTCTGGTCCTTTAAAGTATTCTCGACCTTCTGCATCTTCTGCCTCTTCTGTAAGTTTTAAGTAAACAATAACTCTACATCCAGAAGCACCCTGTGCTATGGTCTCTTGCAATTCTACTTTCGCATATCCCAGATTATTAGCTGCGATCGTCCCAAAGACATTTGAAGTCATCATGCACATGGCAGGGCGATTCAGCACTTTTTCGCCAAATGGGCAGACGCGATTGCCAAAGACAATTTTTTCATCATTCTGCTCAATTATATAAAAATCGCCCTGGATTCGTCTTTTTAAATCAATCAAGACATCAACTACCTGCTTACGAGAAAGGTTGGAGACTTCCAGGGCAGATTTGTAATCTTGATTAATCTGCCTACCCATCCTTTCACCAACTACGCTGATAAATCCAGAGGCTTCTTCTAAGCCAACTACGTCCTGCAATGTGCCAGATAATTCTCTGATTAATGTACGTAAAAATATATCGCGTTCTAAAGAAAGATTAAGTGTAGCTATTGAGTGGTTAAGTGTATTGGTCATAAATTTTGAAGACACAATCTTGGAACTACAGTTATAGAGTTCCCCTAAATGCCTTTCAAGTAACTTTTTATCGTCTTTATTAAGAAAAATTAAAGTTTGTCGTTGCGACAATTCCCGGTTTTGCAAAGTCTCTTCTAGCTTAAGTCCCTATTATCCCCACGCAGAAATTAGGGCAAACGCATCTAAAGTATAAAAATTATTTCACTGCAATAGAAATTTTTCTCGTCACGGTGAATCTGAGAAAAAATTAAACGTAACTTCTAAATAAGCAAAGGATAGACATTTTTATAAATAGTCAACATTATCAGCTTTCCTTCACTTACATCTTGAATTTTAACTATAAGTTCCTGCTCTCTCAGTAATGATTTTTACAGGTTCTGACACGATATCATTTAGCTTATTAAACTCTCCAGCCCGCCAGCTGTCTGTTATATCCTTGATAAAACTGGCAATAGGGATCGCAATTAACAAACCTAACACTCCTCCCAACTTTGCTCCCAACAACAAAGAAATCACTACCCAGACGGGATTTAAGCCAGTCAAATTACCAAGAATTCGAGGTGCAACAAAATTAGAATTAACTTGGTCGATTGCAACAGCTACACCTAAGACTTCAACTCCTAGCCAAAAGTTTTGCAACGCCACCAACAAACTTACTATGGCGATACCTACTCCTGTACCAAAGGGGAAAAGAGAAAACAAACCAATACCGATACCAAAAAGTAAAGCCAAGGGAACTTGCAGCGCCAAAAACACCAGTGTAATTGTCACCCCTAACACAGCCCCCAATGTTGCTTGACCAATGAAGTAATTGTGGAAATCCTCTCGCAGTAATTCCCGTACTTTTAACCCAATGCTACGGGGAAACCACTGAAAAACTCCGTCCCAAAGGCGTTCGCCATTCAATATTAAGTAGATAGTCAGCACTACCGCCAGCAGAACGTTGAGGACAATACCAATGGTATCGACGGCAAAACCGAGAATTCTCCCAGTGAAGGACTGAAGTTGGTTAGATAATCGATCGAGAACTTGGGTGAATAAACCACTTAAATTAATCGGAAGCTGTTGTTGACTTAACGCCCAATCCTGGAAAGCTTGCAGTTGTTCAGTACCAGAATCAATCCAACTGGGCAAAATATTAGCTAGCTCGTTGATCTGTTGGATAATCAGGGGAACCAAAGTGATGCCTAAACCCACTAAAACCACCACAGTCAAAAGCAACACTCCTGCGATCGCTAGGTTGCGTTTTACCCCTTGTTCCTGAAGAAACTGGATTGGATAGTTCAATACAAAAGCTAGTAGGATGGCGGCAGCAATAATACTAATCAAGGGTTGAAAATACTGTACAACCTGGAGTAATAGCCAGCCGTTGAGAATAATAATCGGAAATGCCAATCCTATAGTTAACCATCGCGGTAGTTTGTTTACTGATTGCATTAGTGATGACTCCACAAGAGTTATAACTTTATTTTGGCTTTTGGGGATTGGAACTGGGGACTAGAAAAAAGTTTTCTTATATGCCCATACCCTATGCCCAATTAAGTCTGTTGATTTGTCTCGATAAAATCCAATATAATTCGCTGATGCACATTCCCCAAAGGTCGCACTTCGCCAGCGTTTTCCGAATAACAGTTACCTTGGTTAATATCTTCTAGGGTCAATAACCCCATATCCCAGCCTTCATTCAAAACCAGTTGATTTAATTCCACCAAGAGTGGTGCATGAAAAACATGACGCACTACTCTTTCGTTAAAATAACAGCCAAATTCAACAAAGGATTGTAAATTATAGCCGATTTCTTCCAAAATTTCTCGCTTCACTGCTATATCCGGCGTTTCACCAGGTTCGATATGACCGCCAAAGAGTCCCCAGTAACCAGGATAGAGAATACCGGGGATATTGTCCCGCAGTTGCATGAGAAATTTATTTTTTTGGTAAAGAATTGCGATCGCCACATGTATCGGCTGATTATTCATATGTTCATTTTTAATTTTTAATTGCTGATTATTCTTCTTCTAGATAAACTTCCCCCAATTCTTTATCAGCTAAGGGGATACTTCGGTAACGAACTTTACCCTTAATCACCACTTGTGCTCCCTTGGCCAGATTCTTCTGATTGGTAATAACCCAAATTTTGCCAGTTGAATCATTAATTTGATAAGCCCACTGCTTGATCAGAGGAGCTTGCTTTTCCACCTGACCTTGAATGTAAACTGTAGCCTGATTGTCTTGTTCTAGTTTAATCTCTCGAATTGGGGTGACATTGCTACCAATTTTAAAATTAGTCCCATTCAACCCAGACGAGGTTAAACTACCACAACTACAAAGTCCCACCACCAAAAAAATCAACCCCAGGCGGTAAGAAACAATACTCTGCCCATACAAGAATGAAAGGGACAAATTTCTCCTTTGTTGCATGAAAGCCACCGATTGAGCAAATTTTTGCTTCACTGCTTGCTTTGTCGCCAGTTTCATCAGGTCAGTTCCCATTTATACTATTCTCTGCGGTTTCAGAAACATCCTCTCAACTGAGCAAAAAAATGTTTTGAATTTCATCCTTAATTCTTTATTCTTCAGATAACGTCGTTGATCTGAGAAAATAAACATTATCGATTTACTGTGAGAAAACGCTACGACATCAAACAGGAAGATAATAATAGTCAAAAGTCCAGAGTAAAAAATCAATATTTTCACTCTGGATTTTGGACTGTTGACTCCGCCTAGATTAGAAGCGGCTGAGTTTTGACCAAAAGGCAATATAGCTGAGAATTCTCATGGAAACAAAAACTGCCAAACTCCTTGATGGTAAAGCAATAGCTGCAAAAATTCAGCAAGAACTTTCTGTTGGCATTAGACAATTACAACCAAAAATTGTTCGCCCGCCTGGTTTAGCAGTGCTGATGGTTGGCGATAATCCAGCGTCGGCGGCTTATGTACGTAATAAAGAAAAAGCCTGCGCTAAAGTTGGTATGGCCTCTTTTGGTAAGCATTTTCCCGCCCAAACTACTCTTGGGGAGTTAGAAGAGGTGATAGCTGCACTAAACCACGATGAACGGGTGGATGGCATTCTTGTGCAGCTGCCCTTACCTAACCACTTGGATGCTGTAACTCTGCTACATCAAATTGATCCCGATAAAGATGCTGATGGACTGCACCCAGTTAACTTGGGGCGACTAGTTAGGGGAGAAAGCGGTTTACGCAGCTGCACTCCAGCAGGTGTTATGCGCCTTTTACAAGAATATGACATTCCTTTGCAGGGAAAACAGGCAGTAGTGGTGGGACGGAGTATTTTGGTGGGTAAGCCGATGGCGCTGATGCTACTAGAAGCTGATGCCACAGTCACGATCGCTCACTCGCGATCGCATGACCTCAAAACCATCACCCAAAATGCTGATATTCTAATTGCAGCAGTAGGTCGTCCCGGACTGATCACTGCTGATATGGTGAAACCGGGCGCTGTTGTGGTAGATGTGGGAATGAATCGCGTCACCGATGCTAGTGGCAACAGTCGCTTAATTGGCGATGTCCATTTTGAATCAACCTCTGCTGTAGCAGGATTTATTACCCCTGTTCCTGGTGGTGTTGGTCCTATGACTGTAGCCATATTGTTGCAAAATACATTTGCCAGCTATTCTAGGGCGGTAAGACAATAAAGAAAGTGATGAGTGATCAGTTAAAAGTTAAGAATTCTTATTGGTAACTCCTAACTCCTAATTCCTAACTCTTCATTTTTTCAGCGCCACAGCACCTTAAAATTGTGACGTATAAGACAAAAATCCCAAAATGTCAGGAATTTAAGAATGGTAGCAACTGATAACGTTCAAAAGACACCACCAGAGGAAGCCACATTTAACTTAGCAGCTTATCTAAAAGAGCGACAAAAGCTTTGTGATACTGCTTTGGATCAGGCTATCCCCATCATTTATCCAGAAAAGATTTATGAGGCGATGCGCTACTCGTTATTAGCTGGAGGAAAGCGTGTACGTCCCATTCTTTGCCTTGCTACCTGTGAAATGATGGGTGGAACCATCGAAATGGCCATGCCAACGGCTTGTGCTGTGGAAATGATCCACACAATGTCGTTGATTCATGACGACCTGCCGGCGATGGATAATGACGATTACCGTCGCGGGAAGCTGACGAATCATAAAGTCTATGGCGAAGATGTGGCGATTTTGGCTGGGGATGGCTTGTTGGCTCTCGCTTTTGAGTTTGTTGCTATGCAAACCCCTCAAAGCGTTAAGAGAGAGCTAGTCTTGCAGGTAATTGCCCGTCTTGGTCGGGCCCTGGGGGCAGGTGGTTTGGTCGGCGGTCAAGTTGTCGATTTAGAGTCGGAAGGTAAATCAGATATTTCCCTAGAAACCCTAAATTTCATTCATAAACACAAAACAGCCGCCCTTTTGGAAGCTTGCGTAGTTTGTGGCGGGATTATAACTGAGGCATCACCTGAAGATGTGCAGCGATTGACTCGTTATGCTCAAAATATTGGGCTAGCATTCCAAATCATAGATGATATTCTAGATATCACTGCTACTCAAGAGCAATTAGGCAAAACAGCTGGTAAAGACCAAAAAGCGAAGAAAGTGACCTATCCCAGTATTTGGGGACTTGAGGAATCGCGCTCAAAAGCCCAAGAGCTAGTTAAAGCAGCTTGTGCGGAATTAGAACCATTTGGAGAGAGAGCCAAGTCACTCAAAGCGATCGCTCATTTTATTATCAGCCGCAATAACTAGTACCGCTTTGCGGAATTCGGAATGTGATGCTGGTGATGCTCGATAGCGACCGTGCGTAACGTCTGGCTCGCTCTAAGCGTACCCCTGCGGGGAAGCAAGCTACGCGTAGCTTGCGTCTCTAAGAGTTGCCATGCCGCAGGCTTTACACTACGCCATTGCCCTTGGCGTGCCGTAGGTAAGACTTGCTAATACTACGCTTACGCTAACGGAAATCCTCTACCGCAAGCGTTTCATTGATTTGGAATGGGTGGTTTATTTACACCATGCTGTACTACTTGTGCCCAGCGGAATTCAAAATTCAAAAAGCTTATAAAATAAGCTTTTAGGCTATTTTGAATAATTGGTCTGTTTCCGCCGTGATGTACTAAGTTAATTTTGGATTTTAGGTTGAATCTAAATGTTTCCTCAACCAACAACTGCTGCTAATATTTACTAACCTAACCAAAATACCATGCAGGACATAGGCAACATTTTAGACAACCGGGTGCTGCTGGTTGCTCTGGTAGCTTGTTTAATTGCTCAAGCACTAAAGCTCGTAATCGAAATCATTAAACATCGCAAACTGAATGTGCGTGTTTTGGTGACAACCGGAGGTATGCCCAGTGCCCATTCAGCTTTAGTTACAGCTTTAGCTGCTGGTGTAGGGCAAACACTTGGTTGGGCATCTCCTGATTTTGCCGTTGCTACAATTTTTGCCATCATCGTCATGTATGATGCAGCTGGAGTTCGCCAAGCGGCTGGTAAACAAGCTCGCATCCTTAATCAAATGATTGATGAATTATTTGATGAAAAACCAGACTTTAGCCAAGACCGTCTGAAAGAATTACTCGGACATACACCTGTTCAGGTAATAGCTGGGTCGGCTTTGGGTATAACCATCTATTGGTTAGCTAGGTCTGCTTATTAAGCTCGGTCAATGAATCTTTGTTTGAGCAGCTATTTGTGATTGGTAACTGGTAATTCGTCAACCGATTTTGGATTTAGAATTTTAGATTTACCCGATGAATAAATTTAATAACTTGAGGATTTTGAATTTGTTCCACAAATATGTTTACTTAAAACCTTTTTAAATTTTGAATTTAAAATTCAAGATTCGGTCAGTTGACAAATTACCACCCTGATAGTACACATCAGTATTCCAGAAAACTTAATTTTATTTAAATGCCAGCAGTAATGCTTAAAAATTACGACCTACAAATGCAAACGCTAATGTTATACTCGCAGACTATCTAATTGCGGCAGATTTAACGTAGCTCTCACAAAATGCAAAGTTTTAAACTATATGGTTTAGTTAGCACTTCATGTCAGCTGATGTCTGATAAAATCCATCATTTTTGTAATGTTTCCCATAATAAACCAAATTAAGTTTAAAAATTTGAAAATCAATTTATTAGCTCTTTCTTTTGCGTTATTTAGTCACTAGTACAGGTGTTCCGATTTTCACCAATTCATAGAGTTTACGTACATCATGATTATACATCCGAACGCAACCATGAGAAACTGCTTGCCCAACAGATTTTACACTCGGAGTACCATGAAATCCAATTTCATCTTTTCCATCTGTCCAAAATCCAATCCAACGTTCTCCTAGAGGATTATTTGAGTTTCTTGGAGGAATAATTTCTCTATTAGGAACGAAAGGGTTTTCCCAAGCTGGGTTTTGCACCATGTGAATAATTTTAAATTTGCCTGTAGGTGTTTCCCATCCAGGTTTACCAATAGCTACTGGGTAACTAGCTTGTAAACTGTTACCCCGATAAACGTAAACTTTTCGTTCATTAAGTTTAAGTAGCAAATGGATTTCTTGCTTAGAAGTGTTGGGAATTATTGGCTGTATGGGATGCTGGAGTTTGAGTAATAATCGGCGCTTTCGCTCAGAGTAGTTAGAAAGATTTAACCGTAATGGTACAGGGTTTGATTCAACTTGAGGAGAAACTTGAGAAAAGTTTGGTTGACTACTATTAGTAACCTGAGCAGTGGCGTATGATTGAAGCGAGATCAGTGCTACTATTGTTGTCAAACTAAACTTGAAAGTTCTACAAAAATACATACTACAAATCATTTTTCGTTGTATTAATTACTAATATTATAATTACTTTTAGTCATTAGTAAGAATTCAGAACTCAGATATCAACTAGCTTGAAGTCTGAATTCTGAATTCTGAATTTCCAAATTACTAAATATCGCAAATCAAAAAAGTTTTATCCTCGTGCTCTTATAGGAGATGAAGGTGCTGGTTGGGAGTTTGGAGTTGAGCCTGGTTCTTGTGTTGGAGTTGGGGCTTTTTGTCTTGGTTTTCGTCTTCCACCTGAGTCTTGTGTTGGAGTTGGGGTTTCTTGTCTTGGTCTTGTACCTGGATTTGAATTAGGATTTGAAGGTTGGTCTGGTTTTACGGGGGTTTCGTCTGGTTTTGTAGGGGGTTGGTTTGGTTTTACGGGGGTTTCGTCCGGTTTAGCGGGAGGTTGGTCTGGAGTTGCCGGAGTTGGCTGTGGAGTTGCCGGAGGTTGGTCTTGAGTTGCAGGGATTTCGTTCGGTTTTGCGGCGGGAGGTCGCTGTGGAGTTGCCGGAGTTGGCTGTGGAGTTGCCGGAGGTTGGTCTGGAGTTGCCGGAGGTTGGTCTGGAGTTGCCGGAGGTTGGTCTGGAGTTGCCGGAGGTTGGTCTGGAGTTGCCG
>NZ_JBALDF010000004.1:0-97178 GCF_036917275.1 Nostoc sp.
AGATGTGGTAGGATATAGAGAAATAACGGTTATTCTACCGCCTAATCTTTCCGAGTATTTGTCCATTTATTTTTCCTTTTTTTTGATTCACTAATCCTTAATTAGTGATTTTTTTTGCGTGTGATAAATTACTGAGTTGCTATTAAAACATTGGAGTTAAAACGGGTCGATCGCAATTTCAAGGCAGGCATCAATCCACTGAGTAACATCTGTCACGGTAGAAATTGAAGCGCTCATTTCCGTTTAGCTCTTATGTTTTGACAATCGATTTTTATTTCAGCAATGAGTTCTGGATTGCTTTCAAAGAATGTAGGTAACCCTTGGAAGATTGCAGCTACTAGAGTGATCGCCTCATGGCGTTCTAGTTCTGGGTCTAAGGTTTCGATGTAGTCTATGAATTTGCACATCTGCCAGCAGGCTAGCTCAGTGCCATGATTTAGTTCCGGCGATGCGTAGCCAATAGTGTCGTCGGGGAAGATAACGATCGCAGCTTTTATTTCTTCTTCTGTGGGCATTGGGTTTAGGGATTGGGTGTTGGGGAATCGGTAAGTTGCAGAAACAACAGAAAATTATCCAACTGGTCAAGGGACAGTGAATAGCGCGATCGCACCCCGTAAATTTTCTCTAAATGTTCTCGACCTTGGGCTTGTGTCCAGCGTAATCGCTGCATATTGTCGTCTGTCTGGTTTATTAACTTTATACAGGCATTGGCTGTCCAAGAAAACATGGCAATCAATTCAAGTTGAATGAACCAACAACATGGGGTGAACCAGCATCTGTTTTCGAGGTAGATGATCCAAAACTAAAACGGGTACGGATTAGCCTGTGGAAAAAACTGCATTTCCGTAAAGCGGCGACACGTTCTATGTCAATGATTAGAGTTGAACGTCTCGATGCACAAGGTAATGAACGAGTGTCGAAACCTTTGTGGTTGGCTTGGGTAGGAGAAGAAATGCCACCAATAGAAGAAGTTTGGCGACTTTACCTGCGTCGCTTTACCATTGACCACTGGTATCGCTTTTTAAAGCAACGTCTGCACTGGACTGTTCCCAAGCTAGGTACCCCCAAACAATGTGAAAGGTGGAGTGATTTAATGCCCCTGATGACTTGGGAGTTGTGGTTAGCCCGTGATATTGTGACTGACAATCCTTTACCTTGGCAGAAGTCTTTTGACAAATTGACCCCTGGACGAGTCGCTCAAGCTATGGGAGGAGTTTTTGCGGTGATTGGTACTCCTACATCTGCACCCAAACCTCGCGGAAAGTCCCCTGGTTGGAAATCAGGAAAACCCCGTACCCGTAAAAACCGATTTCCCATTGTTAAAAAAACAGTAACACGACCACGTAAAGAACTATCAGTTGCTGTTTAATACCTAAGATTATTCATACTTTTGCTAAGTCTCTGATTCACTCAGCCCTGCTGGGTCTTTTTGCATGGCTTAGTCTAAACTCCAGTACAAAACCTGAACGAAGTTATTTATTGAGGAGATTTTACCAATGTCAAAGCCATTAGGCTACTACACGAGTTATACCCCAGGTGAGGATTTACTTTTAGAAAGAGTGCAACGAAAGTACGGTAGCGGCTTTGAGAAAATAACCAAGCGAGAAAAGCTGGTTATTCTCACTGTTTTAGCTTCTAACATTGGCTGTCAACTAGAAGGTGATTGTCGGGCTGAAATTTTTGCGATCGCAAAAGATATGACATCTCAGCTTTCGCTTTCTGACCAGGCAGGAATCATAGAATCGTTGATTGCACAAATGCGCTGGGGACAGAATGCAGAACCTGTACACCACCCCTGAAGCGGCCAAAGCAACTAACATTCCAGAAAGCACAATTCGCTCATGGATGCGCCGCCACCCTGAAGTGTTCCAGGTTGACGTTCACGTTGCAATTGACGAACACGGACAAAAACTGTGGACTGATGCGGGAATTGAGATGTTGCGGGCCCATCGTGCAACGAAAAATGCAACGGATGACGATGCAGAAATTGATGCAGAATCCGACGCACCTGATTTACTTGAGTCACTGCTGGATTCCGATGCACAGCGACTCGCTGACGAATATTGGCGACGGTTGCCGGGGCGAACATTGCAACGCATCAAACAGATGCGCGACAATCCCACACCTGAGCAACGCCAAATAGTGCAAACATCAGTCAACGCGGCGCTCAACGCTGGAACAGAGCATCTACTCTTACCCACTTATCAGCCGATGTTGCTAGAGGGAGGAGATGAAACAGACTAACAAACAGTTTGCTAGTAAGGTTGTACCATTCACTGGGGAATTTTACCCAGATATACCAGAACCCACACCAGCCGGAAATAATATCGCTGCTTATTTAGTAATTATTGCAGCTGCACTAGTCGCCGGTTTAAGCATGGGTGCAATGTCCACTTACCAAAGCGCGGATCAAGTGCAACTGCGCCAAATGAAAGCTCAAAGCCAGCAATTAGAAAAAGTCAAAAATCAAGTTTGTAGATAGGAATAAACAATGGGAATCCTTGCACGAATTACCAGCGCTGCAAAGTCCAGCAACAAAAGCAGTAATGAATCATCACTTTCGGGTGGGGGACACGGGATTGATAAAAATCAGGTGTTAGCCCCTACAGATCCGACTGTCATAAACCCGATGAACGCGGGAACTTGGCAGACCGTCAGAACTGCACCGATTAGTGAGACACCCAGATATTTTAACAAAACTGAGGCTGATGCACTAAAGCATGTTGCAGCCCAGAAAAGAGAAGAAGCCCGTCAGGCTAAACGCGCTTACAAATCTCTGAAAAGACTAGAAGAATCAGACGCACAGGTACACACTGCCCATCGTAGCTACATTAAGGGAGTTGCTGACAACGAACTGATATTTCCTTAGCAGCCCAGCAAATGGGGCATTCTGCCAAAACCCACTCGGAACTTTACCATCGCTGGATTAGCCGCCAATACCATCAAAGAGCCTTTGAAGTAATGGCGAGTAAAAGCGAACGCCTCCAGGCTCCGCGAATTTTGGGGCATGAAAAAGTTGTAAAATCTTTTGACTAAACCTTGCCTAGTTAGAATTTATGAGTTTCGGTCAAAATGCCTGTTGTTTGGTTGTAAAAGATGCCAGGAACCGGACTTGAACCGGTGACACGAGGATTTTCAGTCCTCTGCTCTACCAACTGAGCTATCCCGGCTGGGGCTTTTGTGAGCCACGATTAATCAATGTAGCAAACATCAAAGAATATAGCAAGTCTTTGGAGAAAAATATTTATGCAGCTTTCAATCTCAACTTGAACAAGATCAAAACGGCTACAAATAGCAGAAACGGGCCAGAAGCAAGGTTGAAAATACCTGATCCAATGATGCCAGCAATGCTGCATGACCAACCGCGTGGCTGAAAAAAGACAACTGGCGCACAAGGTAACAAAACTGCCCAACATCCCGCCAAGCATTCCCATGAATACAGGACCTACGATCGCCCGTTACATAAAAAGAAATCCTGACAACTTTACCAAATCATTAGTATTGGCGATCGCTAGCCAAGCTGTCTGACAATCATTGAAGAAATTCATATTTATGGGCATTAATGTTGGTGCTGGTAGCGACTGAAACCTCGGACTTAGATTGCTAACAGGTTTTGCAGGTAATAGCGGATTGCCTTTTTCTAAATTTTTTCCTATAATGATTCTCATTCTTAAAAGAGCCAGAGAATATCATTCTGGGTTTTCTGTGTAATGAATGACAACAAAACTTTTTCAGACGGTATAGCCTTCTGCAATTTAGTTTTCCCTGGAGAATTAGGATTTATTGACTTTTTTTGTTAAAAAGTTTGCTTACTTCTGATAAGATTGCTGACAAATATTCTCATAAAATACACGTTTAAAAAAATGTGGTTTGGGTGTGAATTGGAGATCAAGGTGAGGAGAAAAATGCACAAATTCTGTAAATATCTGCTAGTTAGTCCAGCAATCTGCGGTGTAATGCTATTTGTGAATAGTGCTACATTTGCAGGTGAAACATCTGGCACGTCTGAAATCAATCAAGCGCAAGTTTTAGCTAATCCAGACACAAGAGCTACGAACACAGCGCCAGATCAGACAATGGCGCAAGTTACCTCCGTGTCTCAATTTTCCGATGTACAACCCACTGACTGGGCATTCCAAGCATTACAGTCCTTGGTTGAGCGCTATGGCTGTATTGCAGGATACCCAAATAGCACTTATCGCGGTAATCGGGCATTAACGCGATATGAGTTTGCTGCTGGTTTGAATGCTTGTCTTGATCGCGTTAACGAACTTATTGCTACAGCCACTGGCGATTTAGTTAACAAACAAGATTTAGCCACATTACAAAAGCTGCAAGAAGATTTTTCAGCAGAACTTGCGACACTCCGAGGTCGTGTGGATGCGGTAGAAGCACGCAGTGCTGAATTGGAGGCGAATCGGTTCTCAACCACAACCAAACTGAATGGGGAAGTAGTAATAGCGATCGCGGATGTCGTAAGTGGAAATACAGTTAATGGTCAAAAAGTGAACCAAAATACTGTCCTTGCAGATCGGGTGCGTCTGAACCTCGACACCAGTTTTACTGGTAAAGATTTACTCAGAACACGACTTCAGGCAACAAACTTAGATCCCTTCTCTCAGACTGCTACCTTTACACCAGAAGGTGACTTCCGATTTGCTGGTGGTAACAACAGTAATGGAGTCGTGATAGACGCACTGTTGTATCAGTTCCCTCTCGGTGATAAAACAGACATCATCCTGGAAGCAAATGCAGGTGCAATTGATGATTTCACTAACACAGTCAATCCGTACCTTGATGGGGACGGTGGTAGCGGTGCCCTTTCCCATTTTGGGACTCGCAACCCAATTTATTATCTGCTCAATGGTGCTGGTATAGGAGTCAAACACGAGTTTAGTGATCAGCTCGAACTAAGCTTCGGGTATTTAGCGAATGATGCTGCTAACCCTCAGCTAGGCTCTGGACTGTTCAACGGTGCTTATGGTGCTATGGGGCAGTTAACTGTTAAGCCTAGCAAGCAAATTACCCTTGGTTTGACCTACATCAACGCCTACAAAAATACTTTTTTTGCCAATGGTAGTGGTGGTAGCAATAATGCTAATGACAACATATTGCAGAATGCTTCTAGCAACTCCTACGGTATTGAAGCATCCTTTCAACCTAGCTCAAAATTCGTGATTGGTGGTTGGGCTGGCTTAACCAAAGCTCGCGTCCTTTCAGTTGGTGACGCTGACATCTGGAACTATGCTGTTACACTGGCTTTCCCGGATCTTGGTAAAACAGGTAATATTGCAGGCATTATTGTGGGTATGGAACCTAAAGTTACCAGTGTGAGTAATTCTCTCAGCAATGCAGGTATCAATAAAGATCCAGACACTTCATATCACATTGAAGGTTTCTATCAATATAAGCTGAGTGACAATATCAGCATTACCCCAGGAGTTATCTGGCTAACAGGGCCAGATCATAACAATGACAATGATGATATCGTCATTGGTACAGTCAGAACCACATTCACTTTCTAATTTTCACAATCTTGCTTAAAGACGCAAATTTATTCTTTGCGTCTTCCCTTTTTCAGATGATTTTAAAATAAAAACCCAGTATTGTTTGCTGAGTTTTATATCTGAAAAGGGAAATTGCATTGTTAGTTTGTCAAACGGTGTAAGATGATTTTAAACTGATTTTAATTTCCGTTTTACAAATGAACCAGCACTCATAAGACCGAACGCTAGCAAGCCTAATGTTGTAGTAGGTTCAGGGACATTAGCTACTCTGTAGCTATGGTTATCACTTTCAAATGCAATATTAGTTGTTCTTAAAACTACCTTATCAAAAGTCTCTCCTATAGTAGTATTTGCTAACAAATTAACATAGACATTATTTGCATCACCACTCTGTTCACCATTCGCTGGAGCGCCAGGAACATCTGCGCCACTAAATGTTTTTAGTAGATTACCTCCACTATAGACATCCACAAAGTTATATGTGTCTATTGACCCCCAGTAGAAGCCAAAGTAATCAACAGCTTTACGAAAGGTAATAGTTTCATTACCAGTGTTTCCTGGAATATCCTGACCGTTAGCTTGGGCACCTTGTGGCGCAACCGTTAAGTATTTGCTGGTATCATTGAAGGGGGTAGCATATTGACTATCTACACTCCCTTGGACAATTCCATTGGTTGCAGAGTAAGTAACAAATGGATCGGTTGCTGTCCCGGAATTGAAGTTGATCGTTGTAGCTCCTTGAATATTAGTATATTGACCTTCTCCTGGAACAGGTATGGAACCTCCTTTAGTTAAGCTAACAGCGCCGGCTGGGTTAGCACTCATGAAAACAACTGCTGTTCCAATTAAAGCTAATGATAGTTTTTGCACAGTAGACATTGATTTATTTCCTTAATCATTTGATACCCATACCTTGGCATATCATCCGAGTATTTGTGTAGTAGGTAATAATCATTTTTACCAAAACTATTTATTGAGCCAATAAATCTGAAGATAGCAAAAAGCTGTTCAAAATATAGGATGTGAAGACAATTGCGGACTAAAATATCTTATATATATATACGTAGATGAATATTAAACCTGTATTATTATTTAGGCTAACATCTGGAACTCTACCGTCACACTGGCTTTCCCGAATCTTGGTAAAAAAGGTAACATTGCAGGCATCATTGTAGGTATGGAACCTAAAGTTAACAGTGTGAGCAATTCTCTCAGGAATGCAGGTATCAGTAAAAATCCAGACACTTCATATCACATTGAAGGTTTCTATCAATATAAGCTGAGTAACAATATCAGCATTACCCCAATAGTTATCTGGCTAATAGCGCCAGATCATAACAATCAAAACGATGATATAGCAATCCTATCTGAGTTGTGAAAAATGTAGATAATGAAACGAACCGCCAAGAACGCCAAGGACGCAAAGGGAAGAAAGAAGAAAGAGACATATAATTTTCACAAATGATTTAGGACTGCTATATCGTCATTGGTATAGTCAGAACCACATTCATTTTCTATTTAAAAAATTTCCAAAGAAGATGCAAATTTATCTTTTGCGTCTTTTGTTTTTTGTATGCTATGAAAAATAAAACCCAGCATAATACTGGGCTTGATATTTCAAAACAATATAGAAATTCCAGGGCTATTTCATTCTCATTTAGCCCGTGACCAAAAGGAGAGATAACAGTCTTACACTTTTTTAGTATGGTTCTAAATGTGTAAAGTCACTGAAGCCGTTATGTTTGCACACTAAATTCCTCTGGATCTACTCCCCAATTAACCCAGCGAATCGCTTCACGCGCTGATTTCATATTCGGTGGAACTCGCAAGGCGTGAATAAAGCTTGTGCTAGGGCAAGTCATTTTTAATAAATAAATCGGCTCGATATCCAGATTGTTATCAATTTTTAATAGTGTATATTCTTGCCAATTATCTAATTCAATAGCTTGTAGTTCTTGGCAAATTCTGGCGTAACCAATACCCTGAATTAATACTCGTCGTAGTTCGGCATTTTCTTCTGTTAAAAGCCATTGAGATTGCCATTGCTGAGGGTGGATTTTACCATATTTTTCAGGCAAGGTTACACCGTGGTAGGAGTAGACGCTATATCCATCGGTAAATTCAATGGCGGGTTCGCCTTCAGCGTGGAGGCGATTTTGATTGTCGAAGCGCAGATGAAGTGGGCGATCGCAGATAATACAAATATTTTTACCTGCGAAAATCCAGCCGCACTCTTTGACTACTGACTCAAAGGAATTCCATTTAACTCGATCGTACACACAATTCAAAACCGAAATACAAAAATCCTTTAAACTAGCACCGCAAGCTAATATTTCATATTGAATGCAGTCATCCTCAGCATCTTCCAGTTCAAGTTGTAGTTGACTTTCCAGTTGTCTATGTAATTCGCTCCACAATTGCCCGCAATGGCTACAATGATTCAAACTATTCTCTAGTTTCGTTTTTAATTCAAACCGCAGTACATAATCAAGTTCGCGATCAATTTGTTTATACAATTCATCATTGAGGTCGTTACATACGTTTGCAGGCGGGAGTTCATAAATACATAATTCTTCCCACAGCTCCGAACCACTATCCCAATCTCTACCAAGTTCTTGTGATAATTTGCTTAAAATGTTTATTAAAGCCGCATTTTGGCTATCATAAAAAACTATTTCAGGTTCTTCCATACCAATCAAAACATAAGTAGCTTTGACCGCTTCCGCCACTTTTTCTTTATCAATTCTCTCAGTTGAAAGCGCGATCGCTCTCCACTTTTTCCGATAAACTGGAATTAAAGCCTCTTGCTCAGGCGTTAACTTTTCAATCAGCGACATATCGCCAACCTTCAGGCTCGTATTCCCGCTGAATTTTCACCATCCAATCACCTTGGGGAATAGAAATAGCTTTATGCTCCTCATGAGCTAGCAATGCCGACTCTGAAAACACACGCAAATAGAGTGTGCTATCTTTTTCGTATAATTCTGCGTTTCCATCAGTAATGCGATGCTTATGCCCGGTAACTTCGCCTTCTGCCAAAGTTAAGTGAGGTATTTTTTGTCCTTCAATTTGCTGCACAGGCAGTAAGATTACATCACCTTGACGAATCGGTTGCATGGTTTTGCTTTCCTGACATGGGTACAAACCCCACTTCGCTTTTGCTCTCAAGTTTGGTTTAATTTTGGCACAAGGTCTATTAGATTGGGGCATTGGGCATAGGGCATTGGTGAATAGTTATTCTTCACTTGCTCGCCCTGCTTTCTTAATCTCCCAGTCCCCAGTTCCCAGTCCCCAGCCCTCAAATTTTAAAACTGTAGTCGCCAATTATGCGTTAGATAAGTTAAAGATTGAAATAGCTGGAAATTCAAACCCAGCATACCCTCATTTATCCTCTGGGACAGACTGGGCATTAAGTTCAGCAGATTTTCTCCCAAGCAGGCAGTTTATGTGAGGATTAAATCACCGCCCTAAGCGTGACCTTTGATCTTGACAATTTGTAAAAATTACCTCAATTTGACTGTTTAGCTTAGTAGCTCTTCTTTTTATTTAAATTTCCATGTCAACTCTCGTCATCGTCGAATCTCCAACCAAAGCTCGTACCATTCGCAACTACCTGCCAGCAGGCTATCGGGTAGAGGCGTCTATGGGTCATGTGCGTGACCTCCCCCAGTCGGCTAGTGAAATTCCCGCTGCCGTCAAAGGGGAATCATGGGCGCAGCTAGGGGTAAATGTGGACGCCGACTTTGAACCGGTGTATGTTGTCCCGAAAGACAAAAAGAAAATTGTCACCCAGCTCAAAGAAGCCCTCAAAGATGTAGATGAACTGATTCTGGCAACGGACGAAGACCGGGAAGGCGAAAGCATTAGTTGGCATTTATACCAATTGCTGAAGCCGAAAGTTCCGACTAAGCGGATGGTGTTTCACGAAATAACCCAAGACGCGATCAAAAAAGCTCTGAAAAACTGCCGCAATATCGATGAGCAGTTGGTTCGCGCCCAAGAAACGCGGCGGATTTTGGATCGACTGGTGGGTTATACCTTGTCTCCACTCCTATGGAAAAAAATCGCCTGGGGATTATCTGCTGGGCGAGTGCAATCTGTAGCTGTGCGGCTTTTAGTCACTAGGGAACGTCAACGCCGTGCTTTCCATGAAGGTACGTACTGGGATTTGAAAGCTAGTTTGTCCAAGGAAAAAACCCCCTTTGCTGCCCAGTTGGTCACATTGGCAGGAAGTAAAATAGCTAACGGCAGCGATTTTGACGCAACGACTGGACAAATTACCGCAGGTCGCAATGTCTTGTTACTCAACGAAGACCAAGCGGTAGCGCTCAAAGAACGCCTAACTGGGAAAACCTGGAATGTTAGCGACATCGAAGAACGCCCAGTGACGCGCAAACCTGCGCCACCGTTCACTACCTCGACGCTGCAACAAGAATCTAACCGGAAATTGCGCCTCTCAGCCCGCGATACCATGCGCGTTGCCCAGAATTTGTACGAGCAAGGGTATATTACCTATATGCGGACAGATTCGGTGCATTTGTCAGATCAAGCGATCGCAGCTGCTCGGAGTTGTGTAGAAAAGCTCTACGGTCAACAATACCTCAGTCCCCAACCTCAACAATACACTACCAAATCGAAAGGCGCACAAGAGGCGCACGAAGCAATTCGTCCAGCAGGTAGCAGCTTCCGCACCCCCCAAGAAACTGCTTTGGGCGGTCGAGAACTTGCCGTTTACGATTTGATTTGGAAGCGGACTGTCGCTTGTCAAATGGCTGATTCCCGCCAAACTCAAATTACCGTGCAATTGCAAGTTGAGGACGCTGGATTCCGTTCTTCTGGCAAACGGATTGAATTTCCCGGATACTTACGTGCCTACGTTGAAGGTTCAGACGACCCGGAAGCAGCACTGGAAGACCAGGAAGTAATTTTGCCTAATCTTAAAGTGGGAGATCATCCGAATTGTACAGAACTAGAAGCAGTTGGGCACGAAACTCAACCGCCAGCTAGGTACACCGAAGCGACTTTGGTAAAAACCTTAGAAAGCGAAGGTATCGGTCGTCCCAGTACCTACGCCAGCATCATTGGCACGATCATCGACAAGGGTTACGCCCAATTGGTGACTAACGCTCTGATTCCCACCTTCACCGCTTTTGCCGTCACCGACTTGCTGGAAAAACATTTTCCAGACATAGTTGATCCCAGCTTTACCTCGAAGATGGAGCAAACCCTTGATGACATTGCCACAGGTGAAGCGAAATGGCTACCCTACTTGCGGAAGTTCTATCTGGGAGAGAAAGGGCTGGAAACTCTGGTAAAAGAACGGGAAAATCAAATTGATGCCACCAAAGCTAGGACTGTAGAACTAGAGAATCTAGACGCCAAAGTCCGCATTGGGAAATATGGCCCATACATTGAGGTCGAAAATGGTGAGGGGGTTATCACCGCCTCAATTCCCAAAGACTTGACACCAGCAGACCTCGACCCCAAACAGGTAGAAGTATTGCTACGTCAAAAAACCACAGGACCTGACCAGGTAGGTCGGCATCCCGAAACTGGCGAACCGATTTATGTGAAAATTGGTGCTTATGGACCCTATGTCCAATTGGGTGACAAGACCGAGGAAAACCCCAAACCGAAACAAGCCTCCCTACTCAAAGGTGTCACCCCGGAAACAGTTACCCTGGAAATGGCTGTTGGTCTGTTGGCATTACCCCGCACATTGGGAGTTCATCCAGTCACTGGCGGCAAAATCCAAGCAAGTTTGGGACGCTTTGGCCCTTATGTCGTTCATGACCAGGGTAAAGAGGGAAAAGACTACCGCTCCCTGAAAGCTGCTGATAATGTATTGACAATAAACCTAGAACGTGCAGCAGAATTATTGTCCGAACCAAAAAAGGGGCGTAGTTCCACCAACAGCAAGTCCAAGGCAGCCTTACGCGAATTGGGTACGCATCCAGAGGATGGGGAAACAATTAACATCTACGATGGTCCCTATGGCCCTTACATCAAGCATGGTAAAACTAATGTGAGTATCCCAGAAGGTGAATCGGTAGAAGATGTAACGCTGGCTGCGGCACTGAACTTGTTGGCAGCTAAGGCATCGACAGCAAAATCGACTCGCAAAACAAGTAAATCAACGAGTTCCAAATCTAAGTCAACTGCTAAGTCATCAACGACTGCTGCGAAAAAAAAGGGTACAGAAGGTTAATTACAAGTCAAGAGTCCAAAGTCCGATCCTTAACTCTTGAACTCTTGACCCTAGATATCCATCCTTGATAGGATGCAGTTCGGTAGGTGCAAGTGTGATACTCTAAAAAGTAAGGGAAAACACAACGCCAAATTTTAGAAGTGGCTTATGTCCCAAATACGGGATTGTGGATCAGCCCGGTTGGAAGCCAGAGGTGCGAAAATATGCCATTTTCTGCGTACCTGTTAATCAAAAATTGAGGTAGTATCTCAGGAGCGGTCAGTTCATGGACTATATAGAAAAGGTAGTGGAAAAGCTTAAGGAATTAGCACGTAGGCTAATTGAGAGCCTGTTAGGACCAGAGGCTGAACCGGAACCGGAACTGATTCCGATTCCTGTGAATGATCGCTCGCGTCGTCGCCACTAGCCCGAAAGTGTCAAACTTGACGTTGCAACCCTTAAGCATTCTGGCACTGCATGGGCCAAACTTAAATTTGCTAGGACAGCGAGAACCAGGAATTTATGGTTCGTTGACACTAGCTGAAATTAACCGCCTGTTAGAAGAAGAAGGATTCAAGTTACAGGCGAAAGTTTTTCCTTTGCAGTCAAATCATGAAGGAATTTTGGTAGATACTATTCATGGCGCGTTAGGACAACATCACGGGATTTTGATTAATGCAGGGGCATATACCCATACAAGTGTGGCATTACGAGATGCGATCGCGGCTGTTAATTTGCCCACAGTAGAAGTACATCTGAGTAATATTTACCGCCGGGAAGATTTTCGCCATCATTCGTACATCGCCCCGGTAGCGATCGGGCAAATAAGTGGTTTTGGCGGACAAAGTTATTTGTTGGGCTTACAAGCACTAGTGAATCATTTAAGAAGCATATAAGTATAAAAAAGGAATTGATTTTGGATTTTGAATTTTGGATTAAATTCTTCAATTCAAAATCCAAAATCCAAAATTGTATGCGTTATTCTCCTATAAGTCGGTTTAGAGGTACTTTACTCGGAGCATTCCTGGGGGAAAGTTTAGCAGCCACTGGTGGTAAAATAAAGTCTCATTACCTGGATTTGGGCAGAATGGCGGTTTTGGGTACTGAAAGTTTGATTGCGTTGGGTAGATTAGATTTAGATGATTGGATTGGGCGTCAGCAACAAGAATCTCTTCATTTAGCAGTAACTGATGACATTTCGATAAAAATAATTCTTGCGACACTACCAGTAACACTTTTTTTTCACGAAAATCCAATTAAGCTCCGACAAAACTTACTGCATGTACTCAAAATCTGGGAGGATGACCCAGTAGTAAGGGATGGAACACTAGCAGTAGGATATGCGATATCTCTTGCCCTAACTGAAAAACTCAACCCTCTAACCCTCATCCCGCAAATAATTTCTTTTCTCGGAGAAACACCGACATCAATACCGAAAAAATTATTAAGAGTTCAAAATTTACTAGAGCAAGGGGCTGGATTGTCAAGGGCACAAGCTGAGTTTGCTAGGGAAGAAGAGCTAAGTAATACTATTGCTATGGCATTTTACTGCTTTTTGAGTACCTTGGAAGACTTTCGCCTTGCAGTTTTGCGGGCTACTCACAATCGCAATTTCAAAGTGGAAGATGCTACGCCTCTAAGCTCACAGGCTACAAGTGCAATTACTGGTGCTTTATCAGGAGCATATAACGGTATAGGTGGAATTCCCGTAAATTGGCAAGTCTTGCTTTTGCAGAGGAATTCCTCGGTATGGGGACTAACTAGCTTTTCTCAAATGTTAAAATTAACCGATGCATTTGTGGCAGTGTGGTCAGGAGTGTATAATTTTGCCCTGCATCCAAGCGAGTTAACAGAGGAGGGATCTGAGGCTTTGCTTGCAGTTTACGCAGCTCCTCGCGTTATTCGGTCGCGTTAATCCTGTTTTCACCGAACAACAGTGCGGATGCCAAAGGCTGAAAACTACGCAATCTAGCCAATAACTAAAAAACTTCCTAGTACAGCTTGCAAAAAATCCAGCTACCATCTCAAACAAAACTTGGGTCTTAAGGTTCTTATTAAAGGCAAGTAAGTGGGCAAGAATAAATAAAACTATGTTACGCAATGTAAAATTAATTAAATTAGCTTGTAGTAAGGCCTTCAGCCTTTAAAATAGGTCTGTATCTGCTTATTACAAACCTCTAATTATTCACGCCCACTTACTTAGGCAAACTGACGTCACAATGTACTAGTCTTATATACTAGAATTTTTCAGCAAACCTTCGGACTGATTCTGTAGGTAACTATTGTGGCAAGTCGGCAACAAAAAAGCCACCGCCACCGTAGTTGCAGCAGCCGCAGATAAAACTTCCCTGATGATTGTCTTATTTTGAGCTATCAAAGTCAGCAATTGCAGGCAGAGATAATGAAAATACAGCAATTTTTGCAGTTCTTAACCCAGCAATTGACTCACTGGCGGCGACAGTACAAAGGACTACGCCGTAAAGGAAAGTTAATGAGAAGTCCCAAAAGCAAAAGCCATAGGAGGGAACTTCTAAAGACTATTCTTAAGAATGTAATCTTATTTTTATCAAAAACCAATAACAAAAGCGTAGATGCAGCCCGCCGTAAGCATCGCCAAAAACAAGAAACAGCGCTCAAGTCAAAGGCAAAATCGGTCAAAACTAAGAGTAGTATTTATACAGTCGGTTTAAATTGGGTGCATGAACAGCGTTTCTTAGTGATTTTAGCGATCGCTGTACTGTCCCTCACAGGCGTTATTGGCCATAAATTATACAACCAGACTCAACTCCAAGTAGGAAATCCCGCGCCCCAAACGATTAAAGCACCTTACACAGCTAGCATCGAAGATCAGAAAAAAACAGAAGCCAAGCGCAAAGCCGTTAGTAAAAGTTCCTTACAAATGTTGATGGTTGATGCACGAATGAATCAACAAATCAACGAAAATTTGCAACAACTTCTAGATGATGGCTATGAAATTCGCACCATTGCTGGAGCTTTTCCTTTTTTTGATCCTGTAGTTTTGTCCATCTTTACCCAGCGTTATCTCCGCTCTTGTGCGAACCCGGAATGGCAAGCACTGCTAGTAGCTGTAGAAAATAGTAAAAATCAGCAGAAGAAAGGAACAGGACGAACCGCCTCCCGTTCATCATCTATAGCTGCACCTAATCAGGAACGTCAGCCGCTCACAATACCCAAATCTGATTCTCAGAATTTAGAAAAGACAGAGCCAGTTGATTTTTCTCAAAACACTGACTTTACTCAAGCAGTAGCAGAATTAGAATCTTACCGTGTCACAACTTCTGAGAAAAACTTGTCTTTACTGATTGCCCAAATTTCCCAAGCACGCCAAAGATACACCCAAGCCACTACCAAACTTTTAAAATTAGAGATTGTTGCCCCAGAAGTAGTATACGAGGAATCCCTGCTTTTGGATTTGTCAGATGTGGAGTGGGAAAAAACACAAATGGGAATCCATCAGAGTGCAAAGCGGATTCTCACCCAAGGCATCCCACAAGGACTGCCAAAAAATATCTTAGAGGATGCGGTGAGTTTACAATTGCAGACCTCTGTACCAGAATCCGCTGAAACTTTGGCAAAAAAGCTATTGTTAGCTGCACTTAAGCCGAATTTGCAAGAAGATGAAGAACAAACGAGACAAAACGCTCAAAAGGCTGCTGCTGGGGTGCCACCCGTGATGGTGAAGATCCGGCATGGTGAGGTGATTGTCAAAAAAGGAGAGCAGATTACTGCATGGAACTTTGAGGTGTTGGAGCATTATCACCTGGTTCGCCGGGAGGTAATATGGCGGGAGTTGGTGAAGTTAGCAGGCGTGATTGCGATCGCCATTGGCATTTTTGTCTGGGTAGAACGGCATATTCATTACGAATTGCGACAACGCGATCGCCTATTGGTGTTATTGCTGACTCTGAGTGTACCAGGTGTGATCACAATCGGATTGCCTTATACAACCTGGAGTGCCCTTAGTTTATTGTTGGGAAGCTTCTACGGCCCCACTTTGGGCTTGACAGTTGTCGGACTGCTGTTGCCGATATTAGGCATTAGCTTGGATATGAGCAAGGCTGCGCTTTTAGCTGGTGTTGGGGGAGGAATATTAGGTAGTTACATTGCACAACGATTGCGATCGCGTGAAGAATTAGCATTATTAGGTGTTGCGATCGCCTTAACTCAGGGTGGTATTTATCTGGTTGTTAAAATCTTAATTGGTCAAGCATTTGGTTCAACCTGGTACATCGTCCTCCGAGAAGCCGGATTGTTTGCTTTATCCGGTTTAGGCTGGAGTGTCGTAGCTTTAGGGTTGAGTCCTTATCTAGAAAAGCTTTTTGATTTAGTCACTCCCATTCGTTTAGCAGAGTTGGCGAACCCTAACCGCCCTTTATTAAAACGACTCGCTACTGAAACTCCCGGAACTTTTCAACATACGTTATTTGTGGCTACCCTTGCCGAAGCTGCTGCCAAAGAACTAGGATGCAACGTTGAACTAGTCAGGGCTGGTACATTATACCATGATATTGGCAAAATGCACGACCCCCTTGGCTTTATTGAAAATCAAATGGGGGGGCCGAATAAACACGATACCGAGATTAAAGACCCTTGGAAGAGTGTAGAAATTATCAAAAAGCACGTAACTGAAGGGTTGGTGATGGCGCGTAAACACCTTTTGCCTACAGCAATTCAAGCTTTTATTCCAGAGCATCAAGGAACGATGCTGATTGCCTATTTCCATCATCAAGCCCAGCAAATGGCTCAGCAAGATCCAAGTTTAATAGTAGACGACGCAGATTTTCGCTACGATGGTCCAATTCCGCAATCACGGGAAACCGGAATTGTCATGTTAGCAGATTCTTGCGAAGCAGCGCTGCGATCGCTGCAAGCATCGGCTAAATCTGTGGGAGAGAAGCGATCGCTTAAAGATGTCTCCACCGAACAAGCTTTAGCAATGCTCAATAATATTCTACGTGCCAAATGGCAAGACAATCAACTCGTAGATTCAGGACTAAAACGGGAAGAAATGTCACAGATTGCTCAGATATTTGTGGATGTTTGGCAGCAATTTCACCACAAACGGATTGCTTATCCAAAGTTGAAGGCTAGTAGCACTGCGCGGAATTCGTAATGCGATGTCTACGCCTACGCACACCTGCTAATAATGTTGTTAAGAGGTTTTTTTTGAGGTGCGATCCTAGTTTCAATGCGATCGCGAAAAAGCAGACCTAAAGTTTTAGCCCAAAATAAGCGTTTTACTGGGATTCACATACTTTAGTTTTTGCCGACATATTGCCCACATATATTTAGTTGATCGACTCTCTAGGCTCCCTTAGTCTTTTGCCAATCTTCTAACGCACCAATTACAAAGCTGGCGGCGGGATGATTGAGTAATTGCTCAAAAGCAGAGACACCGCCTGCTTTGAGGGCATTCAAGACACGTTCTGACAAAGACTTATCACCTTCAATTCGTGTTAGTGCTTCTGTTGCGATCGCCATCTTGCCTGTGGTGGTATTGCTTAGATACGACTTGTCTAACTGTTCGAGCAGTTGTTGTATTTCAGCGGCAGCATCAGCGACGCTTTGCGGTTGTCCGGCAGCGTAGAAATTGCCTTGGATATAGCTGCCGTCGATACGTTCGTTGTAGTTGCCCCCGCCAGTATTGATAGTGCGATCGCCTACCATTGATTTATCTCCAAAAACGTTTCATCCCGTATATTCTAGTTAAAATCACGGTAATTTTTCTGCAATGCGATACAAAGTTCATTATTTATTATGAGTTTGATGCCTAAATGAATCTTGTAGCCAAAAATGCTAGTCATAAAAGTTTCACTACACATTAACGTAGTTAATTATTGGATAATGGACTTAATTTACTCAGGGTTATTTCTATTACTTTTCCAATTAGCCATCCTGTCTTTATCAATTTTTTTCTTCGCTGTTCCAATAGCGTTATCTTTACTTGATAAGCGTCGTTGTTTACTTAAATCTAAAGGAGAACCATCCTCTCTTTGAATTTCTAAATTCCACATATTTGCATCGTCTTTAGCTAAGTAAATTGTATATCCATTATATACTATGACATCTCTGTCATTGTTATTGTTAGGAACATAGTATGTGTATTCCAAAGCACTAGAATTATTTAATGTTTCAATTTGGCTGCTTTTATTAATTTGGTCAGTTCGAGTTATTTGAGTAATTTGATTGATTTGGCTAAGTTGGTCATAACTTTTAGTCAATAAATCTATAATAATCTTATTTGCTAATTCTTGTTCGCTAGTATCTTCTTTGTCATCAAAACTAGCTTTTACTTCTGGCTGTTTGCGTAATTCTTCAGCTAACTCTTTAGCAAACTGAGATATTACTTCTCCGGGATCTGAGTTTTTAACTATTATCTCATTCAAGATATCTTTTAAATCACCAAGCGTCTCAGAAATATCTGCACTAATTTCTACTTCTTCATTTTTAATATTAATATATTTCTTTACATAATCTCCTCCTATATAATCTCTTCCAATTTTTTCATTATAAGCCCCACCATTTGTATTAACTGTTCTTTGCTTATTTGTTATTGGTATTATCTGCTTTATCGGTGCTAATCTAGGTTGTATTTTTACTATAGTTTGATTTTTTAAATGCAAAAACATACCTGATAAAAATAAAGTTAGTCCGAATATAGTAATAAAAATATTTATTGTGAATGCAGTATGAATTAATGCAAGTAATAATGATATGGAAAACGAGCCGAACACTATAAATAATAATGAATTTCTTGATTTTATCCTCAAAAAAAACATTTATATAAGCACTAAATAGTGTAAAAAGTACCTGTAAATCATTTATTAAGTAGTATTTATGCTTAAACATTTTTACCAAGTTATTACGATAAAGTATGTAACATAAGTAACTATTTATCTGTGATTTCAGTCATTTAATACAAAGTAAGCCTTTGGAAGCGGTATTGTTACAAATACCTTTCTCGCACTCGATTGCGTCCACTGCTTCGACTACCTATAATGTCAAGGCTTCTCTAATCCTGGCTGGCTCTACACCCCAGCTTTAGATGCGATCGCTTGATAGTCGCTGGAGTAAATTAATTTGACCATTCGTAAGTGATCGCCAGATTTAGTTTTAGTAAGTCAAGCTTGATCTTCATCAATAGCCAGTACAATTTCTTTTCAGGGGCGATCGCCCTTTGTACCATTTAGTCGAGATGCCTCAGATTTTGCAGCAGAAGTGGAACTTCCACCCTTTCTAGCAAGTTCAGCCATCCATTTTTTAGTTCCAAATATTCCACTCATCAAAGCAGGAATACTCAAATCTACATCTAGGGTTTTCCAGTGTAATCCTTCACCAGAAGGTGTTACCTCTACTTCTGCTAAGTCCTTGATTGAAGCACCCGCCAGTCCTTCTCCTACCTCTGAAGGGAACCCAAACATACATTTGTTGGACAAAAAAACTATAATCATTCCTAAATAAGCGTCATAAAAAGCACGAGTAGCCCGTGGTTCAGACATGGCAGCATCTGAGTTTGCTCTGGCATTGGCTAGCTTTTCTTTTAATACTTCTTCTGTAGCCGCAATCTTCTTAACCATGATATTCTCGCCACTTTTTTAGTAGTTCCAATTGATGATCAGCAACTAACTGTAAAGCTTTCACCGCATCTTTATCACTCATTCCTGGGGATACCCAAACCCACTCTGGAGCTAGGTTTTCATCTCCTATGTTGATTTTTGCCTCTCCGCCGCCTTTAAAAACATGGACATGAGCAGGAATATGATCGTTAAGGTAGATACGAACCTCAAAACCGCCTTTTCTTAAGATTGTTGGCATTTACAGCAGATTGCGAGTTGGTGAGGTACAAAAATACCCCACCCTAACCCTCCCCGATATATTCGGGAGGGAACTAGATTTATTTTTCCCCCCAATAAACAGGGAGATTAAGGGGGGTTATTCACCGCAGCCACAAGCAAGAGAAGGGTGTACTTCATTTACTTGCAAAGTGCTGTAATATCTTATTTTATCAGATATAACCTAAGCGCTTGGGTTTATCAATAGATCGCATTTCCCAATTAATCTCTAATCTCCAGTGCGTCGCACACCAGCCAAAATAAAATTAACTGCTGCTTGAGTATGCTGCTCAATCATTTCTGAACTCAGCAGTTGCAAATCGGGTCTAGTATGCTTGATGTTTTCGTAAGCGTTGAAGTATAAATTACAAACCCCAATAATATGCAGGGTGGTGAGAAATGGATCGATCTGACGGAAATAACCTTCCGCCATCCCCCGCTCTAAAATCTTGATCAGATACGCGAAATTTTCTTGCCAATTCCCCTGTTTGAAATACTTTCCCTGATTTTGGTTTGCTTCTTGAAACCAAAGCATCCCTCTGTGCGGGTGAGCAGCTTCGTAGGCGATCGCTTCCTTGACTAGCAACTTCAAAGCCTCCTCTGGTGGTAACTTATCGAAATTTAGCTGTTGCAACACTTCGTGCATCTCCACCGCCGGACGTTGCAGAACAGCTTGATATAGTCCTTCCTTGCTCTGGAAATAGTAGTAAATCATCGCTGTGTTTATACCTGCACCTCTAGCGATCGCCTCTGTCCGCGCCCCTTGAAGTCCATTTCTGGCAAACTCCGCTTCCGCCGCATCGAGAATCTGCTTTTTCGTCGCTTCTGCATCGCGCACCTGACGCGGCTTTTTAGATGAGAATTTTGACTGCGTTGAACGACCCACGTTGCTCCATCAGCATAACGAAAATATCTTAACTAAAAAATTGGTTAGTAGTTGACATAGAAGATGAAATTTATTAAATTAAGAATAACTAACTAAAAAATTAGTTAGTCATTTGGATAATTCAGCAATGCAGTAGCCAAAGTTAGCCGAGCAAATGCCCGGTAGTATTAGTTCGTCCATTGTAGACAGGACTTTACTTATTCCAATTTGTATTCAAAAGTAAAATGTCAGATAAGTGACACAAGGTTGTCAAGCACAACTTTCAAGATTGCGTGGCGTTTTGCTAACGCATCTACTGAACTTTAAATAAACAACTTCTCAATATTTTGGAGGAAAAATGGAACCAATTTTAACAGGTGCGCCTTGGTTAATCGCGCACAAATCTACATTAGGAGTGAATAAACCTAATAAAATCACATTAAATGGACAGGATTATGTCATTTGGCAAAACCAAAAAGGCGAAGTGTTTGCCCTTGATAATATCTGTCCACATATGCAAGCACCTTTATCAGACGGCTGGGTTTGTCAAGATAGAGATACTATTACTTGCCCTTTTCATGCACTAGAATTTGATGGACAAGGCAGACTACAGCAAGGAGAAAAAAAGGACATTCAGCCAATTACCAAATCATTAGAGCTAATTATTAGCAATGATTGTATCTGGACATATGCTGGATTTGAGCCAAGATTACCAATCCCAGATTTGCATCAGAAAATTGTAGATGAATACGAGTTCATCGGAGTAACTGGGGACAAAAGTATTCAGGGTGACTTTTTGAGTAACCTGATGGTTAACTATGACTATAACCACCAAAATGGTACTCATAAAGAACTATTTAAAATTACATCTTGTCATGTAAATTCTTTTGAAGAAAAAGGATACTATGCCACAGTCAAACAAGAACTGAACAGAGCCAACAACACGTTAGAAGAAATTATCAATAATCCTATTTTGGGAATTTTACCGAAAACCCTTGCAAACACACTCGAATACGCTTTCCCTTCAACTACAGCTTTTTTTGCTAAAACCCCTATTGGTGATATTGCTCAAATTCATATTCTCTACCCTGAAACCGAAAAAATCACCAAGACGTTTATTTTGATGTATGCCCAAGTCGTCAATCCTTTGATGAAATTTATGTTCAAAAATTCAGTTTTAAAAGTAGCAGCCACAGTCATTGAACAGGATACAGGTGCAGTTGAGAGCTTATATCCTCGGCAAAAACCAAAAATTAGATTGCCAAATGAAGAGATTATGTTCTACGCAGAAAAACTCTACCGCGATTGGTAACTTGGATTTGCAAAGCCTAACTGCGCTTTACAATTAAGTAGATTAGGTTTTGGTTATGGTTCGCACAGTTGTTTAGGCATGGAATTTGCCCAGATGGAAATGAAAATCGTGCTTTCCACACTACTTCGCCATTACGACTGGACAGTAAAACCGGATTATTCTGCGATCGCTCCAGTTCGTCAGCCTTCTAAAGTTAAGGACACTTTACAAGCATATATTGAGCCTTTAGGTAATAACCTAAGTATTTAAAGTGACAAAATTAACTGGGTTATCAGTTGAAGATGTATAGTTGTTGCAAACAGAGATAAAAGGTGAGTTGAGGTAATTAATAATACTTGCTTTGGGCGATAAGTAAGCTACGTAATTCGTAATTATTACCTTACGGATGAATCCGGGTGTCTCTGAATAAAGTAGACATCGCTCAATTTCACTCATTTCATAATATGGGTAACTTGCACCTAGAATTTGATAAAAGTTTACAGACAAAAACAAAAAATTAATATTGACTTAAGATTAAAAACACTGTCTGCAATAACCCGATGACAAAACCTAAAACACCGCCTAAAGTCACAATCGCTTGCAATTCATTTTTTACAATTCCCTCAATTGCAGCTTCTAAATCAGCCGGTGAAGTTGATTTTATCCGGTCAACTATCACTTGATCTATCGATAAAATTGGAATCGCCTGCGCCACAATTACTTCTAAATCTTTTTCCAAATACTTATCTAAAAGTAAAGCCAACTCTTGACTCATGACTTCTAAAGAAGTACTGACAACAGGTGAAGTACTAAGACGATTCAGCAGGACTCCAGCAATATTTTCCCAATCAACAGAATCAGTTAATCCTTGTAAAAAATCACTGCCACTGTTTTGCAGATAATGGCGAACACTTTCGCGGGTGGTCTTTCTAAGTTGACGCACCGTACCCATTGGCAAGTTTTGTAATGATAAATTTTGCAGTAATTTTCTAATGCGATCGCGCATTTGTAAATCTTGAGTCAATTCCTGCAAGCGAGTATTAGTAGCCTCCTTTTCATCCAAGCAAAAAGTCCGTAACCGTGTAAGAGTATTACGTAAGCCAAACAAATTTGCTACTACCCAATAAGTACCACTGGTTTTTTCGCGGAAGCCTTCATCAATAATTTGAATTGTGCGATCTGTCAAAAAATCAACTATCGTCTGCCGCAACACATCCGGCGGTAGAACTGCTTGCAACAACCAATCAGCAAGCCGCGTGGCTTGTTCTTCACTCAATTGAAATTCCAGCAATATCTGGTCAAAAATTTGATTTATCTGCGCTTCCAAAAAGTCTTCACGTCGCGCCAAAACTTTGAGTAACCGTGGTAATGATTCCCCAAGCAAATCCCGCAAAATTACCGCCACAATTTTAGCACTTTTCTGGTTTTTATCTGTTTTGATTTGTTCGATTGCCAGCTGCAACAACCAGAGAATTCCTGCTTGCACGCGTTCTGTTTGCAACAATCGCCGCGCTAGATTTTGCAATTCTTGTGGTGTCAACAGTGACCCCATGATTGTCTTGGAAATGTTCAGAGCCAGACGTTCCTGGTTGCGGGGAATCAATCCAGGGGTGAAGGGTACTCTTCGTCCAGCAATATAAATTGCTCGGTAAGGACGGAACAACATTTTGATGGCTATATCATTTGTGAAATAACCAATGATTCCACCCAGTACCGGGGGAGACACATAAAGCCAAAGATGAGACCAGTCCACAGGATTTTGAATTTTGGATTTTGAATTTTGGATTCTAGATTAGAAATTAGGGATTAAGGATTGGTAATTGGCGGTTATTAGTTATGAGTTATTTTTCCATTCACTACTAACGATTTTCCATTAACCATTACCTATTCCGCAGTCCCCAATTCAAAAGACGCTCGCAGACTCGCTCTAAGCGTACCCCTGCGGGGAAGCAAGCTACGCGTAGCGTCTCTAAGAGTTGCCATGCCGTAGGCTTTACGCTACGCTATCCCAAATCTAAAATCTAAAATTTGCTGACTACCAGCACTCCCATCATACCGTTCACGATGGGGTAGTGTGTGGCAACAGCAAAACCAACTTGACGCGCTAACTCTATTTGCTCTTTCCCGATGGGAAAACGGTCTAAGCTGGGACTGATGTAAGCATATTCTTCTTTTAAACCTAAATAATTGGCAACTGGAACCACGAAACCGTCCAAATACCACTGCTGAAAGGTACGTAGCTGAAGATTACTCGGTCGATGAAAGTCTAAAATTGCAGCTTTAGCACCCGGCTTCAAAACACGGTATAACTCTTGGAGACTACGGGGAATATCTTTAACATTTCTTAAACCATAGCCCATTGTTGCAGCATCAAATTTGTTGTCATCAAAGGGTAAATTTAGCACATCGGCTTCTACCCAGGTGATAGCAGGTTGAGGGTACTGCCTTTGGGAACGTAATGAAGCAATTTCTAGCAGGTTTGGGGAAAAATCCACTCCGTACACCTGTCCTGTTGCTCCTACACGCCGTGCCAAACGTAAAGCTAAATCACCACTACCGCAACACAAATCTAATGCAGTATCACCTAATTTAGCTCCACTCCATTTAACTGCCATTTCCTTCCATATTCGATGCTGTCCTAGACTCAACCAGTCGTTCAACTGGTCATAAACTGGAGCAATACGGTTAAAAATGGACTGAATTTCGTTAGTCATTGGTCAAGAATCAAGGGTCAAGGGGAGTGGCGTTGAACTGGCGTTCAAAATTCAAGGGTCAAGAGTTGAACTTTGGACTCTTGACTATTGACTAAATTTTTGTTTTATGGTAATCACTACTAGTAAGAGCGATCGCCAGCAGTTCGGCTGATAAATTAATTAGCATTAATTCATCTTCCCGCAAAGTACAGGGTTGTTTCCACTGTAGCGATAATACACCCAAAAGTTGATTGCGGTAGCTAATTGGGATAACTAAATGTGCTTGCACACCCGTGTTGTAGTAGTGAATAGCATCAACTAATTTAGTGTCTTTAAGTACATTTAAGGAAACTTGCATTTGCCCGGTAGCGATCGCTTCCCTTGTTAGTGGGTCAAGAGATAGCCAATTCTCTATTGTACCTATATCGCTGTAAGTTCCTTGAGTCGCAACCAGAGTATTTCCATCTGTAAGTTGTAGGATACAGCCTTCTGCTCCAAAAGTCTGACTCACAGCCCTAGCAATTGGAGCGAGAGTTTCTTCTAAGCTAGAAGCTGCTTGAGTTATCTGTACCAAAACACTCAGCAGCCCCATTTGAGCATGAGCACGACGTAATTCTTCTGTACGTTGCTTGAGCAAGTCGTAGGTTTCTGCTGCTCTTTGTACCACTGCCTTCAGTTCTCCTGGGTCCCAAGGCTTGGTGATATATTTGTAGACTTGCCCCGCATTAATCGCCTCTACCAAATCTTCAATATCAGTAAATCCGGTGAGAATTATTCTTACCGTATCGGGAAACTGAGGTACAGTCTTGCTGAGAAACTCAGTTCCTTTCATTTCTGGCATCCGTTGATCGGAGATAATCACCGCTACCTCCCCTTCTGCTGCCAAAACTTGTAGGGCGTTCACCCCACTATCAGCTTTCAAAACATTAAAGTCGCGTCGAAATGTGCGATAAAGCAGATCGAGATTATCTGGCTCATCGTCAACTACCAGGATTTTCAGCTTTTTTGGTCGTTCAAGAGTCATCACTTGATATTGGTTTTTATCAATTTCGAGACTGGCGTTATCCATAAGATATTTCCTTTAAATATTCACTATCTTGTTATATTCCATACCAAGTTTAGTTGAGAATAGCTCAAATTTATCAAGGGTTTTTACGGAGTTAAGTTGCATTTTTAAATACGGTGACTGTGGGTGCTATAGAGGATATTTGCCTACCTGAATAATCTCCTCAACAGTCTTGTCCTCAAGGTGCTTAGACTCAAAGAAATTAGTTTCCTCTTCAATCTGGCGTTGTAGTTCTGCTTTAAGTTCCTCTGCACCAGGGTTAAATCCAGGAAACTACTCTAAAAAAGCGAGTTGTGCTTCTAGCTCTTGCAAACGCTCAGTTTTGAAAGGAACCAGATCAGTTATCTTGTTATTATCCTGGCTAAGATGATGAGATTTCTCCAGTAATGCTGTAATCAGTGCTTCCTCAATGTCAGGTTGTTTAACATTTTTGGAATTATTGCAACCAACCCCAGAATGCCGACAGGCATAATACCTATACTGCTTAGATGCGGTGTAAACTCCCTTGTAAATACACCGAGAACCACACTCCCCACAGTAAACTAAACCAATTTGATAGGCATAAGGACGATATTCTTCTTGACGGTGCTTAGTTCCAAATGCCCCAGCGCCCATTTTAATATTTGCTGCAATGATTCGCTGAATTTCTTCTTCAGTTGGCATATCAGGTAATAAGTCTGTTGAGGTTTTGGGGGATTGAATCTCTAACTCAGTTCGCAAGTAGCGAAAAACGCTTTTTAAATAAGTGTAATCGGGATGTTCGCCACGGAGATATTTAGCTAATTCATCTGCTTTCTTTTTAGCTGGAGTCCGTTGAAGATTCACATTCACGCAATTACCTCCACGGGAAACTCAATCAGTAATCGTTCATCTAGGTCTAGCCTCCAAGTGCCATAGGGATTAACATGGCTATAAATGAGAGGTGTTAACGCCCGAAAGTCTTCTGTTTTCATTCGAGACATCCAAGTAGGTTCAGATAAAACCTGTTGAATCATCAAAGTATGCGTCGATAGTGGTTACTGTAAGAAGAACGCATGAATGTGTAGACCTTTTGGCGATAAGCAGTGCCTGTAGACTTAAATTCTTTAACTAGGTCAATTAATGTTTGCTTCCCTGCCACTGGATAAATTCTTGAAGCGTTGGAATGTATCATCAACACGCTCTTTTATGGATGTTGATTCTGTTTGAGATGACGAATTTGATTGAGCAGTAGACTCAATTTCTTGAATTTTACGCTTGATTTCGCTCAGTGAGAGATTTAAGACTTTCGCATCTTCTAAGAGTTGTTTTCGTTTTTCCTCATCTTTGACTCGTGCGATCGCTCCACCATTTTTCTTAGAGGATGATGAGCGATCGCATCACACCCCTGACTTACTCGTAGTTTCTAAGTCTGCGGACATCCCAAGGCAATGAGCGTTGGCTTTGACGCAGGATAGATTGATTAATTCCATCACTAAATTGCCGGGAGTGCGATCGCCATCATGAACTGTAAAGTATGTCGAATTATTAACAATAATTGCAATATCTGGCAAATACTCGTATGTTTGCTAGTTCAGCAACATTACTTAGTACAGCGCTGACCCAACGGCATCTAACACATCTAGCATTGGCGAGTTATGTCAATTCGTAAAACTTTCACCATCCTAGCAGTTTGCACTTTATCAACACTAACCATTTTTCCGCATCCGGTAATAGCTCAATCAAAAGACTCGACTTTTTTTCAACAAGGTTATAATCGCAAATTCGTCGTCGGGACATATATTTTGTCTACCTTCCTCAATGGCAAATTTGTGGGACGTAGAGTGATTACACTGACTCAAGACGGTAGCTTTTTCACCATCGACTCAAACCAAGGTGGCACTAAGGGTGTGCCTGCCGCTGCTCAGTCCTTCCCCAACAATCGTTTCACTGATGGACAAGGTGTCTGGAAGTTTAACAAATCAGGAGAAATTACCGCTACCGCATTGAACTTCAATTTCCCCGCTCCAGAAAGCACAGCCTCTGTCACTGCTGCTAGAGCCGATTATCGTTTCAGATTTAATCGAACGACTCAGACAGTGGAAGGAACATTTGAAATTCGTACCTTCGATTTAACTAAAAATCCTTTAGATAAAAATGTGCCTGTGGGTAAAGGTGAACCGTTTACATTCTCCTTCACAGGGCAGCGCGTCACTGTTAGTGATTAGTCACTCAGTCTCAAACTAGATTAGTAATATTTATGACGAGAGCTTTTAACAGTAAAAGCAGAGTTTTTCCATTTTTAAGCCCACAACCATTTTCACTCTTAGGGAAATCAGCAATGGTGCAGGTGCGTCACCGATAGCGTCCCTTGCGCCTCTGGTAGAGTTGCTCTCAACTCTACCAGAGGCTGCGCCAACGAGTCTTCTCCCTCTAACAGGTCTTCTCCCTCTAACAGGTTTTCACATTGGAATAGACTCAATTATCGGTTTAGTTCCAGGGGAAGAGTGATTTAATCAGTACAACGTTTTCAGCTACCAACAACAGTGGTGCAGGTTTACTGGAGTGCGATGGCGTACCCGCCCTTACATGTGGCGATGCCAACGTATGTAAACTACGCCTGATTGTGATGGATTTCCTCGCTGTTATCAGCATTTACAAGCGACCTAACAGTGTGTCGAGAAGAGAGGAAACATCAGCGAAATATCAGCGTCATAAGTAATTGATTATACATTATATAATAGAGCTATTATTTTTACATTATTTGTTAGGAACTGAAAAAGGTTGTATGAAACTAGTTAAAAAATTTTTAGCAATATGTTTTTTATTATTTGGCATTCCGTTTTCTGCTGTGATGATTCTAGAAATTATGAATCCCCAAACTCCTGCTCAAGAAAAAGAAAATGATGTAGCGGCTTTAACTATTCTTACTATTCCGTCAACCATTCTAGGAGGCTGGTTGAGTTGGTCTTTAGTGCAGCAGAATCGAAAGGAAAAAGCATTACTTCTGGAATCAGAACAAAAGCGGATTCAGTTAGTGTTTTTAAAATTAATTGAGCAAAATGTTGGCAGAATAACGGTATTCCAACTGGCGAAAAATGCTGACATATCAACCCAGTTAGCTAAACAATATTTAGATGAGAAAGCCAAGGAACTTAATGCTGATTTTGAAGTAAATGAAGAGGGAAATGTTTTGTATCATTTCTCTTGACACACTTTTATTGGAGTTTGGGAGAAAATGATTTATAAAACAACCATCTCAAAGTAAAGACTATGCCAGACTTCAGTAGTGAACCGATACCTGAATTAAAAAATCCGAAAGATTTATTTCATTCTGGTGACTTGACCTTGAGAATCGAAGGAGAAATAGTTCCTGTAGTAGATGTCCATCTGGGACAACAGCAATCGATTTACTTTGAACATCATATTTTACTGTGGAAACATCCGAATGTTCGTCTTGGTGTCAAAGGCTTGAAAGGGGCAGCCAAGCGTTTCTTTGCCGGACTGCAAATTTTTGTCAGTGAAGCACATGGGCCGGGGAATATAGCTTTCTCTCGTGAGGCTCCAGGACAGATTGTGGTGCTGCAATTAGAGCGTGGACAGACAGTGGACGTGCGCGAACATCAGTTTTTACTCGCTACGAGTAATATTGAGTACAGTTTCTTTTTTCAGCGAGGACTGGCGAACCTTTTTTTCAGCCGCAGTGGCGGCTTATTCATTGATCGCTTCATTGGTCAGCAACAGGGAGGGCTGCTTCTAATCCACGGTTACGGTAATGTCTTTGAAAAGTACCTTGCGACTGGGGAAGTACTGGATGTTGAGCCAGGAGCATGGTTATGGAAAGACTCATCAGTGAAGATGGAGACAGTAACGGCGCTGCAATCTAGTGGCGGCATCTTCGGAGTAATTGGAGTAATGCTTGGCGGTATCTCATTCACTCTCAACCGTTTTATTGGGCCTGGTCGTTTAGGGTTACAGTCTATGACTTACCACCCACCAGCACCAGAGGGAGCAGCCCAAATCGGTGGCAGCAGTAATTTGAGTTAAAGTGGCAGAGAATTGCACACTTGAGGAGCGATCGCTCCTCAAGTGTGCAACTTTGACTCTAAGAATTATGAGGGCGATCAACCTGGGCGTGGGCGGTTACGCCATCGCTTGGGTTGAAAATCGGTATCACTGCTCATTTCACCCCGCAAGCTGCATACGCCTACCGAGCAAACCCTGTCCTTTAGTGTCCGTTGCAGTTAATCTTGATTGGACACACTAATTCACGCTCGGAGAATTGAATGCGCTTTGGTTTTTTTACTTTATGTGTTCTGGCACTAGCAACAACTTCTGTCCACGCCGCTCAGTCTCCCAAGATCCCAGCACTGGTGATGACCAGCCCGGATTCAGCTGAAGCCAACTACGAAGATAAATGCAGCAACGGCGGCAACCAAGACCTGTTTAATCGCGATAAGTATCTTTTACTTATGCTTGCTGATAAAAAATCAAAGCTTTCTCAACTGAAAGTAGCTCTCCTCAATGAAATTAAACAAAGTGGTGATGAGCCACGAGGTGAGGGTGTCCATATTGGTGAATGGAATCAAACCTTTCATGACCGAAGTGGTTGTGGCACAAGCACTAACAGTTACTCAGCATTTGTTGTCACCGTGACTGGTGGAAATGCAAACCATACGGTCGTGAAATACCTGGTCACGATTGATGACGACGATAACGCAGGTAAAAGAACCCTCAAGATCCGCGACATCCGCCCAATTAACCTACTATTTGATAACTGACCAATGTATCATCCCAAAAGCTGAAGCTGCTGCCAACTTGCCCTACACAGTATCATCCATCCAACCACATTCCGGGCAATCCCAATGCACCCTTGAGGTGTAGTCGCGGTCAAACTCATGCTGGCACTGAGGACACTTACCAGTAAACATAGGATAGGTATTTAGCAGTTCTAGCTGTTGCTGTTGCGTTCGCCGCTGCTGTAGTTGTAGTATTAATTCACCATTGTAATAACTAGCCCCTTCTGGTTGCCATTGCTCTTGGTTTGGGTCACTGGTGTAGGAATTTTCATAAGTTTCCCCAATCCTCAAAAAATCTACGAACTGCTTGCTTTCTAGTTCGGGGTCGGGGCGAAAGTCAAGGCAAGCGTCACTAGCTGGGCCATCAGGATGGCACAGACAATGCGGTTGGCAATTGGTCAATATCTCCTACCAACAGGAGTTGAGCATTTTCACTCTCAAGAATTTTAGTGATAACAAGTTTTGTTCACCTGCGTGTGTTGGAAGCGATGCCACTTCGGCGCTTAAGTTACTAATCAATACAGTCAGAACTCAAATATTGTGAACCTGACTGAGCAAAAACATCTAAAGATATATCAAGCGGATCAACAATTTTTTCATTGCCGCCGCAATTTAATGTAGTGTATGCTGTTTTCGGGAAGCAAAAAGGTAATATTTTCTACCTAAAAATTAACTTGAAGATGAAGTAACTAATGCTGCGTTCAAAAAGTGTGTGGCTTGTTCCGGTAGTGCTTTCATTAGCAAGTTTCGCTTTAGATACTACAAAAGCGATTGCACAAACTAATTATGAATTTGAAGCTGTTTACAATTTAGAAGTTAGCTTGAGGGAGATTGCGCCGAACATCTCGGTGGTAACGGTCGTTGGTAATAATCTTAATGCTCCCTACGGTTTGACTCAACTATCAAGCATGAGCTATTCTCGGCTCGATCCTAATACTGGTATATCTACAGCTAGCCCAGATGCAGTAACGTTTGGTTTAGAAGGTTTACCACCGCTCATTGACAGGTTTTTTAGCAAAGACAGTGATGATAGTTTGATTGGTAGCAGTACCGCCACTGCTACAAGTGACCTCGAAAACCTGACAGCATCCGCTTTTGGTATTCTGACCATTACTGGTGGTACAGGTAGATTTAACGGTGCTATCGGTACACTCACCCTTACCGATAATTACACCATTAGTCCAGACCCAACTGTTCCTTTGGTAGGTCAGGCTTTAGTTAGCGGCTCCTTCCAGATACCCACTTCAGTACCGGAATCGGGAAATTCCTTATCGCTGGTGGGCATTAGTGCAATTGGTGCTGCTTTCCTGCTACGCCGACATCATCGCCAAGCCAATATGTAGAGTCAGAGTTAATCAATAACGCTATAGCAATCAGCTACGCTCTTGCGTCACGCCATCGCCTAATGAGCATTCAAGCGTTCGCATGATTGCGTCTTGTAGAGAGGAAACTTGAGCGATCGCTCCCACTTGGGCAAGAACTGAAAACCTTATCACTCTCCATCCTTAAGCTCTAACTGATAAATCCGCATTGATGGATGTTCGTTCATCATCCGCCAGCAGTACCCAGTAGGCGGCGGCGACACCCTACCACCGCAACGGTACAAAAAAATTGGCTCACCAGAACGCACAACTTTTTTAACTTTTTGCTCTAGGCTGGAGTCTGGGTTATCGCTGTCGTACCAAATAATCTGCGCTTTTCCCAAGTAACCCGCATTTAGCAGACTAGCTCTCCAACCATTCCATCAGTGATTGAATTTGCTCTGGCTCAACATGAGAGTTTAGTTGCCCATAGCTTTCAATAGTTGGCTGGGCTGGTTTGGGTTTGAGGAAGTTTAAGAATTTCATGAGGGTGAGAAACGCAACTCTATTCAGGGTTCCCATTTAATGAGGCGATGCCAACGTATGTAAACTACGCACCTCACACAGTATCATCCCAAAAGTTGATCTGATTGACACTCTATTAAAGATTTAATTGTAATAAGATTACTTATAAAAAGCGAAATTATGATTAAAATTGTCTGTAAAAATGTGATTTTGGGATTTTTGGCTGTACTAATTACCATACTTGTTTCAGGTACAATCCAGACTTGGGCAGCAAACCCCAATTTAGATGGCAACTCACACCCCACACGACTCACAGTGAATGAATGTATTGCAGATGTAAAAGAAATCACAGATTGGGACGAGAAAAAAGTATTGGACGCAGCTCGTAAGATTTGTGAAAGCCGCCAGTCACACGCCAAACAAAAGGCGCGGTTTTTAGCATCTTTGAAGAAACTACGAGAGCAAAATTATAGAAGATTTGACGAACATTTACCCACAGCTATTGAAGATTCATGGACAATTGTGAAAAGTTGCATTGATTTCAAAGAGGGATTTACATCTCCCCACAATGTAGCTGTGTTGTCAGTACCAGAGAATGTTCGTAGCAGTTGTTACTCGTTAGGTGCTTCTTTGGTAGAATCCGCCCCTTTAATCAAACGCAGTGAGTAGACGATAATGTTTTTCCTCCTATCTGCTTTCTGGGCGATCGCTGGAAAGGCAATTTTTCCTCGCTTGATTTTCTTTGGTTAGCTATGATACTTGCTTAATGGGGGTGCGATGGCGTACCCGCCCACTTATGTGTGATGCCAACGTATGTAAACTACGCTCCAGAAAGTGTGCAACTTTTCCTCTAAGAATCCTCTAAGAATTTTATGGGGCGATCGCCACATGTAAGGGCGGATACGCCATCGGACTGTGAGATTTTTATACAAAGATGGAGAGCGTGATTAGCAGTATTAAAACCTGCTATTGGTTTACTCTAGTTCTGCCTCTAATTTCTTGAATTCTTTGTACTCCCTATCTTTATGTTGCCAGTATTTATTTACTGTTTCTTTAGCTGCAACTGCACTTTCATATTCTGTTCCACCATCGAGAGTTAATCTTTCTCTTACTTTTTTCCGAAGGTCAGAGATGATTTTACCATTAACTTTGCGGGTTTTAGCCCAATCTAAAATAGTTTGTGGATAAGAACTATTGCCAATATATTTACCTTGAATAATTTCTGGTAGACTGTAAGCTTTTAGTTCGCTTACCCAATAGTAAATAAATTTGAGGTCTGGGTCTTTTTCGGGAATATTCTTATTTGGGTTATATATGCGAAAAGTATCACTTAAAGGATTAGTAACACCAGCTTGCATTTGCCACTGCCAATTATCAATTGCTAAATCTCCATCTACTAAATAGTTCATATAATGTCTAGCGCCATGATGCCAGGAAATACCACAATTAATAGTTAAAAATGTGGCACACATTGCCCTCATGCGAAAGTTCATCCAACCCATAGTTTTTAGTTGTCGCATACTGGCATCTACCAGGGGAAAGCCTGTCATTCCCTCCTGCCAAGCATGAAACAGTTCTTGTTTTTCTGGTGGTAGCTCCAGGGGTGTATACCATTCATCAAATTCCGGGTAGCGGTTTTTATAAGCTATTTCTGGATAAAAATAAAGGCGTTGTGTAAAACTATCGTGCCAGCGTAGACGGTCACGAAATGCTTTGAGGGAGAATTCTGCCTTGGGTTGAGTTTTTAATTCTTCTGCTCTAGCTTTAGTACTTTGGTAAACAGTGCGAGTTGAAATAGTCCCAAAAGTTAGATGTGGTGATAGATGAGATGTTGCTCCAAGCTGTGAGAGCATTGGGCGAGAAAGTTTCCAATGGTATCCGTAATATCTTTTTTTGAGAAATGAGTCCAGTTTGGATTTTGCTTGTGTCTCACCCCCTGGAAAGTAAACTTGATCGACTGCCCAAAAACTGTGATACTTCTGTTTAAGTTCTTCAAACGTTAGTTGTGGTAAATTGAGAGTCAGTTGCGGTGTGTTAATAGTTTGAGGGATTGGATATTGAGGTTGTCTTTGATAGGTATAGTACTCATTAAACCACTGATCACGTTGCTCTGCGGATTGTAGAAAGTTGTTTAGTCCAATGTGATAATCAAGGTTTAACTGTTCGTAAAAATCAACTATACTTTTATCCCGGTTGATACCATACTCTACCTGCACATCACGGTTAAAGAAAAGCTTCGGGTTATATCCATGCTCGATTAACTGCTTTGTTAAGCCTTGCACTATGTCTATAGAATTACCTTCAAATAAGTATAATTGACTGCCTAACTTTTGGAGATTAGAGTTAAGGTTTTCCAAAGACTCAAATAAGAACCTAACTCTGGCAGTTCCAACATCAGTCCAGGTATAAAACCAAGGGTCAATAATGAAGAATGGTTTTACTGCTGCACCGTTAGCAGTTGCTAATGTGACAATTTCGTTATCAGTTAAACGTAAGTCTCGGCGAAACCACAGAAGGTGCATAACTCAATTTTCTATATCAACTTAATAATACAATCGTACTATCTAATTTGAATGTGGAACTAAAACTATGACCTACGCCTACAGCATGGATGACGCGGTGCAAGTAGCTAATCAGGCGGCTACTGATATTGAGGCGTGGTTATGGGGATGCGCGATGGCACGGAGTGCCCACCAAGGGCTATCGCCTGACTATTCATTCATGAAATGTAATCTCCATCTGGCAAGGATTTCCGCTTTGATTCGTGCCATTCAGCGTTGATAGCCTGCTACGACGAACTTGATATAAATCTTTCTGAAGAGGGACAGACTTACTTCAACCTCACGAGAATATGGAAAAAGTGAGGAGAGCTTCTCATAACCGATAAAACCTGTAGTCTGGAGTTAATAATAATGGCTGATGTGACAAATATAGCGACTAAGCTTGCCGATCTAAAGCTTTTTCAGAATGTTCTCTTGGAAAGTGAGCAAAAGTTAATAGAACAGACGGACGACAATACGATTTGCGAGCGGCTCGAAAAAATGATCAGCACCGATCGCGAAAATCTCGGCATCATCGAAGCAGTTGTTTCTAAATACGACAATGCAGCAGAACCTCGCGACATTACTACTCAACATGCCCAGAAGGTAAGCCAAATGATGAGCGGCTCCGAGCTAACTCTGTATGACAAGTACTTACAGCTTGAGTTGCTAAAGCATCAACAGACAATGACCGGGCTGGTTCTACACAAGGTTGCCCAGTCCTTGAATGATGATCTTCAAAATTTGATGGAACCGCTCAACCGAGTTAATTTTGAAAATCGCGCTCACCAAGAGATTCTTAAAGGTGTTCTTTACTTCGTCGGAACGCGAGAGATAGCCGGTAAGGAACCTGACATGGGTATCTGGGCTAGCATTGAACAGGGAATTGCAGCCCTTAAGGGTGCTGTAAGCAGCGCGGTAAGTTAGCAATGAGTGGCAGAGGGCGCGTCATTCATGGGAGCGTAATAGATTCAGATAATTTATGCTACATTGAAGCATACTTTTGTCTTTCGTAATAATTAATCTCACTTCAAATGACCACTACACCTATGAATGGTCATTACCCCATGTGGGGCGACTCGTACCGATTACAAGGCGTGATGCTGGAAGTAAGGATGCGATCGCCTGACCGCAATCGCTTGTATAAGTTCTCTTGCCAAACAGCGTAATCTAGCAAAAACCGTAGCCATCGCTTGTCTTTCGCCACCGCTTATAGTGCATTTGTATCAATAAAACTGCTTAGAGAAAGCCACAGTCCCCGCCGATTAAGTGCGGGGATTTTGTTTTGTTGGTAAGGGTGATGGGGTGCGATCCGCGCAGCTTAACGAAGTTATTGCATTCTATGCATTTTCAGTTGAACAAAAGCGCGTTGAATCTTGTGGAGCCAAAAAATTTTCCGAGTATTTGCGGAGAGCGCACCAGCCTTGGTGTAGTTAAAATGTGTCAAATGATATATCAAGTGTTACATCAAGTTTGTTATTTGAGTTCAGAAGCTAGATGACCACAAAAAAGCCCCTAGTCATCAACCAGCCAGAAGTTGGCAAGCTCATTCGTGAACTCAGGCTTTTGACTGGACTAACGCAAGAACAGTTTGCAGCTACTTTAGGTGTCACTTACCCAACAATTAACCGTTGGGAGAATGGACGTGCTAAACCATCACCTTTGGCAATGGAAAAGATTGAGGCGCAGATGCACGAGATGGGCGATCGCGGTAAGGATTTGTTGGAAAAGTATTTGACTAATTAACCAATATTTTCTGCAATCTTTGGTGCTAGAAGTAGTAGTTTAAAAGAGGAAATTATCAATTACACTAAATTTTACCAATGTAATAGCCAAAATTGCATCTGTTGATTTCTTTAAAAGAAATAGTAGTACAGGCAATATAGATACTGGTACTTTTTATTGGGAAACCAACATTGCTTAAATTGTAGAGAAAAGACTTAGCTAATTGTGATGAAAGTATACGAATACGAGTTTGCGTTTTCTTTTGCAGGTGAAGACCGAAAGTACGTTGATGCAGTTGCAAATAACCTCAAAAATTCTAATATTAAAGTTTTTTATGATGTATTTGAGCAGGTTAATTTTTGGGGTAAGGACTTGTACACTCACCTGGATGATGTTTACTGTAATAAAGCACGTTTTTGTGTTATGTTCATTTCGCAATATTATCGAAAGAAGAATTGGACTAATCATGAGCGTGAAAGCGCTCAAGCTCGTGCATTTCAGAAAAATGAAGAGTATATTCTTCCAGCCCGGTTTGATAACACAAAAATTCCAGGTGTTCGCTCAACAGTTGCTTATATCAATTTACAAGAATTGCCACCACAACAATTTGCTCAGCTTCTCATAGAGAAGCTTCAAATTGCTGATTCAGATGCTTTGGTTCTCAAGTCTACACCGAAAGGTAACCGCTCAAAACGTCCTGTCAAAGCATCTGATGTCAACAAACAGAAACCTCATCAAATGACTCTTACCCAGCGTAGTAGTGCATCAGAGAGTTCTAAAGATTCAAAACCTAAAACAAAAACTGTAAATCTCACTATTGAGGGAATTAGTCAATTATTAAATGATAGACCTGTAGTCTATAAAATTTTAACTGAAGGAGGGAAAAATAATTATACAGGAGTAGCGAAGAAAGGAGCAGTTCACACGACTATTCAAAAGCATCTACAAAATGATAAAAATTATCTGCCTGGATACAAAGTTCAAATTGAGCGGATGAATAGTATTCAAGAAGCTCAGCAGAAAGCAGATAGAATAATTATAAGAAGTCAACCTAAATATAATAAGTAAATAGAATAACTAATAAATACTTAAATAAATATTTCATTGTTGAATAATTTTTCGCTCATCCAAATTTACCACTCGTGTTGAGTACAGCACGCTTGTAAAGTGGCAGCAAAAGTACTTTAATTGATAGCAGAGCGATCGCATCTATTACCCTATAAGCCATTTTCCTCTAAGAATTTTTCTTTGGTTGATGGGAGGGCAATTCGGTTCTCGAAGTGGGGGGCGATCGCACTTACTCAACTTGTAGGATTCTGGCGTTTAACAGGTTTGGGCTTAGGAATCGGTTTATGAATTGAGGTAGTATTTGTAGTAAATGTCAAGTTTTCAACGGCTTGGGCAATTGCTTGTACTTGCATTGGTGTTAAACAATCAGGAGAACTGTTTATCATCTGTAGCAGTGCAGGAATACCTTGTAAAACTGGAACTGAGCAATCATTCGTTCCTATCCATTTAGCAATTGGAAAGACTACTGGAGCCGCAACAAACCCATCATAAAGGTTAGGTATTAATGAAGTAATCCACTGACTAAACATTTTTTGATGGTAAACACTTTGAGAAGTCGGACTATTGTCAACTACTACCCAGTTGTTACCCTCGCGTCGTTTCCATTTATCTTTGTAGGCACTAAATGACCCTTTCCAGGTTTTGACTTCTACTAAAAAAACACCACCCTCACCGATAATTAGATGGTCGATTTCTGTTAGAGAGCCTGAGTTAGTAGGGATTAAAGCATTATTAAATATCACCCATGTATCGGGGAAAGATTGCAAAAGTAGCGATACTCCCCATTCCCCCATATTGCCTTTGAATTTATTTGTGGCTTGGTTAACTTCAAACATGAATGAACCCAACCCACCCAAAAAGCCATCACCTAATGTTTCATGAATTTCTTGGTGTTTGGTAGATTTTTTGGTGTCGATTTTTTGTTGGAATGCTGCCCTAAGTGAGGGTGATTGTTGAAGAGTTCTCATACAAATTTTGGTAACATTTATCAGTAACCGCCATTTTTATAGTTCCCATTGGAAGGCGATCGCTTCCCTTGGGCGATTTGTGGCTTTACTCTGCCATCAATGGGTAATGATAAGTCACCAGACCATTCATTTCAAGAGCCAAAAATCATGACAAACAATATCATTGACAGAATTCATCGCTTTAACGAAGGACGCAACCCAAAACTACTTGAATTAAAATATAAAGCAATGCGTTCTGATATTTTTACTTTTTATCGTGGGACGTGTCATTTATTTTACGAAGACTTCCCCAAAGATTTACTACTGAATGCAGCCCCGCCAGTATGGATTTGTGGCGACTTACACCTGGAAAACTTTGGTAGTTATAAAGGTGATAATCGATTAGTTTACTTTGATATTAATGATTTTGATGAAGCATGTCTTGCTCCTTGCACTTGGGATTTGGCGAGGTTTATTACCAGTATGATAGTTGGCTCTCACTCGCTGAAGGTGAATGAATCAGAAGCATTGCATTTAAACAATTCTTTTCTTGATGCTTACAGCAATACGTTAGCTAAAGGTATTGCTAGAAGTGTAGAAAATAAAACCGCTTTGGGCTTAGTAAAAGATTTATTAAAAAGTTTAAAAACCCGCCTTCGCCAAGACTTTTTAGATAAACACACAAAGGAAAAGAAAGGTAAGCGACACTTAATTATTGATAATAAACGCATTATGGAAGCCACAGAAGCAGAACAGCAAAGGATCAGAGAACTCATCTCAACTTGGCAAAAATCTACACAAAAAGATGCGAATTTTTATCAAGTTTTAGATGTACAACTACGAATCGCTGGTACAGGTAGTTTAGGGTTAGAACGTTATGCAGTTTTGGTAGAAGGAAAAGGTTCTCCTGATGGCAATTATCTATTAGATTTGAAGTTAACAGAAACTTCCTCATTACAACCCTATTTAACACTACCTCAGCCGGATTGGTCGAGTGAATCTGCACGGGTAGTAGCTATCCAACAACGGGTGCAAGGAACGCCACCTGCTCTTTTGGGGGTGATAGTTGACGGCAATAAATCTTATGTTTTACGAGAGTTACAGCCAGAAGAAGATCGGGTGAGTCTACAGGCGTGGGATGGAAAGCTAGAACGCTTAAATAAGTTGATGCAGACAATGGGTGAAGTCACAGCGTGGGATCAATTACGCAGTGGTGGTAGACAAGGTTCTGCGATCGCAGATGATTTAATCAAGTTTGCTCACTTATCTGATTGGCGTAATCAAATTCTTGAGTATGCAATCAGCTACTCTAAGCAAGTAAAACTAGATTACCAAGAATTCTGTCAAAAATCGTGAATCTTGCCTAGTCAAGAATTGCGATTTGACACTCCCCGGCGTAAACGCACGGGGATTCTTGGATCTAAGACAGTGCTTGCTCTTGCAGGTTTTTACCAACATGAGTAGAGGCCCCATCTCCCCAAGCGTTACTTGCATCAAGTGCAAAAGTTCCCGTATGCCCTACGGTACTCAACCCTCGACTAAGGATTATTCTCGCTGCGTTCTCATCCCTATCCATCACGCACCCACACTTACAAACGTGCGTTCTCATAGATAGTGTTTTCTTTACAACTTCACCGCAAAGAGAGCATTCTTGACTTGTGTATTGCGGGTTAACCGCAACCGTGACCCGCTTGAATACTTTGCCAAAGTACTCAACCCAAACACGGAACTGATACCAAGATGCATCATTGATGGACTTGGCTAAACAATGATTTTTTACCATGTTTTTAATCCTCAAATCTTCATAAGCTATCAAGTCGTTAGACTGAACTACGCACCGTGCTAATTTCACAGCATGGTCTTTGCGTTGCCTACTTATTTTGAGATGGCATTTTCCTAAAATCTGCCTAGCCTTGCCCCGATTCTTTGAACCTTTCACCTTTGTTGAAACTCGACGCTGCCAACGCTTGACAACCTTTTCCCCCTTGCGGAGAAATTTCGGGTTTTCAATCATTACCCCATTAGAGTCGGTGTAATATTCCTTAAGCCCTACGTCTAACCCGACTGTGTTACCAGTCGGCTCTATGTTTTCAGAACGGTCTACATCAATGCAAAATTGAACATACACACCATTGGCACGTTTTACCAATCTCACCCGTTTAATCTGGTTAATTTGGTAGAAGTGCAAGTCACGAGTTCCTTTGAGTTTTAGTCTTCCAATCCCCTTTTTATCAGTGAAAGTTATTGATTTACGATTATCTGCAAGCTTCCATCCTGACGTTTTGTATTCTACAGTTCGACAGTCTTTCTGAAATTGGGGATATCCTTTTAAACCCAGAATATCCTTCTTGCAGTTGTCATAAAACCGAGAGATAGAAGACCATGCTCGTTCGGCAGAAGCTTGTCTAGCCATTGAATTGAGTTCATTAGCAAAGGGAAAGTTAGCTGCAAGTACAGCACAATACTTCTGCAAATCGTTTTTACCTATACCTGGAACATCCATCCATAGCCGAATACAACTATTGCGAATGAACTTGGCAGTCCGAATTCCATCATCTATCGCTGTTAACTGGGTTGACTTTCCATAAGCTTTAAACTCAAAAACTAGCATCGTTTCACCTCCTATCTTATACTACCATATCCGGTATAATATTAATCAAAATGCAATAAAAAGCCGTCCTTACAGGACGGGGCTTTAAACCCAGTTTTTCGGTAATTAATTCTGTTTGACTACTTACGCCGCTAGGATTAGAGAAAGATTAATTAATTAATGCAGGAGCAAGTTAATGCGCCTCACCAGCAGCCTCCGGGCAGTACTGCTCCTACTGCTTGGCGGATTTATTCCCTTACTGATATTTGGGGACTTAGCAGAGGATGTTTGGAAACAAGGTGGATTTACCTTTGATGTTCCCCTATTATTAGCTATTCACAGCACTGCTCAACCGAAACTAGATGTTTTTGTCTCATACTTGACAAAGCTTGGAGTGTTTTGGGGGGTATTCCCAGCAGCAGCAATGATTTCGCTGTTGTTGCTGATTCGACAAAGGTGGCGTGCTTTAGAATTCTTACTCACAGCCTCGGTGGGCAGTATAATCATTAATCAGACAGTGAAGCGGTTGCTGCACCGGGCACGTCCTCATCTGTGGGTAACACCTGCTCCAGAATTTGATTATGGCTTTCCGAGTGGTCATGCGATGGCTAGTATGACTTTGGTGGCAGTTTTGATTATTTTGAGTTGGAACAGCCGTTGGCGTTGGTTTGTTGTGATTATAGGAACCTTGTTTGTCTTAATAATTGGTTGGACACGTTTGTATCTAGGAGTCCATTATCCAAGTGATGTATTAGCCGGATGGATGGTGGCATTAGGCTGGACAGTTGGAGTCAGTTTCCTAATCAACTCACATCCAGTTCGCCGGAGATATCAATAGTAAACAAAGTACGTTCAATCGCAAAGAACTCATGCAACATTGGTCTATGCATGGGTTGACTGATAATTTTTTGTTGTGGTCAAATAATTTATCGTACTAAGCACTGATAGATTCAGATAACAAACCTGACAGTGACTGATTTTAGAACTGTGAGACTGCTGTTGAGCGTTTATAGCGCAGATCAGTGCAATAATTAACTGTATTTAAATCTATATTCGCAGAGAGATTACAGTTATGGGTTGGTTACAAAGACTGTTTGGACAGGAAAAACCAGAAGATGCTCAAGTTAACCCAGATCCGACTCTAATTGCTGATAATTCCGAATCGGGGGAAACTATTCCTCTGGAACGAGTCGGACTAAATGGAGAATATGACCAAAGTGGTTTAGCAAAAAGAGTCGCCCTAGCTTTTGACGAAGATTCACAATTTGATGAGATTGATTCTGTCTATGTTGCTCAGTTAGGGAGTAGCGTAGTTTTAAAGGGAGAAGTAGCAACACAAGAGATATTGGCACAATTGGTGGAGACTGCCAGGGGGGTGAGTGGCGCTAGTGATGTGCAGAGTGATGAAGTCAGTATCGCATAAAATATTGGGAATTAAATATTAGAGAATTAACCGCATGAACAATCAACTTAAACCTCGTCAACTGAGCATGGTAGTGATGTTATTTACAGTGCTGATCCTAAGTAGCTGTGGTAAAAAACCTGAAGAATCTAGTAGTACTACGCCTCAAACACCAACTGCTGTTGCTCCAGCTAGTCCTGCCTCTAGTACAGCAGCTAATCCTGCCTCTAGTGCAGCAGCTAGTCCTATCTCTGGAAATACAACTTCTAGCTCTAAGAAGCTAGCATCGGCGGGGAATAAAACAGCAGTTTTAGCAGCAGCACAAAATCTAGGGGTGAAACCACAAAACCAAACAACTTGCCCAAGTGATGCAGAGGTAAAAGGCAAGATTACGAATAAGAGAGGCAACATTTATCACCTACCCAAAACCTTAGATTATGAAAAAGTGAAGCCGGATATTTGTTTTAAAGATGCGAATACAGCACAACTTGCTGGTTTCCGTGCGCCTAAGTGATCTAAACAGGGCAAAGGCAGTTGTTTTAAAACTGACCAAATTAATCCATTCTGCTTTCGCTCCTGCTCATCGCCCTACCAATTCTGTTAAAATCGCGTCTGCGATCGCACTTCATGCGGACGCTCTATGCCATTGCATCTCTGTAGGAGATAACCTGTTAACAGCTTTTAGCTATTACGCCGTAAGCCTCCCACTGTACTCGGTACTCCAAGTCAGTGGCGAGATATAAGGCGGTTAAAAATAACGCGACCTCCGACCAATTCAATCCGTAGGATTGATAGGGAGGGGGTCAGCGCTATTTTTAACACTCTCTAGATTTGGCAGTCTGTCAACCCAGTCTTCTACTATCTGCGTAACTGATTTATCTTTCATTACAGCATAAGAGCGAAGCTTGTTTAATCTGCGTTCAGACATCCTGACATTTAGCCTAGTAGTTTTCATATTTGTCTACCCGTTGTTGTCACTTACATGGTATTATAGTTTTGATGCTTGAGGGTAGACAATTGAGGACAGCGTACCAATACAAGCTACGACCAACAACAAAACAAGCCATTGAAATAGATAGATGGTTGTCTATGTTATGCGCCCAATATAACTATTTGTTGGCTGATAGATTTGATTGGTACGAGCGTAATCGCTCACCGATTAACGCTTGCCCTCTTGTCTGCCATATACCAGAGTTGCGGGATAACCCAGACTATTACTCACAAAAGAAAACGTTACCACAACTTAAAAAGACTCATCCTTGGTACGGTGAAATTTACTCGCAGGTGCTACAAGATATAGTTAAACGAGTTAAGGCGACGTTTGACCGTTTTTTAAAAGACGATAGCAATGGAAAACGAAGTGGGCGACCTCGGTTTAAGTCACGCGACCGTTACCGCACGTTTACCTATCCGCAAATAAAGGATGGGTGTCTGCAAAGCAATCTGATTACTTTGCCGATGTTCGGCATAGTTAAAGTTATTTTGCATCGCCCTATTCCAGATGGTTTTAAAATCAAGACTGCATCTGTTACCAAAAAAGCTGATGGATATTATTTAACTTTAAGCCTTGAAGATGCGACAGTCCCAAGCATTAAGCCTGATTTCAATGCAGACTCGATTACAGGCATTGACCTCGGTTTAAAAGAGTTTTTAGCAACTTCCGATGGTAATGTTGTTTCAATTCCTCAACAGTATCGCAAGGCTCAGAAGCGATTGCGGGTCATTCAAAAACGCATCTCACGCCGTAAAAAAGGAAGTATTCGTCGCAATAAAGCTATTAAGCAAGTTGCTAAACAACACAAAAAAGTAGCTGATAAGCGCAAAGATTTTCACTTTAAAACCGCAAATAATCTACTAAAAAAATATGATGTTGTACTTCACGAAGATTTAAACGTCAAAGGTCTTTCTCGCTCCATGCTAGCCAAGTCTGTGCATGATGCTGGATGGTCAAGCTTCTTGTCGATACTGACAACCAAAGCCGAAAATGCTGGGTTATTGGTAATTGCAGTGAATCCATCAGGTACGTCACAAGATTGTTCTAGTTGCGGGGTGAAAGTTCCCAAAAAGTTGCATGAAAGATGGCACGATTGTCCTAATTGTAAATGCAGTCTTGACCGCGATCATAATGCAGCCGTAAATATAAAGAATAAGGCGGAGGGTCATCCCGTCTTTAAAGCTCATCGAGTATCCGAAGCAATAGCTGGATTTGGTGAGAAGCCTACACTGTACTGTACTCAGTCAGTGTAGGAGTATGTCACTTCTCTTGTGACGTATTTTCAAGGATTTCAGAACTTTGAAAAAGTAAATAATTATGAAGTATCCCCTCTCTGATAAATTCAATTTAACCAACGACTGCCAATGATTAATCGTGTTGTCCTGACAGACATCCCCAATGCATGAAAAGTTCAATTTATTTTTGCTTAACTTCTTAGCAAATGTCTTAATAACAACCAGACTTGATTTTTGATCTTAACTGGCTCTGGATTGGGCGATTGATTATAGGGTTTTGTTTGTACAATACTGTTGGCTGAAAGTACACAAATAGTTAATTCTCCATCTGTGTAATATCCGTCGCCTCCTCCATTATGAGCTAGCCACGTAGCTCCGACACCAGTCACTTGATATAAGCTAACAATCTGATGTGTTGAAGCAATACTTTTAATCAGGCTATCTCTTTGAAGATCAATGTTTCCATCAATGTGGTGAGTAATCTGTCCTGTAGTGTGGCTAAGTTCAACGCTTTGATCAAATGTTGCTGAACCTAACCACAGAGGTCTATTATCGCTACTCAAGTCGTTCGATTGCCACAAGCGCACGTGATGTCGCTGCTTGGCACTATTGCCTACGGGGAGTTCAAAAGCCAAATCTTGCTTGCGTCCCCATAAATATAAATTACTCACAGGTGCAGTTGGGTAAGAATGCTTTAGGAGAACACTTTTAGCAATCCCAGCACTTGAGCGTAAAGTGATGGGGTCTGCCGGATACCAACCTGCTGCTAATAGCATTTGCACTACTTCTGCTGTTGTACCAACAAATCCAATATTCAGAGGATCTCCAGAGATGCCTTCTAGCGTTTGCGTCGTTTTTGGAGAATGTTCCAACTTGGGATTATGTTCGTAGTGACGCCACAGTGCTGGTAAAACTACATAACTTACCAGTCCATATAAGCCGAATAAACCAACTAACGTCCCAAAAGCGTACCAAAGCCAATGTCGATGTTTTGGGCGTGCGTCGCCATTAGAGTTAGAGGCTTGTTGCATTTGAATCCGAGTCAGAATAGAATCGTAACTTTTTTAGTTAATCATCGCATCATTGAAAACAATGTTTCAAAAAAACTTTTAAAGTCTTTATGATTTTGACTTTTATATCTCTGCGGATACTCAAAAATACACTGCTTTTTGTAGTAAATTTTTAGATTTGTTTAGCCAAAACTGTAGTAATTTCTCATGAGGTGATTTCTAGAAACTTTAAAGTCACCTCATGACTTAATTATATAAAGGCTTAGGAAGGAAAAACGTCTAAAAATTTATTCCCGTTAATCACAATAATCGTGATGAAAACAATACATCTTATGGTTTCTACATCCAAGACCAGATTGCTTTTACTGATAATTTGAAGTTATTGTTAGGACTATTTTGAAGCTTATTGAGAACAAAATCAGTTTGTTGACATTATGCGTTTGCCCTGTTGTGGATGGAGTGCTGATTATCTGAGTTGACACAACATTGACATTTTAATGACATATTTAAAAAGTACACAGTCAATTATAGTTTTAAAAAATCCCCATAATTTCTGTCTAGTAACTACGCTGGTTAAGCGATGCCGTACCACTTAAGAGCGGGACGCTATGCGTAGCTTGCTTCTACGAAGTGGTACGTGGAAGCAAGCGGGAGCAAAGCGTCTGGTAGAGTTGGCGGGCTATTCGGTGTCGCACTTCTTGATTTTCGGCATAGCACCAGTTTAATTCCCAGAACAGCGATCGCTATTTTGTGGCAGTGCATTTACCAGATGGATCGCCCATGAAATTATTCGTGAACTGGATTGATTTATAGTTTGGTGTTGAAAGTTTTATGCAATCTGCCCATCATTTACGGAGAAATTAAGCTGATGCGCGTCTAGATTGTACATTGCAAGCGTTAAGACTGTCCCTTTGTCAATTGGTCATCTGTCCTTTGAGATACAAATGACTAATGACAACCTCAAGAGTAAATATACAATCTTATTTGCGTAACAGCTTATGAAAGCGATCGCTGGTAATAGTCAACCGCATCTACGCATCAGATTAAAACATCAACAGGTTTCAAACATCATTTAAGCAAGGAGAATAAGATGGTTAACACAAATAATCTTACAGTTGTGAGTGGGAAGGCTCCTGCGATCGTCGATCCCCTGACTGGTAGCACTAATCCAAACACTGCTCAGATATTGAACGTTACTGGTAAAGGAGAAGTCACCGTTCCCACTACTTTAACTGAGGTGCAATTGGGGATTCAAGTAGACGGAAAAACCGCAACCGAAGTTCAACAAGAAACTGCTCAACGTTCAACAGCAGTAGTTGATGTGCTGCAAAAGCTTGGGGCACAACAACTTCAAACTACATCTATTCAACTAAATCCCGTCTATAGCTATAAAGATAATACTCAAACCCTAACTGGCTTTACAGGACTCAACACACTTCAGTTTGAGTTACCAACGGCTCGAGCTGGGGCAGCAATTGACACAGCTATCCAAGCAGGCGCGAATCTAATACAGAATATAAGCTTCACTGCCTCAGACAAAGCATTGCAGCAGGCCCGTTTGCAGGTTCTTAGCGAAGCGGTTAAAGACGCCCAAGCTCAGGCTGGGGCTGTTTTTAATACCTTGAAGTTAACCCCAGGAAAGATTATTGACATTAATATTAACTCAGCTGACAATCCTAGCCCATCTCCTTTGGTGTTTAATGCAACAGCGAACGCTCCAAGAATTGCTACAACTCCTATAATTGGTAGTCCTCAGACGATAAAAGGTAGCGTTTCTCTAGATATCGGTTATTCTCCAAATTCAGTAGCTACTCATAATCTCACAGGTGCGAGTAAACCGACTTTTGCGATCGTCGATCCCCTGACTGGTAGAACTAATCCAAACACTGCTCAAATATTGAAAGTTACTGGTAAAGGAGAAGTCACCGTTCCCACTACTTTAACTGAGGTGCAATTGGGGATTCAAGTAGACGGAAAAACCGCAACCGAAGTTCAAGAAAAAACTGCTCAACGTTCAACAGCAGTAGTTGATGTGCTGCAAAAGCTTGGGGCGCAACAACTTCAAACTACATCTATTCAACTAAATCCTGTCTATAATGATACTCAAACCCTAACTGGCTTTACAGAACTCAACACACTTCAGTTTGAGTTACCAACGGCTCGAGCTGGGGCAGCAATTGACACAGCTATCCAAGCAGGCGCGAATCTAATACAGAATATAAGCTTCACTGCCTCAGACAAAGCATTGCAGCAGGCACGTTTGCAGGTTCTTAGCGAAGCGGTTAAAGACGCCCAAGCTCAGGCTGGGGCTGTTTTTAATACCTTGAAGTTAATCCCAGGAAAGATTATTGACATTAATATTAACTCAGCTGACAATCCTAGCCCATCTCGTTTGGTGTTTAATGTAGCAGATAAAGCTTTTGCAACAGGTACTAGAACTCCTTTAATTGGTGGCACTCAGACGATAGAAGGTAGTGTTTCTCTAGATATCGCTTATTCTCCAAATTCAGCAGATACTCTCGATCTAGCTCTTAATGGATTGCAGCGCTCTGCTTAATCGGGACTGGGAGCAACATGTCATAACTGGAGTTTAGACTAGTTCCCGGTGCGAAACTAAATTTCAAAAAAATAAGGATACGAATTTAAGATGTTTCCGGGAACTAAAACCTTGGTTTTTAGGCTTTATAGAATGAGCCTTCTGAGTTTTGCACCGGGAACTAGTCTAAACTCCAGTCATGATGGATGAGGTAGTTTAACAAACCTCCTTTGAATGCAACCCACAGCTAGCTGTGCTACCCGACAATCTGTAAATTCCACAAAGTTAAAGTCGAAATAAGTTTCTACAGATGAACTCAAGGCAGTATGTCTGGGTAGTTCATAGATTAGAATAAGACTTGCTCATGAGGTGTTAATCAACCTCTCAAGTTGAAGCTCGCACTCCGATTATGACTGATCTACCACCCAACGCTCAGAATCCCGAAGAAAATACTACCAACGATGTAGCACAAGAGTTACTGCGAAGGCTGAGGCAAAAACAAGGCAACTGGGTGGAATGGGGAACGGCGATCGCCTCGTTGCTAAAAACCGGTTACAATCCCCAAGACATTTTTGAGGCGACTGGATTTGAGCCGATTCAACAAAATCAGGTGGTTGTTGGTTCTCAAGTTTACAATTCTTTGGAAAACTCTGGAGTATCGGAAGCAACGCGATCGCACTACGCCACACGTGGCAGTGATGTTTTATACGAACTACGTTTGCTCACTCAAGAAGAACGCGCCGCCGCCGCCGAACTGATCTTCGTCCACAAAATCGACGCCGATGAGGTGAAGGAAGTAGCAAAAGCAATTAAAGAGTTCTCCTATTTCCGCACTTTGCCAGAAGGGTTTTCTGCCCATCCGGGAGATGCTGTTGCTCACCAAGTTTGGAAACTGGCACGTCAAAATGCAGATTTACAACAGCGATCGCGCCTGATCGCTAAAGGTTTACGCTTTGCCCACACGCCAGCAGCAAGGCAAAAAATCGAACAGCTACTGACTGATTTTACTACCGTTCCCCAACGTCCAGCGCCAATTTTACCCTTTTACCGCCTGGAAATTGAAGAACAATTACCTCGAATCTTGCCCGTCATAGGCGAGTTGCCATTGTCACGGAAAGACTTGCAAGCTGTGCCCATAGTCACAGAAATTGAACCATTTCGCCTAGTCAAGTTTTCTGGAGAGCAAGCTTGGGTACCATTACCAGGTTGGCAAGTGCTGTTAGCGGCAGAAGATCCAGTAGTGATTTTAGCGAATAGCGATCGCTTCCCCATCCAAACCCAAAGCCAAATCGGGCCCGTTGTAGTTGTGGTAGATCGTGACAAACGAAAATGGGATGCCTCCAGCTATTTTGTCGTTGAAAATGGTAGTGAATTAGATTTTCAGTGGTTTGAAAGTGAGCCAGAAATTCCTCTACTAGGACAAATTATCATCATCGTTCGTCCTAAGAAAATTCTGGATGAAGAATTAACTAAGGATTCCTGGCAGATTGACGAATAAATTTAATTTTAGACAGAACTAACTGCGTGATCTGTTAAGACTGTCCAAACAGCAGATAGCAACTGGCGGCATTGGTTCAACTTTCTGTTTGGCCAATGCCGCCAGTTGCTTTAATTCTCTTAACATGAACTTGGCACTGACTCCGCTACAAGAATTTTATTTTTACTTTATTAGGACTTACGCACGAGTTACGAAATAACGAACCGCAGAGGCGCAGAGAAGCCAGTGCGTTGGGCGGGTTCCCCGACTTGAAGCAACTGGCGCGACACGGAGAAATCAGAGTTTGAGAGATATTTTGCGTAAGTCCTATTTATAAATAGTATCTAAGTCCACATTTTGAGGGATGATAATATCCCTTGAACAATCACGAAGTAACAACCGTAACAGGAAAAACCAAAATTTTTGTAACCGTTCAGGGGGTAGAAGTGCGATCGCCAAAAATGGCAACCAGAATCTGGTAATGTGAGATTTATGCAAGAAAATGACCCAAGTTACTTAGAGGAAGTACCCCCCAAAGATTGGGAGAGAACTCCAATCAGCGTCAAAAAGCTGGTGGAGAAGATGGGTCAGCGAATAGAAATATTAGAAAAACAACAAGCTGAATTGTTATTGGTTCAGCAGCAGTTATTAGAAAAAATAAATAGCACATCAAAAAATTCATCATCACCACCATCAAGTGACCCACCAGGGCTGGAAAAAAAGTCAGAAAAACAAAAAAGCAGTAAAAAACGAGGTGGTCAACCAGGTCATAAAGGCCATAGCCGAGACTTATACCCAATAGAAGAATGTAGCGAAATCATAGATCATCATCCAGAAGAATGTGCTAATTGTGGAGCAAACCTGAATGGGTCAGATACAAATCCCTATCGTCACCAAATAGTAGAAATTCCACCGCTCATTCCCATAGTCATCGAACATCGTTTGCATCAATTGACTTGTACTGTCTGTAATGCTAAGACTCGTGCAATATTACCATTAGAGGTGAATCCAAGTGGTTACGGGGTAAGAGTAGTAGCACTTGTCGCATTGCTGAGTGGAGTGTATCGCAATAGTCAAAGGATGGTACAAAGTGCAATGCAAGAGGTGTTTGGGATAGCAATATCACTGGGAACCGTAAACAAACTCAGGTTTGAAGCTAGCGATGCAGTTACGACTTGTGTGGATGAAGCAAAACAATACATCCATTGCTCAAAGGTTGTAGGAGCAGATGAAACGAGCTTTAATCAAGCTAATCTCGACGGTTGTAATCCCCAACAAAGAAAGGCTTGGCTATGGGTTGCTGTTACACCCCTAGTCACATTTTTTGAAATTGCCCTAACACGTTGCACCCAAGCGGCTCAAAACTTGTTGGGTGAAAACTTTGGGGGGATTTTAAATTCCGACCGTCACGGTGCGTACAACTGGGTAGAGCTGGAACGTCGGCAATTATGTTGGGCGCATCTCCGACGGGAATTTATCAAAATCTCAGAACGAAAAGGAGTCTCCGCAGGATTAGGGATTGCGCTGATTAAACAGCAGGAGAAATTATTTGAGTTATGGCATCGAGTTAGAGACGGCACTCTGGCGCGTTATGAGTTTATTGAATTAGTCAAAGATATTAAGGAGCAAATCTTAATTTTATTGCAACAAGCCGCTGACTACGAGATTGGTTATCGGGAAAAAACACCCCTGTCCAAAACTGTTCGTACTTGTCGCCAACTTTTAAAGTTTGAATCTGCGATGTGGTTGTTTGTAACTGTTGAGGGCGTTGAACCGACTAATAATGCAGCCGAAAGAGCTATTCGTCCTGCCGTGATCTGGCGGCGGACTAGTTTTGGCTCTCAAACTGAAGCTGGTAGTAATTTTGTGGCTCGGATGCTAACTGTGGTTACGACTCTCAAGTGTCAGAACCGAAATGTTTTGGAGTTTATGACTCAGGCTATTGTTGCTGCTCGTAGTGCTAAAACTGCGCCATCTTTACTTCCACAAGTTGTTTCTGATGATGATTGTGACTTTTTGAATGCTGCCTAATTTTATTGCTTGATTTTGGGGATTGTTTTCCGTCTTTTTTGCACCCCCTGAACACTTACAAATTTTTTAAGCTGAAAGTGTATAGAGCACAAAATCTATTTAAATTTTGTAATAACTTTTAATAGAACACACTGGATCAAGAATCTCAACAGATATATACCAATACGATTTTATTTTTGAAAAAAAACGCACTGGCTCCCCTACGGATATTTCAAAAATAAAATATGAGTTCTATATCATAAGAGCAAAATTCTTAATAAATTAAGCATTTTTTGGGAATTTTAGCTTTTCCAGTATCTTGATATTTTCTCACCACAATTATTAAGGAAAAAACAAATTCCTATTTCTTCGATTTAGTTTCATAACGAAACAAACGCAATGGATTTCCTGTTGACAGGAATGACTCAAGCATTATTCAACATAGCCATTACTCGTTTGTAGCTGAACAAGGAGTTTTCCGAAAATGTCTCTCACGAAACGTTGTTTGGCCGAATTTATCGGTACATTCTGGCTTGTCTTAGGTGGCTGTGGTAGTGCTGTTCTAGCCGCCGCCTACACAGAAGATGCTGCAAAAATCAGCGAGAATACTTCTTTTCCATTGGGTATTGGATTAGTAGGTGTATCCCTGGCATTTGGGCTTACTGTCCTCACTGGGGCTTATGCTTTTGGTCATATTTCTGGTGGTCATTTCAACCCCGCTGTTTCGTTTGGACTATGGGCAGGTAAGCGCTTTCCGGGGTCTGACTTACTACCTTACATCCTCTCTCAAGTGATTGGCGCAGTTGTTGCTGGGGGCATTATCTACCTGATTGCTAGCGGCAAAACTGGATTTACGCTGACTGGCTTCAACCCACTGGCTACCAACGGCTATGGTACTCATTCTCCAGGTGGTTACACGCTGTTTGCTTGCCTGATTACTGAAGTTGTGATGACTTTCATGTTTCTGCTGATTATTCTGGGTGTGACTGATAGCCGCGCTCCTAAAGGATTTGCACCACTGACAATTGGTTTTGGACTCACCTTGATTCACCTAATCAGCATTCCTGTAACCAATACCTCGGTTAATCCTGCTCGTAGTACTGGAGTTGCTCTATTTGCCGGTGTAGAACTTTTTTCCCAAGTTTGGCTGTTCTGGATAGCTCCTATTTTGGGGGCTATTGTAGCAGGATGGTTGTACGTAGCTATCTTTAGTGAATCAACTGTGGAAGAACGGTAAAACGTCAAAGAGCTAGTCTAAATGTCATTTTCAACTGTACGAGTTGTCCCGGTATTTCTGGTTTTTATAACGGGCAATAGATTGGATCTGCTTTGTGCCTATAATCAATTTTCAGGTGAAGTTGCATAGGTGCAACCCACATTAGGCATCGCTTGACATTTCGTTTTGAGATTCCTTAATAATCCTCCGACTTATAGAACAAATGAGCCAAGCAAAATTTGTTCTATAATAGGACTTACGCAAAAATTGCCAAAAAGCTTAATTTATCGAACCGCCAAGACGCCAAGAACGCCAAGAATCGTAGAGTGTGCGTAAGTCCTATATAAGTCCGAGGATTATTAATTCTATTTCTAGCAGAAACGCTTAGATCGTCGTCTTAGTGCTTGACAGGATAGATAAGTGTATATACACTTATTTCATGCAAGACCAAACTACTCAATTAGCTCTACTCAAAAAAGTTGCAGCTACCTGTACCTGTTTTAATCTCCGCAAAGCATCTCGCACAGTTACACAACTTTTTGATGAGATTTTGCAACCAAGCGGGGTTTTGGCTAACCAATTCAGCTTGCTGACTGCAATCAACTTAACTGGCTCAGTAACAATCACGCGCCTAGCTCAAGAATTAGTTATGGATCGAACCACTTTGACACGTAACCTCAAACCACTAGAAAAGCAGGGATTGCTCCGGATTCAGCCAGGACAGGATCGACGGATGCGGGCGATCGCTTTAACAGATAAAGGACAAGCCGCTTTGGCCAAAGCTTTACCTCTATGGGAGGTAGCCCAAACTCGTGTATTAGAACAATTAGGGCAAGAACGATGGAGTACTTTGTTATCAGGTTTGTCCGATACTGTATCTTTGCTGCGTAAAGGCTAATTTTTTTGTCAGAAGAGTGTATATACACGTATCTCTTAATTAGGAAACCTATATGTCTAAATTTGACGATCATCCAACTGTCAGACAGTATCGCGAGCAAAGCGCTATCAACGATTCCACGATCGCTTCTCCTTTAGATGCTGATTGGCTACGTAGCCTGTGCTTGGAGCTAGGAGCGGATGATGTTGGCTTTGTAGAGATCGATCGCCCAGAGATTGCTGCTCAACGCCAGGATATTCTGGTAGCTTTTCCACCAACGAAGACACTAGTTAGTTTTGTGTGTCGCATGAATCGGGAGAATGTCCGTAGTTCAGAGCGATCGCTAGCTAACGTAGAATTTCACACTACAGGCGATGAAGTCAACCAAATTGCTCATGAGATTGTTGCTACCCTTGAACAAAAAGGAATTCGAGCTTTAAATCCAGCAATGAGTTTTCCAATGGAAATGGATCGCTTTCCAGGGAAAATTTGGGTTGTTTCCCACAAACCTGTAGCTGTAGCCGCAGGTTTAGGTCACATGGGGATTCACCGCAACGTTATTCATCCCAAGTTTGGCAACTTTATTTTACTAGGGACGATTTTGATCGAAGCTGAAGTAACTAAATATAACAGACCAATTGACTATAACCCCTGCCTGGAGTGCAAATTATGTGTAGTAGCTTGTCCGGTGGGAGCTATTGGTGGTGATGGACATTTTAACTTTTCAGCTTGTTACACTCACAATTATCGAGAGTTTTTGGGAGGATTCACCGATTGGGTAGAAGATATTGCCGAAAGTAAAAGTGCCCATGAATACCGTCAAAAAGTGAATGATTCGGAATCAGCGTCGATGTGGCAAAGTCTTGCTTTCAAATCAAACTATAAAGCAGCTTATTGTGTAGCTGCTTGTCCAGCAGGGGAAGATGTAATTGGTCAATTTTTGAGAAATAAGAAAGGCTTTGTTAAAGAAGTAGTTCGACCCTTACAAGATAAAGAAGAAACTATTTATGTTGTTCCAGGTTCCGATGCCCAAGACTACGTAGCGAGAAGATTTCCACACAAAAAAGTTAAGCAAGTTAGCAACAGCCTTCGCCCTAATTCTATTCAAGGGTTTCTTTCCGGGTTGCCTCTGGTATTTCAAAGGAATCAATCAGTAGGACTGGATGCTATTTACCACTTCACATTCACTGGAAAGGAACAATGTCAGGCGACAGTCATAATTAAAGATAAGACAATTCAGGTGGAAAATAGTCATATTGGAACAGCCAATATTCACATTTCTGCCGACAGCCACACCTGGCTTCAGTTTCTAGCTAAGGAACAGAATATTGTTTGGGCGCTAATCAGGAGGAAGATCCGCGTTCGAGGCTCGTTACGTTTACTTCAAGCTTTTGGAAAATGTTTTCCCTGATGAATTACTGTAATCGAATATTTACAAAGTTTTTTTCAGGGTTGTAGTAAGCACTTTAGTAGTTAAAAAATAATCACTGAACTTTAACTACGAAATTACTTACTAATCCAATAAAACTAGACAAACTACTATCAACAATTTAGTAATTTGAGATTAATAATCACCTAAAATTATTTATGTATGTGATTTTTGAATTAAATCCAAAATCTCAAATCTCAAATTTTATATGTCCGACTCTAAATTTACTATTCCTGTTGTTCAAGAATTACTTGACTCAGAATTGTCTGAGCGATCGCCTCTTCCTAACCTGCGGGAGAAGATTCTAGCAATCCGCAACGGTCTACGCCCTGGACAACAACAAATGGCTGACTGGCAATCTGGCCCTTTAGCTATTTCTGCCGTTCCTGGTGCAGGCAAATCTACTGGGATGGCGGCGGCGGCGGCGATCGCGATCGCCCGTCAGTATGAACGTTCATCCTCTCGCCGTCACTTGGTAGTTGTTACTTTTACTCGTTCAGCTGCTGCCAATATTAAAGCGAAGATCCGCAAAGACTTAAAAGAATTATCCTTACCTCAAATGGGCTTTTTTGTCTATACCCTACATGGTCTAGCGTTGAACATTGCCAGTCGTCATTCTGATTTATCGGGTTTGCAATTAGAAAATGTCACATTAATTACACCAACCCAAAGTCACCGCTTTATCCGCACAGCCGTAGAACAATGGATTGCGAATAATCCCGGAATATACTTGCGGTTATTAGAAGGTCATCAATTTGACGGAGAAGAGACAGAAAGGTTGCGTCGCCAATCAGTACTGCGAACAGAAGTATTACCGGAATTGGCTAATACAGTAATTCATGAAGCAAAAAGTTCTGGGATATCGCCAGAATTATTGCGGGAGTGGAGTAAACAAACCACAGACGAATATACAATTTTGAGCGTAGCGGCGGGATTGTATGAGCAATATCAAAACTTAATGCGATCGCGTGATTTCATCGACTACGACGATATGATTTTAGCTGCACTGCGCGTTTTAGAAAACGACAGTGCCCGTCGCATCGAGCAAAACCAAGTATTCGCCGTCTTTGAAGACGAAGCCCAAGATTCTAGCCCCCTACAGACGCAGCTGTTAGAAATTTTGGCGAGTGATGGGGACAACAGGGATAACTCCTCACTCCTCACTCCTCACTCCTCACTCAATCTAGTACGAGTTGGCGACCCCAACCAAGCGATTAACTCCACCTTCACCCCAGCCGATCCGATTTATTTTCGGCAATTTTGCGAAGAGTGCGATCGCATCGAACGATTGGCAACGATGGATCAAGCTGGACGTAGTACTAGAATTATCATTGAAGCTGCTAACTTTGCCCTGAAATGGATCAATAATCAATCCTTAGCAAAAACGAACAACGGACAACAGACTCCTGACAACCGACAAGTACCATTTCGCTTGCAGACAATTCGCCTTGTTGAAGTTGGTGATCCCCAAAAGGGAGCCAACCCAGCACCAGTAGGACGAGGACTGGAACTTTATACCCCGCGTGACATTCATCACACCGTTGAATTGTTATCTCAAAGAGTGATTGAGTTATTTGGTGAAGATCCAACAAAAACTAGTGCCGCGATTTTAGTGCGAGAAAATCGCCAAGGACGATGGTTAGCAGAGGCTCTAACACCTATATGCAAAGAGCATAATATTACACTTTATGATGTGGGAGAACGCGATCGCCGTTCCCATGTCCCCCAAGAGATTTTAGCATTACTGCAATTTTGCGATCGCCCCCACTCCCCTGATTACCTCAAAGCCGCACTAGAAGCATTAGTACAGCGCCAGTTAATTCCTACCCAAGACCTCAATGCCCTTGCTAGTCTCCCAGAAGAATTTTTGTATCCTGGCCCCCTAGCAGCACCCCAGTCAGAAACAATCCAAAAAGCCGCTCGCTTGTGTCGCAGTTTACTCCGCGCTCGGTTAGAATTACCCCTGTATCAGCTAATTTCCTTTCTTGCCTTGACCTTAAATTACGATCAAGCAGAATTGGCAACTGCTGACAAACTCGCAGAACGGGTAAACCAGCAGATAGCTGGTAATAGTTCGATGGGGGGAATGCTGTCAGCTTTAAGTGAAATCGTCAGTTCCGAACGGTTTGAACCAGTGGAAACCGAGGATTCGGAAGAACGTTATACTCGTTGCGGTCAACTGACTATTATTACGATGCACAAAGCCAAAGGGCTGGATTGGGACTATGTGTTTCTTCCCTTTCTCCACGAAAACTTGATTCCTGGGAGATTTTGGGTTCCTCCTCAAAGCCAGTTTTTAGGGGATTTTACTTTATCAGAAGTAGCCCGCGCTCAAATTCGTGCTGCTCTCCACGGTGAATCTACCATACCAGATGTTACGCAAGCATGGGAACAAGCAAAGCATTTGAAAATATCTGAGGAGTACCGTTTACTCTACGTTGCGATGACACGAGCAAAGGTTTTGTTATGGATGTCTGCGGCGCAGAAAGCCCCCTTTACTTGGAGTAAACCGGAGAATTTACAAGAACAAGCGCCTTGTCCGGTTTTTCCAGCATTAAAGCGCCAGTTTCCTGAATGTGTGGCAAATTTAGCGGTAATGACCAAATAAGCTTGATGAAAATACTTGAACAATTAAAAGTGTAGCGTCAAATGAAGTATTGTCTGTAGTTAGTAATATTATCCGTTAAATTTTCAAGGTATCTATGAAATCTTTGATCAAAATATCTGTTGTAATTAAAAGCACCCTCCAGTTGCCCAGAGGAGTTGTATTGACGCTGGCGTTGACGAGCTTGCTATCTTGTGGATTGGGACTCACCCAGAACAATTCTGCTGCGGCTGTTGTGAACACAAACACCACTCAATTGTCCCAAAGACTACAGGCGCAATCAAACAATTTGCCGAGAGCGATCGCCAATAGAATTTTACGGGATGCGTTCAAGCGTTCCGGCGTAGCTAAAAGGGAATTACAGATTACCCAAGTGATATCGAAAACCTTTAGCAATCCCTGTCTGTTCAATTTTGGAGAAATTTGCACCAGGGAATACAACCCCATTGAGGGCTGGGAAGTAGTTGTCAGAGTCCGGCAAGATTTGTGGACTTACCATGTAGATAAATCTGGAAAACAAATCGTTTTAGATCCCAAGGTGAGCGCTTTACAGATATTGCCGAAGGCGATCGCATATACAATTTTGAGCGATGCTTCAAACCGTTCTAGGGTACTAATTGCTGATTTAAAAATTACTCAAGCTACACCAAAAACCTTTGGAAATCCCTGCCAATTTAACTTTGGTGAAATCTGTACCCAGCAGTACGACCCCGTTGAGGGCTGGGAAGTGATTGTCAAGGTTAAAGGGCAATTTTGGACTTACCATGTCAATAAATCTGGTTCGCAAATTGCTTTAGATCCCAAAGTCAGCGCCATTAACAAAAGTTAAATAATCAAGGAGTACCGTTTACTCCACGTTGTGATGACACGAGCAAAGCGTCTAGCGTGGATGTCAGCACAGAAAGCCCCCTTTACTTGGAGTAAACCGGATAATTTACAAGAACAAGCGCCTTGTCCGGTGTTTCCAGCATTAAAGGCGCAGACGGAGATTGGATTGAGCGGCGGAATACAATTACCCAAGCCAGGACACACCCAAGTATGCAGTAGCAGTGCTTGATACTGCTTTAGCGTTGCTTACGGTTATAGCTTAATATCAAACAATCTTAAAAAATTGGCAATATAATTTCTTCTTTCTGTAGGTAGAGAACTAAATAATCATCCTTTTGGCGGAGTCAAGCAATTTTTAAATCAGCGATGCAATGATATTAATAGTCATAGATACAATGGTGGTATTGAAAAAGAAGGAGAATATGCTATGTAACAAAGTCAAGCGCCTCATCTCAGGTGATGTCGTCTGCACATCTGAAACTTGACTAGTCATGCCAACTACAAAAGAATAATATAAAAATTCCCAATAGTCTGGACAGTCGTTATGAGGAAAATCTAATCCTCTGGTGATTTCTTCACTATTATTACGATTAATATATTTGTAATAGCTGTGTGCATATTGTACTGCAAACATCGTATGCACTAGTAACCAGGAAGCGAGAAGGGTCATAATTGCAAGTATGACATGTAGGGTAAGCAGAATTGTTGACAACCCTTTTTTATCATTTAGTAAAAACCCAATGGCTAAAACACTCGCACTAGCTGCACATATCACCAGCATGAATATAGCCAAATGTCCTTCATATTCATTCTCAGCATAACGGCGAATTTTTTCTGGCGTAGCCTTGTTCATTTTCCACCACGTTAAGGCTAAGAAAAATTCAGCACCGGAGTTCCAAGCGCAGAGAATGCGAGTGGGTAAGCGCAGCCAAGGCGGAACGATTACTAAAACGAATACAGCGAGTCCGATAGCAATGATCAGTCGGGGTCGGGAGTCAAAGTTTTTAAATAAATTCAGGTTCACAAATATCTTGCACCAAGTGATAGAGATTAGAAATTGTACTTCAATTGATAGCCTTTGGAGAACCCGAAGGAGTACAAGTCTATGAAGTCACCCAACATGCTGACTCGGCTATACAGAAGCAGCTTCCCTTAGTCGGTAGGGAAACAAGCTACGCCCAGCGTCAGCCAAAAAAATGCACGTTGAGCAAGAGTATAGACTGTCAACGCTTACTACTGTCCGCATTCCAACAGGGGTAGATGGGAAAGCGATCGCTCGGCAGTTACTCAATGAACATAATATTGAAATTGGCGGTGGTCTTGGCGAACTCACTGGTAGAGTTTGGCGCGTGGGATTGATGGGCTTTAATAGTCGTAAGGAAAGTGTTAACTAACTTTTAGCAGCACTACGGCAGGTTTTGCCTAAGTAGTTTTGGGTTAATTAGGTGTGTTAACTGTCTTCGTAACGCACCTGATAAAAGGCGTAGGCGTAGCCCGCCGTAGGCATCGCGCTAACATTGTTTGATAATTAAAGCAAAGCTGATACTCCACACTTGTATTATGTCCGGTTAATCAAGCTGAGTAAAATCGTTACCAATTACAACAAGCAACCAAGCTTGCCACTATCTCAACTAGTTCTTCTGGATCAATCGGTTTACATACATGAGTGTCAAAGCCACCTTCCAAGGCACGAATACGAGCCTCAGTATCAGTATAGGCTGTTAAAGCAATAGCCGGGACTCGTCCACCATTCTTTGGTTTGAGCGCACGAAATTTGCGGATGAAAGTGTAGCCATCCTCCCCAGGTAACCCAATATCAGAAATTAAAACATCGGGCTGCAATTCGGATAACACTTTGCGTGCCGCATCTGCTGATATTACTGGTATAACTTTTGCTCCATCCATTTCCAACACAGTAGTGATGAAAAAGCGAGTATCATTATCATCCTCAACTACCAGAATATCTAAACCAGCAAGAGTTCCAGAAGGTTCCATAAATGACATTTTATTCTAACTTTCTGTAACGCATTCCCCACGAATAAAGTCGCAGGCTTTTAGAAGTGTAAACTTTTTAGCTATTCCAGCCCATTCAATTTGCAAATTTTTGATTTTAGTAACTTTATACCGTCATCAGGTTATTTCTTCCAAGGTAGTTTAGTTCCCATTTCAGTCAATGCAGAAAAGATGAGATAGACAATAAGTAACCCAGCAGCTGCAAAGAAAGCCAGTAAATCGTTATCCATAAATCCTATTCGCTAAAACTTTGCTAATCATAGCGGAATCACCTAATCTTTAACATTTTTCTGAGCCTGTAATCTTTGGTCTTCCCGGTGCAAATTGGTATAACGCGGAATTGCTCGACTGCAACTTGGTATAAACATCAAAAGCCCGGTCATGAAGACCGAGCTTTTGAGCGGAAACAATGGGGCTATATTCCCCGAAGGTTAGTTATAGAGGTTCAGTATAATATCGATGCTCTAATAAGTGATACCACCCCGCTGTTATCGATTCCGGAAAATTCGCTAAGAATTTTTGAGTAGCCTTTATCTCCCAAAATACAGCAAGCGACTAATGCAGCACAGTAGAAATAACTATCCAGTTGAAAAAACCTAAAAAGCTTACTGTATAAGCTTTATTACTTCTTGGATTATAGCAATCCGATTTGAAACGTGAGAAAATACGGAGATTAAAAGTACGTATTTATAGGCATTTCAGCGATTTTATCTCTCACGAATGATTTAGGATTGCTATCTATAGCGCTGTTGGATGATTTTGATTAGCCAATCTGATTGCAGCCTTCACAGCAAATCCTTTTTGGGCTAAAAATTAATTATCCAAACTCAACATACTCAATAATGGTTCCATCAGGATGCATCGCTCGCATATTAACTCCAGTGGGAACATTGTTAGGTTCTGCCAGAATCACTGCACCCTGCTGAATAAGTACTTCTTTAAAATCATTGAGGGAGTCAACGAGAAATGTTGCGTGTGTACTTTTGAATGGAGAGAGTGTTTCATCTGAACCAGCAATTAAAAGAATAGAACCCACACCTGCGAGTTCCAACTCCGCCTCGGAATATTGAAACCACAACCAACATTTTTCTGTAAAAAGGTTTTCATAGAAAGCGATCGCCTCATCCAAGTCTATCGGACTTAGATAGACTCTGGTTAATACTTTAATAATTTGCATTGCAAACTGTCTATTAGGCAGCTAGTGTATTTTATTTTGCTTACTCGGCAATCATAGTTTACTAAGATTGTAAATAGCTTATCTTCAATTTGAAAAAGGTCTTTAACTCTCTGTTTACCTAGCTCTTGATCACGTTGTTCACTGTCAATCAAAATACATTTCATTTCTACACCTTTAGCTCCACAGAAGTCATCTGTATAGCTATTACCAATATATATACATGCTCAAGCATCAGTACTTAGCTTTAGAGGATGTCTGAAAATTTTTTGCATACACAAAATGCTTAGAGATCCCTCTAAATCCACGCCACTTGCTTATGGGGAGCAAATGCGGTCTTGTCCCCAAGTGCGGATCTGGCGACTTGAGCGGACTGGCGTCAAGTGGCGTGAGACGATACCCTACCAGAGGCTGCGCCAAAGAGTCCGCGTTCGCCTCTGATCTTGTAAAGAGCGTCTGAGGTTTCCCCAAGTCGAGCGACTGGCGTGGGGAGTAGGGGGATCAGCAAATATTTGATACTTCTGAAACATCCTCTCAGGAGTGTGTCACAAGTCTCTGGGCATCTGCTAAACCTTTTTCCCCTGTGCATAAATAAAATAGTTATCTGTCACCTTCACCTCAGCCTGAAAACCTGCTTTTTTTAGCTTATCCTTAAGTTTATCTGGCTGATAAAAAACTTTAAAAATCTGGAATTCTTGACCATTATTTAACTTACGGGTTTTATATATGTTTCCATCGTCTTCAAGAATATGATTGTTAGCCGTTGATGTCGGTTCAAAAGAAGAATCAATGATAAATACTTGTCCACCAACGCGAACAGATTGATAAACTTTCGTCAAAAATGAATCGAGTAATTTTGGTGGCACATGAGACAGCCAAAAGGCAAAGAACACCAAATCATATTCAGTATCAGGTTGCCATGCAAATAAATCAATTAAGTGATATTCAACACTAAGTGAAAATAACTTAGAGCGATTAATTGCAATCACTTCTTCAGAGGCATCGATCGCAGTAATTTTTTTACCGATACTTAAAAGCTCCTGCGTCCAGATACCTGTTCCACATGCTAACTCTAAAATATCATCCACTACGCCAATTTGGTGTAATGTATTTTTAATAACAGCTACTTCATTAAACCAGCGCTGATTGTTTTCGATACCGCGATCGTAGCGTCCTATCCTATAGAACCACTGATCATATTCGTTGGCTCTAGCGCGATAGTACTCAATCTGTTGTTGAAGAATATTATCTGTCATCGCCTACTTTGTGATCCGATTGAGTTTAGATTTGACACCAACAGCCATAGCTTTGAGGAAAATTTTTTATTCAGCGAATAAACTTGCTTTTTTACCTTAACTATGTGATATTTTTATCATTCTCTAATCATACGGTAAATCAATAAACTTGCCGGAGTTATGCCGTAGGTTTGCTGAAGTCTGATATTAATTTATCCTGAAAGCAGAGTGATGATGTTGAATAAGTTCTCTTTAACCCAACTGTTGGGTATGGGTTTTGCCTTCCTCCAAAGGTTGCAACAACAAAGAATCCGCACCTTTTCCCTACTGTTTGCAGTGGGATTTAGTTTAACTTTGGCTGTCTCTGCTTGTTCTCCAAGCGCAAGCAACAATGCCACACAAGAGACAACTAGCCCCAGCCCAGCAGCTAGCGGCACTACAGTTCACATAGGTTATCAGAAAGCGTCAACTGTCCTTTATGCACTGAAGGCGAAAGGGGAATTAGAGAAAGCTTTTGCAGCTTCAGGATCTTCCGTAACTTGGTCGGAATTTCCGGCTGGCCCTCCACTCCTAGAGGCATTGAATTCAGGCAGTATTGATTTTGGCTATACCGGAGAATCACCACCTATATTTGCTCAAGCTGGGGGTGTTCCTTTGGTTTATGTTGCCTACGATCCTTGGAGTCCCAAGGCTGAAGCCATCCTGGTGCCCAAGGATTCACCTATTAAAAGTGTGGCTGAACTCAAGGGCAAAAAAATTGCTTTTGCCAAAGGTTCTAATGCTAACTACCTATTGGTGAAAGCACTGGAAAAGGCAGGGGTAAACTACAGTGACATCCAACGAGTAACTCTCACTCCCGCCGATGCTCGTGCTGTCTTTGAAAGAAAAAAGGTTGATGCCTGGGCAATTTGGGACCCTTACTTAGCCGTAGCAGAAGCAGCAACAGGCGCACGTACTTTAACAGACGCGACGGGATTAGCTCCCAATCGTGGTTATTATCTGGCTGCAAAATCTTTTGTTGATGCCAAGCCGGATGCCTTGAAAATAGTTCTAGATAAGGTAAAAAAAGTCAGCAATTGGGCAAAGAATAATCCTGGTGAAGTTGCTAAATTGCTTTCTCCTGCTTTGGGTATAGATGCTCCTGTGTTGGAAATAGCAGAAAAGCGGCGTAAGTATGATGTACTTCCGCTCACAGATGAAGTAATCACTAAACAACAAGAGGTTGCAGATACCTTCTACAAAATTAAATTGATCCCGAAAGAAATCAAAGTTAAGGAAATTGTTTGGCAAGGCAAAGTGAATAATTCGTAATTCCTAATTTGGATAAAAATCACCCCAACCTAAATATTTTGTAGTATGACCAATCTCAGCGTTAACCTTAACAAAGTTGCTTTACTCAGGAATACTCGAAATTTTGGTAATCCTATCTTTGAATTAAATTTAAAAACTTTTCTGAATTCCAAAAGTACTTCAAAAGTTAGTCTGTCAGAATCTATAATGGCAAGAAGCTAATTTAAACTCGAAGTAGCAAGAGTCCACTTCTTAAGGCTTCATCCCACAGAGACAATTTTTTAAGTTCTAGTAAAGAAAGAGGTGGATTTAGAGGTAGGGGTTGCTCTTGTTGCAGAGATAGTTGCCACCACCCGACATCATGCCACTCACTAAATTTATACCCAACTCTGCAAAATACACCTACAGGTGAAAAACCGACAGCCTCATGCACAGCTACACTTGCTGGATTAGGTAAAGCGATCGCGGCAAAAACGTTGTAAAATCCTTGGAGTTGAAGTAACTGAAAAAGGGAACTATACAAGGCTTTAGCAACTCCTTTTCTGCGATGCTCAACATTTACGTACACGGATGATTCCACAGACCATTGGTAAGCGGCACGAGTCCGGTAAGGAGTAGCATAGGCATAACCTAGAAGCTCACCGTTAATTTGACACACTAGCCAAGGCATTTGCTGTTGATAGTTCTTGATGCGCCCTTGAAATTCAGTTTCACTAGGAGGTTCTATCTCAAAGGAAATCGAAGTTTCTCGGACAACTGGCGCATAAATTGCCAACATTTTTAAGGCATCACTTTCATTAGCTAGTCTAATTGTAGCCTTCATAGCAGATCCTTTTTGGGCTAAAAATTAATCAAGCGAACTCAACATACTCAATAATTGTTCCATCAGAATGCATCACTCGCATATTGATTTTAATGGGAATTTTATTCGGTTCAGCCAGAATCACTGCACGCTGCTGAATAAGTGTTCCTTTAAAATCATTGAGTGAGTCAACGAGAAATGTTGCTTGTGTACTTTTGAATGGAGAGAGGGCTTCATCTGCTATCAAGGATTTCATGCAATGCATAATTAATTTTTGGAGATATCTAATGGGATTGGGGATCGTAGTTCTAATTCTGGGCTAAGGGAAACAACGATCGCCATAATCAGAATTATTAATACTGTTATATTAAATCACGTCAATTTTGGAAACTGTAGCTTTTTCAACAGCCTGTTGAAGTATATATAAATAATCTTAAATGAGTTGTGAAAATGAACGAACCGCCAAGCCGCCAAGAGCGCCAAGAAAAGAAAAAGAAGTTTTAACATATGATTTAGGACTGCTATAGCCTTAGATATATAAGCTTTTCAGGCAATACTATAAAAACTATAGGTTTAAACTTGTACGAGGTTTAAGTTATTACATATGGCACTTGTAAGAATTTCCCAGTAAAAAAACTATCCTTCATTTTCATCACCCAGAAAAATAAAGCATAATTAACCTTTATAGCCATTAGCCACAGTAAAATTGCTGACGATGGGTAGACTGTGATCGCTGTCAGTGATACTTCGCCCATGAATAACTTCACTGCCACTCTACTGTGTTTATTTTTACTCAGATTCAAATTTCCGCTAGAAATCTATTGACTTCAAACAAATATATTGAGAAACTAATAGTTAGTTTAACTAATTAATGCTGGTGCATCAAACTTGTGACAATACTGACGGGAAAAATAAATCGGTTAGAACCTCCTAGCGAACCAAAACCGTTGATTTTGGAAACTCAGGGACTTACACGCCGTTTTGGCAGGTTAACGGCTGTTAATAACCTGAGCATATCTGTGGAACAGGGTGAAGTATTTGGCTTACTTGGCCCCAATGGGGCAGGTAAAAGTACAGTTATTAAGATGTTGACAACTTTACTGCCTATCAGTGCAGGAAAAGCAACTCTGGCTGGCTATGATGTGACTCACCAATCTGATCCGGTGAGACGGGCTATCGGCTATGTCCCCCAGGCGCTTTCTGCTGATGGTAGCCTCACGGGTTACGAAAATCTCTTAATCTTTGCCAAGCTGTATGGAATACCTGCCAAAGGACGCGATCGCCGCATCTATGAAATTCTAGAATACATGGGTTTGCAAGATGCGGCGAAGCGCTTGGTACGAAACTACTCTGGTGGGATGATTCGTAAGCTGGAAATCGGCGTATCAGTTCTGCATCAACCCAAAATTTTGTTTCTAGATGAGCCGACTGTTGGACTAGATCCGATCGCTCGAACTCAAGTATGGCAACTTGTGCTACAACTCTGTGCTGATTACGGCACAACTATATTTTTAACAACCCACTTTTTAGAAGAAGCGGACAGCTTATGTAACCGAGTGGCGATTATGCGACAAGGTGAAGTCGTAATTACAGGCGCACCAAGCGATTTAAAAGCCTCTTTAGATAAGCCTAACGCAACTTTGGATGATGTCTTTATTTACTATACAGGCGACCAGTTAACATCAGGAGTCAATTACCGTGACACAGCAAGAACCAGACGTACTGCTCAACGGTTGGGTTAAAACACCACCTATTCGCCGAGTAAATATCATCTCTGCAATTAAAGAGCTAATTACGAAAACTCTGGCGATCGCTGAATTGGAAGTGCGTAAACTCCGCCACGATCCCACTGATTTAGTAGTCAGATCAGTGCAACCGTCATTATGGTTGCTAATTTTTGGGCAAGTGTTCTCCAAACTCCGGGAAATTCCGACAGGGAACTTACCATATTTAGACTTCATGGCTGCTGGCATTCTCGCTCAAAGCGTGTTGAATGTGGCCATTTTCACCGGTGGAATGACACTAATTTGGGAGCGAGATTTAGGAATTGTCCATAAATTCCTTGCTAGTCCTACACCCCGTCTAGCAATGGTCTTGGGCAAAGCTCTAGCATGTGGGGTACGGTGTTTATCACAGGTAGTAGTAATTTATGTATTGTCTTTTGTCTTACGTGTAAAATTAAATCTCCATCCTCTAGCTTTTCTACAAGTGCTACTGATAGTAATGCTGGGGGCGGCTTGCTTTTGTCTTTTTTCATTAATTATTGGCTGTTTGGCAAAAACCAGAGAGCGGATGACCGGAATTGGACAAATGTTAACTATGCCGTTATTCTTTGCCAGCAATGCTATTTATCCAATCTCAATGATGCCCGACTGGTTAAAGTTTCTTTCCCACTTAAATCCCTTAACTTATGAGGTTGACGCCTTACGCAGCACAATGTTAGTGGATGGAATCAGCGTCTATGGCTTTGGTTGGGATTTGGCAATTCTCTTATTAACAGTAACAGTCTTGGCAATCATCGGTGGACGACTTTATCCACGGGTAGCAATGTAATCCCCAATGGCACTAGTACAACACGGTGTAAATAGAGCAACCATTTAAAAACCCTAAAAAGCCCATTCCGTAATACTTTTGACTTTTGGCTTTTGACTTTTGACTTCCGCCTTGCGGTACTAGCATCTATGACTTTGGTCAGGATTGTACAATTCTCTTATTAACACTAATAATCTTAGCCATCATTAGTGGAAAACTTAATCCACAGGTGGTGATGTAATCAGGAGAACAACAAGCCCATGACCTTGGATAAACCTACTCAAGGTACAACTTCCGAAGAATGTGCCGCTAGGGTAATGGACACAGTTCCATTAATGATGCGGTTTATCCGAGCGGATATGCGTGCCCATAGTGCCGCCTTTTTATCTATACCTCAGTTGCGATCGCTAGCATTTATCAACCGCAATCCTGGTGCTTCATTATCTGATTTGGCAGAGCATTTAGGTGTCACCTCTGCCACAGCATCAGCAACCATAGAACGCTTGGTACAACGCGACTTTGTGCAACGCATCGCTCATCCTCAAGAGCGGCGGCGGGTGCTGCTCAATTTGACTGAAGATGGAAAACACCATCTCAAGCAATCTCAAGATCAAACTCGTGCTCATATTACCGATCTCCTGAAAGGTCTTACAGAAGAACAAATTTCCAACATTGAAGAAGGCTTAACTCTACTAAAAAATGTCTTCGAGAAAACAGAACTCAAATCCCCATAAATCTGAGGTTGTACAGCACGATCCCTTTGCAGCCCTGAAGTTTCGAGACTATCGGCTATTTACCATTGGACGGCTGGTGCTGTCCATAGGGTCGCAAATGCAAACTGTAGCTATCGGCTGGGAACTCTATGAGCGGACTAACTCAGCTATCATTTTGGGTGGTGTGGGATTAGCGCAAGTCTTGCCGATGATTGCTCTCACCTTAATTGCCGGAGATGTGGCCGATCGCCGCGAACGCAAACTCACGATGTTACTGTCAGTAATGTTGCTAGCTCTCTGCTCGCTGGCTTTAGCAGTACTTTCCTATACTCAAGGTACAATTTTTCTAATTTACGCCTGCTTGGTATTAACAGGTGTCGCTAGGGCGTTCTCTAGACCTGCTAGTGATGCTCTGATGTGGCAGTTGATACCTGTCAGTGTATTTACGAATGCAGCTACATGGAATAGTAGTAGCTTTCAGTTAGCCGCTGTGATTGGCCCTACCTTAGGGGGATTCGGCATCGCTTTGCTAGGAAGGGCTACAGGCGTATATGTGCTAGCAGCGATCGCCGCGTTACTGTGTTTTATTTTAACAGTACCAATTAAAGAGCAAAAAGTCATCCGCACAACTGAGCCAATCTCATTCAAAGCCCTGTCATCTGGTGCTAAATTTGTCTGGCAGAATCAGTTGATTTTAGCAGCGATCACATTGGATATGTTTGCTGTATTGTTGGGTGGTGCGATCGCCCTGCTACCCATCTTTGCCAAAGATATTTTACATGTGGGGCCAGTGGAGTTGGGATACTTACAGGCAGGCCACTCCATCGGTGCTTTGACTATGGCGATTACCCTCGCGTATTTACCACCGTTACGTAAAGCAGGCCCAGCCTTATTGTGGTCAGTGGTTGGCTTTGGGGTTGTAACAATTATCTTTGGGCTTTCTCGTTCCTTTTGGCTGTCTATGTTAATGCTGACTCTTGGTGGCGCACTGGATAGTATTAGCGTTGTGATTCGCCATACATTAGTTCAAATCAGAACTCCAGATCATTTGCGTGGTCGGGTTGCTGCTATTAATAGCGTGTTTATTAGTGCCTCGAATGAGTTAGGGGGCTTTGAGTCAGGCTTGACTGCTGCATTGTTTGGCCCCGTGATTTCGGTTGTGGGTGGTGGAATTGGCACAATTGTAGTAGTGATTGCTACAGCTATGATTTGGCCGGGAATTCGGAAGTTAGGGGCTTTGCAGGAGTATAAATAGAAGTGCTTATCTATTTATATTAGTACTTACGCACACTCTACGATTCTTGGCGTTCTTGGCACGGCAGTTGCTTCAAGTCGGCAGAGCCGCCCAACGCACTGCCTCGTCTTGGCGGTTCGATAAATTAAGCGAAGTTGGCAATTTTTGCGTAAGTCCTATATATAAATTGCATTCTATAGCAATCCGATTTAATTTTTGAAAAAATCTAAGTATACATAGGGAAGCCAGCCGCGTGGGCGGGTTTCCCGACTTTAGCGGACTGGCGTTGTGTTATAACGGAGTCCGTAACGTACCAAAAAACCCCTTCAAAAGACAGAATTGTTTCAATATAAAAAGGAAAATCGTAGTATCAGATGATTAAGTTATAGCTTCTATAAAATCTTACATAGATAACAAAAATTCCACCCCAGCAAGAGATAACAATCAGAATATCGTAGCTTTTGCATAGGGTAGAATTTTTGTTTAGCGAAAGTAGCACATCGCGTAATTAAAAGGTAGAAAAACCCAGATTTTTGGGATAATGTCTAACTTCAATTGCCTTGAAAGTTATGCAATTGGCACTAAGCAATCGGGAAAGGACTGTTACTAGCACCAAGATTTGGTATACTGCCATTAGTTGGACTACCAATATTTAAGCTGCCTTCATTTGGAATTCCATACTTAGTAGGGTCAAAGCTGTTAGACGTTGGGATCACAGAGCTACCCAAATTAAAGCTGCCTTCTTTTGGAATACCATATTTAGTAGGGTCAAAGCTGCCTTCTTTCGGAATACCATACTTAGTAGGGTCAAAGCTGCCTTCTTTTGGAATACCATACTTATCAAAGTCGAAGCTGTTAGCCGTTGGGATGCCAAAAGCGCCTCCAGGTGCGAACGGATCGCTGAGATTGCTAGGCTGAGTACCACCAAGGGAGTTACCAAAAACAGAATTTGCATCAGATGCCATTAGATTTAATCCTCCTATTAGGATATAAATTTTGCTTCATTAATAAATTTCCAGAAAGCATGATTTAGCTTACTTGGTAGCTTTTTTTTGTTTTTTTAATTGCTAATATTGAGCTTTTTAGACTCAATTACAGAGCGTTTTGATGAAATTTACTGACTCAAACAAACCTGTAATTAATAGTCGTTATGTCAATAAATATATAAAAATTAACTTATTTTTACAATGAAAAATTTTTAGATGCTTGTGTCAAATCTTTAGATACTTTGACTACTAAAATTTGCCGATAAAAATCATTTAAATTGGTATAAATCGGGCTTGACAAATGGACATAACAAATAATGCTACTTTTAAAACTTCAAGAAGCAGATTGCTCGCATACCTCAAACAGTGTCTGGAGAAGGGGAGTGGCAAACCTATTTTTTACCAAAATCTTTAATTCAAATAGCGTGCATTTGAATAACTACAGTTTTTGCTACTAATAGCACGAACGCAAAGATAAATGAAAATCGTTCTTTGGCTCTAGATTGACACTATTTTGGCAAAAGGTAACGAGTGGCAGACAGTGGCACAGCAAATAGTCATTTACTCCAGTAGGGGGAACTAGCTTTGAAGGTAAACAGTTCCAACCGGAGCGCGGTACTCAGTATGAAGTTGGGGTTAAGGCAGATGTCAATGACAGACTTTCGGCAACGCTTGCTCTTTTCAACCTGACTCGCTCTAATGTTACGACAGATGATACTAGACTCGGCGTACCCCAGACTTTTCCATTCAGGTTGGTGAACAACGAAGTCGTGGGATTGAATTAAGGAATAAGAATTAAATAACATACAATTTATGTCACCGACTTACCTCACCCTCAATCCCTCTCCGATATATTGGAGAGGGAAGCAAGATAGAGGATGAACTTTTGCATTTATATTTAATCCACGTTCTTAAGGGTTGCAGGCGAAATTTTACCGGGATGGAAAATCATTACGGGCTATATTTACACGGATGTAGAAATCAATAGAGACAATACACTTACAGTTGGTACTCTTCTAAGAGGATGTCCCTGAACATAGCTTTAACGTGTGTGTGAGCAAAGTTTCGGGCTTCAGTGCGTAAGTCATAATCTTATTTTTAGCGATCGCATCAAAACGGAAAGCTAAATGTTCAATTTAAACAACACCCATATTCTATATTTTACATCAACTCCTTCTATTGGACTGACACTCTAGCAATGCGTTGCAAGAGTTGTTTTATTTATTTACGTAGTCTCAGTGAGTAATAATTTACAGTCGGCAATATTTTTTTGACAGACTGTCATTTAAATAGAAAATTTATTCTTCCAGGATTTTAGAGATTTTTAACTTGCAGTTATATACAAATGTTCTCAAGTAAGTTATTATTTTCATGATGATTTGATAGTAATTATAACTAATAAGGTTATCCATGCTTTTTCCCTTCTTGATCATGTTCCGAGAGGGCGTTGAAGCTGCACTTGTCGTGGGGATTATTGCCAGTTATCTCAAGCAAACTGGACGTACCCATTTGATGAAGTCAGTCTGGATTGGCATCGCACTGGCGAGTTTGATTTGTCTAGCGGCTGGGATTATTTTGCAAATAACCAGTCAGGAGTTTCCCCAAAAACAACAAGAACTATTTGAAGCGGTAATTTCCATCGTCGCAGTTGGGGTTCTCACCTGGATGGTTTTCTGGATGCGCCGTGCTGCTCGTTCGATTAAAGGTGAGTTACAGTCTCAAATTGAAACTGCGATTCAGTCGGGTGATAAATGGGGACTAGCGCTGGTGGGGATGGCATTCTTTGCAGTACTGCGGGAAGGTTTGGAAACAGTAGTGTTTTTGCTGGCCACGTTTCAGCAAAATTTGGGAATTCAAGCTCCTGTGGGGGCATTGTTTGGATATGCAGCCGCCCTAGCCGTCGGTGTAGGCATCTATCAGGGTGGTATCCGCATCAACTTGAGGCGATTTTTTAAATGGACAGGAGCCTTCATTATCGTGGTTGCTGCTGGACTCTTAGCAAGTGGGGTGAGAGCTTTCCATGAAGCGGGAGTCTGGAATTCATTACAATCAGTAATATTTGATGCTAGTGGGGTACTTCCCAAAAACGGGTTTCTCGGTTCACTTTTGACAGGATTTTTTGGCTATAACGATACCCCGACTATCAGTGAGGCGATCGCCTATTTTGGCTATCTAATTCCTACCATGTCGCTGTTCTTCTTAGGGGATAACGCCAGACAGAAGGCTACAGCAAGGCATTCTTAGCTACTTGAATAATTTTTAGGAAAATACAAGAATGAAAAATGTTTTAAAGTACTCAACAATTATCTGTCTAATTGCCTTGATAGCTGCCTGTGAATCCAACAAATCAAGCGATACTTCCACGAATAATTCTCCAGAAGCTAAGGTAGCCAGCGATACCTCTACTAAAAATTCTACAGAAACTGCTTTGACTGTGACAGATAAAGGTTGCGAACCCAATCAGCTGACACTAGCATCTGGGGAAAACAACTTTGTGCTTACCAATAAAAGCAGCCAACCTTTAGAGTGGGAGATTTTGTCTGGGGTGAAAGTGATTGAGGAAAAGGAAAATATTGCTCCTGGCTTCGTTCAAAAACTCAAAACCAATCTACAACCGGGTGAATATGACATGGCTTGCGGTTTACGCAGCAATCCCAAAGGGAAACTCACTGTCAAAGCAGGAGGAGGAAATTCTGAAGCCAAAGGGACTGTAGATCAAGGACAATTAGTCGGTGCGATCGCCGAATACAAAGTCTACGTCACTAAAGAAACTGACCAACTAGTGGCAGACACCAAGACCTTCACGGATGCTGTGATTGCTGGAGACGTGGCGAAAGCTCAGAAACTCTATCCCTCTACTCATGTCCATTGGGAACGCGCAGAACCGATAGCTGAACTGTTCTCCGATCTCGATAAAACTATGGATTCCCGTGCTGATGACTTTGCTAAAAAAGAGGCTGACCCAGCATTCACTGGATACCATCGTATAGAGAAAGCTTTATTCCAGGACAAAACTACAAAAGGCATGAAACCTTTTGCCGAAAAGCTCCAAAAAGATGGACTAGACTTGCAAAAGCGCATTGCCACCTTGACCATTGAACCCAAAAATATGGTTGGCGGTGCTGCTGGCTTGATTGAAGAAGTAGCTGCTACCAAAATTTCTGGGGAAGAAGACCGTTACAGCCATACTGACCTCTGGGACTTCAGCGCTAATGTAGATGGTTCCCAAAAGATTGTAGAGTTATTGCGCCCCGTCATCCAAAAAGCCAACCCAGATTTATTAGCGCGTGTGGATGCAAATTTCACCAAAGTTGACCAAAAACTTGCTAAATACAAAACCCCTGATGGTGGTTTTGCTACCTACGACAAAGTGAGTGAAGCAGACAAGAAAGACATGAAAACAGCGATCGCTGCTCTTTCTGAAGATTTGTCTCAGTTGCGCGGCACTCTGGGTGTTAACTAATTGATCAAGAATTCCTAGACGAGTAAATTATGTCTATTACAAAGCAACCAAGTTTACGCATTACTCCTAAGCTAGGCCGTCGTGACTTGTTAATCGGCATGGCAGCAGCAGGTGGAATCGCAGCCTTGACGACTTTGGGTTATCGTACTCTTCTGGGATCGCCTCTTGACCCGTCTGAAGAGGTCGTGCCGTTCTTTGGGCTTCACCAAGCAGGTATTCTTACCCCTACTCCTGCTTCGGGTCTATTTGTATCATTTGATACTAGTGCTATAAATAAAGCAGATTTAGTGCGGTTGTTCAAAACTTTAACTGAGCGCATCCAATTTCTCATGGCAGGGGGAACACCCAAGCCGCGCGACCCCAAATTTCCCCCCAGTGATTCGGGGATTATGGGCCCGGAAATCGCTCCCAATAACTTGACAATCACCCTAGCTGTGGGTAACTCACTATTCGACAACCGCTTTGGACTTGGCAACTTGAAACCCAAGCGGTTAGATACTATGGCTAATTTTCACAATGACCAGCTTGACCCAGATTTATGTCATGGGGATATACTGTTGCAATTTTGTGCGAATACTGAGGAATCGAATCTCCACGCTTTACGCGATATCATTAAGAACTTACCTGACTTGCTCACTTTGCGTTGGCAAATAGCGGGGTTTCTGCCACCAAATACCCACAAAAAACAAGGCAAATCTACGGTGCGTAACCTGCTTGGTTTTAAAGATGGGACAGCAAATCTAAATGCTAGTGACGACAAATTGATGAACCGGATTGTCTGGGTACAGCCAAATAGTGGTGAACCAGCTTGGACAGTGGGAGGAAGCTATCAAGTAGTGCGAGTGATCCGCAACTTAGTCGAACGCTGGGATCGCACACCACTACAGGAACAAGAGACAATTATTGGACGCATTAAGGATTCTGGCGCACCTTTAGCGATGAAGTACGAGAAAGATACTCCCAATTATGATCAAGACCCTAAAGGTAAACAAATTCCTCTCGATGCTCATATCCGCCTTGCTAATCCACGCAAATCAGAGTCGAGTTTGATTCTGCGGCGTGGTTTCAATTATTCACGCGGGTTTGACAAATCTGGACATTTAGATATGGGTTTATTGTTTGTGTGTTTTCAAGCTGATTTAGAGAAGGGATTTGTGACAGTGCAAAATCGCCTAATTGGGGAACCTTTGGAGGAGTATATTCGCCCTATTGGTGGTGGATATTTCTTTGCTTTACCTGGTGTCAAAGCTGAAGAAAATTACCTTGGTCAGTCATTACTAGAAGTATCAGGGGTGTAGATTCATCTTTAATTTTTAATTTTTTGGCGATGATTAGCAGCTTGTAATAACAGAGATTCTGCAAAAGCGATCGCATCACTTGCAGATTTACCACCAGCTAATTGCGCTAATTCTTCCCGGCGAGTGCTTAAATTATCCAAGGTACTAACTCTGACAACGGTACGCTGTTCAGCATTTCCATTGTTGGTTTTTTTACCCTTGCCTTGATTGATAGTTTGCTTATCTACGCGGAAATGGCGATCGGCCATGGCAGCAACTAAAGGTTGATGGGTAACACATAATACTTGGTTGCGTTGACTTAGCTGGTATAACTTTTCCGCGATCGCTTGGGCTACTCTTCCCGAAACCCCGACATCAATTTCATCAAATACCATTGTTCCAACTACATCAACCTGAGAAAAACAAGCTTTCAGAGCCAGTAAAAAGCGGCTCATTTCCCCACCAGAGGCAATTTCTGTTAAAGGTTGTAGTGGTTCTCCAGGGTTGGGACTAAACATAAAGGTAATTTTATCTGCTCCGGTGGCAGTTGGGGAAGCTGGTACGATCTCAACCTGAAACTTCACTTTTTCCATCGCTAGGGGCTTGAGTTCAGCTATCAAACGTGATTCTAAATTAGCAGCCGCCTTACTCCGCAGTTGAGTTAACTGATTACTTGCTTGGGTGAGTTTCTCAAAACACGCCTTTTCTTGCTGTTCTAGATTTTCGATAGATTGCTCGCTGTCGTTAAGTTGGGCTAATTCCTCTTGAATACGTTGGTAATAAGCGATCGCTTCAGTAAGTGTCGGCCCGTACTTGCGGCAAATTTGCTTTAATTCCTGAATGCGGAGTTCCACCTCTTCCAACCTGTGGGGATCGGCTTCTAAACCATCCCCGTAGGCATTAATCTGCCTTCCCACTTCCATTACCGCAGCTTGCGCGTCCCGCACCAATTCCAATAGGGGTTGCAGTTGGGTGTCGTATTCCACCATATGATTTAATGTCGCCTCACTGTCTCCCAATAAATCTGCGGCGGCTGGGATTTCATTATCGTTTTGATACAAAGCCTGATAAACTTTGTAACTCATCTGTTGCAAATCGACGACGTGATTTAGGCGTTCCCGTTCTTGTCCTAACTGTTCCAATTCATTCGGTTCGCTGAGATTGGCTGCTCCCAATTCTTGCACTTGATAGGTGAGCAAGTCGAATTGTTGCAACCGTTCCCGTTCTGATGTCCGGCGTTTTTCTAATACTAAATGCGCCTGTTGGTAAGTACTGAAGCTGGTGGCAACTTTATGACGTTGCTGCATCAAGGAGTCGCCGCCATATAAATCTAGCCAGTCGCGGACTTGGGCAGATTGTCCCACTTGTACCGTTTGACCTTGGGCTGTGATTTCCACCAAGCGATCGCGCATTCCTCCCATGATCTGCCGATTTACCAACACGCCATTCACCCGCGATCGGCTGCGGACATTACTAGCAGTGACTGTGATTTCGCGGCTAATGACTACAGAATTTTCATCAAGCAAATCTATTTCCTGTTCACTCAACCAAGCTGCTAGGGGGGCGTTTGAGGTGAAAGTAGCTTCTACCATTGCCCGACTTGTCCCGGTGCGAATCACTCGACTAGAGACTTTGCCACCCAAAGCGGCATCAATGGCATCCAAAATAATCGATTTTCCAGCGCCGGTTTCACCTGTCAATACATTTAGTCCCGCGTCAAATTCCAATTCCAGTTGGTCAATTAGGGCAAAGTTTTCAATTCGCAGGCAAAGCAACATCAAACCAAATTCTCCGTTAGGACAGATGCCGGATACTTCTAACTTACAGGACAATAAGTATGATATTTCAGCAACTAGCAATACCTACTACTATTGAACTAGTATGCCCATTTAAGTGTAGCAAACCGCTGGGAACTGGAAAAAAATTATTTTAATTCCAATGCCCTGTTTTGCCTATACCTAATGCTCAATTTCTAAACATATTGTTACAATACTTAATGTGATCGTTCTGACTGGTGGCCTTCTTCATGATTGTTAAGACACTTCCCCCTAGTTCCCGACCGATTCAGGAGGACAGTCGCAACGGCACAAATAGCCGAGGCGAACTGGACGTTATTGATGTAGTGCCAGAAAATGGTACACCAAGCTTAGTTGTACGCTCGCCAAGACTCTTAGCTGCCCAAAAGGTGAGGACAGCAGCCCAACCTGAGACGCTTTACGATCCTGTGGGCATAGCGGCGCATTACCAAAATAGAAAAGTGCAAGTTTTACGGCGGATTTTTGCCGTGTTGGGGCCGACTCTATCCTTTGCTTTTGGGTTGTGGTCGGATAGCAAACGGGGAATTGTCGCTAAAAATAACCGCCGCCGAGCCACTCAGCTACGAGTATTACTTACCCAACTGGGGCCTGCTTACATCAAAATTGGACAAGCTTTGTCCACCAGACCGGATTTGGTTCCTCCCGTATACTTAGAAGAATTAACTAAGTTACAAGACCAATTGCCGCCTTTTGCCAACGAAATTGCTTACCAGTTTATCAAAGAAGAACTAGGCGCACCTCCAGAAGAAGTTTACGCCGAACTCTCAGCCCAGCCAATTGCTGCGGCTTCATTGGGACAAGTCTATAAAGGTAAGCTAAAAACTGGTGAAGAAGTCGCTGTTAAAGTTCAACGCCCCGACTTAAGAGAAGGGATCACCATTGACTTATATATCTTGCGTAACCTCGCCGCTTGGGTGCAGAAAAAGGTTAAACGCGTAAGAAGTGACTTAGTTGGTATTCTTGATGAATTAGGCGATCGCATCTTTGAAGAGATGGACTACATCCATGAGGGTGAAAATGCCGAAAGATTTTTCGAGTTATACGGTCATATAAAAGACGTATATGTACCGCAAATTTACTGGGAATACACCAATCGTCGTGTCTTGACGATGGAGTGGATTAACGGTACGAAATTAACCCAGACAGAAGAAATTAGCGCCCAAGGGATAGATGCTCGTTATCTAATTGAAGTGGGTGTCCAGTGTTCCCTACGCCAACTGCTAGAACATGGATTTTTCCACGCCGATCCCCACCCTGGTAATTTGTTAGCAACAACCGATGGCAAATTGGCTTATCTCGACTTTGGGATGATGAGCGAGATTAAGCCACCACAGCGTTATGGTTTAATTGAAGCGATCGTCCACGTCGTCAACCGCGACTTTGAAGGATTAGCAAAAGACTACGTTAAGTTAGATTTCTTATCACCAGAAACTGATTTAACACCAATTATCCCAGCTTTTGCCAGAGTCTTTGCTGATGCCCAAGGAGCCAGCGTAGCCGAACTTAACATTAAAAGCATTACCGATGAACTATCGGCTTTGATGTATGAGTATCCTTTCCGCGTACCGCCCTACTACGCTTTAATTATTCGCTCTCTGGTGACGCTCGAAGGGATTGCAATATTTATAGATCCCAACTTTAAAGTCCTCAGTGAAGCTTATCCCTACGTTTCTAAACGCCTGTTAACAGACCCAGCACCGCAATTAAGAACATCATTGCAAGATTTGCTATTTAAAGATGGCAGATTTCGCTGGAATCGCTTAGAAAACTTGTTACTTAATGCGCGTAAGAGTCAAGACTACGACTTTGACTTAGTGCTGAATCAAGGGATAGAATTTCTGTCATCTGAACGCGGTGCTTTCATTCGTGACAAGCTGGTAGATGAATTTGTCAACGGAATCGATGCTTTAGGTAAAAATGTTTTGCACAACTTCACCTATCTGCTGCGAGAACGCGTTGGGTTGACAGCAGTAAATAAAACTCCGGCGGCGACAGTTGAGCAACAACAAACCTTGGAGCATATTAAACGTATATTAGGTATTCTCCGAGAAACACGAGGCTTTGATCCAGTGCAACTTGCGCCCCAAATTGCCCAGTTATTGGTAAATTCTGATGTCCAACGTTTGGGTCAAAAAATTGCCAGCCGCTTCACGCAAAAGGCTGTAGCCAGGTTAATTCGGCAATTATTGGCATCCTAGTAAAAATTATGAGTTAAAAACTTTTTTAACTCATAAATCATTCACTCTAGCAACTATATAACCCAACTCTTCCAGCTTTTCTAAGACCTTAATTACACTTTGAGTAACGCTTTCTTAGTTAGTTTTGCATTCGACTTTTAACTTTCCTCTTGGAGATAGCCATTTTTATCGCGTTTGAGGCTTTCTTCTAAGGCTTGAATTTGTTCACGACGAGCTTCCAATTCCAAGGAACGCCGCGCTAAGTCTTGGTTTTGCAACGTCAGGGATTGTCGCCAATGTTCTGCTCGTTCAGCTTCCTGCTGCAAAAATTCTGGAGTAATGCCGCTGGTGAGGTAGTTTTGTACTAAATGAAGTATCCAGTTAGTAGCATCTTCTAGTTTTTGAATGTCGCCTGTAGGGGAAAGTTCTACTAAAACAAGCAAGTTCTCACTGATAATTTTTCCCTTTCCCAGCAAAATAAAAGCCTCTTCTGGAATTATCGCCCACAAGTTATCAGCTTCTTGACGCGCCAACAAGCGTAACTGGTGCTGGTCTAAAAAATCGTTTTTACGCACCTGGGCTAGATATAGCATGAGAGTCGCTTCGCTCCAATTCAAAATTCAAAATCACCGTTGGCGCAGCGTCTGCGATTGGAGAAGTTCTAATCTAAGGAAGCCTTAAGCTTCGACTTCTCTGGAGTAACGGAAACGTTCCCGGCTCCGCTCAAAATTCCAAAAATGATTTTTAATAAAAAACAAGGACAAAATTGGTATTTGGAATAAATTTAATTGGTAATGGGTGATTGGGAATTAATAACTTTCCCATTACCCATTACAGTTATCCTAAGCCATGTAGGTGACGCCTACAGCAATCCCTTCAAACGATGCCTACGGCAACGCCTTAAGGCGTACGCGCAAAATTTCAGCTTGCTTCTGTGCTTCTGCTAAGGCATCCCGCGCCCCCTGTACCACGTCGGCTCTAGCTCTATCCACAAAACTAGGATTGTTTAATCTGGTACTCAGGGATTGAACTTCGGCTTCAGCTTTACTCAGGCTTTTGTCTAACTTGGCACGCACAGCTTCAATATCCACTACACCGCTAAGAGGAATTAGCACTTGTATTGTACCAATCACACCAGCGATCGCATTTTCTGGTTCTTGTGATTGTTGTGATTGTCTCTGCGGGAAAAAGCGTCTCCATAAACTAAGTCTCGCTTGAGCAGTTAGTAAATTTTGGCTAACAAACCAAGCTGTGTAACTAAAACCAACTATTTCAAAGAAAGTTCCGACAATGGGAGTATCATCAATGGCATTCCCTACAGCTAAACCCAATCTACCTAAGAAAATCGCCAAAATAACTAAGCCAATTGTCTTCAAACCACTCTGAGGTTTTTTAGCAGCAACAGTTTGGTTTTCTTGCTTGTCAGTAATGCTTAAAGTCTCAACCTTAGCCAAATCTTTAATGTAATCTTGTCCAGCAGTCAGAATTTCCCGCTCCTTCTCACTTTCAGTTTGCAAATTCGCTATCACTTTTACCCCTGGCTTAATATCCGCTTCAGCACGCAAATTCCGAATTGTGCGGATAGTCGCAATCAGCAATTCAAACTGTTCTTCCAAAGCTGGAGCAATCAAGTTTGCATCCACCTGGGGATAGATTTGTAATGGTAAAGTTTGTGGGGAATCTGCTGGTTGTTGGGTGAGAGTTTGCCAAATTTCCTCGGTAATATGAGGCATCAAGGGATGAAGCAGTTTCATAATCCCTTCTAATATGTAGCCGAGGGTTTGCTGTGCTAACCGCCGCGATGCTGGATCGGCATCTGCTTGCAATCTGGATTTCACCAGTTCAATATACTGATCACAGAAATCACCCCAAATAAAATCGTACAATCCCTTAGCTGCTTCCCCTAAACCGTAGTTGTCGATGAAATTGGTAGTTTGTTTGACAACTTGATGATACCGCGAGATAATCCAGCGATCGCTCAATTCGGTAGCGACTGGGTTCCCCAATTGTTCCGGTGTCTGTCCATCCAAATTCATCATCACAAACCGGGCTGCATTCCACAACTTGTTAGCAAAGTTGCGGGACGCTTCTACCGATGCCGATTCATCCTTTTTGCGATCGTATTCCAGGCGGATATCTTGACCCGCACCAGCCACTTCTCTAATTAGGGTGTAGCGCAGGGCATCAGTACCATATTTGTCAATTAATAACAGCGGGTCAATGCCATTACCTTTGGTCTTAGACATCTTCTGACCTTTTTCATCTAACACCAAGCCGTGGATGTAAACTGTTTGGAAAGGCATTTGCCCCGTAAAGTGCCCACCCATCATAGTCATTCTCGCTACCCAGAAAAAGATGATGTCAAAACCTGTCACCAAGGTAGTAGTCGGGTAGTAAGTTGTTAAATCCTGAGTTTGTTCCGGCCAGCCCAGAGTCGAAAATGGCCAGAGTCCAGAAGAAAACCAAGTATCTAGCACATCTGGGTCTTGTTCTAGTTTGACATTCTCACCAAATTGTGCCTTCCCTTTCTCCCAAGCTTCAGTTTCCGATTTCGCCACCACAAACGGCGTATTATCAGTAATTTGCCCATCCGTTTCACTGACAGCGTACCAAGCCGGAATTTGGTGTCCCCACCATAATTGGCGAGAGATACACCAATCAGTGAGTTTTACTAGCCAATCACGATAAACTTTAGTCCAGCGTTGGGGGACAAACTCTGGGGAAGTTTGCTGGTCAAGGAATTCGAGAGTTTGGTCAGCGAGGGGGCGAATTTTGACAAACCATTGAGTCGAGAGGAGAGGTTCAATGGGTACTTTACCGCGATCGCTGTAGGGAACGGTATGTTTATAATCTTCTATCTTCACCAGAAAGCCATCTGCTTCTAAGCGAGAAACCACATTTTTTCTAGCAGCAAAGCGGTCTTGTCCTTGAAACTCCCCAGCATTGGCGTTGAGAGTGCCGTCTTTGTTCATAATGTTGATTAACGGCAGATTGTGACGCTTACCCATGTCAAAATCGTTCGGGTCATGGGCGGGAGTTATTTTTACGCAACCCGTGCCGAAAGTGGGATCAACGTATTCATCGCCAATGATCGGAATTTCTCGGTGTAGAATTGGCAGAGTTAGAGTTTTACCGATGAGATGTTTATAGCGATCGTCATTGGGATTAACTGCTACAGCCGTATCGCCCAGCATCGTTTCTGGTCTAGTTGTCGCCACCTCCACATAACCGGAACCATCGGTGAGGGGATAACGGAAGTGCCAGAGATTTCCGTTAACTTCTTGATTTTCTACTTCCACGTCAGACACAGCCGACTGGGAAGCGGGACACCAGTTAACTAAATATTCACCACGATAAATTAAGCCTTCCTCGTAGAGGCGAGTAAATGCCTCGACAACAGCTTTGGATAAACCCTCATCCAGGGTAAACCTTTCCCGTGACCAGTCCACCGAGACACCCAAGCGTCGTAGCTGATTCAGAATCGTTCCCTCAGATTCCGCTTTCCATTGCCAAGCGCGTTCTAAGAATTTCTCGCGCCCCAATTCGTAGCGAGTTTTACCCTCTTTTTTGAGTTGCTTTTCCAGCATACTATGTACAGCAATGCTGGCGTGGTCAGTTCCGGGTAGCCACAGGGTATTGCGCCCCTGCATCCGGTGGTAGCGCACGAGGGTATCAATTAAGGCACTTTCAAAAGCGTGACCCATGTGCAAACTGCCGGTGACATTCGGTGGGGGAATGACAATGCAGTAGGGTTCGCCGCCTTTGTTGGGGTCAGCTTTGTAAACTTGGTTGTCTTCCCAGAATTTTTGCCACTTGGCTTCGGTGGAAAAGGGGTCGTAGAGACTGGGGAGATTGGGAATGGTTGCGGTCATGCTGGGCAAACTAGGTATGGAAGGACTTTAATAAATTTTGCCATAGGGTTGGAGAGGGATTGATGGAAACGTAGACACGAAGTGGCTTCCCGAAGGGTACCGCCAAGACGCCAAGGACGCCAAGAGAAGGGAGCCAAGTGAGGAGGTGGATAGACTAATTTATGCTGTGATTGGGGCGGCGATTGAGGTGCATAAAGTGTTGGGGCTAGGGTTTTTGGAGGAGGTGTATAAGGAGGCGCTAATTATAGAATTTTTCAGGTGCGGTATACCTCATGTGGTTGAGAAAGGGGTAACAGTAAATTACAAAGGACATGAAGTAGGCAAGGGTAGATTAGATTTTCTGGTTGCCAATTGTTTAATTGTGGAATTAAAAGCTGTCCAAAATTTAGCCCCAATCCACGAAGCTCAAGTCCTCTCCTACCTTAAAATGACTAATTACCCCCTAGCCCTCCTCATCAACTTTAACGTCCCCCTCCTCAAAGACGGCATCAAACGCATCATCCTCTCTTCTTAATCTTCCCTTGGCGCACTTGGCGTCTTGGCGGTTCGTTAACCAAAATCCATGAAACAAACCATATCCCCTTCCCCTTGGACATACATCCCCACCCTATATTTCACCTCCGGCATACCCTACGTCATCATCAACACAGTTTCCGTAATCTTTTACAAAAAACTCGGAATAGATAACACTCAAATCACCTTATGGACAAGTTTTCTCTATCTACCTTGGGTCATCAAAATGTTTTGGGAATAGATGGCGGCGGTAGCAAGACTGTTTGTGTCTTGATGGATGATTTGCGTCAAGTGCTAGGTCGTGGTGAAGCAGGCCCATCTAATTATCAGAGTATAGGTATTGAAGCCACTCTCCAATCTATTCAATCTGCAATTCACAATGCGGTTGAGACAGCAAGAATTACAAATAATGTGAAGATTGACGCGATATGCTTGGGTTTAGCAGGTGTAGGTCGTGCAGCAGATATCGAAGTAGTAAAAGCTTTAGTACAAGAGTTGCAGAATAACAAATTGCCTATTACTTGGACATTACAGCCAGCGAATATTGTAATTTGTAACGATGCTTTAATTGCTTTAGTTGGTGGAATTGGTCAACCTGTAGGAATCGTAGTTGCAGCAGGTACTGGCTCGATAGTTTTTGGGCGAAATCATCAAGGACATACCAAGCGAGTTGGAGGCTGGGGATATATTTTAGGAGATGAAGGTAGCGCCTATGAAATTGCGATCGCAGGCATGAACGCAGCATTAAAATCTGATGACGGACGGGAAATATCAACGAGTTTGATAGAGGATTTCAAACAGCATCTTGATTTGGAAAGTATAGAAGATTTAATAGAAGTAATATATCGCCAAGGATGGGAAGTAAAACAGATAGCTGCTTTAGCACCAATTGTAGATTTTGCAGCAGCATCAGGTGATATAGTAGCAAATACTATCATTGATGATGCTGTCAAAGAGTTAGTGAAAGCTACATCTACAGTAATTGATGCAATTTTTACTGCCAACTCAGTTTTAGAAGTAGTTACAACAGGAAGTGTCTGGCAGGGTAAATGCAATATTCATGAAAGATTTGCAGCATCTATTGTTAAGAAGTTTCCTGAAGTAAAGGTGATTTTTCCGAGGTATGAACCTGCTTATGGTGCTGGTTTGTTAGCATTGCAGACAACTCAACTTTGATGCCAAGAAAGCAATAATAGGAGTTTTCAGTCTGTAAATATGCGCCCCAAAAAAGTTATTATTTCAGACCAAGCTGCGGTGCTAGCACTAGAATCATAACGATAACCGTCATCGCGCATAAATGTATGTTCTGCTTCATACAAGAAAACTTGGTGAGGTATGTTAGCATTCTCAATTGCTTTTATTATAGTTTGGCGATCGCTCTCTGGTATATGAGGGTCAAGAGTACCGAATACCATTAGCATCTCGCCTTTAATTTCACTTACTCGCTGAATTGTATCGGCTACCTCTTTACCCAGTTTACCACTGGGAATACCAGTAGGGTAACAGCAAACAGCAGCCCGAATTTCGCTTTGAAATGCGGCGCGGAATGCTAAATGTCCACCAATACAAAAGCCGAGAGTGCCTATTTGATTTGGAGAAACCGCACTCTCTGTTTTCAAAAATTCAATCACAGCAAGGCAATCGGCATCATAATCAGCTACGGAGGTTCGACGCGCATCATCATTACCGCGCATCCTTCCCAGATCGTCTGGTTCAATTACTAAACCAACTGGCTCAATTCGGTGAAAAATTTCTGGGGCTGCTACTACATAGCCGTATCCTGCTAAGTAGTTAGCTAGACGAATCATGGGATCACCTAACTGATAAATATCACTGTAGAAGACAATACCAGGGTATTTTCCTGCTGCTTTGGGAGCTGCAACATAAACACGCATTAAGCTGCCATCTACTCTTAACTCAACGTTGCGCTTAGTGATTTGCACTTTTTTGTCTCCGTGTTACGCTTGCTGTCATTAGCTTCTACACTGTAGCGCCGCAGTATCCGGTTACTTTCAACCCACAATTTGGCGTTCTTTTACCATCACTGCGATCGTTTAATATCACCAGTTGTTAAGAATTTTTCTGAGGTAAAAGTAATTTTTGTGAGGTATGAACCTGCTTATAGTGCTGGTTTATTAGCGTTACAGAGGTTAGCAAGGGAAGCTGAATGAAAAAGCGATCACATTTTAACAAAGAAACGAACCGCAGAGGCTCAGAGGACACAGAGAGGTTAAGAGTGCGATCGCATTTCTCAAGTAGTGAAGTGCTTGAATTTGGTGTAGTATGTCACAATAATAATTTTAGTTATTGTTATCAGGCCAAATGACAGAAGTTTTTGTAAATCCAGAATGCCCATTTTCATTAAAAAGCTTTGACCTTCTTGCACAATTAAAGAAAAATTCAAGAAAAAAAGATTTTTATTTAACAAATGAAGAAGATTTCAAAAACTATATTGAGCAACCATTTCAGCAGCTATACCAGCTTATCATTGCTCAATTATCAGGTGAAATAATAAAACAAATTAATACAAATATTCAGTTAGATAGTTATTTGACTGAACCATATTTTGAATACAATTTATTTTTAAAACAAATGGAAACTCAATGGAATAATGCTCAATTTTTTATACGGATTATCGAAAATGGTTTATGGTTTGGGTTATATATCTCTGAGAGAAGTGTGAATAGGCAAAAATTTATTAAAAATCTCCAAAATAACACAACACTCAAAGAAATTCTTCTTCAAAATACTCGAATACATGAGAATTTGTCTTTTTATTCTGAATCTAGTCAGCAGATTAGTACAATTAATCGTTTAGCTGACTGGTTAAAAATTGTAGCTCGGCAAAAGAGTGCTACTAAGTGTATTCAAGCTACTAGATATCTTACATTTTATCAAATATTAACTTTTGACTATCAACAGCTAACTAATGAAATAAAACAGGTATTTGAAGGAATTTTTCCTATATTTTTGGTTGCAACGTGTGATGAACCAATTACAGCTATTGAAGAATATTTACATCAAACTAATATAAAAAATGGTAAATATTACTGCCGACAAGGAGTGAATAAATATCAAGAAGGAAACTACCAAGATGCTATTAAACAATTTGATATAGCTTTAGAGCAAGCTCCAAATATAGCCGATGCTTATCGATATCGAGGAAAAGTAAAAGCTGAATTAGGACATACTGACGATGCTATATCTGACTATAATTATTTACTACTTATTCAACCTAAAAATTACGAAGTTTACGATGAGCGAGGTCAGATTTACTATAAGCTTGAAAATGACGAGAAAGCCATTGATGATTATAACCAATCTTTACATATTAATCCTAACTTTGCTTTAGCATATTACCATCGAGGACTTACATATTTAGAACTGAATAATCAGCAAAAAGCTTTTGAGGATTTATACAGAGCTACAGAATTATTTGATAAGGAAAAAGACGTGGATAATTACGAAGAAGCAGAGCGTATCCTCAAAACTATTTATCCAGACTATTCTGAACCTTTGTTTACAGAGATTAATCAAAATATCCGCTCTAAAGGTCTGCGTATTTCTGAAAGTATCTTGCGACGCTACCACTTAGCCCTTAAAACTAGAAAATTTGTAATTCTTTCAGGAACTAGCGGGACTGGCAAAACTTGGCTTACCAAAGCTTATGCTGAGGTAGTAGCGGCTGAATACCTTTTAGTTCCTGTGGCTCCTAATTGGACTACTAACGAAGATTTGCTCGGCTACTTCAATCCAATGGACAAAGAATACCATTACACTGCGTTTAGTCTTTTTTTAGAAAAAGCGGCTCAAGAGTATGAACAAGCTCAAACAGAAAAACGCACCCCCAAACCTTACCATTTGATCTTGGATGAGATGAACTTAGCACGGGTAGAGTATTACTTTGCCAAGTTTCTCTCAGTGATGGAAGTTAGGATGCGTGAAGGACTAGCCCAAATTGAACTTGCATCTGAGAAACAAATTTTGTTACCACCTAACCTTTACTTTATTGGCACAGTCAATGTAGACGAAACTACTCACAATTTTGCTGACAAAGTTTATGATAGAGCGCAAATGATAGAACTTGAGGTTTGCCGTAATGATTTATTTGAGCATTTGGGCGAAGTTGACTATCGTGAAATTTTAATGGAAGTTTGGGATAATCTGCACCTAGTAACTCCATTTGCTTTTCGTGTTTTAGATGAAATAAATAACTATGTGAATGAAGCTAAAGTTTTGGGTATCTCTTGGGAAGAAGCTTTAGACGAACAATTGTTACAAAAGATTCTGCCCAAACTAAAAGGTGCTGATGATAGAGTGGGAGAAGCCCTTAAGGCATTTGTTGATATTGCTGAAAATAAATTTAATCTAAGCCACGCTAAAGCTAGCAAAATGCTAAAAACATTTGAACAACATGGATTTACCTCCTACTTCTAAACTGAGTTTTATTAGCCGCGAAGGCGAGATTATAGAGGCTCCAGGTGAGTGGCAACCTGCTTGGCTGGAAGTTCATGTACCTCAAGAAAAATTACAACAAATACGGCTTTGGCTTCAAGATAAAAAACTCCCACTTTTGGTAATGGATTTGAGTGGAAAGTTTCGAGTACTAGCTGATTGGCCTCGCTCAAACCCTGGCTATTACCAACTGCGACTTGAGTATCAAAATGAGATTGAGGAACAGACAATTGCGGTTTGGCCTCAGAAAATTAGTCGTGAAGCCTTTGCTCAGATGCTAGAGGATCTCGATTCTCGTCTGCCAACCTCAGTAGCGATAGGCTTACAGCGTACCGGGGCTTTAGCTGGTCTGAAATTACCACAATTAGGCGAAACTACTTTAGCTCAGGAACTACTTCGCTTACGTCGGGCTATTAATGGCACAGGCAAAAGACCAGGACTGAGTGAGATTTTGAGTCGACTTGCTCGCAATCCTCATCAAATTCTCAAAACTAATGAAATTTGGGTTCGGCAAGATCAAGTCCGCAAACCTCCTCTTGGGACTCTAGTTCAAGCTTTTTTTCGAGGGCATAACTTGGATGTGAGCGGAAGACCGATTCGCGTACCGGATCTCAGAGTTGAGCATACTGTTGATGTTTATGAGAACCAGTTGGTTAGGTTATTTTTTGAGCTTGTCAATCAGAGACTTAGACGAATTCGGCAAGCTTTTGAAGCTGACCCTAAAGGTAAGCCTTTGGAAGAGATTAAATCTCTGTTTTACCAATTAAAAAAAGCCCGTCAACAAGCAGATTTTCTGGATGAGGTGAGCCAGCCTAAATATTTGCCCAATCAAATTACAATGGTTTTGTTAAACCGTCCACTTTACCATGCTGCTTTGGAAGGCTATCTGGAATTTATCAGAAGTCCTGCTGTGCGTTTGGATGATTCAGACCTTGATGCACCTTTGGAGAATCTCTACAAACTTTACCAAATTTGGGGAACTTTGTGGATAATTGCAACGCTGCTGGAAGTAGCTATAGACAAAGGATACAAAGTTGAAACCCAGTGTTTAGTTGCTAGGGATAAAACGGGAGTCTACGTCAGAATTTTACCCAATGGACAACCAGCATTAGTTTTAATTCACCCGCAACACAAGACAAAAATTAAGTTAATTCCTGAACGAAGCTATGGCAAAGATGGAGAACTGCAAAGCGCCAGCGTTACATTGCGCCCTGATGTAGCAGTAGAGATCAAACTAGCTAATGGCTCTCAACAAGTCTATTTATTTGATCCCAAATACAAACTTGAGAGTGAGTCACTGGAAAACACAAGCAACGAAGGAAAGCCTAAAAGTGTTGATATTCAGAAGATGCACACTTACCATGACGCTATCCAAAACAGAGAAGGTAGGCAAGTAGTTAATTATGCTGCGATTATTTACCCTGGTTCCTATGTATCTCATTCCAACGCTGAAATTGAGGCTCTTCCAGCTTATCCTGGAGCTGAAACTACCCTACAGGAGCATCTGAGTCGGGTGCTAAATAAAGCCCTCGAAGTTTCCTGACAATAAATCATCTGGACTTCTGATGTCGGACTTGACGAATCCGGTAAATGACATTCATGGCTTTCTTTTACCATCACTGCGATCGGTTAATATGCCCAGTGAAAGTTTGTGCGATCGCCTTAATACACTCGTTACCTTAGCGACGGTAGGCTAGTTAAAACTCACACCAATAATTAATAAAGGGGATAGATGACATTCGCTTGTGGCGAAGCACCCATCCCCGAATAGCTGCCCAGAGAATTAACCTGGAATCTATAGTCCGGTATCTAATAGTTCCAATATCGGCCGAGATATATCGATTGTCACTGGGATAGATACTGATTTACGAAATACCTATGAAAAGATAGTTACACAATTACTCTTGTTCACCCCTTCTTCCTTTCCCCATCGCTAATAGCGCCGTTCCGTAAGCAGCTTCTGTATATACTGACGCGACTACAGGAACCTGCAAATAACGCGCCCTAATCGCAGTCCAAGTATCATTCGCTGCGCCACCGCCAGCAGTATAAACACGGCTCAACTTATCTGCGCCCATTTGTTGTAATAATTCATATCCTCGCGCTTCTATACGGGCAATGCTTTCTAACAACCCATGCAAAAATTCCACTGGATGATCTGGGCGTGGTTCTAAACGTGGGGCTAGATTGGGATCATTAATCGGAAAGCGATCGCCTGCTTTCAACAACGGATAATAATCTAACTCGCTGGCAATTGAAGCATCAATCTCCCGGCTAAGGCTTTCTAAGTCAGCGTTTGTGAAAAATTGCTTTAGCACTGCACCCCCAGTATTAGAAGCACCCCCAGTTAGCCACAAATCACCCAACCGATGGCTGTAAATCCCATATCGCGCATCTTCTACACGGGTACAACTTAACAACTTTAGTACCAACGTTGAACCAAGGGAAGTCACAGCTTCACCAGGTAATTTTGCCCCACTGGCGAGAAAAGCGGCAATACTATCAGTTGTACCTGCACACACCAGACAATCACGGCAAAAACCGAACTTATCGGCAATTTCAGGACGCAATTTTGCAATGGGAGTCCCAGGAGTTAAAACTTTGGGTAGCTGTATCGGTATTTGCAACTTTTCTAGCCATTCTGGGTATTTCAACTCTTCTACGTCATAACCCAGCTTTAAAGCATTATGGTAATCGCTAATACCCAACTGACCATGTAGGAGAAACGCCAGCCAATCTGCTTGATGCAGGAAATATCTAGCTTCGCTAAAAGAGGGTAATTGCCTCATCCACAAAAGTTTGGCCAGGCTGGAGGTGGCACTCAACACGGTATGATTAGGAGGTACTATACTCCTCAAATGCTCTAGCATCAATGATCCCCGCGCATCGTTATACAACAATGGTGCATCTGTGGGATTGCCAGCAGCATCGACCAACAAGACGGTGGAGGAAGTACCATTAATTGCGATCGCTTTAATTTCTCGCCGCAATTGATCAGGTATTAGTTCCACCAGCACAAACAAAGCCTCCTGCCAAATTTTTGGCATAACAGGGGCTGGTGAATCCTGGAAGGGATATCGTACCTCAGCTTGAATACAAGAACCTTCCTCGTCAATCACCACACCGCGGGCGCCAGATGTGCCAAAGTCGATACCCAAATACAAATTCATATTTTTATAAATTTTTCTAAAGTCGAATCACTAACGACTACTGACCAATAACTGCTTTTGTTGCATCTTGTAACAAGATATTCCCCAATCTTGGCAAAACAAGGAAAAGTAGTAAACGAACTGTTCAAAATCCATTCAGGTTAGGAGGTTTTCAGCCATGCCTATCTTAGATACTCTGTACATTGCTCAGATATCTTCTATCTCAGATACTCAAGTCTACATCGCTCTAGTTGTGGCGCTGATCCCAGGAGTTCTAGCTTGGCGATTAGCCACAGAACTTTACAAATAACGCTACGATGTGACACAGTTAAAAAGCTAATAATCCTGGCAGTACGGGGTGCAATTTCCAATGCTTGTGGCTTTATGCCATAAGTAGCTAGGATGGCACTTACGTAAGCCAGGTTATTTTTTAACTGCTGCAACACTTGTAGTTATTTCAAAAAAATGAAGTAATATGACAGCTAAATCAAGCAGTAATTAGCGCCAGAACGCTTTTGCAGTGCTTCCCTTTATTAAACGAGGTTATTTTTTAGCATCATGAACGCGATTCAACCCTCCAAACCATCGTTACAACCTATACAAAAACGCCGGGCCGTTCCTCGACCAAAGCGGCATCTTCGTCAACGTTCTTACCAGGTGATGGCACTGGAAAGCACAGCCAAAATAGCGGTTAATCTTGCCGTTACAGCCGTTGCAGTATCTGCATTAGCACAACTTTTGCCTTATCATTGGTTACAGCAAGAAAAGTTGCGAGAAATTAGTACTGAAGTCAAGCTGATGGAAAGACATGTAAATGGTTTGCAGGCGAAATTTGGCCGTAACTTCGATCCTCAGCAAACTAAAACTATTATGCAAGAACAAGGATACCGATTTGATCCCAGCCAGCGTCGGGTCGTGTTGATGAATCAGGATCGCCGAGAAGATGAACAAACTGAGTCATCACCCTAAGACAAATAGCGAATTTGGGATTATTCAGGTTTCTTGTGATTCAAGCTACGCATAAACCGGGTGTTAATTTATATTATTGCTAATAAATAATGGTTAATAGCTAATTTTTGAATAGCTATGTAGTTATCATCTATTAGTCATTAGCGATACAGGGTCGCTCCAATTCAAAATTCAAAATGAAGAATCTACTTTTTGAATATTGAATTTGCAAAAAGAACTAAATCTAGGACTTACGCAAAAATTGCCAACTTCGCTTAATTTATTGAACCGCCAAGACGAGGCAGTGCGTTGGGCGGCTCTGCCGACTTGAAGCAACTGCCGTGCCAAGAGCGCCAAGAATTCGTAGAGTGTGCGTAAGTCCTATAATCTACCAATTAGGATGCTGATTCAGATAGCAACTCGTTTAGCCAATTTTCGAGTTGTAAACGCAAGCGACAACCCGTAATATCCTTATTGTTGTCGATAGAGGGCAGTTGAGTGAGGGCACGACGATAATCAGCGATCGCACAATTCCAGTCGCCCCAAAGATGGTAAGTCCTGCCGCGTTCAGCCCAGATATGACCTTCTAGTTGACCGAAAAGCAGTGCTACCTCAAAATTCTCAATTGCCTCTTCATAGTGTCCCAAATCACGCCAGGTAATGCCTCGGTTAATCCACGCCCGGACATGACGAGGATTGAAATCAATCGCTTGATCGTAGTCGGCAAGTGCTGCTGCTAATTCTCCACAAGCAGCGTAGTAATTTGCCCGATTATTATAAGTACTAGCTAAATAGGGATTAAGTTTCAAGGCGGTGTTATAGTCGTCAAGCGCTTTTTGCCTTTCACCACTTTGGAAATAAATCAGCCCGCGATTGTTGTAATCAACGGCATTGTGCGGATGGCGAAAAATTAGTTGGTTAAAAAGTGCGATCGCCTCAGTATAATCTCCTTGTTGAGCCGACTTCAAAGCAAAAGAGCGTAAGTAGCTATCCCCTAAAGTAGATTCGCTGCGATCGTTCATCCTCTGCTCTTGAACTTTATTTGTACTATTTAGAACATATTTGTATTGCTTACTTTGCTGGTCATCGTTAGCTAGAAATGAGTGAGTGTTCATCTTTTCCTACATGAAATCAATGCTTTTTGAAATCCAATTCTAGTTTTTTACCGCTAGTGGTTTTACCACTGTCTCTATTTTTAAGGTATTTAGGGTTACATTAAAGCTATCTAAAGAGAGAACTTAACTTAGCCGCATAAGAGAAATTTACGCCCTAAATAAACAATTGCTCCTCAAACCTAATCATGGATACTTGATCCCGAAGCTGAATTCCAGAAATAGCAAATGTTAATCTCAAAGACTAGTCAAGTAGTGAGAGCAACAAATTGGTAGAATGCCAACAAGCCGTTCATTAAACAGAGGATGAGCAGGATAAGGGATAAGGGTAATCTGTGAGAGAACAATTAATACCGAATGACGCTACTTGCTTCTCCTGTTCAAAGACGCAACTCTTAGAGAGGCTCCGCCAATGCGTAGCTTGCTTCCCCGTAGGGGTACAACCGAGGGAACCCCGGCAACGCAGTGCCTCCCCCATGCCCCAGCCTCTAGATTCAATTTTTAAGTTTTGAGAAATTTCTGATGACAACCGCAATTTCCTATCCCAATGCCCCTGATTTAGCAACCGATGATTACATTGTTATCGGCTTGGCAACCTGCTTCGTCAAAGAAGATGGAGAAGTTTATCAAATCGAAGTTATAGAACCGATTCCCTCTGCGGCTTTGGAAGCGCTTTTAAAGGGCATCCCTACCTCCTATAAGCTGGCTCATGCAACAACTTTGGGATCTGTGCTGGATGGCGACTCACAACTGTTGCCAGATGGCTTTCCAGAGTCGGCTCAGTTTGGAGAGGAATTTCTGCCACGGGCATTTGCAGCAGCTCGTACCTACAAGCGTCGTGAATCTGCAAAATCCCTGATTCCCTTAGGTACAAACTACACTGAATTTAAGTATTCCATTGAGCGCAAGCGGGTGTTAAATGCCGCTAGAGTTGTCACTAAAGAAGACAACGTTAAACAGCATTCTCACACTCACAAAGTTCTTTAAGTAATTATGCTAAAACTTTACGGCGGTGCTAGGAGTCGAGCGTCAATTGTTCAGTGGTATTTAGAGGAATTAGCAGTCCCCTACGAATTTGTCAAGCTCGATATGCAGGCAGGTGTTCACCTCCAGCCTGAATATTTGGCAATTAACCCAATTGGTAAAGTTCCAGCAATTGTTGACGGGGATTTTCAGCTTTGGGAATCTGGGGCAATTTTGCTGTATCTTGCCGATAAGTATAGTAAAACTGCACTTTTACTCCAAGAACGTGCTGTATTTTCCCAATGGGTGTTGTTTGCCAATGCTACCCTTAGTCCAGGAATTTTTGTAGAAGCGAGTCGGGAGCGGGAAATGCCCCGCTTGTTGACTCCATTAAATGAAATTTTCAGTAAGCAACCTTTTTTGCTGGGTAATGAATTCACTGTTGTCGATGTGGCAGTGGGGTCTGTTCTGAATTACATTCCCATTATGCTGAAGCTAGACCTTAGCTCCTACCCAGCGGTGTTGAATTATATGAAGCAGTTATCTGAGCGTCCGGCATTTCAAAAAAGTATTAGCCAACGGGCTTGATTGTACCTGTTTTCAATACGGTGAAATACAAATGGTTCGTAGAGGCTGATAGCTTTCATTGGTGTTAACTTAAGCCAAAACCCTTTTCAAACCTCGTTTCCAGCCCCTGGTTGGAAATGCTGTTCATTGCGGTGTCGCGAGTCAAGAAGGCGGAGCCTATGAGTATGCATTCCCAGTCGGAGACTGGGAACGAGACAATCTTTAAAAGCTAGTTATAGACTGGTTTTAACGTTAAATTGACACCAATGGATAGCGATACGCCCCTATCCTGTATTACATCCAAACAAAAAATATTCACAAAACTTATTTTGGGTGGGCACTGCCCACCATACAAATCTTTTAACGATAATTTGTAAATTGCAAAGCAACTGGGTAGTCTTCTTGTTTCAGCCGCTGCATAACTACTTGTAAGTCATCTTTAGATTTGGCAGAAACCCGCACAACATCCCCTTGGATTGAAGCTTGTACCTTTTTGAATTCGTCGCGAATCAATTTGGAAATTTGTTTGGCGATTTCCTGACTGATGCCTTTTTTGAGTTTGATTTCTTGACGGACGCGATTACCACTAGCTGATTCAACTTTGCCAAAATCAAAGATTTTCTGGGAGAGGTTACGCTTGGCGGCTTTTTCCCGCAGGATGGTGTGTACAGAATCTAAGGTAAACTCGCTATCAGTACTAACGTTAATGCTTTCTTCGACTAACTCGACAGTAGTTTGAGTGTCTTTAAGGTCGTAACGACCTTTGATGTCTCGGATAACTTGATCGACAGCGTTAACCAACTCTTGTCGGTCAAAGTCGCTCACAATGTCAAAGGAAAAAGTAGAAGCCATAAAACATTTTGGATTTTAGATTTTGGATTTTGGATTGGGTATTGGGAAAACTTTTCCCAGTCCCCAGCCACAACTCCCCAATTAACTAGTAGCTTGGATGATGCTTAAGAAGATGAGACTGGCAGAGCCAAGGATGCCAATGCCAAACATCAGCGATCGCAAAAGGGGTATATTCAAAATATAAAAAATTGAGTATAGCAAACGGGCCACCACAAAGGCGATCGCAGCCACTTGTGCTATAGAAGAATTTACACCAGTTACGTATGCCATCAAGGCAGCTGCCGCAAACACCATAAACGCTTCAAAGGTGTTCTGATGTGCCCAAGTAGCTCGTTGGGCGTATGGTGGCAATTTATCAAACATAGCACGAGGAGTAGAAAACATTTCATACCCAATCCGCGCACGGGCATAAGCTACCACCAAAAATGGTAGGTAAATCAGAACGGCAGCAGCAGCGATCGAGTACAAAAAAATTATCATTACTTATTAGTTATTGGTTATTAGTCATCAGTCATCAGTCATTAGTCAAATATAAAGGACAAATGACAAATGACAAATGACTAATCAAAGTAGAAGAGGGTCACTACTTTTCTTTGTTCTTCTGCATCTTGACAAGTTTGCAGCAGGGTGCCACTGTCGTGAAATGCAAAGCAGATCAGTTGCTGGCAACGAGAGACAATTTCCTTGTTGCACAGGTAACTAGCTTCAGCAAGGGACAAATTATCATTACTGGAATTTTCCACTAGATGCATTACCTGTTCTAGTTGCTGGCGCGACTCCAAAGGCTGGCGTTCCAGGCTTTGGGGTAGAATCACCGTCAACAAATTCGGATCAGCCCGCGTTGCTCCCTTGATGGCAGCGGAATTTGTACCTGTAGCACCAGAAGTAATGATGCGATTACCCGATAGAACTAGGGCATATGTCATCATTTCAATAAGACTCTGATGCGTAATCGGGACGTGACGAGAACCTAGCAAGGCAATTCTTTTAGAACCCGTTTGCTGGATTGTCGCCAGTTCCTGCGCTAATGTATCGAGGTTAATTAGGTCTGTTGATTGGCTCAAAGATGGACATAATCCGATTAAACGACCCAGATATTTTACCAAACAGCGTGTAGGTGCGAGGCGAACCTGAGTTAGACTTTGCTACAATTTTTCGATTGTTTGGATTACTTGGTCACACCAAGCCAGCCAATGTGTTTCATAAGTAATGCCATTCAGGAGAGTCAAATACTGAAATTTTGCTGATTTTGGGAGTTCTTGCGGATTCTAAAAGCATTCTTGTTCTAAATCCTTGTACGCAGATAATTTTTTTAAGTGGGCTTTTTGGTAACGCTCTAGCTCTGCCAAAATCATCTGGTTAGAAGCAATATGCCAGCAAAAATCTTAACAAGCAAATCATCTTTAATTATAGGACTTACGCAAAAATTGCCAACTTCGCTTAATTTATCGAACCGCCAAGACGAGGCAGTGCGTTGGGCGGCTCTGCCGACTTGAAGCA
>NZ_JBALDF010000005.1:0-11127 GCF_036917275.1 Nostoc sp.
TGCCAAGGGCAACCGGACATCCACGAGCAGTGACTACAACGGCGACGGCAAAGTTGATTCTGTCGATACCTCTACTTATGATGCCAAGGGCAACCTGACATCCTTTAGCCGTGACGACAACGGCGACGGCAAAGTTGATTTTGTCACAACCTCTACTTATGGACGCGCATCCGCTAGCTATGACTTCAACAATGATGGTGTAATTGATGCAGTTGGCATCTACAGCTACGATTTTAACGGCAAGCTGACATCACAAAAAATTGACAAAAATAATGATGGCATCTTTGATGAAGTCACCGCTTATAGTTACGACGCTAACGGCAAACAAACTGCACAGGTAGCTGACAAAAATAATGATGGCATCCCTGATGAAATTACGACTTTCAACTACGATCGCAACGGCAAACTAATTTCCGCAGATATTGACAAAAATAGTGATGGCATTACTGATGCAGTTGCCACTTATCTGTATGATACCAATGGTCAATTAATCAGCAAAACCACCACGGACGGAAATGTGCCAAAGATTACCTTAAACGGTGGTAACGGTGCAGATGAACTCAGTGGTGGGGCTGGTAATGATCAAATTTCCGGCAAAAATGGCAACGATAAACTCTTTGGATTAGCCGGAAATGACAAGCTAGTTGGTGGTAATGGTAATGACATCCTCAATGGTGGTGCTGGGCGTGATATTCTCACAGGCGGTTGTGGCGCTGATAAATTTGTGTTTAACAGCCTGAGTGATTCGCTGCTGTCTAGCTTTGATCAAATAACTGACTTGAACATTTCTCAAGATAAAATTGATGGGCTATATGCAGTTAGCGCGGCTAATTTAGTTCAACTTGGCAAAGTTGCGAGTCTAAATCTCTCAGATGTACAAAAGATATTGACTGCAACTGCTTTTGTAGCTAAAGGTGCGGCAACTTTTACCCTTGGTACAGGCAATCATCAGCAGACTTTTCTGGCACTCAACGATAACACTAATGGATTCTCTGCCCTCACGGATGCCGTGATTGAGATTAGTGGCTACAAGGGTAACTTAGCCTCCTTAGCAGTTGTATAATCAGACTACCGTTCAGGTGTGACTATAAACCGACTAATTCCCTAGATTCAAAATCGGTAAGTTGTTGAGCGATCGCTAATCTTGCTTCCAACTTAGCTACACTAAACTGGTTACGCAGATATTCCAAATGGGCGATCGCATTTGCTTTATCAACAGTTAATCGAATTTGGGTGTCTATTGACTTTTGATATTCCTGATTCACAAGCAGCACCTCAAAGCGACGAGCCTTGCGTTGAGCATCATTTTTCAAATCCATCTCAAAGGCGGCGGTGCGGTCTGCATTGCCTTCAAATCGGTTAACTTGGTGCAGCACTGCCATCAACTGAGAGTCTATTTCATTAGCCCGTTGAGCAGCTTGTGCGATCGCAGCTGGATAATGACTCAGTTGCATCATTTAATAATTTTCCTCTAAGGTTAAGAATGTAGTGTTTAAGTATAAGACCAACCCTTGAATCCATTTACCAAAAGGCTGTCACAGACTAGTTTTACACTTAACTAAGCTTGGTGGACTCTATATATCTATTATAGTCCAAATGACTGATTTAGGGGAGAAAAGGCTATGTCTTAAGTGCAAAGATAGCGATCGTTTTTCACTAGTTATTTATAGCCGCTTTACTAAATTTTAGCAAAAATCCAGTTTAAATAAACTCTCAACAAATTTGAAATTAGAACCTCATATTTATATATATTTTGTATCAGACAACTTTTTGGTTTTTTGAAATTAGCTATGACTTATACCAATTTAATGTGAAGCTGCACTAAATGAGTAACTCTCTATTCTTGGCGCTCTTGGCGTACTTGGCGGTTCGTTTAATATTCTGTGCATCTTCATACAGAATTGGTATTACGCACAATAGATCCCCAACCCCCTTAAAAAGTTGGCTCTTAAGAGCCAACTTTTTAAGGGGGCTTAGGGGGATCGAGGTTTCAGGTTTTCAATGCGTAAGTCCTATTAGCTTTCAACAACGCCATTAATTTTCCGTTCTGAGATTAATAGGACTTACGCATTCGTGACGAAAAACCAAGCCTTTGCCATTACTTCGCATCTCTACGAGAGGCTGCGCCAACGCTCGTAATGATGTAAAATCGTAGTCTGTGCGTAAATCCTGGATTAAGTCCGCCCATATACTCATGATTGAATGGCACTAAGATAAGTCCAAAGTCTTGTGTTGCCTCGTTAAGAGCCTGGAGGCTGGGAAACCATTGTGAGAGGCTCCGCCTCCTCTTTGTTGACCAGAGGCCTCTTGGAACTCGTTCCCAGTCTGAAGACTGGGAACAAGGTTACACAAGCTTTTCGGCTTTTCTTAGTGCCATTCACTCATGATTCCGTTAACCGTCAGATTGAAGTCTGCGGTTAGACAAATTAAGCCTGCTTATGCAGGCTAATTATTTTCTGCTAAACTCTGTACTATAGCTCAAGCCGCTTCCCGCAGGTGTGGTTGTGAGGGCACACTCACCTCTGGAAATGAAAGCGAGAGTTGTTCGGCTTGAGGTATCGCCGCTTGCTGCAAAACTTGAACTTCGATATTCACGCTTACCAAATAACTGCCTGTATCAGCACCAACCGCTTCAGCAATTAATCTGGCAATGTCTGGGCGTTTGGCAGTCAGCGGATCGCGTAAAATACACCGATCCCATTCATGCTTGGCAGTCGGATTGAGGTTGAGAATATAATGCTTCATCATCGAACTAACCCTTGAATCCATCTTCCAGAAGGTTTTCACACAGCCGTTATGCATTTGGCTAGGCTTTGTGGAGGCTATCTATATTATAGTATATTTGTACTAAATTGGGTGATGTTTGAGTGAGAAAGTAGGGAATATAGACCAATTGTAGGAGCGTACAGGTGTGCATTGGCGAAATTCCCGTGCGACATCCCATCGTTTTAGGGGCTGTGTTTTAATCCAGACGCGAATAATCAAAGTGCGATGCCTATGGTGGGCAAAGCCAACGCCAAATTTATCTATTACCTTCTCCAATTTGGTAGTCGGTTCCAATCCTAATCCTAGAAAATCTGCCTATAGGTTATTTATAATACAAAGCTATTGCAACTAAGCTTACAAAGTAACACCGAATTCTTATATAAATCGCTATATGCTAGATACCTATATTATTGACCTATTTGTGGTTGGTTTACTTCTGCTAATGGTCACATTAGGGTCAGGTTGGATTGCTCGCTTACCTCTTTCTTTTGCCCTTATCTACCTACTAGTTGGTATATTTTTAGGACCTTACGGCTTCAAACTTGTTCAATTACGTCAAAATGAAGTTTTTAACGCCGAAGTACTGGAGAAAATAACAGAACTTGTAGTAATTATTTCTGTGTTTGGTTGCGGCTTAAGAATTGTTCGTCCTCTGAGGTTGGGGGTTTGGGATATTACAGTGCGATTGATTGCATTTTTGATGCCAATTTCAATTTTTGCTCTGGCTGTTGTGGGTAAATTGTTTTTAGGGATGAATTGGGGAGAAGCGATTTTATTAGGAGCAATTCTTGCACCCACAGATCCAGTATTAGCATCAGAAGTACAACTGACCGATACAAATGACCAGGATGAATTGAGATTTGGTTTAACTTCTGAAGGTGGGTTAAATGATGCTTTAGCTTTTCCCTTCGTTTATTTTGGCATTCATGCATTAAAAGATGACAACTGGGGCAACTGGTTTAAACAGTGGATTGCAGTTGATTTAATTTGGGCGATCGCAGCTGGTATTATTATGGGAATTGTTGTTGCCAAATCTATAGTTTGGATTGAACAAAAAATTCAAAAACGCCGTGCTACTGATGAGTTAATGGAAGATTTTGTTGCTATTAGCACAATTTTAGTAACTTATTCTTTAACAGAAATGGTAAATGGCTATGGATTTCTGGCAGTATTTATTGCTGGGTTAGTTGTCCAACGCAGTTACAGAAATCCTGAAAAGCCGCTAGCACAATTGGAATTTGTTGAGCAAATTGAAAAGCTGCTAGAAGTTGGGACAATTTTACTATTAGGTTCAATATTGCTATTAAAGCCAATGCTCAATTATGGTGGGAAATCTTTGATAGTGATAATTTTGTTATTCTTTATAATCAGACCTGTAGGAGTTTGGATTAGCACAATAGGTAAACGTCCTCTAGAATCACACCGCCGAACTTTGCACCCAGGAACTCGGTTGTTATTTGGATGGTTTGGGATTCGCGGTGTTGGTTCTTTATATTATCTTGCCTATGCGTTTGGTCATGGTTTAAAAGGTGAAGCAGGCGAACAAATTGCTTGGATAACTTACACTACTATTACGGTTTCGGTGATTGTGCATGGAATTAGTACAACTCCATTAATGAAGTGGTATGAGCGCAATCTTGCTAATGAGAGAAAGAATGCTCCTCGCGCCACAATAGATGAATTTGAGTAAAAGCAATTTTTGTAGGACTTACGCAAAAATCGCCCAAAAGCTTAATTTGTCGAACCGCCAAGACGAGGCAGTGCGTTGGGCGGCTCTGCCGACTTGAAGCAACTGCCGTGCCAAGAACGCCAAGAGTTCGTAGAGTGTGCGTAAGTCCTATTTTGTAAGGTGTGTTATCGCCGAAAGTATCGCATCATCAACAATTTAAGGTGCGTTAGCCTTTTGCATAACACTGAACCTTACTCCAAACCTCTCTCCTAAAAGGAGAGAGGCTTTGAATCTTACTCCCCTTTCTTTGTAGGAAAGGGGTTGGGGGTTAGGTCTATATTCCCTATTTACCTGTTACCTTTTCAATAACTTCTTTCGCTTTTTCACCAAAAGTTTCTGGGGGATTTTGTTCTCTCTCAGCTTTCAAATTCCTTTCGTAAGCCTTCTCCATAGTAGTAAGGCTTCCTGCATCTTTTACTGCTTCTTCATAAGCTTCTTCTCGTTCTTCTTCTTCAACGCCAACGCCTGGATCATATTCGTTAGCGCGATTAATTTTTTCTTGAGAATTTGGTTTATAATCTGGAGGTATTAGCTTTAATTCTTCAAGAGTAGTTGCATAACTAGCTTCTTGAACGAAAATAAAAGAACCTGACAAGCTGATGAAAATTACTAAGCCAACAACCAAAAAGCTTGAACGTAACGCTTGCTTTAAAGTTAATAGAATTTTTTGCACGAAAAATTTCCTCTTGTTATTTTATGAGCCTTGGTCATGTATAAATATATTCTATATTTAAGGCTCACAGGCATCCTAAGTGTTTACGTACAGTTCTTCCTTCTATCGTAAGGTATATTAATTTTTACCTAAAGTAAAGGCGTACAAATGTACGCCTCCATCTATGTATATGAATATTTCCTGAAATCGGATGAAGTTTTCACCCGTGTGCTTAACTCAAGCGTATAAGCTATAACCAACTGTGATTAATTTTAATTCCTCGGCTTTGCATTACCTCTTCAAATAAATTTGTTGGTAGTGCTTCTTCCACAGCAAAAACACCTGGTTTCTTGAGTTTACCTTCTAGCAATAACTGGGCAATACTTCCTGTGCCGCAACCAGAAGCCACTGCTGTATTTTCATGCACTACAGTTGAACAATAAACGGCGGTTTCACCATTTTTTTGCCCTGTAACTTCTGAACGAACTGCTACCCCAATTCCAGTAAAATTATTAGTGACATCTGTCATCGAATGGCTGACATGAGACAGAAATTCAATCATGTAACGACGCTGCATTAACCACTTGGGAAAGACGTGTGCCGCAATCCAAGTTAGGTGATTATAAAAATCGGGAACAGAGCCAAACTTAGTAATTACAGTTTTTACTGATGGGAAAGCTTTGGGCAGTGTAAAGGTTTCTGGCATATCAAACCAGTAAACTCCGGTGCTTCCATAGGGAGGTGGAAACTCAACTAATTCTCTTTCACTGTAAGGCTTGATTACCTGCCATTTTCCATCTATCCAAGTCTCAAAAGGATACTGCAATCCCAGAAAAGTTGTCCGCATCACTGTAATGCCAGCACCACCAGAACCTGAAACCAAATAACTTAAATGGATCTTTTCTGGTTTATCAAATTGTTCAACACCTTGACGTACCATGCTGTTAGAAATACCAGGAAAAATACCAGTATTAATAATTGCCGTAACACCACCAGCAGCAGCTTGTTCATTATACTTAAGAGCTTTGCTGGTATAGGAACGATGGTCGCTGACATCTACATAATTAACGCCTTGAGCAATACAGGTTTCGAGAACATTAGTATCGCGATAGTGAAATGGGCCAGCACAGTGGATGACTAAGTTAGAGTTTGCGATCGCATCTCGCAGCTTGTCAACTTCTGCCAAGTCCAATACCAAAAACTGCACTTGTCCTCCTGAAGACAAGCTAACAGCCTTCCCAAACTCCGCAGAACGTCCAGTAATCGTAATTTGTGCCTGCGTATGGGTAGCTAGATCCTGAGCAACAGTGCTACCAATCCGCCCCCGTCCGCCAAGAATTAAAACGCTGTCTGTCATTACTCCAGATTAGCAATACTAATCTTATTTCAGCAGTTTTCTGCCCTTTTTGTCATCAGTTACAAGTATGACTTGCCTGTTAAGGAAGGAGAACTTTTCGATTATTGGTAATTGATCAGTTTTTGCGCCTCAATTTGCCTGACTACCGTTAGCGCCGAATAACTCACCCCAGCAGTACCTTCGCCAGGATGGGTAGAATCACCAACTAACCACAGATGCGAGATTGGTGTCCGATTGGCGAACCCAAAAGGGCCAAAGGTGGGAATTCTTTGACCAATGCCACCAACTATACCGCGATCGCGGGCTGTGTAATGGGCAAAAGTGCGCGGTGTTGCGGCTTCTTGATGAATAATCGTTTCTGGTTTGAGATAGAAATATTGGGCGAGACGAGCGATCGCTTGGAGGGTAAACTTTTCTTTTAGTCCTTGATAATCATCAGTCTGCCACCACTGTGCAGGATCGACAAATGAAGAGGCGATAATTGTGGCTTTACCATTTGGGGCGCGGCCATCTCCAGGATGACTGACGGAAACAAATAGGGAATTATTCTCACCAATCGGGCCATCAGCATCATACAGAAATTGTAAGTGGGGAGGGCATCCAGGCGGAATCGCGCTAGCATCTACACCCAAATAAATCACAAAGGCACTCGATGCTTGGGGTAGTTTTTCCACCCGATTTTTATATCCAGATGGGGCTTGTCCCAATAACTGCACCAAGTTTTGCACGGTGACATTGCTAACTATATGGTCGGCTACTTCTGTCCAGACTTCGCCAGTTTTCTGATTTCTAATCACTACAGCAGTAGCTTTGCCGTTTTCTACTTTAATTTCTTCTACAGTGTGGCGCATCAACAATTTGCCGCCATCTCTTTCTAAGGATTGTACCAGGCGATCGCTTAATACTTGCATACTTCCCTGGAGGTGAAACAATCCTTGGGGTAGTTGGGATACACTCAACGCTGTTGCAGCATAAAGTAACGCTGTCTCATCTGCATTAACTTGGGAATACAACTTCAGTTGCAAATCTAAAAAAGTCCTCAGTCGTTGGTTATTTCCCAGTCCACATAAGCGTAAAGCGTCTCCTACCGTAAACAAGGTGAAGGGTACAGTAATTAATGTACTGGGACGCACCGCTTGCATTAGCTGCCACAAATCCCATAAATTACGTGGTGGTAGCACTGGATCGCGTCCTTGAAATTCCCAACTGGCATTAAATAAAGTTGTCATCAATTGCCAAAACGGTTCGCTACCAGGAAACTGTTTTTGTCGTTCCTCTTGCCATTTCTCTTGGTCGCGCCAGACATTAATCGGTGTGCTTTCCCCAGGTAAATATACCGCACAAGCAGGATCACAAGGCGTTGCTTGTGGTAAATCTATTTCTAATTCTGAGAAAATGCGGTGGTGAATTCCCCCTGGTTCCAACCCCGCCACCTGAGTTGCACCCACATCAAAGGTAAATCCCTGCCGTTTAAACGTCGAAGCACAGCCTCCTGGTACGAGAGCTTGATCTAAAATTAAGACGCTGTAACCTCTATGAGCTAATAAAGCTCCGGTAGTCAATCCACCTATTCCGGCACCGATAACGACGACATGAGAGTTACTTTTGTCAAGAGTAATGCTGGACATTGATTAGTTTCTTTAAAATTCTTAATACTTTTACTTATAATTTTATCTTAATCTCAAAGTTAAATAGAGACCTAACCCCCAACCACAAGCGAAGGGGAGTAAGATTCAAAGCCTTTCTCCTTTTAGGAGCTACGGTGTACAGACAAGTCTAAAATAGCTGAAAAACCCAAGGTTTTACCCCACCCTAACCCTCCCCTTATAAAGGGGAGGGAACTAGATTTCGATTTCTTGTTTCCCCCCTTTATAAGGGGGGATTAAGGGGGGTAATTCGACTCGTGTGTACACCGTAGCGTAGCTCCTCTTAGGAGAGAGGTTTGGAGAGAGGTCAAAGAAGCGCTATATTATCCCGCGATTTGAATCACCGGCGGCTCAACCTAAACCCAAAAAATTTGAAATCAACGGCAAAAGATTACTGCACTGTTCAACCAACTTTGCGGCACTGGGTAAACTAGAAATTGTCCCTTTTAAAATCTTTATAGCCGTTTTCCCCGCCTTTTGCATTGCCCCATCTTGAGGACTTTTCCCGGCTTCTGCTAAAGCTTTCACCTGTTCTAATGCCTCAGCTTTATCTTCTTGCGGTAAATTTGTATCACCCTCAATTGCTGCTTGCAATTGCGTCAACAATTCTTTAATTCCCGGTTTATCTGGTTCGGGTGACGCTGGTAACTGGTTAATTGTGTTTGTTACCGTACCGCTAATATCACCTAAATTTAAAGCTTGTCCACTGGCATTAAAATCTCTGCCAACACTACCAATTTCAATTTTGCGGCTGGCATCATTACTGTTAGTCATATTTTTATTCTCTACTTTATTGTCAACTTGAACATTAATCGGCTTATTAGCTAATAATTTTACAATCTCTGTCATCTCTCCGCTTTGTTGGCGATAAACGACTATTTGCTCATCTTTTGCTTGTAATTGTGCTTTATATTTTTCTTCTACAGCTTGCAATGCCAGCTGATAACTTTGTGTAAAATCACTATGAATCTTTTCTTTATCAGCACCATCAGGTACACCAACTTTAACTACTACTACCCCATCACCTTTATTTTCAATACTCTGTAGAGCTAATTCTGTGTCTTCATTTTGATTTTTTACTGTTTGGAAGGCGTTAACAAAAGCTTTCCAGTCGATACCATCACGGAAAATCAAATCAACAGTATTTAAAACTTCTTCAAATAGCTTGGTAAATTCTCTTGGTTGAAAGTCGCCACTACTAGGACGGCGTTCGCGGTCGTCTGTTTCAGGCTTGGGATGTTCTAAAAGATAGATAAAGCGACAATCTATATTATCTAATTTGGTTGTACTTTCAATATTCCACGCTTCGACACAAGCACCTGTCATTTGGGCGCTGGTGAAGTTAGTACCTACAGCTTGAGCTAAAGTTAGGTTTGCCTGCTCTAAACAAGCGCCTTGGAACGTGGCTTCTGTAATATTAGCGTTTTTTAGATTCGCTTCTTTTAAATCTGCACCTATCAGGTTAGCGCCTTTCAGGTCTGCACTAGCATAAGATTTTCCTCGACCATTACCAGTGACGAGTAATTTTAGAATAGCTAATTTAGTTAATATGGTGTCGTCAACTCTGGCAAAGTCAAGTTTTTTGGCTTCATAAAAACGGGTGCGTGTAAGGTTTGCTTTTCTAAAATCTGTGTTTTTCAGGGTTGCACCAGTAAAATCAGCATCGGTTAAATCGGCATTGCGGAAGCTAGTTCCACCTGTCGCAGCAAAGGCAAGAGCAAATGAGCGAATCCAAGCATCTTTTTCATCTCCCGTTAAACTACGCCAACCAATGTAAGCACTAAATAATGTAAAGGCTCCGGCTACGGCGAAGGTGAAGGCTCCGGTTACGGGGAAGGCTCCGCCTGCGGTTACGGCGAAGGCTGCGGCTACGGCTACGGCTGCGGCTACGGCTGCGGCTACGGCTGCGGCTACGGCTACGGCTGCGGCTCCGGCGAAGGCGAAGGCGAAGGCCAAGGCTACGGCGAAGGCTACGGCGAAGGCTGCGGGTGCGGCGAAGGCGAAGGCTCCGGGTGCGGGTACGGCGAAGGCGAAGGCGAAGGCGAAGGTTCCGACGAAGGCGAAGGCGAAGGCTACTAAACCTGCTGTTAGACTCTTACGAATGGTAATAATAAAAAAAACCAGTATCACAATTAGGGAAACTATCCCGATGATGACGTTTTGATTGCTTTTGATATTAGAAATAGATGCGACGAATATACCAACTATGATTGAGAAAACCCCTGATATTACCGATAGCAGCCATGAGGCTATAAGCAACCCAATAGTCCAACGTCGCTGTAGTCCAGCCTTACCACCTGTAAAATCAGCATCTTTAAGAATCGCGTTGGTAAAGTTTGCTCCTCTAATATCTGCCTTGCTAAAGTTTGCCCCAGTCAGGTTTTGACCTTTAAAAGAGCGACCTCGAAGATTTTGACCGGAGTAGTCTGGCGGCATAATCAGTAATTCTTAGAGGTTGTTTGAAAAGTTCTATGTTGTGATACTAATCGAATGATTACCCCCTTTATAAGAGGGGAAACAATAAAATCCGGTTCCCTCCCCTTTATAAGGGGAGGGTTAGGGTGGGGTAAAAGAATATTTAATACATCGTTAAGAAAGTCAGATTAAATCTGGGTTTGGGGGTTGGAATTTTGTGACAGATTTTTGAGAACTAGTGTTACTGAGATTTTCTACAAGTTTGCTGTGCAATATTTCGGATTTTGGCAAAATAAAGAAAATACAAAAATTGTTGATGTAATACGCGGTATAAGAGCATAACTGTGCCCTGTTATGTTTAAATGCTTAAAGTGTCATCAGCAATATTGAAGTTTGTGTCACCATATTTAAGCTGTAGTTATTAATATTGCGACGGGAGCGGTCTACCTCGTGACGGGAGCGGTCTCCCTCGTGACGGGAGCGGTCTCCCTCGTGACGGGAGCGGTCTCCCTCGTGACGGGAGCGGTCTCCCTCGTGACGGGAGCGGTCTCCCTCGTGACGG
>NZ_JBALDF010000006.1:0-277410 GCF_036917275.1 Nostoc sp.
AAAGAAATTACCACTCTGAGTGGGCATAGTAATACGGTCTTCAGCGTCGTCTTCAGCCCGGATGGCAAAACTTTAGCTTCCGCCAGTGCTGACAAGACAATCAAATTGTGGAATCTCGACACGCGCAAAGAAATTACCACTCTGAGTGGGCATAGCAATTATGTCAACAGCGTCGTCTTCAGCCCGGATGGCAAAACTTTAGCTTCCGCCAGTGGTGACAACACAATCAAATTGTGGAATCTCGACACGCGCAAAGAAATTACCACTCTGAGTGGGCATAGCAATTATGTCAACAGCGTCGTCTTCAGCCCGGATGGCAAAACTTTAGCTTCCGCCAGTGGTGACAACACAATCAAATTGTGGAATCTCGACACGCGCAAAGAAATTACCACTCTGAGTGGGCATAGCAATTATGTCAACAGCGTCGTCTTCAGCCCGGATGGCAAAACTTTAGCTTCCGCCAGTAGTGACAAGACAATCAAATTGTGGAATCTGAATCTTGATGATTTATTAGCGCAGGGTTGCAGTTGGCTTAAGGATTATTTGGCTAGCCATCCGAATGCGGTTAAGGTGTGTCCAAGGCAGTAGGGAGAGGGGAAGCAGGGGGGCACAGGAGCAGAGGAGCAGGGGTGTAGGTGATGAATGCCGCAGCTACGCCCGTCGTTAACATCGCTTGCTATAATACTAAGCTTAAATGTAGAGGGTAAGGCGTAGGCATAGCCCGTCGTAGACATCGCTTGGTAAATTAGAAATGCGATCCAAGTTCGGAGCATGAACTTCCGAGTTCTGAGCATGAACGGCCGAGTTCTGAGCATGAACAGCCAAGTTCCGAGCATGAACTTCCGAATTCCGAGCACAAACTTCCGAGTTCCGAGCACAAACTTCCGAATTCCGAGCACGAACTTCTAAGTTCTGAACACGAACTTCCGAGTTTCGAGCATAAACGGCCGAGTTCTAAGCACGAACAGCCAAGTTCTAAGCACAAACTTCCGAGTTCTAAGCACGAACTACGTCATAAATATGAATTCGCGTTATAGCGGTTCCCATTCAGATGCAGTACAACGTTACATCACGAGGTGTAGGGGCACGGCAATGCCGTGCCCCTACGGGTGTACTCAGGTAAACGATAATTGCTATAGCGTAGCCCGTCATTGACATAGCTTAATATCTAATAATACGTCTACGTTTACCCTGAGAACTCGAATATTCTAAACTGGAACTACGTTGTAAGCACTCGATGATGGCACAAATCACATTTAAAGTTGAAGCATTTTGGGATTCAGATGCAGAAGTTTGGGTAGCAACTAGTGATGACGTACCTGGATTGATAACAAAAGCTTCTACGATTGAGGTTCTAACGCAAAAGCTGCGAGAAATAATTCCAGACCTGATCATTCTTAACAAAATTGTCCCTCCTGATGTGGGTTCTATCACCTTTGAGTTAACCAGCCATCGACAAGAGTTGATTAAGGTGGCTTCATAGATGGGTGCGTCGTTAAATCTTGAGTTGAATAAAGATGCTTTCAGAAGTTAGGTGCTACTTTGAACAGCAAGGCAAAGGAGATCATGAAATTTGGTACAGTCCAATTACAGATCGTCGGTTTGTTATAGACGGAACCATCAAATCACGCCATACCGCCAACGGAGTTTTGAAACAAGCTGGACTTCCCAAAGCCTTTTAGGGGGGTAAAATTACATATCAATGTATTGGAAATGGAGCTTTAGACTATTAATTATATTCTTGGGGCTGTGGCTACTCTTGGATCTGGGTTCCCGACTGGGAGCAGAGATTTTTTGGTTTCAGGAAGTCGGCTATCTCCAAGTATTTCTGCTAAGGGTGGTGACTCGTGGTATTTTGTGGGTAGTGGTGGCTGGGATAACTGCTGCCTATCTACTGCTAAATCTGGCTCTAGCACAACGGCTAAAATATCCTCAGTCTTTGAAGATTGAGGAAGTCAGGCGTAAGGAAGCAGAACTGGGCAGTGCATTAACAAATTTTCTCAGTCCTGATTATCCAAGACGCAACCAAACCCGGACACTTGCGCCACAACTTTTTCAACCATTGAGATTGCGCTGGTTATTACCCCTAACTCTGGTATTGAGCTTGTTGATCGGGTTGATCCTGGCTCACTATAGTAAAATTGCTCTTTTCTACTGGCATTCTCCAGTTAATAACGCTAGTCTAGCCATTCCCGCCCTATTTCGACCAGAGATAATCTGGCAACTCTTGAGGCAAATTGTCTCTCAAGTCTGGTATCTCGGTTTAATTGTGGGAGTAGCGATCGCAATCTTAATTTATCCCCAATTTTTACTCACTGCGATCGCAGTTTTGTTCAGTCCCATTTTTGCCTTCATCCTGTTTCAACACTGGCCAAAGGTGCTGCAATATTTCCACCCCACCCTTTTCAACAGCACTGAGCCTTTATTTGGTCAAGATATCAGCTTTTACATATTTTCCTTACCCTTTTGGGAACTGCTAGAACTCTGGCTGATGGGATTATGTTTGTATGGCTTTGTCGCCGTTACTCTCACTTATCTCCTGTCAGGGGACAGTTTGAGTCAGGGAATTTTCCCTGGTTTTTCACCCCAGCAGCAGCGTCATTTATCCGGTATGGGTGGCTTATTAATGCTGGTAGCAGCTCTGAGTTATTGGCAAAGTCGCTATGAACTGGTGTATTCTACCCGTGGAGTCAGTTATGGTGCCAGCTATACGGATGTGACAGCCCAGTTGCCAGCTTACACCGTCTTGTGCATCCTGGCAGTAGCGATCGCCTTTTACCTCCTTTGGCGAACGTTTTTCTGGAAACCTAAATCTCAGTATCGTCCCTTGGTGTTTTACGGGTTAGGGGTATATTTAGTTCTAGTTGTAGCAGCTGAGGTTGTTCTACCGACTGTGGTGCAATATTTAATTGTCCAACCTAATGAGTTGCAACGAGAGCAACCCTACATTCAGCGGACTATCGCCTTGACTCGCCAAGCATTCGATTTAGAAGCGATCGATGCTAGAACCTTCAACCCGCAAGGAACATTGACTGAAGCTGATATTCAAAAGAATGACTTGACAATTCGCAATATTCGCCTGTGGGATGAGCGGCCACTGTTAGAAACCAACCGTCAGCTGCAACAAATTCGCCCCTACTATCGGTTCCCCGATGCCGATATTGACCGCTACATTCTCAAAACCGATGTCAGCCAACCATCAGCCTCCCAAAAGCTACCAGAACCAGTTGAACCAGCAGAACGGCAGCAGGTACTGATTGCTGCACGAGAATTAGACTACAGTGCTGTACCACAGGAAGCTCAAACATGGGTTAACCGCCGTTTAATTTATACCCACGGTTTTGGATTTACTATTAACCCAGTTAATATAGTTGGGCCAGGTGGGCTTCCAGAATATTTTGTCAAAGATATTAGCGGTGATAGTAGCGCCCTCACAACTTCTAATCAAGCCATTCGTGACAGTATTCCCATTGGTCAACCCCGGATTTATTACGGGGAGATTACTAATACTTATGTGATGACAGGCACAAGAGCTAGAGAGCTAGACTACCCTAGTGGTAGCGACAATGTTTATAACTATTACGATGGTCTGGGTGGCGTTGAAATCGGTTCAGCATGGCGACGCTGGCTATTTGCGATGTATTTGAAAGATTGGCAGATGGTGCTGACGCAGGACTTTTTGCCAAATACAAAGGTGCTACTTCGACGAAATGTCAAGCAAAGAATTGAAGCGATCGCCCCGTTTTTGAAATTTGACAGCGACCCCTATTTAGTAGCTGCTACTGCTAATCAAGATTTCCCAAGTAATCCCAGTTATCTTTACTGGATTGTTGATGCCTACACGACGAGCGATCGCTATCCTTACTCAGACACAGGTAGCGATGGGATCAATTACATTCGCAATTCTATCAAAGTAGTGATTGATGCTTATCACGGCACTGTTAAGTTTTACATTGCCGATCCAAGCGATCCGATCATTGCCACTTGGTCAGCGATATTTCCCAAAATGTTCAAACCGCTCAGTACAATGCCAGTCAATCTCCGCAGTCATACCCGGTATCCAGTGGACTTTTTCAAAATTCAATCTGAGCGGTTGATGACCTACCACATGACCGATCCCCAGGTATTTTACAATCGGGAAGACCAGTGGCAAATTCCCAACGAAATCTATGGCAGTGAACCCCGTCCAGTAGAGCCGTACTATTTGATTACTAGTCTACCGAATGTAACCTTTGTTGGTGCAGCCTCTCGTAGAGAAGAATTTATCCTGCTTCTACCCTATACTCCCAAACAACGGACTAATTTAATCGCTTGGTTAGCGGCGCGATCGGATGGCAATAACTACGGTAGGCTGGTGCTATATGTCTTTCCTAAGGAACGCCTGATTTACGGGCCAGAGCAAATCGAGGCGCGGATTAACCAAGACCCAGTAATTTCCCAGCAAATTTCCCTCTGGAATCGCCAGGGGTCGAGAGCCATTCAAGGTAATCTACTAGTAATTCCCATTGAGCAATCGCTGCTGTATGTCGAGCCAATCTATCTAGAAGCCAAACAGAACAGTCTGCCAACTTTGGTGCGGGTAGTCGTGGCTTACGAAAACCGGATTGTCATGGCACAAACATTAGAACAAGCATTGCAGGGAATTTTTAAACCAGAAGTTACATCAGCCCCTGCGATTATCCGTCCAGTAGAGGAAGCAGCCCCGTCAGGTCAGTGATCTAAATAATTACTCATTTCACCCAGTTATCGGGTGCAAAACTAATTAACTTTTGGGTAGTGACATCTGCGGGTTTTGCGATCGGAGTGTAGATGCACTTATTTATATAGGACTTACGCACACTCTACGATTCTTGGCGTTCTTGGCGTCTTGGCGGTTCGATAAATTAAGCTTTTTGGCAATTTTTGCGTAAGTCTTATTATAACTAGTACACCACGGCGGAATGTTCAAGACCGAATGGCACTAAGAAAAGCCGAAAAGCTTGTGTAACCTTGTTCCCACTCTTCAGACTGGGAACGAGTTCCAAGAGGCTCTGCCTCTCGTTAACAAAGAGGAGGCGGAGCCTCTCACAATGGTTTCCCAGCCTGGAGGCTCTTAACGAGGCAACACAAGACTTTGGACTTATCTTAGTGCCATTCGTTCAAGACCAGATAACACTTGCTGAAAATTTGAAGCTGCTGCTGGGCGTGCGGTTCTATACTTTTAAGCGTTAGCGTAGCTTACCGTAGATATCGCTCTGTACTGGTTCAATTCTTGCGATCGCTTGCTGTAATCGCGCTTGTTCTTCATCCACTTTTAGGCGTTAGCGTAGCTTACCGTAGGTATCGCGATTAAGTAAAAACTACCAATTGCATACACCAGAGGGGTTGCCAGAGGGGTTGCCAAAAGCATCGTCTAATAGAACTATCACACAAGCTTTGAACTTAGTAAGTCAGTGATTTGGACAAGCCATCCCACAGGGCGATCGCCGAAGCACATCAATGACTAGAAATCTCGGCTTACACCCAAATCTTAGCGGGGTTAAAATCCAAAAATGACTTGATTCAGATTTTCTGTGAGAAACTCTCGTCAGTTATATAATAAAACTGGCGAGAGATTAGTAAATATTTTCTGTGTTATCTAAGTATTAGTTATTTCACCAATAATGGTAATTCCGAGCTAGGATTATCCTTGATACTACTTATACAAAAATTAATGTGGGAGCGGATAGCTCGCTCATAAACTCCAGTCTGCTGAGTGCGTACCCCTACAGCTTGATATATTAAATTAACTTCTGGGAATTCAGACCAATACATCAAAAAAATGTCTTTAGCTGGAGTAATAATTTCATAATTATTCTCCTGTCTTTTCTTTCTGAGTTTACAATTATTTAGTTGTAATTTTTCTCGGAATAGTTTTTCAAATTCTGGAATTAAATCTGAAGTAATTTTCATGGTTGATACACGTTAAAACGTGTTAATTATGCAAAGACTATCTGATGATATTAGTAAGTATGACACTTCAGATACCTCTTACAATATAGTGTATCAGTTATCCGGTATTTGAGAATTTTAAGTTACTTTTACGTACTCCTTTGGAAAAGCAAGCTACGCGTAGCGTCTCCAAGAGTTGCGGTACTAGTTAGCAGAGGCATCCTGTATAACTACAACGGCTAGATCATATTCGGGGTAGAAGCCCTGCCTGTGGGGCATTCAGTACCTACAGGCTACAGCCTGGACCTTCAAGACCCTCTGCAAAGCTGATTAATTCCAAATACTCTGGATTTTCTAGGAACTTTTTAGCAGCCAGCAATTGGGCAATGCTCCAAGTTTGATAAATTCTGGCTTCTTTGCCAATCAAACGACCATTGTGGCCATCGTAGCATTCTGGGAATTTATCGCTTAAATAAACGCCTTTCGGCAATAGCGATCGCAGCTTGGGCAAGTTCTGTTCGATCTGTTTTCTGTGTCGCAGCAGCAAAAAACCACAGTAAAACAGCCCAGTTACCGCCGTTGTGATCAGACCAAGCGCTATTTTTAGAGTCACATCCTGTAACAATCCTCCACTCTAAACCTTCCAAAGCTGGAAAGCAAATTTTAACAGGCATGTAGCCAATCAAGTCTTGCCAACGTTGGGCAAATAAATTCATAATGCTATTGGCTCGCACGGGCAAAAGAACGCTAGTAATTGGCGATGTGCCTTGGGTGCATCAGTTATTGACAGCTTACGTTAGCAAACTATTTTCCCTTAGTTATGGCATTGCTTCTTTAGAGGTACACGGAGCCAATCCTCTTTTTTCACTTTCTTGAGAAAATAATTGCAAATAAGCAACGAAACAAAGACTCTAAGCATGAAAGAGCCTCTAAAGTTCAGACAATCAGACTTATCCAGCAATAAGAATATATTATTTATCCGTATAATTATTAAAAAAAAAATTATTTAATACAGTAGATTCCTCATTTAAGATCAAGAGTACTAAATTTTTAAACACTAGTGATGTATAAGTAAATTGATTTTGAATTTCAGCTATTTGCCATGAAATTTAATGAAGAGGTGGTTACAATTTACGGTGTACAACTTTGACAACTGTCCACAATAGTGTTGCATGTCTCAAGCTCATGGTAATATTATTTTATTATCAGGAGATATTATTTTATACATCAAGTTATAACCATGCTGAAACAGCTAGTTAGGTGTGCTACCTCCAGAAAACAAAAAATTATTCAATCCACCCAGGAAACCACCAAAAGCGCCAAAGCACAAGGCACAGAGCTTTTGGAAATCTGCTTAGATAAGGCACTAAATAGCTAACAAAGCCCTTGTTTAGGAATCATGATAGCCGGCTAAGAAGGTATAAAAGCCTCTTAACAATGGCAACAAATTAACAAGAAGAAATAAAAAATTTTGACACAATGTCAATTGTTTTTTGTATATGTAAAAATATCAAAAAGCCCAATTTGTCTTAACAATAAGACATTAATATTGTGTGTTTTATTTAGATATTTATTCTCTTTGTGCTTAGTCACCTATATATAAAAGTTCTATTTGATTGGTGAAAACTTAAGCTACCCTCGACCAAATGAGGAAAACCTTAAATTCAGCAAATGATTTAGGACTGCTAGATCAATTCTGATTTAGTAACAACTCGATTATTAACAACGTAAAAGAGTAACAGGAAAAATATGAATATCATTGTTCGTTTATTTGGAGCGATCGCTCTCCAAATATCTGCGTTTACTGCGATGTCTAGTATGGCAATGTCTGATAACAAGCCCCTGCCTATCTATACCCAGGAGGCTCCTGCTGTTTCTCAACGGAAAACAACGCAGAGGATTTGCTCTTTAGATCCCATTGAGGATTTATTACCTCCACCACAAACCAAAGCAAGTAATTCTTTGCTTTCTTACCTTGCTGAACAGGGTTTTACACAGAATCAAGAGGGTTCTTGGGTCTGTTATGCGAACGATCCTAAAAAAGAAGGGCGTTACTTTACTCTGTTTAAAGTTAAACAAGTTGATGGCAGGCTCATAGCAAGTTCTTTCCTAGATGAGGGTAGTCTGATTCAGGGGCAGGAAAATCGTAGCTTGAACTTCTTTATGATGCTGATTGAGCGTCATATGAATACTACTCAAGAGAACCGTCAAGGTATACGTAGGTATTTAGAAGCCTTCGTTTCCTTAGTAAAGCAAGGGAAGATCAAACCCACACGTCGTGGGTTTCTTTTCGATCAACCAAACCGGGGATTGGTCTTATATCACACACTCTCATCAGGAAATCTCAAAGGTACCGGAATCACGCTCAATATTTCTTTACCTAAGAGTTGAACTGGGGAGTGAAATGGGTATAGATGGGGATTCAAACCTCACCCAACTCGGAAAAAATTTTCTCCCAATCCTCAATCCCTAATCTTTAGTTACCAAGGATAAGAACGCTGTTCACAGACTTGATGAGTCTGCGGTATTGGTGTGACCCGTTGAATTTACGGAGCTATTTATATCGACTTCTCACGGACTGAAAGAGGGACGTGAACAACCAATGAAATTGCTGTCATTTAGTGGAGGTGCATCTATGTCTAAATCAATTGTTCAGAGAATTGAGATGCTGTTCGCGGAGCGTCTCGTAGAGAAGACGGTTCGCTTGGCGACCATCGCATTCTCATCTGTTGCAGTAGTACTCACTACGTGTCAGTCTGCTTTTGCACAGCTCAATATTGGACGCTATGGTATCCAACAAGGACTGGAGTCTGAGTATCTCCAGTACCAAATCAATAACCAGAATCTGAGCCAGATGCGAGTTATTCCTGGATGTGATGTGGGATTTGGTCTGACCTGCAATAAAACTGGATCGGTAATCCAACGATTAGTAGAGTTAAACGACGGGACTAGCTATCAAAACCTCTTGATCCGAGCAGCTGGTGGGGAGAAAAACTTTCAGAATTTCGCTAGCTTTTACGGTAACAATCCTAATCTCTCTGCGGTGCCTTACGCCTCATTTTGGAGAAACCAATCCCCCGCAATCATGGATAGTTCTCAATACCTTCTTGGACAACCTGTTGGTCGCAATCCAGTAGAAGGACTCGGACTTGTAACCAAGCAGTTCTACTGGTCCCCATACTCAGGAGCCAATAACTCGGTCAGCCTCCGTAGTGGATTACTAGACTTGAAGTTGTCATACGGCCGACTGCTCTTTGAGGAAGCCTCAAAAATTTCCAACATTAAGGAACAGATTCAGTCTCTAGGTCTGTCGCCAGAGATGACGAATTTCTATTTAAATAAAATCTCAACAGGCTTGGATGCATTGAGTTCTGGAAATTCAAACCAACTCCAACAGAAGATTTTTGAAGTACTATCCTTTCCATACTCCGAAGATGGTGGGGAACTCGGACGCCCCAATAACGCGATTCCACAAGAATTTAGTCAGATTTTGGGAGAAGATGTCCCAGGAGATATTTTACTAAGTGACAATCCACTAGCGTTGGAGGGAGAAGCTATGGGACTCGATACTTTCCCTGACGCTATGGGAGATGTTTTGGTACAAGACAGTTCTAATTCCTTTCCACTCTGGCCAATAATCGGAATTGGCGGTCTTGCTTTAATTCTGCTTATACTACTAAATGGGGATAGTTCTTCAGCTCAAGCATCTGTTTCTTCAGGAAATACACCTACACCTTTGTCTCTCACGAGCAAAGGCGAATGTGATTTGACTCCCAGTGGTAATGGTTCTGATCACACACAGATCATTGAAGTTCCATGTAATGTTACTCCTAAAACCCCTACGGAAGTGAAGAAGGTAGTGGAGCCATCAATGATCAAAGCGCTTGTATTGCTAATTGTTCTACTATGCATAGTCCGTTACAAACACCGCTCTTTAAAAATCCGTAATTATGTTACATAAGGGGATTTATACCCCACCTCAAACAAAGCTACCTCTATAGGTAGCTTTGTACAGATTTCTATAAGCGGTTTGATGTTCTTGATAGTGTTGCTAACGAGGTTGTTGTGATAAAAGTTGCGTTAGCAAAGCTTACCGAAGGTATCGCCTGTTAATCTGTGGCCAATTCACCACATTCCACCAATTAGTCAAATACTCAGCCCGACGGTTGCGATATTTCAGGTAATAAGCGTGCTCCCATAGATCATTACCCATAATCGGATATAAACCGTCCGTAATCGGGTTATCCTGATTTGCTGTGGTCACGATCTGGAGTTGATTTTGAGGATTGCGTACTAACCAAACCCAACCACTACCAAAGCGAGCCGTACCCGCTGCGTTAAACTGTTTTTTAAAAGCATCAAAACTGCCAAAAGTTTGGTTAATTTCTTGAGCGATCGCTCCCGATGGTTGTCCACCACCTTCGGGACTCATAAGTTGCCAAAAAATCGTGTGGTTGAGGTGACCACCACCGTTATTACGTACCTTTGTCCGAATATCTTCAGGTACGCTGTTCAAATCCAATAGTAAAGCTTCAACACTTCTTTTTTGCAAATCTGGATACTGCTTCAATGCATCATTTAAGTTCTTGACGTAGCTAGCATGGTGCGCGTCATGATGCAATTTCATTGTTTCAGCATCAATAGCTTTTCCTAGTGCCCCGTAAGCATAAGGCAATGGTGGTAGCTGTGCGGGGAAAGCACTTAGTGCCCTATTAGGATAAGCTACAGAGGAAAATGACCTAGCAACCGTTGGTGTTGGTATAGAAGATTGTGCCTCAGCTATTAGTACTGGCTTATAATAAATTACCAAAATTGTCAGCACAATTGTTGTGAAGAAAAAAACTATCGTTTCTCGCCAAAACCTGATCATAAATTGTAGCCTCAAAATCAATATTATTTGGCTTGTAATCTAATCATGTACTGTTGTTTTACAGCCCAATCAAGCCAATTATATATCTTACCTTAGTTGTCAAGTAATTCCAGCGAAAATACTCAAGATAATAGAATTAATCACAGCCAATGCATGGGGTCACTTAACGCACTTCAAAAGCCCCATCTTCAGCGAAAAAGCTCTACTAAATGCAACAAAATAATTGCATTCACAACTTTTGTAATAAATATAACTTAAAAATGACATAGCTTTAATGCCTAGAAACTTTTAAGAATATCTCTAAATACACTGTAACAACATGCAAATATCTAGTTATAAGTCCATTATCTAATTTATTTTCTTAGGTATATAACTTAAAATTACAAGCAAAGCTCTTGATAGATATAGCTGAAGTTTTATTTTGCTAAACCTATAATTGAAACCTTGTCAACATGAAAAATTGAGATCCTGACAACTGGATTGTGATTTTTATTTAATTAAAGTACAGATAAACCTAATCTATAAATACCTTTAATTTTCCATACTTTTTGATATTTATATTTCTAATAAGGGCGATTTTAAAATTTTAAAGACTCATATATAATCAAGTTTTATTTATAAATTTATGCTAAATTTTATTTTTTTAAGATTATATTTAAAAATAAAGAGTTTTGTCAACACAATAGCACAGCACGTAGCCTCCAAATCGACTATCAGATAATAGTGGGATATTTTCGTTTTCATATTAAATAATAGAGATTCAAAAGTAGTATCAATAATTATTTTTACGTATTTTTTAACCTTACACAATGAGTATTTGCAAATCAGTTATAATATACATGCTACAAAGTTGCAATGCTTATAGTTTTTTTCAATCTATTTGAACCACAACCTCCTGTAGTGACGCACATTTGTGCGCTCCTATTATGCTGACAAGACAAATTTTCTAGCCATGTTTTTACTTCACTAAATAATAACTTAAGGAAAGAGAATTTAGATTGATGAAAAAGGTTTAACCCAACGGAGTTGAATAGCGATATTAACAGCGATCGCAGCTATTCCAAACCACAATACACTTTCAAAAGCCAATACAAAAAAAGGCCAAATTGTGCTCTTATAATTCCACCCAAGTTCTATCTGAGTTAATCCCCGCACCAAGCCAAAGGCCAGCACACCACCGGCTTTGAGTTGGGGATTTTTATCAGAGCGAATGATATAGCGGTAGGTGACACCAAATAGGAAACCAGTAAAACTTGCAACTGCACCACTCACCCACAAGTGCCAGTTAAGATCACTTTGCAGAGATGCGAGTGTCTGAAAATACTTTACCAGTACTAAAGTATTCAACAGACTAGCAATTGCAAAAGCGAAACACACAGATAATCCCCCAATTATTCCAGCTTTGAGGGATTCTAGGCGTTCTGCCATTAATTGAGAATTTAAAATTGCGTTCACTCTATATAGAAATTAGGGATTGGCTATTGGGAAAATTCTTTCCCAGTCTTCGTATAATAAATGCTAGAGCAGTTTTTTAATTAAATGCTGCTCTCATGTGGGAATTTTGATAATAAACTCGGTTCCCACACCAGGTTGAGAATTCACATCTAATATACCTTCGTGTTTCTCTACAACTATTTCATAGGCGATCGCCAAGCCAAGTCCAGTACCTTTACCAACGGGTTTTGTGGTAAACAACGGTTCAAACAAGCGTTTTTTAAGTCGTTCAGGAATACCAATCCCATTGTCAGCAATCCGAATTACAATCAATTCTTCAAAATCTATTTCTGTTGCAATGTTAATCTGAGGAATTAGATTGCTCATTTTGCCTTGTGTTATAGCTTCATCAACAGCATCAACTGCATTTGCCAGAATATTCATAAATACTTGATTCATCAGCCCAATATAGCACTTTACCTGTGGTAATACTCCATAATTTTTAATAACTTCAATGCGGGGACGAGCGCCATTAGCCTTGAAGCGGTGTTGCAAAATCATTAGCGTACTATCTAGTCCTTGGTGCAAATCAGCAGATATTTTGGTATCCCTATCCGAGCGACAGAAGTTGCGAAGTGAATTAGAAATGTTCCGAATTCGTTCACTTCCTAGCTGGAGTGAGTTCAAGATTTTTCCCATATCTTCGAGAACGAAGTTCAGATCCAAGTCCTCAATAGCAGTAGTAATTTTGGCTGTTGGGTTTGGATACTCTTGTTCATACAGTAGGAGCAACTCGGTTACTGCTGCAATGTATCCTTGCAAGGGTGAAATATTACTAGAAATAAAGTTGATGGGGTTGTTGATTTCATGTCCAATACCAGCAATTAACTCTCCAAGTGTCGATAACTTCTCTTGCTGAACCAGCTTGACTTGGGCTTTTTGCAAAGCCTTGGTGCGATCGCTGACTTGTTGTTCCAAAGATTCAGTCAATTGTTTGAGTTGTAAATGCACGCGCACTCTAGAAATGACTTCCTCTTGTGCAAACGGTTTGGGTATATAGTCTACTGCACCAAGGGAAAATCCCTTCGTTTTACTCTCCGTATCCGCTAAGGCAGTGGTGAAAATAATTGGGATATTTTGGGTAATAGGATTTGCTTTGAGGCGACAACAAGTTTCAAATCCGTCAATACCCGGCATTTGTACATCCAGCAAAATTAACTCTGGTTGATTGCGTTCAGCTTGGGCGATCGCACTTTCTCCATCGACTGCAACACGGAAACGAAAACCCTCACTATTGAGCGCTTCACACAGGACAGATAAATTTGTCGGATTATCATCCACAATTAAAATAAATCCGTTATTTTGGGTTTTTTTCATGATTGATTTAAAAGTAAATTTCGACTCCAATTAGTTGAGATATTGTTGAATAAAACTTTCCAAACGTTTTAGTTGAAAATTACTAGCAAGCTGGACGATTTGCTGGGTAAAAATGCTTAATTGCTCATCAGCTACCGAAAGTTGTTGAGTTATTTCTAAAATGCTTTGAATATCACCGTCTTGTGCCAGTTCGAGTAACTGTTGTAAAACCTCTTTGGCAGGACAAATTATCTCATTAGGTTGATCCGAACTAGCTGTATAGATTTTTTTAATTGCGTCTACCTTACCGTCAAAAATCCATTCTATTTGCAAAAATTGCCGCAACATTTCTAGAAGCGTTTCGGCTTCTACAGGCTTTGGTAGAAATACATTTGCACCTACATCAATACTCTTATGCTGGTCGATTGCAAACACACTTGCTGACGAAGCGATGATCGCAATCTCTTTAAATTGCTCAGACTCACGCAAACGATTTATCAACTCAAATCCATTTAATATAGGCATCACTAGGTCAGTGATAATCAAGTCTGGTTTGTGGGTTAGAGCCTGTTCCCATCCTTCCTCGCCCTGACTAGCTTCTACGACAGTAAACCCAACTGGCTCTAGTAAATTTACAATTACTGATCGGTTTTCCCATCTGTCATCCGCAATCAAAATGGTGCGCCTTTGTCCTTGATAATCAATAATGGTTCCCTGTTCAACCACTCTGGAAACCTTTGCCCAGTCTTTAGATTCTGGTAATTTTGCCTCAAACCAGAAAGTGCTACCTTTACCAAATTCACTTTCTACCTGAATTTTACCACCGAGCAACAAAACAATTTTTTGGCTGATTGCTAATCCCAAGCCTGTACCTTCAGATTGTTGTTTTTGATTTCCCACTTGCTCAAAGGGCTGGAAGATTTTCTCGGCTTGTTCAGGGGTTATACCCGTGCCGGTATCTATTATTTGAAAGCGAATTTTGTAGTTAGTCTGTCCATTGGCATTTGATTCTTGGCTAACGACCTGAACTTTGAAGGTGACACTACCTTGATGAGTAAATTTAATGGCATTACCAAGCAAGTTAATCAGTACTTGTCGTAAACGTTTTTCATCAGCATGAATGCCCGTTGGCAAATCAGGATCGAGTTCGACGTGAAATGCGATCACCTTTTGTTCTGCCCGGATGCGGCAAATTTCAGTCACGCTATCTATAAAGGCAGGCAAATAAAAATCAACAGGATGCAATTCTAGTTTGCGGGCTTCTATCTTGGAGAGATCCAAAACATCATTAATTAGAGTTAGTAAATGGGAACCGCATTGATAAATAATGCCAACTCCTTTGCGTCCTTTTTCGGTCAAAGATTCTGTGCGTTGGAGAATTTGTGTAAAGCCCAGGATACCATTCAGGGGTGTGCGTAGTTCATGACTCATATTGGCAAGAAATTCACTCTTGGCTTGACTGGAGTTTTGAGCGACTTCCTCTGCAAAGCGTAGTTGTTTCTCGATGCGCTTACGTTCGACAATTTCAGTTGAAAGCACTCGATTGATAGCTTCTAACTGGGCTGGGCTGGGTAGTGTCAAAGCTTGAGGTATGAGATAAAATAGCGCAAATGCCGTATATATCGAAATAATGGCAGTTAAAGCTTTTAAAGCACCTGCAATCCAATAGTCTGGATGCCAAAGCGTCCAAATGTCCATCAAGTGTCCAGTACCGCAGGCAATGATAAAAGCACCAAATAACAAAAAGACTCCATTGAAAGGAACGTCTTTGCGCTTGGAAATAAAGTAAATTAGTAGGAAGGGAATAGAATAATAGGCAAGAGCGATCGTGGCATCAGAAATAATGTGGAGCCAAACTAATCCAGTTTGCCAAAGATAACAATGTCCGTGGGGAATAAAACCGTTAGACTGGAAAAGATAGTTGAAAAATGTCGGCATAATACTAGGGGTTGCTGGATTTGAAATATAGACCCATAACCTTAGTATTCCCAAACCATTAAGGACAAAAGCGCGATCGCTACTTTTTTATATTAGTTTTTCTGATTACGTAAAGTCCTAGCGTATAAATAAAAGATGGTGTCTGGTTTGCGGCAGCTACGCTCGTCGCAGACATCGCCCGCAAAACTTACAATGTCATTGATAAAAAAATCTCAGCCTGCCCTTTACCAGTATGATAAATATTAGAAACTTTTTGTAATTATTTGAAAAGTGGGACTATGGAGATTTTGACACTAGGTTGGGTATCACTTTTAGTTGTGTTTACTTGGTCAATTGCAATGGTAGTCTGGGGACGTAACGGACTGTAGAGGCATGGTAGAAAGTCCATTTTTGAGTATTTTGGCTTTATTTGCTGTAGTGCTGCTCGTAGTAGTCACTGGTGGTATTGGTTATTTAACCCTGGCAGATTGGCGCGATCGCCGTCGCCGAGATGAAGAAAAACGCACCAGCCGCAGCGCCACTCCCAAGCGGCGATAATTTTCTCGTGGTTGAAAAATGTTTTGTAGGGACACGATATTATCGTGTCCCTACACTGTTTTTTATAGGATTCAGAAGAAATAACTGTTACCTTTGCGATCGCTAGGGGAATCATGATATAGAAGACTTTCAATATTTAAAGTCCTACTGGGAATGGAAAACTCCTCTACTACTCAACCCATAGAACCAAATTCAGAACAGTAAGAATCTCATTCAGATATGACATTCTCCCTGCATCAGAATGAGCAACAAAAAGCCTTGTCTGGAGTTATTGCCCGCATTCGCGAGTCTCTAGACATAGACGCCATCTTTAAAATTACAGTCACTGAAGTGCGCCAACTTCTGAAAACTGATCGGGTTAGTGTATTTCGTTTTTATCCTGATTTAGGATGGGAAGGGGAATTTATCCATGAAGATGTGGGAGCAGAATGGGGCTCGGCACTAGCAGCCAAACTGCGTGACCACTGCTTTGCTACTGAGTTTACTGGACTATATCAGCAAGGTCGGATTAAAGCAATGGCTGATATATATCAAGCTAGTATCATTGATTGTCACATCCAGATGCTAGAAAGATTCCAAGTACGTGCCAATATAGCTGTACACTTATGCTACAATCAGCCCCTAGCTTCGAGAACAGCTACTCTTGTAGGAAAGCTTACAGAAAAAATGAATACTACTTGTTGTTGGGCTTTCACTAAAGGTATGAAAGGTTTGATTCCTATTAATATACACAATTTTAGATAGATTTACATAGTGCATAAGTCTTACTTAAGAATGAGGGCAATTCCGCAGAGTCTTTATAAAGTGATACCTGTACATCTATTTAATTTTGTTACGGAAATTACACCATGAGTTCTCAACAAAAATCCAGTAGTAAACAAGGGGAGACTGCTGCCAAGAAAGAAAGCACAGCAGCTAAAAAAGTTGATAAAGCTGATAACTTGGATTTAGATTCACTTCTTTCTGCACTAGAAGGAGACTTGACTGCTCTTGATAGCGAAACTGCTACTGGCTTAATCGATGAGTGGTATACTTATTTACACAAAGCTAAAGAGCCAGAAATTAAAGAAATTGCCGATAACCTCAAGCAACTCAAGCAACTAGTGAAAAGTGGTAAAGCCACAGGTCATGAAATTGGTGAAGTGCTAACTGAAATTGGTGAGCAAACAGGTAATGTTGCTTCTGATACTGATAAGGAACTAAAAACTCCGCTACAGAAGTTGGGTAAGCAACTTCGCAATATAGGTGTTTCACTAGGTAAGGGGGAAGACCGCGAACAGATTGAACACATAGAATCAGTAATAGAAACCCTTGAAGCAGACTTGACTAAAATTGAACCGGAGGCGGCGCAAGGTGCGATTGATACGTGGTACACCTTATTGCATAAGTCTGAAAACGAGAATCTCCAAGAAGTTGCTAATGGACTTAAGGAACTTAAGCAACTCTTGAAGCGCAAAACCGCCAAAGGTGCTGACTTTGCCGAGGTGCTGACAAAATTGGGCGAACAAACTCAACAAGCTGCAACTGAAGCCCCAAGGGGATTTAAGGGGCCAATTCAAAGATTGGGTAAGCTTTTAAGTAAGGCTGGCAAGTCATTGGATTAATTTTAAAGTCTGTTTAATTACCGATAATAAAAGCACCTCATTTCACTTTGGCTGAGGCTAATGTGAAGTGGGGTGTTTTGTATAACATCACTACGTTTTCGCGTCTTACAACTGGTTTATCTCAGTTACCTGATTATTTATTAACGAACCATAAACAGACTGAGACACAAAGGAAGAAGAGGCGATCGCACGGTGGTCTTTTGCTGGCGATGCCTTCTCTACGAGAGGCTTGTCTGCGACACGCTGCGCGAACGCCAACGGCAGGCTTTCCTGCGGAACGCTGCGCGAACTGCCTACGCTTTTTTTAAAGAACTCCAGAGGCGCAGAGAAGCCAGTACAGTTAGATTATAGCTATTTCTACTCTAATTCTAAAAACAGTGATTCCAAATCTCTATATCCACTGATGACACGGGCAATATCAATTCCATCTTCTCTGGGATAGTAGAAGATGATATATTCTTCAATATTAAATCCCCGTAGATTCGCAGATAATTGCTCATAACTTTTCCCCATGTTGGGAAATCCAGCAACTAATTTGCATTTCTGGCGAATTGTATCAAAAAGTTTACTAGCAGCACTGGGACTATCCTGGGCAATATACTCACAAATAGTATTTAAATCTTTGACGGCTTCATCAGAAAAAGAGTAGTTACTCATTTTTGAGACTTAGCAATTTGATTTATTTTTTCTTGTAGTTGAGCAAATACTATCTCACCATCTGTAACATCTTCTCTAGCAATTTGTTCTTTTCCAATCACTATTTTTTGCCGGAGTTCTTCCAAACGTTGTTCTCGTACTTGTAGCAATTTGAATGCTTCGTTCATCACTTCTTCTGCATTAGCATATCTCCCAGCTTGAATTTGGGATTGAATAAACTGCTCATGCTCAGGTTTGAGGGAAATATCCATTGTAAATAACCTTACTAACTTCACTGTATTCAAATTTTATCGCTAATTGACTTGACGAACGAATACGGCTCTGTTTTCAACTGAAAGATTAATGCGATCGCAGGAGATTTTGCAGGCGATCGCACGGTGGAGTTTTGCAGGCGATCGCCTTTTTTAACGAACCGCCAAGACGCCAAGAACGCCAAGGAAGAATAGAAGAGGCGATTGCTTTTTTATAATTTAGTAACATAAATATGTAATGCTAAGAGAAAATTTAATTTATTTAAATAAAATATTCTGCCAAGGGATAAAATAGATGAAGGTGAATTTGCTATATACATTGATGATTCTGGAAGTCCAAAGCCAGACCCTAAAGACCAATATCCCTTCTTTGCTATGGGTGGCGTTTTAATCAAAAGGAACGATGAGCAAATAATTAAACAATTAGTATCAGAGTTTAAAAGTCGCTGGTTTATTCCTCAAGAACAACCCTTGCATGGTAATGAAATACGATCTCGCAAAAAAGGCTTTGCTTGGTTAGGTAAGCTTCAAAAACCAGAGCAAGATAGATTTTTGGAAGACTTGACACTTACTATTATTAGTTGTCCAATAATTGTTCATGCCTGCATAGTGTCTCGTCAAGGATATCTCAATCGTTATCTTGAAAAGTATGGTGAGGAAACCTGGGAGATGATGAGAAGTGCATTCTCTATTGTAATTGAACGTAGTGCCAAGTATGCTGGGATGAATAATGGTAGTCTAATGGTTTATTTTGAAGCCGCAGGAAGAAACGAAGATACTTTACTTAAGCAATACTTTCATGATTTAAGAGCAAAAGGACATCCTTTTGATACTAATAGATCGGATAAATATTCACCTTTATCTGCTGAAGATTTATCAAACACACTACGTGGAATAGACAGTAAGAGGAAGGCAAACGCAATTATGCAGATTGCTGATTTATGTTTGTATCCCATCGTTCGTAGCAAAGACAATCCTGACAACCAAGCATTTTTGTCCCTCAAGAATGCTAATCTACTTGTCGATTGTCGCTTGACACAGAATCAGATTAATACATTAGGAATTAAGTACTATTGCTTTGACAACCCATAAAAACAACAAAACCGCCTTGTTAGCGGTTTGTGATGCGGCAGTCATACGACTACCCCTAGGCTGTGCCTAATTAGTATAATATCTTCTAACTTGCTGATTGTCAACTCAGAATCACTTAATGGAAATTTGGAGGTGCGATCGCTCTTTTTAACGAACCACAGAGGTTCAGAGAAAATAAAGGAAGAAGAGAGCGATCGCACTGTGAGATTTAGCGATCGCTCTTTTGATCAAATGCATCAAAGTCTAATCGTGAGTTGTACCATCTGGCATAATAGCACCTGTGAGATTTGCATCTTTTAAATTTGCACCACTGAGATTTGCGTCTTTAAGGTTGGCTTTTTCTAAATTGGCTTTATTGAAATTAGCCCCCCTCAAATCTGCTGATGATAGATTTGCCTCAGTTAAATTTTCTTCGGCTAGTCCAGCTGCACAAAGATTAGCTTCACTCAAATTTGCATTATTAAGCTTTGCATACTCAAAAATTGCACCCATAAAATTCACACAACTTAAGTCAGCATCAATGAGAATTGTGTATTTCAATTTGGCTTGTGTCAAATTTGATTTACTCAATTCAGCAGCACTTAAATTCGTATTTTCTAAGTTTGCCAGTACCAAGTTTGCAGTATTCAGGTTTGCAGCAGTTAAGTTAGCAGTAGAAAGATTTGCCTGTGTTAAATTTACTCCAATCATATTCGCTTGAATTAATTTTGTTTTGGTCAAGTTTGCCTTAGCTAATATTGCTCCTTGCAAGTTAGCTACACTCAAGTTTGTACCTTCTAAATTTGCCTCACTCAAGTTTGCACCTTCTAAATTTGCCCCAGTTAAATTCACATTACTCAACTTAGCACCAGCCAAGTCAGCATTCTGTAGTGATGCACCAGAAATAATCAAATAAGCGCCAGTTTTAGACGGGTCAAATCCTTTGGGGAATATAGTTCTCAGGTCATAATAGCTATGTTGAAGATTTAATCCCTCAATATTTGCTTCTTCAAGATTCGCACCCAATAAATTTGCATATCTTAAATCGGCATTACTCAAGTCTACGCTTAACAATTGAACATTCTCCAAATTCGCTCTACGGAGGTAGGCTTTACTTAAATTTGCTCCATCAAGCTTTGTCTGTTGGGATAAATCAACGTAACTGAGATTTGCTCCGCTTAAGTTGGCTTGAGTAAAGTCTGTATACTTTAGATTTGCTCTGGTAAGATTGGCATTTTTTAAAGTTGCCTGTTGTAGATTGACAGCATGTAAATTTGCTCTGCTTAGGTCTGTATCATCAAGATTTGCTTCTTTTAGGTATCCTCCGGAGTCCTTAAGATTTAAACCACATAGATGCGCTTCCGTCAATTTTGCACCTTTTAGATTGAGTGATCGCCATTTCACACTACTGAGATTAGCTCCACTCAGGTTGGCTTGGCTCAGATTGACTTCGCTATACAACGATGTTCCACTCAAATTGACTCCAGCCAGATTAATTCCGTTAAAGTCCTTTTGTCCTGCATTATACAGTCTCCAAAATTCTTCTGCATCAATAGGGAAGTTAGGGCTGTCTTCCTCTGCTGCATAAATTTTGCTAACTAACCACATTATTCTGTCAATCTGAAATTCTAAATCATTGAGAACAGTGCTATTTTCTGTCTCTTGCTCAACTACATCAATTTCATTTTCTTGCTCACTTTCAGCAATATCAACATTTCCAGGATTAGTAATTGGGTTTTCCAAATTCGTTTGACTTTCTTGCTGCTCAACCCTTTCAAGAAACTGATTTACTACTTCAGTATCATCTAAATTCGCTTTGTTAATTGATACGTCACTATTATCCAAATCTTCACTAATATTAGACAGATGATTGAGGGACTTTTGTAATTCGGCGAAATGTACATTTAATTGTGCGATATCTTGTTGTATAATTTCAATTTGCTGTAATTCAGTCCTATTGTTAAATTCTTGTTTAAAGTCATCAAAATACTGTTTTAGCCAAGCAATATTTTTTCGTCGGAGATCCTGTTCCAGTTCTAAGTGTGAAATCCGTGATGCCAAAGATTCTAAAGTTAGTTCTGAGTTAGGGCTATTCATAAATTTATCGCTAACTATATTGCGTTTATATTTATAAATTGCCCAATTTCAAGCTTAAATTAACAATTAACACTCACAGTTTTTACGGGTTTCTTTGCGTTGGCTAATTCCCCAACAAAAAAACTTGCCTCAGAAGCATCACACCCCCAAGGCAAGCTAACTCTCTAAATTATTTCTTTACTTCACGCCCTTGGGGACTTGGCGGTTCGTTAAAGTTGCTTCACTTCAGAAACCAACTTCGCCACCATATCCTTAGCGCTACCAAAAAGCATCGTAGTTTTATCCTTGTAGAACAACTCATTATCTACACCGGCAAAACCTGTACTCATCCCGCGCTTAATCACAATCGTCTGCTTCGCCCGATCTACTTCCAAAATCGGCATACCATAAATCGGGCTATTTGTATCACTCCGCGCCGCCGGATTTACGACATCATTTGCCCCAATTACTAAAGCCACATCCGCTTGCTCAAACTGGGGATTAATATCTTCCATGTCGTACAACTGCGTATAAGGCACATTTGCCTCCGCCAGCAACACATTCATATGCCCCGGCATTCTCCCAGCAACGGGGTGAATAGCGTACTTGACATCAACGCCCATCCGTTCTAGCTGATCTGACAATTCCCGGACGCTATGTTGCGCTTGGGCAACTGCCATACCATAACCAGGCACAATTACTACAGAACGGGCATAACCCAACATCATCGCCCCTTCTTCGGGATCGATACTACGGACGGTTTGATCGATCGCATCACCACTAGCAGCACCACCACCAGAAGTAGATCCTGTACCAAAAGCGCTGAACAGCACACTAAATAAGGAGCGGTTCATCGCCTTACACATAATTTCGGTGAGGATTAAGCCAGATGCTCCCACCAAAGCCCCAGCGATGATTAACATATTGTTCATCACCACGAACCCCGCCGCCGCCGCCGCCACACCTGACAACGAGTTCAACAGCGAGATTACCACTGGCATATCGCCGCCACCAATGGGGATAACGAACATCACGCCCAACACCAATGAAACGCCAACCACTCCCAAGAATATAGGTAAGCTATCTGGTGTAATGATTAAATATACACTGCCCACTACATAAGCAGCCAGAAGCAAGAGATTAAATGGTTGCTGGAAAGGAAATGTAATCGGGGAACCGCTGATTAAACCTTGCAATTTGGCAAAGGCTAGAAAACTACCTGTGAAGGTAATACCACCGATTAACACGTCCAAAAGTATGGAAATGTTGACATCTAAGGGTATTGGCTGAGAACTATCTAACAACCGCCAAAATTCGGCAACAGCTACTAAAGCCGAAGCTGCACCGCCCAAGCCGTTGAGTAAACCCACCATTTGGGGCATTTCGGTCATTTGGACTTTGTAGGCTACGATCGCCCCAATTCCTGATCCAATCGCCAAGCCCAACAATATCATCTCGTAGTTCAACACATGCTGATCTAGCATTGTTGCTGCGATCGCCAGCAGCATCCCCACAGAGGCAACGAGATTACCGTTCCTCGCTGTAGCAGGTGATCCCAGCTTTTTCAAGCCGAGAATGAATAACGATGCAGCGACTAAATATGTCAGCTGAATGCCAGTTGGTAAAAAGTCGCTCACGCCTTAATCTCCTTCTTCTTGAACATTTGCAGCATTCTGTCTGTGACGAGAAAGCCACCTATAACGTTGACAGTTGCCAATACCACAGCAATCAAACCGAGAATCACTGAGACACTTGTTTCTCTAGCACCTGAAGCTACTATTGCCCCAAGTACCGAAATGCCAGAAATCGCGTTTGAGCCTGACATTAAGGGCGTGTGTAGAGTCGGTGGTATTTTGTTGATGACTTCAAAGCCGATAAAAGATGCCAAAACAAATACAAACAAAGCAGCAAGTAATGCCTCTGTCATGAAATCAAAACTCCTTTTAGGAATGGGGATTGGGTACTGGGGATTGGTTACTGGGGATTGGGTATTGGTGTATTGGGTACTGAGAAAGTATTGCTAAGTATCTATTTTCCCCAGTCACTAGTCCCTAGTCCCTAATCCCCAGTCCCTAATTAACCGCTGGTTGTTGAGTATTCGATGCTTGTAGTGCATCCCGCACGCGTTGATTGCGAATTTCACCAGCGTGGGTAACGCAAGCTGCATCAACGATGTCGTCACTAAAGTCAACCTGCAAAGCTTTGTCTTTAATTAGCAGTTGCATCAACGATGTTACGTTCTTGGCATACAATTGGCTGGCGTGAATTGGCATCGATGACGGGAGATTTATGGGGCCGATAATTGTCACGCCGTTCCACACAATATCTTTGCCGGGTTCGGTGCAGGCGCAGTTACCACCCTGATCAGCAGCCAAATCCACAATCACTGAACCTGGTTTCATTTGTGCCACCATTTCTTCTGTAACCAGCCGTGGTGCTTGTCTCCCAGGTACTTGGGCAGTGGTAATTACAACGTCAGAATTTTTAACGTGTTCGGCGACAACTTCTTGGGTACGTTGTTTACTAGCCTCAGAAATTTCCTTGGCGTAACCACCTGCGGCGACGGTTTCTTCATCTAATTTGACTTCAACGAATTTTGCCCCTAAGCTTTGCACTTCTTCTTTGACGGCGGGACGAATATCAAAGGCTTCTACCACTGCTCCTAAACGTCTAGCGGTGGCGATCGCTTGCAATCCGGCTACACCAGCGCCCATAATAAATACTTTCGCTGGAGCGATCGTACCTGCGGCTGTGGTTAACATCGGGAAATATTTCGGTAATGCAGCTGCGGCAATTAATACTGCCTTATAACCTGCTAATGAAGCTTGCGAGGACAAAGCATCCATACTTTGCGCCCTGGTAGTACGGGGAATCATTTCCATACTCAAGGCTGTGACTTTCCGATTTGCTAGTTGCTGTGCTACAACAGGATTTCCCAAAGGATTGAGGAAACTGACTAATACAGCCCCTTCTTTTAACAAGTCAATTTCTGAGCGTCCATCTTCTCGCTCTTGCGGTGGGCTGACTTTCAGCAGAATATCTGTTTCGCCCCATAATTTGGCAGTATCGCTGATTATTGTGGCTCCTGCTGCTTCATAGTCAGTATCGTTGAAAAAGGCTCGTTCTCCTGCACCCGCTTCTACCCACACTTCCAAACCTTGTTTTACCAATCGAGCAACGGTGTCAGGAATTAATGCCACACGACGTTCACAAACTTCAATTTCTTTAGCAACTGCTATTCTCATGAAATCTCCTGAAGATAAATACCTAATCTTTGCCAAGTAAACGATTGTCTAGATGAGGGATATCCCGCACTCTATGGTACTTAGGCAGGAACATCAGCTATGACTTTTACTTGTAGATTGAACCTTGAAACTTTCCTCTCCCGCTCTTAGCTGTCCAGGCAAAGCCTGACTTTGCCGCTCGCAGATGTCATATTTTCAGATAGTTGCAAACAGGGTTACGTATTGCACATCCTAGATTGATTCCCAAATTTTGCATCTTTATCTTCAGCTTATTTTCGGGATTGAGAAATTTTGGTATTCCTTTCTTATAGAGTAATATTGACCCAATTTTGAAAGCTTTATAATTTCCAAATCAAATTTTAATGATTACGACTTTGATTCCAACTTATTTTAATCAATTTAGCCCAAGTTAACTGGCGATCGCTGATGGCACGCCTCAATTTTTATCACAAAATTATCAAATTTAGATACACTTATACATATTTAGAAACACAATCCAATCCCAACTGTGTTTTTATCTAGTTCAAAATTTGACCAACCTAGTCATCAAATCAGCACTCTGTAAGGGTAATCAAGTAAATTAATTATATGTTGGTTTTTTAACTAAGTAGTTTCTCTGCCACCCAAACCTCAGGGAGGATGGCACTTTTTGTTGTTACTGAACGTCAATTGTGAGCAAGTGAGTAGTAAACTTTAGTAACGAATACTAACACACGGTTATTTAGATAACAGATTTATATTTTGGTAGAGGAAGCCTAATTATGCGACGTTTACTTTCCGCTTTAGCCGTGACTAGCTGTTTAGTGACTGGATTTCCAGCCCTGACTTGGGCGCAAAGTTTACCTGGATTTACGCTGTTTAGCGGCGTCAAAAGCGAAAATCAACTGCCCTTTCGGTTAGATTTTGGTGGACAAGCTAATGGTTGGGATCGTTACATATTGAGGATTCCAGCCAAAAGAATGAAATTGGCAGTTGGTCAATTTGCCATTACCTACCCTGATTATTACAAAGGAACTTTTGACCAGAAAGAAATTGAAGTCAGAGTCAAAGGCAAAGCAGTTCCCCTTTCTGAGGTGAAGTGGGACAAAGAAGGTAAGCTGATTAATATTTTTCCCCAAGACCCGGTGCCAGCAGGTAGCGCAGTTGAGGTAGTCTTATCTAACGTGAAAAACCCATCCTTCGGCGGAGTTTACTATTTTAACTGTCAAGTACTCTCTCCTGGCGATGTGCCACTACTACGTTACATGGGAACATGGATTTTGAGCATCAATTAAGTATGGGGACTGGCGAGTAAGAATTTTAGATTTTAGATTTTGGATTAAAGAATTGAAATTTAATCTAATCATCCGCTCAATAGCGTAGCGTAAAGCCTTCTCTTCTCCCTACAGCCAGGCATCCTACGGCAGGCGTTCGCGTCCCTTGGGCTTATCTGCAACACGCTGTCCGCGTTCGCCAACGGCATGGCTTTACGCTACGCTATCGTCAATTCAAAATTGAATTGCCTAATTCCCAATTTTCTAATAAAGTGGTATAATTATAGATTGTGAGTTTTTTATAAAAATCACCTAATAGGAGAACAGTATGAAAAGAACACTGGGCGGCACTAGCCGTAAGAGAAAAAGAACCTCTGGTTTTCGCGCCAGAATGCGGACACCAGACGGCAGAAACGTGATTAGCGCCAGAAGAAAAAAGGGACGTCACCGTCTGAGCGTTTAGAGTAGATCAATCTAAAAGAGCATCTGTGGCTTTGCCCAAAGCAAATCGGCTAAAATCCCGCAAGGATTTCCAGGCAGTTTTCCGGGAAGGGATTCGGCGTCATGGCTCTTATTTAACATTGAGAGCCTTAAAGCCGTTGTGTTTAACAAAACCTTCTTTGGACATTGCCACCCAGACTACACAAGCAACTGACTCAGCAGATCTTGCCAGCACGAGAATTGGCATTTCCATAAGCACAAAAGTCAGCAAAAGGGCGGTAGTTCGCAACCGAATCAAACGGCAAATTACTGCTGCTTTGCATAACTTGCTGCCCAAACTCTCACCAGGATGGCGGCTAGTGTTTATTGTGAAACCCACAGCAGCAGAATCTAAGTGCGTAAGCCCACAATTTCTGCAAGAATTAGAGCAGTTGTTGGCACAAGCGGAGGTGTTCGATGGGAATTCGTGAAGATATTTATTATGAAGGTGGACCCCATATTGGGGATTTGATTATCAACCTGCTGATTGGGCTAACTGTCGTTGGCATACCATTAACAGTTGGGGCAATTGTCAGGGCATTGTGGCTGCGTTTCCGCATCACCGATCGCCGAATTACCGTGACAGGAGGTTGGCAGGGGCGCGATCGCACTGACATAATTTACTCAGAAATTGTCAAAGTTGTCACAATCCCCCGTGGCATTGGCTTATGGGGAGATATGGTGCTAACCCTAAGAAATGGGAGTCGTCTCGAATTGCGTGCAATTCCGAAATTTCGGGAAGTCTATGACTATATCAATGAAAGAATAGCTGCGAAGAATCCTGAATATAGCAGCACTGCCAATAAGTGATGGGATTAGGGGAAGCAGGGGAGGCTGTGCGTTGCGCGGGTTCCCCGCGTTGTAGCAACTGCCGTGAGGCAGGAAAAAATAAAAGAGAAGAACCAATACACAATCCCCATGCCCCATTCAAATGTGCGGCTATCCGTAGTCAAGGATAGTCGCCGACAAATGATGATTTAGATAAATTAGATTCAGTCAGTTTACAGTACCTCAGGTTGAATTCAGAATAATGGATTTTGGTATCGGCTTTCTCTCGAACAACGTGATGCTGCCAATCATAGATTTTTTCTATGGTATTGTGCCTAGCTACGGATTAGCGATCGTTGCTTTGACATTGATAGTCCGCTTCGCGCTCTATCCCCTGAGTGCTGGCTCAATTCGCAACATGCGAAAGATGCGGATTGTACAACCTTTGATGCAGAAGCGGATGGCAGCAATCAAAGAGCGCTATAAGGATGAACCCCAAAAGCAGCAGGAGGAAATGGTCAATGTCCAAAAAGAATTTGGCAACCCCTTGGCAGGCTGTTTTCCATTACTAGTGCAAATGCCGGTCTTATTAGCGCTGTTTGCCACTTTACGGGGTTCGCCTTTTTCAAGTGCGAACTACAGCGTTAACTTGCAAATCTTTCCCGCAGAACAAATCGAACAAATTCAACCTCAAGCCTTTGCCACTGCTGCTCAAAATATTTACGTAGCAGATGGGGAACACGTTAAAGTAGCTGCAATCCTTCCCAGCGGTAACAAACTAACGGTGGGAGAACAAACTAAGATCCAATATCAGACTATTCAGGGCAAACCATTTCAGGTACTCTTAGCAGAACACCCAGAAAATAAGCTGATTCCTGATTGGAAAGTCACCAAAGGTGAAGATCGGATAAAAATTGATACACAAGGGAATGTAGAAGCCTTGCAGCCCGGAGAGGTCACCATTCAAGGAACAATTCCTGGACTAGCAGCAGAAAAAGGCTTTTTATTCATTGATGCTTTAGGCAGGGTTGGTGCAACTGATCCAGATGGCACAATCCACTGGGATATTGTTGGGATGATCGTCTTCTTTGGAATCAGCCTTTATGTTAGCCAAATGCTTTCTGGGCAAAATTCCAGCGGTGGCAATCCGCAGCAGGATACAGTTAACAAAATCACCCCGGTCATCTTTTCTGGGATGTTTTTGTTTTTTCCCCTACCAGCCGGGGTGCTGATGTATATGGTGATTGGTAATATTTTCCAAACCGCACAAACTTATCTTCTTTCCCGCGAACCTCTATCAGAAGAACTGCAAAAAATCGTAGAAACTCAGGAGAAGGAAGCAGCAGTCACCGAACAAAAGGCATTGCCATTTGAACCGAAAAGTTCTAAGAAAAAGGCGACAGGCGGATCATGAGCAACATTCCGATGCAGCGAGGTCAGCAGTGGTTAAAAACCCTGCTGGAACTCACTGGAGTACCTGCTGAAATTCAGGGTCATTTAGAAACTACCCAATCTCAAGAGGGTGATTCCCCAGAACTAGATAACTACTGGTTGACAATTGATCAAACTAATTTGACGACAGAACAAATCCAGGTATTAATTGGTGCCGATGGTTCTGTGTTAGATGCGATTCAGTATCTAGCAAATTCGGTTTTAAACCTGAGTCAACCCCCGGAAGACCAAGCCTCTTACACCATTGAGTTGAATGGCTACCGGGTGAAAAGAGAAGCCGAAATTCGCGCATTAGCAGAAGCAGCAGCCGATGAAGTGCGCTTTTCTGGTAGAGAAGTGGAAATTAAATCCCTTAGTTCTGCTGAAAGGCGTCAAATCCATACCTTCTTGAAGGAATTTGGAGATTTGGAAACCTTCAGTCGCGGTAAAGAGCCGCATCGTCATCTGGTTGTCCGTCCAGCTTCGTTGGAAGAAGTTAGGGGTTAGGAGTTGTTCAATTTTGGATTTTAGATTTTAGATTTTTCCTTCAATCCAAAATTCAAAATCTAAAATTGGCAGAGTTAGGAGTCAATTGAAAGCTCATAACTATATAATTTCAAAATTTCTCTTGTTCCTAAAAGCTAAAATAAAGATGTAGTATCAGTATAATTGCTGATAATGACCATTAATTTTCGTGAGGATATCTCACAAATCCTATGGACGCAATTTATATTCCGCAGCTAACTAGAGCATCGGAGCGGACAGAGGAAGTTCAGGTTCAGGAATTTCTGCCTGGTTTGGAAACGTTGACACCAGTTCGCGGTCATGTGCGCGTGCAGCATCATGGCAATTACCTGGAAGTATCCGGTCAGGCAGAAACAATTATTACTTGTACCTGCAATCGCTGTTTGCAGCAATACAATCGACGTTTAAGGCTTGATACGAAAGAAATTATCTGGTTGGACGAAACTGCAAATCAGCCAAATGACTTGCCCTTAGAGCGGGAAGTGGTTATGGAAGATTTGCTTGAAACTCTACCACCCGATGGTTATTTTTATCCCAACGAATGGCTGTATGAGCAGATGTGCTTGGCAATACCCCAGCGCCAGTTATGCGATCGCAATTGTCCAGGTATTCCTGCAATTACTGCTGATAGTTCTGATAGTCCTGAAACTCCAGTTGATCACCGTTGGGCTTCTTTAGAAGCTTTGAAAAAGCAACTTCCAGGATAGTAAGACGCGTTACGGCGCATCACTTGTTCACTTTAAGTTTTATAAATTATGTAATAGTTTACTAAGCTAATCTATGACATTTCCATAGAAACCCGGCTTCTCTAAGAGACCGGGTTTCTTCGGTTTTACTTGGTAAAATAAGTTAAATTGCTAATAATAGAATGTATAAAAAGAGAAGAAGTTTCAGATAATAATTTGTTATCTAAGATTTACGATGCAAATATACTTGAAAGGATGTTTCAAGAATTATATGACAATAAATTAAAATTTAGAAAAACTACACACTTTTATAAGATTACAAAATGGCTAGTTGAAAATAAACCTGATTTCTTGTCTGAACTGGCTGAAGAATTAGGAAATTCCTTAAATAAAAGTCAGTAGTTATTTTTATACTGATTATCTAATCATGCTCACCCTTGAAGAATATCTCACATAGAGCGATCGCACTAGCAACCGCCGTAAACTGGTAGATGTTGGTTTTTTAGTTGTTAGAGGTGATACAAACCTGAACAATGAGAGAAGAACTAATAACCACAGCTAGATATGAACTTCCGTGAAGAGTTTAAACTGCTGCTACGCGCCCGCTACCCTTTAATTTATATTCCCACCTATGAGGAAGAACGGGTAGAAGCAGCTATCCGAGAAGAAGCAACCAAACAGGGTAATCGCCCAGTGTATACTTGGGATTTTGTCGATGGCTACCAGGGAAACCCCAATGATGTTGGGTTTGGGCGACGTAACCCCCTGCAAGCTTTGGAATTTATCGAAAAATTACCAGCTTCCGCACCTGCGGTATTGATCCTACGAGACTATCATCGCTTTTTAGATGATGTAGCGATCGCCCGCAAACTCCGCAATCTGTCCAGACTCCTGAAGTCGCAACCAAAAAATATTGTCCTACTGTCGCCGCGCATCGCCATTCCTGACGATTTAACCGAAGTGCTGACAGTCATCGAGTTTCCCTTACCCGCCGCTCCAGAAATTAAAACTGAGGTGGAACGCTTACTACAAAGTACTAGGAACTCCCTTTCTGGCAAAGTTCTAGATGACTTGGTGCGCTCTTGTCAAGGACTTTCAATGGAACGGATTCGGCGGGTTTTGGCAAAAGCGATCGCTACCCACGGTGAATTGCAACCAGAAGACGTGGATCTCGTTTTGGAAGAAAAGCGCCAAACTATCCGCCAAACCCAAATCCTGGACTTCTACCCCGCCACTGAGCAAATTTCTGATATTGGCGGATTGGATAACTTAAAAGACTGGCTGATCCGCCGGGGAGGTTCATTTACTGATCGGGCGCGACAGTACGGATTACCGCACCCCCGTGGTTTAATGTTGGTAGGTATTCAGGGAACTGGTAAATCGTTAACGGCAAAAGCGATCGCTCATCACTGGCATTTACCCTTGCTACGTCTGGATGTGGGAAGGTTATTTGGTGGTTTGGTGGGTGAATCAGAATCTCGGACTCGGCAAATGATCCAAGTAGCTGAAGCCCTAGCTCCCTGTATTTTGTGGATTGATGAAATAGATAAAGCCTTTGCCGGACTTGGTAGCAAAGGTGATGCAGGAACAACCAGCCGTGTGTTTGGCACTTTTATTACCTGGCTAGCCGAAAAAACCTCACCCGTTTTTGTCGTCGCCACCGCCAACGACATCCAAGCCCTACCGCCGGAAATGCTCCGCAAAGGGCGATTTGATGAAATTTTCTTTGTGGGTTTGCCCACCCAAGAAGAGAGAAAAGCAATTTATGATGTTCATTTATCCCGATTGCGCCCCCATAACTTAAAAAGTTATGACATGGACAGGCTAGCATACGAAACGCCCGATTTTTCTGGGGCAGAGATTGAGCAAACTTTAATTGAAGCGATGCATATTGGATTTAGCCAAAATCGCGACTTTGCTACTGACGACATTTTAGAAGCAGCAAGTCAGATCATACCCTTGGCGCGAACTGCCGTAGAGCAAATTCAGCAACTCCAAGAATGGGCTGCTGCTGGGAGAGCGCGTTTAGCATCTAAACACAGTCCTTTGAGCGAACGCCTCCGGCGCACTACGTGAACGCATTCAGCAGTAGCTACAATAATGAGTTAGTCAAAAGATCATAGTCAATAGTTAATGATCAATTATTATGGACTATTGATTCTTGTATGGATAGGTTACATTACTTCTCTACTCGTAACCCTTGAGAGCCAGTTCAACGCCACTCCCCTCAATGGAGCAAACCTCCCCACAGGGGTGGCTCCTCAACGGGGAAATACACACATGGCTGGCTTCCCTTGAACGCCACTTGACTCTTAATAATCAGGGTTTTAACTATGTTGTCTAGCGTAACAAAATTTCTACTTGGGTTTTTCTTAGCGATCGCTGTGCTAGTAGGTGGCGGTGTTGCAATTGGATTATATTTCGTGAATCGCACCGGCATACCCCCTGCCAAACCCGTTTTTTCTAATGATAGTCCCTCGGTGAAAGCCCAAGCTCCAAAAGCAACTGAGCCTGGAGGAGGTAAACCCAGCCTTAAACCTGGAAATCAGGCTCAATCGTCTCCAACCTCCACTCCCACAGAATCACCAAAAGCTACCCCGTCACCAAAACCATTGCCATCGGGAGCTTACCGAGGGCGTGTTAATTGGGCTGAAGGCTTGAGTTTGCGATCGCAACCAAATCAAGAAGCTGAAAAGATTGGTGGGGTTGCTTTTAATCAAAAAATTATTATCTTGGAAGAAAACCAAGATAAATCTTGGCAAAAGATCCGTTTGGAAGGTAGCGAACAAGAAGGTTGGGTAAAAGCAGGTAATACTGAAAAAGTTAATGAACAATAGCTTAAAAAATCAGAGCCAATAGAATAACCACAACATTTATCACAAACAGGAAAACAAGACTAAAAATAAGATGCATCTACTCAATATCTTCATCTGGAATTAGTTGAGATTGCTTTCCCAAAAAACAGGAAGTATCTATCAATGTATCAATTGGAAGCTCAATTTGAAAAGTAGTTCCTTGCCCCTTGGCAGAAATACAATTGAGCCTACCACCATGTTTTTGAACGACAATCTGATAGCTAATTGATAATCCTAATCCAGTTCCTTGTCCAACTGGTTTAGTTGTGAAAAAGGGATCATAGATTTTATTTTGTACGTCTTCACTAATGCCAGATCCATTGTCGAAAATTTGAATGTTGACCCAACCGACTTGATTAACGGTTGTTTTAATCCGAATTAAAGGTGTAAAGCTAGACTTTGGTTTTAAGTTAATCAGCTTTTCTTCTAACACATCAATAGCATTTGCAAGGAGGTTGAAAAATACTTGGTTTAACTGTCCAGGATAGCAATTTACTAAGGGTAAATTACCATATTCTTTAATTACAATAATTTCTGGTCGATTGTTCGGCGCATAAATAATACGGTTCTGAAGAATGAGGAGTGTCGAATTAAGTCCTTCGTGGATGTCCACAGCTTTTAATTGTGCCTCGTCTAAACGAGAGAAGTTACGCAGTGATTCCACAATATGCTTAATACGTTCGGCTCCGGCTTGCATTGAGTTCAGTAGTTTAGGTAAATCTTCTAGCAAAAATGGTAAATCAATAGACTCTAATTTCGCTTGAACCGCAAGCTCTGGTTGCGGATAATGTTGCTGATAAGTGTTGATTAATTCTAAGAGTTCGCCCAGATAAATTTTCGTATGAAAAAGGTTTCCATAAATGAAGTTAGCAGGATTATTAATCTCATGAGCAACTCCTGCTACTATTTGTCCCAAAGATGACATTTTTTCTGCTTGAAGAAATTGCAATTGAGTTTTCTGAAGTGCCAACATAGCTGTCTCTAATTCTTCAGACCGAGACTCAGCTAGAGTAGCCAGCGCTTCTTGGTTTAGTAGGGCTTGTTTGAGACGTTCTTCGTTTTCTTTAAGATCAGCTGTTTTGACTAGTTGAACACTCAATTGTTCGTTAAAAAAAGATGTGATCAGTGTCCATCCTAGAAGGAGTAATGTGAATAAGCCAATAATCGCAGCCATCCAATAAGTTGCAGCGGTATCAACTGCTGAAAACTCGACCAATTCGACGACTGAAAAATGGGTAGCCATCATCCCTGTGTAGTGCATTGAGGGAATGGCAGCACCCATAATAATTGCACTGCAAATCCTCAAAATGTGTCCTGTTACTGTACTATTAGCTTTGAGGTTAAACCCCAGCCAGAGAGCAACCAGTGAGATGAGAATAGCGACCGCAATCGAGAGTGCAACCACATTCAAGTCATAAGACATTTTGACTGGTAAACGAATCGCAGCCATACCGATGTAGTGCATTGCACTAATCCCTGTGCCCATCAGGACGCTACCACTCAACAACCGCAAAACACCAAATTCTGGCTGGCTAACTAAATACAGGGCTAATCCAGAGGCGAAAATTGCAGGTAGCACCGAAATCAAAACTGTTAACCAGTCATAGTCAATCGGAATCGGCAGACTGAACGCCAGCATCGCAATAAAATGCATTGCCCAAATGCCGATTCCCATAGCGTAGGCGTAGCCCGTCGTAGACATCGCTCCCCCTAGCAGCCACAACCACTTTGACTGCGATTTAGCGTCTGTAACTCTTATAGCTAGATCGAGTGTGGTGTATGCCGTAAGTATGGCAATGGCAACGGAGAATAAAGTTAAACGAATATCGTAGATTCCGTAGAGCATTAGGTTGAATATTATCCGCAATTCAATGGAAGACTAGACCTACTACTTGTCTGCGTTGCTCATGCTCTAAACCAAAGTGGGTATAGCAAAGATTTTGTCAAGCAAATAGAAAACAAGCCTCCAAAGCTTTACATTGCTTATTATTCCCCCTACAGAAACTTGTGTATCAGATCAGCGTGGGGAATTCTTTGTAAAGAATCATACTAAAAAAAATATAATACAGATAAAGTGGTATAATCCCGTGTAGCCATAACTTGAAAAAAGCAAGTGAAAACAGGGGTAAATAGCTATTTAACCAAGCTTGCCTCAGTCTATGAGGCATCCGAAAGCATCAAGGTTGTTCCTACCGTAGCGAATTTCAAATTTTTGAATTGGAAAAATTTATCTAGCGGTGCGGTGATACGTGTTTTGTCTGTGGCACTGATTATGGGGCTTCCGAGTATAGCTGGGCAAGCTTTAGCACTTCAGAAAATAGGAAGTAATCGGCCTGAAGTTACCAATAGCCAGAGGTGTTTAAAAAAGTTAGGCTACTTTAACGGCCCGGTGACAGGTAAGTTTGCTGGCTTGACTCAGAATGCTGTGATCAAATTCCAGCGAGCCAATAGAATACCTGCTGATGGGGTTGTGGGTACTAATACTCAACGAGCCTTACAACGAGCATGTAAGATTTCTAGGAGGGATACCAGTGGCACATTGCGCTCGCCAAGTGGTCAATATCCTGTTCTCTCTCAAGGCAAAACTGGGGCAGCCGTGACAAGGTTGCAACAGCGTCTACGACAGTTAGGCTATTTGAATGCTAAGCCCAATGGGAATTTTGGCCCACGGACCAGAGATGCTGTAACTAGATTCCAGCGAAATTATCGCATAGCTGCTAACGGGATTGTAAATCGACAAACTTGGAACACACTACTGGGTTACTCTCCGACTCCAGCCAGATCAAGTCTCTCTACTCAACAAGTTAGAGAACTACAAGTGCGTTTGCAGCAGCTAGGTTATTTTAAGACTAATCCTACTGGGAATACTGGCCCAATTACTAGAAAAGCTGTCATTCAATACCAGCGAAATAATCGCCTACCTGTTAATGGTATTGTCAATGCCCAAGTCTTGGAGTCAGTGCGTAGAACCTCGACAGGTGGATATACTACTCAACAACCAGGTAGAAGTTATCTAACTGTAGGCGATCGCGGAGAGAATGTGAGATTAGTTCAAGAGCGTTTGGGGCAATTGGGCTTCTCTAATACCAATCCTGATGGCTTTTTCAACGATTACACCAGACAATCTGTGATTGCATTTCAGCAATCTTCTCGACTAAATTCTACTGGAAATGTAGATTGGCAAACTTGGCAAGCATTAGGGTTGAATAGCTCAACTGTGGGCAATGCTGAGAGTAATGGTTATGTATTAGCTGAGACTAATGGCTATGTATTACCTCCTACTAATGACTATTTAGTACCTCAGACTAATCCCTATGCATTACCTCCTACTAATGGCTATGTAGTACCTGGGACTAATGGCAACACATTAGTTGCTAATAATCCTTACAGAGTAATAGTGCCAATTTCCAATAATGATACTCTGAGTAAAGTGCAACAATATATACCCAGTGCTGTCGCTGAACAATCACATCTAGGGGATTATGTGAATGCTGGGGCATTTAGCGATCGCACCCAGGCAGAGACACTAACAAAAAAGCTTCGCTCATTAGGTCTTGATGCACGGGTAAAATACAATTAAATTGACAAACTCAACTGCGAACCTTCTTGAGTTTTATTCACTTCAATCCTGGCTTGGAAAGCTTCTTTGAGGTGGGGCATATGGGTAACAGTGAGGATGCAGGCGAAATCAGAGGCGATCGCATTAATCGCTGCAATCAAGCGATCGCATCCTTCGGCATCCTGTGTACCAAAACCTTCATCCACAATCAACAATTGCAACGCCGCCCCCGCCCGTTGCGCTAATAATTTCGCCAAAGCCAAACGGATGGCAAAGTTAATTCTAAAGGCTTCCCCACCAGAGTAAGTTTCATAAGCTCGCGTTCCTCTAGAATCAGCGATTAAAATATCCAAAGTATCTATCAGCTTGGCATTTTTCTTAGTTGATTTAGCACTGCGCCCAGCTTTTTGAGTAATAAATTGTACATGAAACTGATTACCACTCAGCCGCGAAAGTAGTTGATTTGTCTCAGCTTCAAGCTGCGGTAACACATTCTCAATCATCAGTGTTTGGATGCCATTTTTACCAAAAGCTTGCGCTAATTCCTGATAAACACGATATTCTTGCTTGCAAGCTTGTAGTTGCTGCTGCTGTTCTTCATACTGAATTTGCAACGTTTCTAATTGATGCGCCAGTTGTTCTAAACGCCCCAACTTGGCAATTTGCTCATCGAGTTGCCGTCTGCGGATTGCTAACTGCTGCTCTAAAGCTTGAATTTGGGCAGATGGGTTAGCTGTTGCTTGTAATTGCTGGATAATGCTTTCGATTTGCCCACCGAGTTTTTGCCGCTCCGTTACTCTGGCGCTTCTGGAGTCTTCTAACTCTTGCAATCTCGTCTGGAGTTGGGGATACTGCTGCTGGGCTGATAGCAGTTGTTGATACCGCAAATGCCAAGATTGAGCTTGGCGCACAGCTAGACGCAGATTGTTGTGCTGCTCGGAACTGTAGCCAATTTCGGTAATGTGACGCTCAAGAGCCGCGATTTGTTTAGCACATTCAGAATCAATCTGATCTTGCTGGATTCTGGCTTGTAATTGAGCAATTGTGGTTTGCAGTTCTGGTTTTCGGGCTAATAGTTGCGCTTGTCGCTTATTTGCATCTTTTATTTGCTGGAGTTTAATGTCTGCCCATCGCCACCGTTCAACTTCACTCCGGGCGAGGGCGTGGTCTTGTTCATTATAATTAACTTGTTGCAGATATTGGTCTATTTGCCGAAGTTCGGCTTGTTTATCAGGAGCGTAATCACCAGCTTGGAGCGATCGCTCTAAATGTTGTTTTTCAGCAGCAATTTGTTGTAACTGTTGTTGGACATCAGTTGTAGCTTCTAACTGTGCTGCCAACTGTCCCCGTTGTTCACGTAAACCATCGTAACTCGCCAATTGTTGAGAAATTTCTCGATATTCTTGCCTCAATACCTGAATTTCTCTATCAGACACAGCCATTTGTTCCCGAACTACCCAAAACTGCCCTTGAGTATCTTCTATCTCACTCTGGGTTTTTTCCACCACCCGACTCCAGTGATGTTCATTCAGGGGACGCTCACATAATGGACAAAGTGCTTCAGGATTTTGGAGCATTTGCAATTTTTGCTCTAATTCTCCCAGCAGTTTTTCATAATCCCGTTGGTGAGCTTGCAGACGTTCGATAAAGTGCCGCCTTTCTTGTCCTTTTTCTTGCACTCGTTGCAAATAAACCCGCTTTTTCTCCAGTTCCTCAATTTGGATTGCCACATCCATCACCGCTTGTTGCAGTTGCGGTTGGCGGCGGTGCTGGCGTTGCAATTGATTCTCAGTACTTTGCAGTTGTTCGAGTCGCGCTAATAAACCAGCATGAGTGCGATCGAGTTGACTTTGTAAAGTTGCTCGTTGTTGCAACAAGGGAGTAACTTGCATTTGCAGTTGATCTAAACGAGCAACATGGTGACGGGCTGCGGTTAGTTGTGACAAAGCAGCTTCTACTTCACCTGATTTAGTCAGAGTTTGCTGAATTTCTCGCTCTTGTTGCTGCAAAGCTTCGATTTGGGCTTGGGCTTGTTGCAGTTGCCGTTCGATTTCGTGAATTTGTTTGGTAAGCTGTTGTTGCTTTTGTTGGCGAGTCTGCCCAGCGCGGGTGTATTCTTCAAATTTGGCAGCAAAGGCTTCTTCTTGAGATTGGAAACTTTGATATTGAGCATATCCAGCTTTAATCTCAGCTTCTTGGTGTAATATTTTTTCTAAATCTGATAACTGAGAGCCAATAGCTGATTGTTCTTGTTGGAGGCGATCGCAATCTTGGGTAAGATTTTGGTATTGCTGCTTAATAAAATTGAGTTGTTGTTCCCAATTTTGGCGCTGGTGCTGGACAACTTGCAAACTTTGTAATTGAATATTATCAAAGGCTTGCACCTGTTGCAGTTGATTGAGTTCGGCTTCTAACTCCACTCTTTGCGCTTCGGTTGTCTGGCGTTGTTGCAGCTGAATTTTGATCGACTCCAAAGAACGCTCTAACTCTACTGCCTGTGCTTTGAACTGACGAGAAGATTCCTTTGCCCGTTCTTCCAAATCATCATACTGATTGAGTTTCAACAACTCCGCTAAAATTTCTTTGCGTTCCGTGGGGCGCTTGAGCATGAATTCATCGGCACGCCCTTGACGTAAGTATGCAGAATTAATAAATGTATCATAATCAAGCTTGATATGTTCTAAAATCAAATCTTGGGTTGCTCTTACACCTTTGCCAGTGAGTGAGCGAAACCCAGTTGGTATTTCAATTTGAAATTCCAGAACGCTAGTACCTCCCCGAATTCGGGTACGAATCACCCGATATTTTTGCTGGTTGCTTTGGAAAGTAAAATCAACTCGAACTTCCTTGGCGCCAGAATAGATGACATCATCTTCAACAGTGGCACGGCTTTCACCCCAAATTGCCCAAGTGATTGCTTCCAAAAGTGAAGATTTACCCGCACCATTGGAACCACAAATACAAGCCGTATGCAAACCGCCAAAATCTAAAGTTGCATCACGGTAACTAAGAAAGTTTTTGAGGATAAGTTGTACTGGGATCATTCACGCTATAGCGCCACATCTACTTTTAATAAATAACAGTACAGATGCACTGTTTGTTAGTTTAGCTATCTGGTTATCAGGTTTCTAGTCTTGAAGACATCAATTTTACAAAATTTAACAATAGGATGAGCAAATTTCTCTTGTTGCATAAAAAAGTTTTGCTGTCTTTGGAGAAAAATAAAACTTATGTAGAGGTTTCTTGTTATTTCTGCCTCTTATCTGAGAGAAAAACATTCATAGAAGAGTGGCAATACTTTGAAAATCGTTTTGAGGTACTTCAAAATCGTTTTGAGGTACTCCAAAGTCGTTTTGAGGTACTTCAAAGTCGTTTTGAGGTACTTCAAAGTCGTTTTGAGGTACTCCAAAGTCGTTTTGAGGTACTTCAAAGTCGTTTTGAGGTACTTCAAAGTCGTTTTGAGGTACTTCAAAGTCGTTTTGAGGTACTTCAAAGTCGTTTTGAGGTACTCCAAACTTTATCGCACCTCAAGTACACAGGTGCGGGCTATGCCTACGCTTGACTTTTAAAACAGTCGCTACAAATCTTCAAAACTTACGCAGTATTGAGATGATTGGGCTAAATTTCGCCTCAAGGTAAAAGAATCAAGGTGATACGGGAAAAGCGTTAATATACTTAGTAAAAATGTATGTATATTTCTCAGATAGATATTATAAACCAATGGATATAGCTCTACTCGTTAAATTTCTCGCTCCCTGTCTGCCATTTTTGTTAAATGTGGGTAATAAAGCTGTAGAAGAGGCATCTAAAAAAGTAGGTGAGGATGTTTGGAATAAAGCCAAAGCAATTTGGGCTAAGTTACATCCCAAGGTAGAGGCGAAGGAAGCAGCGAAAGAAGCAGCAACGGATGTGGCACAAAAGCCAGAGGATGAAGATTTACAAGCAAGTTTGCGGGTGCAACTCAAGAAGATTTTAGAAGCGGATACAGCACTTGCAGAGGAAATAGCTAAGATTTGGCAAACATCGACTGACAAACCCGGAGACAATATTCAGGTGAGTGCTAATGCTTATGACCAAAGTACGGTCAAGCAAGTTGGGAAGATTGACGCAAACCAAGTAAGTTTTTAATTAAATAGAGTGGGTAGAGTACCAATATGGTTTGGATAAGATCCCCTTGCTTGTGGCGACCCCCTTAAAAGCCTACCGTGTACACACAAGTTGAATTACCCCCCTTAATCCCCCCTTAGAAAGGGGGGAAAAAGAAAAATCTAGTTCCCTCCCCTTTATAAGGGGAGGGTTAGGGTGGGGTAATTCGAGGACTAGTAATGATGCCCACCCTAAAAATTTTGATGTTCCGAGTTCCGAATACAAACTTGTATCGTTCCCAGTCTCTGACTGGGAATGCCTATCGAAGGCTCCGCCTTCTGACTTGCGGCAGAGCCGCAATGATCAGCATTTCCAGCCAGAGGCTGTAAACGAGGTTTTGACAGAGTTTTAGTTTAAATTGACACCTATGCAGAATACTGCCCACCCTAAAAATTTTGATGTTCCGAGTTCCGAACACCAACTGCCGAGTTCACAACAACAACACGCAGCAAAATTTTTACCTGTGCTGATTAACTATGGCGGAAGAACCAAACCCCAGTAGTCAAAAAATCATCAAGATGGAGGGAACTGCTAAAGATGAGAGCAAACTAACTCAAGTTGGTTCTATTGAAGCAAAGAATTTTAATTTAACCACTCAACAGTTGCAAATTATTGTTCAGCTAGAAAGCATTAATAAACCAGAATCGCCGGGGGTTCTCAAAGCAGGCAACCCTAACAAAAGTTTGGCTTACTGGCAAGGACGGAAAACAGAAATTGCTCAGATACAACAATGGTTAACTGATAAAAATACTTTTTTAATTGGCATAGAAGGCATCGGTGGCACAGGTAAATCGATGCTAGCAGCTAAAATTTATAACGAAATTGAAGGTTTCCCCAAGCGATTTTGGGCTGATGTCAGTAATGGGGCAGGTTTTAGCGATTTAGCCCGCCAAGTCCTCAGTGAATTTGGCTTTCCGGTTCCAGAACAAGAAGCGCAGTTAGTAGAGGCGCTAGTTGGGTGTTTACGTTCTGGGCAATTTTTACTGATCATTGACAACCTGGAGAGTTTATTACAACCTGATAGACAGTGGGGAAGTCTATTTTACGGCGACTTTTTCCAAGCATGGGTGGAACATGGCGGTGATAGTAAGGTAATAGTCACCACCAGGGAAAGACCAGAATTAAAAGGCTTTGAGTGGCTACCCCTGAAAGGTTTGCAAGTAGATGAAGGGGTAGCACTGTTAACTGCATTAGGCATTCAGGGAGATTTAACGCAGTTTGTGGAATTAGTAGATGGGCATCCTCTACTGTTGAGATTGGTAGCAGACTTATTAAAGGAAGAATATTCACAAGACCCTGACTTAAGTAGGTTAGCAGATTTAGGCTTAGAAAATTTGCGGCAATTGTTGACAGATTCCCAAGTGGTAGGTATCCATCGCCGGGAAAATGTGGGGATGGTGTTGGTGTTGGATGCCAGTTTTAATCGGTTGAATGAGTTACAAAAGGCGTTATTGCTGAATATTAGTGTTTATCGTGGTGCGGTTGACAGTGCAGCAGCAGTGGCTATGTTGCCGGGAAGTTCAGCAGCCGAGATTGAGGGAGAATTGAGGAATCTGGTTAAGCGTTCTTTGTTGTCAGAAAAGCTCAATGGTAAGCGACAGTTTGAGTTTCAGCCAGTTGTGTTGGAGTATGTGCGGTATAAGGCTGGTAATCAGACAGAGGCGCATCAACGATCTATCAATTACTATCTTTTGAATGTTAAACAAAAACCTTGGCAGACTAAAGTAGATATTAAGGGATATCTAGAGGTTTTTTATCACTGGTTTCAACTAGAAAAATATGATTTGGCTTTTGATAGCATTATGTTCTGCAATGATTTTTTGACCTTGCGGGGCTATTACACAGATCAAGTTGACTTACACGGGCAATTAATAGAAGCCTGGGAAAAACTTGGCAAGACAGAAAACTGGAATTATTGGGCTGCTCTCACTAATTTAGGTAATGCTTACAACTACCTGGGGCAGTACCAACAGGCGATAGAGTTATTACAGCAGTCTTTAGATATAGCTAGGGAAATAGGCGATCGCAATTCTGAAGGCTTATCCTTAATGAATTTGGGTAATGCTTACAATGATCTGGGGCAGTACCAACAGGCGATAGAGTTATTACAGCAGTCTTTAGATATAGCTAGAGAAATAGGTGATCGCAATTCTGAAGGCAAATCATTAGCTAATTTGGGTAATGTTCACAATGATCTAGGGCAGTACCAACAGGCGATAGAGTTATTACAGCAGTCTTTAGATATAGCTAGAGAAATAGGCGATCGCAATTCTGAAGGCAAATCATTAGCTAATTTGGGTAATGCTTACAATGATCTAGGGCAGTACCAACAGGCGATAGATTTCTTACACCAGTCTTTAGATATAGCTAGAGAAATAGGTGATCGCTATGCAGAAGGCTTATCTTTAATGAATTTGGGTAATGCTTACTTATCTCTGGGGCAGTACCAACAGGCGATAGCTTTCTACCAGCAGTCTTTAGACATTGCTAAGGAAATAGGTGATCGCTATGCAGAAGGCTTATCTTTAATGAATTTGGGTAATGCTTACTTATCTCTGGGGCAGTACCAACAGGCGATAGATTTCTACCAGCAGTCTTTAGACATTGCTAGGGAAATAGGCGATCGCAATTCTGAAGGCAAATCCTTAATGAATTTAGGTATTGCTTACTTATCTTTGGGGCAGTACCAACATGCAATAGAGTTCTTACAGCAGTCTTTGGAGATAGCTAGGGAAATTGGCGATCGCAATTCTGAAGGCAAATCCTTAATGAATTTAGGTATTGCTTACTTATCTTTGGGGCAGTACCAACGGGCGATAGATTTCTACCAGCAGTCTTTAGACATTGCTAGGGAAATAGGCGATCGCAATTCTGAAGGCAAATCCTTAGCTAATTTGGGTAATGCTTACAATTATCAGGGGCAATACCAACATGCAATAGAGTTCTTGCAGCAGTCTTTGGATATCGCTAGGGAAATAGGCGATCGCAATTCTGAAGGCAAATCCTTAGCTAATTTGGGTGTTGCTTACAATTCTCTGGGGCAGTACCAACATGCAATAGAGTTCTTACAGCAGTCTTTAGAAACAGCTAAAGAAATAGGCGATCGGTATGCTGAAGGCTTATCTTTAATGAACTTGGGTGTTGCTTACAATTCTCTGGGGCAGTACCAACATGCAATAGAGTTCTTACAGCAGTCTTTGGATATCGCTAGGGAAATAGGCGAGCGCAATGGCGAAGGTACTTCCTTAAACAATTTAGGCAATGCTTACAACTCCCTGGGACAGTACCAACGGGCGATTGAGTTCTACCAGCAGTCTTTGGAAATCAAAAGGGAGATAGGCGATATTCGAGGGGAAGCGATCGCATGGTTTAATTTAGGTCTGTCATTAGAAAACCTCAACCGAGAATCAGACGCGCTGGGTGCTTATCACAATGCCCGTGAACTATATCAAGCAATGGGACTTGATGCTAATGTGCAAGATTGCAACAATACAATTGAGCGTCTTTCGCAACTAAACATGCCTGTAGTCTCCCGTCGTGGGTTTTGGGTGTGGTTGCGTCGGTTGTGGCGTTGGGTACGCAGTTGGTTTCGGCAGTAAAATAAGGTGTAGGAATAGTGATGAACATAAATTTAAGTTTGGATTAGCTTTCTAATTGGTAAGGAATTAAAACAACTACAAAACCTTTAACGTAAAAATTATGACTCAAACAACAACCACTGAATATAAACATATTCTAGTTAATGAAAGCAATGTTCCTTTAATGAAAGGAACATCGATGAAAGTTGTGGAATTAATTACTTCCATTCATGCTTATGGTTGGAGTCCAGAAGAATTACATTTTCAATATTCACATTTGAGCATGAGCCAGATTTATTCTGCTTTAGCTTATTATTGGGAACATAAAGAAGAAATTGATGCTGATATGCAGCAACGTTTTGAGTATGCGGAAAGATTACGTTTAGAAACAGGAGAATCTCCATTAGCAAAAAGACTCCGTGCAGAAGGATTAATTAAATGAGTGTTGCTCTTTATATTGATGAGAATGTGCATCGAGGAATTACAGATGGATTATGAATTCGGGATGTAGATGTATTAACAGTACAAGAAGATGGGCGGACTAGCTTTCCTGATCCTCTTATACTTGATCGTGCGACAGAACTTGAGCGTGTTTTGTTTTCCCAAGATGACGATTTTCTAGCTGAAGCCAACCATCGTCAAGACAAACAAATAAATTTTGCTGGTGTTATTTATGCTCATAAACTCAGAGTTACTGTTGGCGATTGTGTTCGTGATTTAGAAATTATTGCTAAAACAGCCTATCTTGAAGAATTAAGTAATCGTGTTCAATACTTACCTTTGTAAGACTCGTGGATAACATGAGATGGAAACTGAAAATGTAAATAAAGCAGAATCCTTCTACATTGCTATAATTCTCTATAAATCATCTTCAGATAAACCGGATTATCAACCCTTGTACCAAGAAAGCTTTGTTTTGATTAAAGCTACTTCTTTAGAGGAAGCAAAAGTAAAGGCTTTGAATCATGGTAAAAATGAAAGCGTCAGCTATACAAATGAAAATGGAGAAACTATTACTTGGTCTTTGCAGCAAGTAGTAGACGTGAATTCAGTTTTGGATAATGACTTTGATTCATCTGAGGATATTGTTGATTTATATGCTCGACATTTTCGCAACTATGAGGCTTACCAATCATTTGAGCCATTATTATCTCAAGAGGAATTTGGTGAAGAGTTATAAAACCATGCGATCGCTCTTGTCAATTTCCATGTAATGATACACTCATCACCTGACCCAACAGCGATCGCAATTGACCAATGCGGCGGGAAACTGAAATAGGTGTTCTGATGCTAAAGAAAAAACTTGCTCCAAACCCATAGCCGCAAACTATATCTGGAAAAATCTGCAAGAGCGCTCCTCTGGGTTCCCATCAATGATAATTTTAAGCATTGGGAACCCTTAAAAATCAAAGTTTATGAACGTAGCCGACGATAAAACGATTGTTCGTGAGTATTTCAATTCTACTGGGTTTGACCGTTGGAGGCGAATCTACGGCGATGGCGAAGTCAACAAAATCCAGCTAGACATCCGCAATGGACACCAACAAACCGTGGATACAGTTCTCGGCTGGTTAAAGGCTGATAACAATTTACCAGAGCTATCAATCTGCGATGCTGGGTGTGGTGTCGGTAGTCTTAGCATCCCTCTGGCGGTAGATGGTGCCAAAATCTATGCCACCGATATTTCTGAAAAAATGGTGGAAGAAGGCAAGCATAGAGCAAAGTTTACCTTGCCAAATGCCGAAAATCCCACTTTTGCGGTGCAGGATTTGGAATCGTTGAGTGGTAGTTACCATACTGTTATTTGTTTGGATGTCCTCATCCACTATCCCCAAGAAAAAGCCGATGAGATGATATCTCACCTCTGTTCTTTGGCACAGTCGCGGATTATTCTCAGTTTTGCGCCGAAGACTTGCGCCCTCAGTATACTCAAGAAAATTGGTAGTTTCTTTCCTGGCCCAAGTAAAGCAACTCGTGCATATTTGCATCGTGAGGCTGATGTGGTGAGAATTTTGGAAAGTAATGGCTTTTCATTGCAACGAAAAGCGATGACAAAAACTCGTTTCTATTTTTCTCGCCTACTTGAAGCTACACGTAAATAAAGTTAAAATCGCAGCAAGATGAATCCTATACCTTTGCTGCGATTTGACAATCTCAAAGTTTAACACTGGTAGGTATTGCACTTGATATCAGTTATGCTTTTTATCTTAGCGTAGGCGTAGCCCGCCCTTAGACATCGCTCTAATTGGGAGGATGAATAATTATCATCGCGATCGCACAGTCTTATTTTATGTAATATCGGCAAAAATCATACTATATTTTTGACATTTAATGCTTGCGTAAACCTTCGCTTACTACGACTGTGACAGTTTAAAGTACGGAGTATAGGATAAAAAGTAGGAAAACCGAGCCGTAAACGCCTGGATGCTATCGATAAAACGCTGAATAATACAGAAGAAGCGCTTACAAAACTATTGTCAGGAGTACATTGATATACTAGAACCTTTGCGAAAGTCAGGTTAAAATCGCTAGCAAAGTGTAAATCTGAAGTGAAATTATGAAAACTGCTGAAAAATTGGCTGCTGGTTGGCTATTGACACTCGGATTCATGTTTTTAACGCTATCAGCAACAGCGACATGGGAAAAGTTTGCCGCACGTGAGGTGTACATACCAGTACAAGATGCGGACACTTTTACCGCACCAAATGCTATTTATGAAGATAATAATACTGCTGTAGGTGGTATAATTTTTGGCGTCCCTAGCTTAACATTGGGGGGATGGTTAGCATTGGGATTGTACCGTCAAAGCCGACAGGAGAAAAAGGCGCTTAATCAACAAGTTAGCGATCGCTTGCAATCTATTTTTTATGAGATGCTACAAGAAAATCATGGACGCGTAACTGTTTTAGGCTTTGCAATGCAGTCACAACTACCCCCAGCCAACGCCAGACAATATTTAGATGAAAAAGCTAAAGAATTCAATGCAAACTTTAAGGTGAACGAAGAAGGGGCTATATCATATCATTTTGATGTCTAATTGATATCTAATGGCTCGTTAAATTCCACACCAACTTACGGCTAGGTCTAATGACGCAGATTTTTTTGAGCATAGCTGCCATTTTAGGCGGTTTGTCAGTTGCTGCTGGTGCCTTTGCTTCCCATGCTTTACAAGAAAAAATTAGTGAGCGATCGCTAGAAGTTTTTGAGACTGCCGCTCGTTACCAAATGTATCATGCTCTAGCACTTTTTCTAGTAGCAATACTAATTAGTCGCACCGAATTTCCTCAACCCACTCTCGTAGCTAGTGGATGGCTGTTTATCATTGGTATTGCTATTTTCTCAGGAAGCTTGTACGCCCTTAGCTTAACTGGTATTAAATCTTTAGGAGCGATCACACCACTAGGCGGCACAGCCTTTCTTGCTGGTTGGGGCGCTTTAGCTTTTGCTGCATGGACTTTGAAGTTGTAATAAAAGTTATAAATGGGGAGTTAAAAGTTAAGAGCTTTTAACTCTAACTTTATTTATTGGAGGCTTAATTCCCTCCTCTTTACAATTTGCCAAGATATAAAAATGTTTTTTTATCAAACTATACAGCACTTTGCAAGTAAATGAAGTACACCCTTCTCTTGCTTGTGGCTGCGGTGAATTACCCCTCTTAATCTCCCTGTTTATTGGGGGGAGAAATAAATCTAGTTCCCTCCCCAATATATCGGGGAGGGTTAGGGTGGGGTATTTTTGTACCTCACCAACTCGCAATCTGCTGTATCTTTCTTGTATTGGCTGCCTGACTAGATGTTTTAGCTGTAGGGTACTGAAGAAAGAATATTAGCCTCGTCTAAAGGGTGGTAGCGTTGTTTGGTCTGTTCAACTTCAAAAAAGACTTGCCAGAAGGAATCTTGCGAAATGGCAATGGTTGCAATACTTGGAATATTTTTTTATAAAGAGAATAGCTCAATCACCTGGTATCCCATTTGATTGAGGGCGTTTTGGATAATGAATTTTCCAATAAACGCCACAAAATGCGCTCATAATGCTCTTTGGAAAGTAGACTTTTTACATAGAACCCCACATAACTTTAACACGAGGATCAATGTCAATATCTAAAGCTGTTACCAGCAAGATTACTTCTCCAGACAATATCGAAGAACGCTTGCAGATACAGCGTTTGCTAGGCGCAACTAAAATAGTTGCACCTAGTGCTGGGAGTGATGTAGTGAAGGGATTAACTCAAACACCCAAATCTTTACCTCCCTGTTACTTTTATGATGACCGTGGTTCTGAGCTATTTGAGCAAATCTGTGATTTACCAGAATATTATCTTACACGCACAGAAACAACGATTTTACAACAGTATGCTGGCGAAATTGCCAAGATAACTGGCGCTTGTGAATTGGTAGAACTTGGTAGTGGCAGTTCTAGCAAAACCCGCATTTTACTAGATGCCTACCAGCAGCTAGGCTATCCCCTGCACTACCTACCAATTGATGTATCTACAGGTATTTTGGAAAGTAGCGCCAAGCAGTTATTAAGTGATTATCCTTTACTGCAAGTTTATGCACTAGCGGGAACTTATGAATTAGCCCTTGCACAACTCCTACCGACGCAATTACCCAGCAGGATGATTTGTTTTATTGGTAGCAGTTTAGGTAATCTGACACCTGGTGAGTGTGATGTGTTCTTCTCTCAAATTACAGAAGCCCTACAAGTAGGTGAGTATTTCTTGTTGGGGATAGATTTACGAAAGGCAAAACAGATTTTGGAACCAGCTTATAACGACAACCAAGGAGTGACAGCAGCATTTAACCTGAATATGCTGGAACATTTAAATCAGCGGTTTGAGGGGAATTTTGACACCACGCAGTTTGAACACTGGGCGTTTTACAATGAAAGTGAGTATCAAATAGAAATGCATTTACGCAGTCTGCGATCGCAAATTGTAGAATTACGCGCTCTTAACCTCAAGGTTAATTTTGCACTAGGTGAGACTATCCTCACCGAAATTTCGCGTAAATTTGACTTGGATACTATCAAGCAGCAGTTGACTGCACAGGGTTTATTACCTATTCATGTGTGGACAGATCCAAAGCAATGGTTTGGTTTACTGCTCACTCAGCTGCAAGCATAAAGCAAATCAGGGTATCCCTCACATATATAGTGGTTCTCAGTTGAGTCCAATATAGACCTATTGAAGAAGAATTCTGACTTATGAATTCTTCTTCAAATTGGCATCAGGAACAGAAGAGTTATTAGCTGTTTCAGAGAGGATAGGTTGTTTGCTATTAGTAGAATTGGTAAAATCACTCAATTGGATAGCGAAAGGTGAATTTTAAGATAGGGAATTAATATTATTAATATTTTGACTATTGGGTTTTAGCGGAGTTTGAGAAGTATTTTGCGTAAGTCCTAGGAAAAATGGATAAAGTCGAGCTTGAGAGATTTCCATTAATTACTTATGGGTATCCGGTGAGAAAATGTGACTTAAATGTACAATAAATAATCTATATATGATTTGACGTGAATTGCTACAATTGCGATGCCTATGGCGGGCTACACCTACCCAGGATGTTAAAGCGGCTATGCACATACTTGGCAACACAACTCCATCATTGGGCTACATATTAGCACTGGACTTAGGTACAACAGGCAACCGCGCCTTTGTGTTTAACGCAGACGGCAAGATTGTTGGGCAGGCATACAAAGAACTAACTCAGTATTATCCTCAGCCGGGATGGTTAGAACATGACCCTGAACAAATCTGGCATGATACCTGTTGGGTAATGCAAACCGCAATTGGGAATGCCCAGATTGTTCCATCAGCGATCGCAGCGCTAGGACTGACTGTACAGCGTGAAACCTGTTTGATTTGGGATAAAATTACTGGTAAACCACTCCAAAGAGCGATCGTCTGGCAAGATCGCCGCACTGCTCCCCTTTGTCACCAGTTACAAGAGCAAGGCTATGCTCAAGACATTTACGATCGCACCGGATTAATTATTGATGCCTATTTTTCTGCTACTAAACTCAGGTGGCTATTAGATAAGTTTAGAGATGTTGACTTGAACAATGTCTTAGCAGGCACTATTGATACTTGGCTGCTGTGGAATCTCACAGGTAGAAAAGTCCATGCTACTGACCACAGCAATGCCAGTCGGACAATGTTGATGAATCTCAAAACCTGTGAATGGGATGAGAATTTACTGGATCTGTTTCAAATCCCGGCTCATATTTTGCCTCAGATTCAGCCTAGTTTAGGAATATTTGGAGTTACTGATGCTACTTTGTTGAGCGCTGAAATTCCTATCACTGCCATCTTGGGAGATCAACAAGCTGCTCTATTTGGTCATGGCTGCGATCGCCCCGGCTTAATGAAATGCACTTACGGGACTGGTAGCTTTTTGGTAGCTCACACTGGCTCTGAAATTGTGCGATCGCACCATCAAATCATTTCTACAGTGGCATGGACACAAGCAAATCCAAGGGAGACTTTAGATGTAGGCTATGCTCTTGAAGGCAGTATGTTTACTAGTGGAGCTTGTATTCAATGGTTACGCGATCGCCTGAAGCTAATTAAAACTGCTGCTGAAACTGAAGCGATGGCAAATCAGGTAAAAGATAATGGCGGAGTCTACTTTGTGCCTGCATTTAGTGGACTGGGCGCACCCTATTGGGATATGAGCGCTAGGGGAGCCTTTTTCGGCATTACCGCCAGTGTACAACCAGAGCATCTAGTCCGCGCTGTCTTGGAAGCGATCGCTTACCAAGTTCTGGAGGTAGTGCAGGCAATAAATGCATCTAGCAGTACTCCAGTTGGGCGATTAAGCGTAGATGGTGGTGCTTGCGAAAATAATTTCCTGATGCAGTTCCAGGCTGATGTATTAGGTATTCCAGTTGAACGTCCGATAATGCGCGATACAACTGTTCAAGGTGCAGCATTTGCAGCAGGTTTAGCTGTAGGATTTTGGAAGAGCTATGAAGCACTGGTGCAGCAACGGCAGATTGAGTGCGTGTTTGAGCCGGGAAGCAATGGCCCATTGTCCAATTTTGCTACTTGGCAAAAGGCAGTGAAACGCACTCTGGCTTGGGTGGAGTAGTTAAGGGATCAAAAACTTAATTAAAAATTGCTCAATTATTATTAAATAATAGGATTAGCGACCTTTTGATAACAGTGCAATAAAAAATTGATATTATATTCGGTAAATTACTGTTAATTCTTGCAAGACCTCTCCCCCAACCCCTCCCCTAGTAGGCGACGGTGTACACACAAGCCCTAAAATCCTTGCTTGGTAAGATACAAGCCGGATATTGGCAAGGTTTTGAGTTGAGCAAACTAATTATCAATAGTGTCAGCTTATTGATATATTTTTAACAGAAAATCAAGGATTTTAAAAATAATTTTCCGTTCTTTTCTGTCTATTTAATTACCAACTCGACTTGTATGTACACGGTAGCCTTAGTAAGGGAGGGAAGCTTTGGCGTAAACCGTAAGCGGGGAGAGCTTAATTTATCAGACTTGATATGATAACTCGATTAATCGGTCAAAATACCACTTATATATAAAGATGCTGGACGCATGATTACTAAACCTAAAATTTTTATTGATGGGGAATCAGGAACCACAGGCTTACAAATTTACTCACGCCTCAATCAACGGGATGATATCGAGTTAGTTAGCATTGAGGCATCTAAACGTAAGGATGCAACTGAGCGAACCAAACTAATCAATGCCGTCGATGTTGTTATTCTCTGCCTACCGGATGATGCAGCCCGCGAAGCTGTTAGCTTGGTCAGTAGTAATACGGTTAAGATCCTAGATGCTAGTAGTGCCCATCGTACAGCTAAAGGCTGGGTATATGGCTTCCCTGAACTAAATCCAGGACAGCGAGAGAAAATCGCCAGCGCCCAGTTTATTAGCAATCCAGGCTGTTATCCTACAGGATTTTTAGCCTGTATCCGTCCGTTGATTGCTAAGGGACTTTTGAAGAATAGCTTTCCCATCACCGTTAACGCAGTATCAGGTTACTCTGGTGGCGGAAAGAGTCTAATCAAACAATACCATACCTTCCATGAACAGCAAGCCGAGGCAGAGTCACTCTACCCTTATGGCATCTATGGTTTGCAATTTGGGCATAAGCACGTTAAGGAAATGCATCATTACTCAGGGTTAGCATTGCCGCCGTTGTTCGTACCGGCAGTAGGGGATTTTGAGCAAGGAATGCTGGTGCAGGTACCTTTGCCACTGGGGACTTTGGATAATCCACCATCAGGTGAAGTTATTCATCAAGCAATTGCTAACTACTACCAAAGTGAAAAATTTGTGCAGGTTGCTCCATTCCAAGATTCTACTCTGCTGCGAAACGGAATATTCCTGGATGCCTACGCAATCAACGGCACCAATATTGTTCAGGTTTTTGTATTCGCCAATGACGCTAGCAAAGAAGTGTTGCTAGTTGCTCGTCTCGACAATTTGGGCAAAGGCGCATCGGGAGCCGCAATCCAAAACTTAAACATCATGCTCGGCTTTCCAGAAGAGTTAGGATTGTAGTCAAAAGCTCAGATTCCCGACTTGTTGGAAGATACTAGTTTGGAAATAAGGACTGAGGAAGCAAGCGAACAATTCTAATTTGCCTCATCTACCTAATGCTTAATGGCTTGTGCGACACAGCAATAACTTTTATGAGTGCATAAATTACTGATTTGAATACCCAGTGAGTCCATCGGCAAGATACTAATTATCTTTCTCAATCGTGTTTTGATTTCAGATTAAATATGCTTTGATTTCTCTGAGTTCATTATTCTAATCGGTCAAATATGGGTTGCTTGTAGCTTCTGAATCGTCGTTGTGGAAGACAATAACTAACTAGTAGGAAGGTAAGGCGATGCTGCAACATCTGATAACTCAACAACATTATTTTGCATTGAAGCTTTTCTCGGCACTGGGCTGCGGGCTGATAGCTGGAGTCTTCTTTGCCTTCTCGACCTTCGTAATGAACGCCCTTGCTCGGCTGAAGCCGACGCAGGGTATTGCTGCCATGCAATCCATCAATATCACGGTGATCAATCCCTTGTTTATGGCAGCGTTTTTGGGAACGGCTGCGGCTTGTATCTTTCTTTTAATCTCCTCGCTATTAAGGTGGCATCAACCCGGTGCCGCCTACTTGCTCCTCGGCAGCTTGCTTTACCTTGTTGGTACATTAGGCGTGACAATCGTGTTTAATGTGCCGCTTAACGAAGCCCTGGCGAAAGTCGAGTCGGACAGCACTGACGCTGCGAGTCTATGGTCTAACTACCTTGCAAACTGGACAATCTGGAATCACATTCGGGCGGTAGCGGCGCTAGCAGCAGCAACATCACTCACCATCGCGCTTTGTTTGGGTTCAAGAATTGTAGGGGGACTCGATAATACGGTTAGTTAAAGAAAGTAAAACTTGATGCGGCTGATTTCTAAAGTTGAATGGTGCGATCGCTCATCTCACCTTACCCTGATCAATAGGCATATTTTTGAGACAAATTATACGGTTTGTTTAGTGGCGATCACTATCGACTTAGGTGGAAATTATTTTATACAAGACCAGAAGTAGCAGTCAGGGGTGCGATCACTCTTATACAAGAAGGTGATAGCATAACAATTGATGCCCTCTTCTAATTAGTTGTGCCTACTTATACCAATTATCCGTGAGCTTGCACTTAATGATTACTCCTTCTGTCTTGGCGTACTTGGCGTACTTGGCGATTCGTTTAATAATTAAGTGCATCTTCATAGAGAATTGGTATTACTTAGTTAAATAGTCGGTCGATAACCACCAAAAACAGCAAAGCTAAAATTTTTGTACCAGCAATCTACATTTTGAAACCCAGCCGCTTCTAGCCAGTGAAGTTGAATATCAAGAGTTGCCATGCGATCGTATTCCATGCGTTTTTGTGCAGCTTTTAGATCCTCCTCTGAGATATTCTTAGCGCAGACAGAATCTAGCCAGTGTTGACGGTAAAGTTTTTCTAAATCAGGGGTTTTGCCGAGAACTTGATCGGCGTTGACAAATATCCCTCCAGGATTGAGAACATTATAAATCCGTTGATAAAGAAGTTCTTTGTCAAAATTTGACAGATGATGAATTGATAAAGCAGAGATTATAAGGTCATAGGAACCACCTAAATCAGTCTCAATGTAATCACCAACTAAAATTTTGGGAGATTTACCCATTTGGCTAAATCTAAACTTAGCTTTCTCTTGCAGGGCTGAAGAACTAACCAGACGCGCTATCTATGCCCTTGAAATGCACAATAATAATTGCACCGAGAAAAGCCAAAAATGGATGATTACCCAGACTGCTATTCAATCGTTTACAGGTAGCAAACCAACTACCATTAAGGCGATTTTAGAGCGATATCAAACCAGACTTGATGACTACAACAGCAAGCATGAGCTAAACCCTTAGGACAACCGCAAGCCAGGGCGGAAGATAAATGATGAGATGGACAACCGCAAGCCAGGGCGGAAGATAAATGATGAGATTGACTTAGCCGCAATCGTGCCAGATGGAACTAGCCTTGTGTAGTAGATGTTTTAGCCGATTGTGGGTGAATGTCGGTTAACTCATATTAAACGACATTAAAGTCAAACAATCTTACAATAAAGATTAGGACTGTACTACAACCCTAGTATGTGAGAACTAGCCGCAGCACCTAACCAAGTTGCAATTTTAACAATAATTGGCTTGGCTGTTGTCCAGATTTTCTGTCCCGCATCTACACTCTTGCTTGTTTTTTCAAGAGTATCCACAACGTTTCCCAAACGTTTTAATGCTAGGTTTTTATTTGGCTCCTCTTTATCGGTTGCTTTAGAAGCCGAACTCAAATCTTCAACTACTTCTTCTTTAGTTTCTGCTGGTATTTCTGCTCCTTTAACTAGAGCTTCAAGTTCTGCGAATAACTTGACAACATCCTCTTTAGTTAGTGGTGTTTCAGCATCTACACCCACTTGATTTTGTTGAGTTACTTGATTATTATCACCAAGTACACCTTGGTTATTATCGCCTTGATTTGTGGAGTTGTGGTCACCCGGGGCGTTGTTAAAGTTGCCACCTACAGAACCACCTACAGATGATCCACTCATATCGTTAGTCATGACTGTTTTTCCATTAATTGTAACTATATTCTGGATGATAAGACTTTCAGGATAAGCAAGTTGCCGAATAATTTTTAGCATACTTGTATTCTCTTGAAAATCAATATCAGTTTTACTTAAAGTATCTTTATATTTTGTCTTTAAGTATTCTATATCTTGATCATATGCTTGTATTAATTTATCTTTAAATTCTACTTCATCTACATTATCTGGAACATTTAATCGGATAACAAAATCACCGTTTAATTCTCTTTTAAAACCTTGTATTAATTTTTCTGAATTATCAGAAGAAATTTTTAATTCTTTCAAACATTTTTCAAATGCCTGTAAAAATGCTTGCCAATCGATACCATCTTTTTTAAAAATAATCTTAATTTCAGATGGTTTCTGTAATAGTTTAATAGCCTCTAGTGAAGTTAATTTTCCGATGATTGGGTAACGCTGTTTTGGATTTGATTGTGGGTAAAAAAAATCACAAATCAATCCATCTAACTTTGCTGTAGCTGGAATACTTCTCATTTCAATTGTAGTTCCAGTAATGTTCGCATCCCTTAAATCTACATTATCTAGTCGTGTTTGACTAAGAGTAGAATCTTGTAATTCAGCTTTTGTTAATTGAGAATTACTCAAATCTGCTTCAGATAAATCAATTTTCTCTAGGTTTGCACCAAAAAGATTTAATCCTTGTAAATTCATGTCTCGATAATCTTTTACTTTTCCAGTTCTTTTTTTGATAACTAAATCTCTAATCTTGGGATTATCTAAATAATTTCCTTGGATTCTTGAGCAATCAATCCTTTTGACTCCCTCCCAACTTGTTCGATTTACCGTACAGTTAATAAAACTACTACCTTTAATGTTTACATTAGCAAAACTAGCATCATCTAAAGTTGAACCATGAAATTTAGTACCTTTAGCAGAAATCAGATATACAAATAAATTCCAAATCCAAACATACTTTTTTTCCTTTTTTAAAATTGCTTGATTACTTATTATAATTCCTAAAATTGAGCCAATGAATGCTCCAGCAGCACGTCTAGTTATATCGTATCTTGATTCACCAAAGTATGCTAATAAAAGTAAATTTACAAGAATTACAAATACAGACATAGAAATAACAACATAGTATCCGTTCACATCTTTATCGTTCGATTCATCCATATTTATTATAAATGGAATTAAAATTCCAACGATAATAATAATAATAATTCCTACAAATATCAAAGCACTTTGGTCAATTGACGATCCTTGTTCAATTATGTCCTCCTTTTTCATTAATCCGATATTCATGAGATATTTTGGCAATTTTTTCAAAAAATAAGCATGAAGCCAAGTAATATAAATAATAGATATTAAACTAGTAAAAATATTTTTAATAACGCCATGAATGCGTGAAAAATAATATAAATTACAGTTAACAATAATACTTGCACTAAATCCAGACAATGACATTATAAATAAAGATATTATCAGAATAGGAATAGTCCACCATGTTTCGACCCCACACGTAGCTCCATTTAATATTGCGCCAGTCAAATCTGCTTCAGTAAAATCAAGTCCACGGATATCTTCTTTAGAAAGGTTAATGCCTTTAAGGTTCTCGTCCTTGAGTGAAAGTCCGCGCAGGTTTTTACTAGAAATATTGGCTTGCATAACTTTTGGTATAACTTTATAAATTGAACTGAGCTTGATACTCAGATACACTAGAATTATGAGATATTCCGCGTGTTTGTACGTAATTTTCTAGATAAAGTTTTGTAACTTCTCAATAACCGCTGCAAAAATGAGCAAATTTTGCAGGATAAATAGTTAAATCTGCCCTTGTTAATAATCAATATTTATAGGATTAGTATTTGATTTCTGAAAAAACTCCGTACATCTGGAGAGATAGAAAATCAAAGGTAGTGTTTCGGATAAACCACTCAAACATCCACTTTAAGTGAGAGAATGTTGGAATTAAAGCGCAAAAACGTCTAACCCAGGTTTTCGCTTGCAACCAAATATCTTCTATCGGATTTTGTGATGGGCAATTAGGAGCAAAGCGCACACAGTGAATTTTCCATTGCTCTTGAGATAAACCTTGATTTATTTCGCCTAAAAAGTTTTGAATCAGATGTGAACGATGGTAAGAAGCACCATCCCAAAAAAGAAGTAATCGTTGGTTGGGAGACTGGTCTAATAAATAACGTAAATAATCAATTGTATTGTCTGAATTACCAGCATTGTAAGCTTTAAGAAGTAATTTGCCAGTGAGATAGTCAACCGCACCGTAGTATGTCTGTTTATCTCGTTCGTTAACTACTTCAACTGCTATTTCCTGGTCAGTTTTTCCCCAAACATAACCAATTAAGTCTCCCCATAGCAGATGACACTCATCTATTAGTAATACTCTCAGCCTTCCTGCTTCTATTTCTTCTCTGTTGCTTGCCAACAATGTTTCAATCTGTTTTTTTTTACCGCAACAGCCTCCTTGTCAGCCTTTGGATTCAAAGATGTAGTTTTCTTCCAACTAATTCCTGCCGCGTCAAATAAGTCGTAATAGCTTCGTTTCGATTCGTAGATTACTTCATATTCAAATGCCAATTTGTACTCCAGTTCACCAAGCTCGCAGGTATCTTTCGTTTGCAACCAACTTAATACTTCTTGGAACTGTTCATCGCTCAAGTAACCTTTTCTTCCTTTATGATTTAATCGCAGTCCCGAAATTCCATATTCCTTGTAGGACTGCTTCCAGCTTGTTATCGAACCAAGGGACACATCTAAAATCGTTTGAATTTCCTCATACTTATAGCCTTGATAAACCAGCTTCACTGCCAAAGCTTTCCTCACCTCACGGGCATCTGGACGATTATCTATAAATTCTTGTAGTTCTGCGATCGCAGCTTGCTGATACTGCTTTGTCATTGTTCTTTGTTTGACAGATATATTCCTCCGTATTATCTCGTAGTCTTTTTCAGAAATCAAATATGATTCCTATATATGTACCAACTATTGATTATTAACAAATTTTTATATCTGATTTTTTCAGTAGTTTCGCACCGGGAACTAGTCTAAACTCCAGTTAAAACACAAAGACGCAAAAACGCCTCTGCGCCTTTGCGTCTCTGCATAAGATATTCCCTATCTACACCATCTCTGATTCTGCCTGCATCATCTGCTGAGGCTGCGGTTGGAACATGAACAATGAATAAACCACATCTCGGCGAATGTTAACCATCATATCCAAGAAGAGTTCGTAACCCTCGCTCTTATACTCAATCAGCGGGTCTTTTTGACCATAACCACGTAATCCTACTGATTCGCGTAAGGCATCCATTTGTTGCAGGTGTTCCCGCCACAGAGTATCAATACGTTGCAAGATAAAAAAGCGTTCAGCTTGGCGCATCAGTCCGGGTTGAACTTGGTCAATCTGTGCTTCTTTGAGATCGTAAGCAATTCGCACCTGTTCATGGAGGAAGGCTTTAATCTCACTGACTGACATATCCTCTAATTGACTTGGCTGCAAATCCGCTAACAGATAAACGAATTCTTTGACTTTCTCAACCAACTTTTCTAACTCCCACTCTTCGGAGGGTAAGTCTACGTTGATATAGTAGTCAACGATGTCATCCATCGTTTTTTCAGCGTACTTGATTACCTGTTCTTTCAAGTCTTGACCTTCTAACACCCGGCGACGTTCAGCATAAATAGCACGACGTTGATTATTCATCACCTCGTCATACTCAAATACCTGCTTACGGATGTCGTAGTAGTAGGTTTCAACTTTTTTCTGTGCGCCTTCTAAACTGCGGGTTAGCATCCCAGATTCGATGGGCATATCTTCTTCCACTTGGAAGGCATTCATTAACCCAGCAACGCGATCGCCACCAAAAATCCGCAGTAGGTTATCCTCTAAACTGAGGAAGAATCTCGTGGTTCCTGGGTCACCTTGTCTTCCTGCACGTCCGCGCAACTGGTTATCAATCCGCCGCGATTCATGGCGTTCTGTACCAATTACGTGTAAACCGCCGATTTCCACGACTTCATTGTGTTCGCGGGTAGTAAATTGTTCGTATTCCTGCTTAACGCGGTTATATGCTTCCCGCAATTTCTGAATCACAGGGTCATCGATGGGAGCTTTTTCTGCTGCTATAGCTACCTTGTCTTCTGCTTCTAGTTCCGGTAAACTGCGATCGCCATACTCACGCACCGCAATTTCTACTGCTTCTTTGAGCAGTTTTTCTGTTTCTTTTGTCAATTGGGTCGGGAAAATTTCTGGTGAAGCCCGCCAAGTTTTGACTTTTTTGCCAGGGACAAAGCCTTGACCACCACCATGGCCTGTAGGCAATCCGGCTGGCCTTTGAACGCCAAAGGTGTCTTCATCTTCTGGCATGACGATCCGGGGCATGAAGTATTCCCGCAGCTTCAAACGTGCCATATATTCGGAGTTTCCACCCAGGATGATGTCTGTACCTCTACCAGCCATGTTAGTAGCAATGGTAACAGCACCTTTGCGTCCGGCTTGGGCGACGATTTCTGCCTCACGCTCGACGTTTTCCGGTCGGGCGTTGAGTAATTCGTGGGGAATCTCCAGCTGCTTCAGCAGTCGGCTGAGAAGTTCGGATTTTTCTACACTAGTGGTTCCCACTAATACAGGTCTGCCGAGTTCGTGCATTTCGGCACATTCTTTAGCGATCGCACCCCACTTGCCTGGTTCTGTCTTAAAGACCATATCAGACAAGTCTTCGCGTCTTCTGGCTTGATTGGTGGGAATTACCGCGACTTCCAGTTTGTAAATTTTTTCAAATTCTGGTTCTTCCGTTTTTGCTGTTCCGGTCATTCCACCAAGTTTTGGATACAGCAAAAACATATTTTGATAAGTAATTGTCGCTAGAGTTTGAGTTTCTGGCTGAATTTCTTCGTGTTCTTTAGCTTCAATAGCCTGGTGTAATCCATCACTCCAACGCCGTCCGGGTAGCACCCGACCGGTAAATTCATCGACAATTACCACTTCCCCATTGCGGACGATGTAATTTACGTCCTTGAGAAAAAGTTCTTTGGCTTTAATCGCATTGAAAACGAAGTGCGCCCAAGGATCTTCAGGGTCAAATAAATCTGTGACTCCCAAAAGATTTTCGGCTTCAGCAAAGCCTTCATCTGTCAATAGCACGTTACGAGCTTTTTCATCCACATCGTAATGCTCGTCTTTTTTGAGTGTAAAGGCTATTTCAGCGGCTTGCAGATATTTTTCTGTCGGTCTTTCCACCTGCCCAGAAATAATCAGTGGTGTCCGCGCCTCATCAACTAAAATCGAGTCTACCTCGTCAATCACGCAATAATTGAACGGGCGTTGCACCACATCTGCCATTGATGTCGCCATGTTATCCCGCAAGTAGTCAAACCCGATCTCACTGTTGGTGACATAGGTAATATCGCAATCGTAATTTTTCTGGCGTTCGCTGGGAGTCATGCTTGCCTGAATTAACCCCACACTCAGCCCCAAAAATCGATGCACCTGTCCCATCCATTCCGCATCCCGACGAGCCAGGTAATCGTTCACGGTGATCACGTGTACACCTTTACCAGTGAGGGCATTCAAATAACTCGGCAAGGTGGCTACCAATGTTTTACCCTCGCCGGTTTTCATTTCGGCAATTTGCCCTATGTGCAAAATGATCCCGCCAAGGAGTTGGACATCAAAGTGCCGCAAGCCTAAGACTCGCCGTCCTGCTTCCCGGACAACGGCGTAAGCTTCTGGCAAGATGTCATCTAGAGGTTCACCTTTGGCAAGCCGTTGTTTAAATTCGGCGGTTTTACCTTTTAACTCCTCATCGGAAAGAACCTTAATTTCTTCCTCTAAAAGGTTAATTTCAGTAACAGAAGGTTGGTATTTTTTAAGCTTACGAGCGTTGGGGTCGCCCAACAAAAGTTTTAACATGGCAGGTTATAGAACTGAATCAAGGGGGATGGGAATTAAAGGTTCGGCATTGATTATAAACATTTAACCCAACCCAACCGTCTTGGTCGTGGATGGGTGTAACCGAGAATTAACTCAAAAACAGGAGAAAAACTAGCCAATCATCTAGTAAATTGATTGGTTTTAACTCTTATCTTATATTTAGTCTTTCTTCATAGTATCATTTTGCCCCCAGATAGGGCCAGAGAGGGAGTGGGGGAATAGACTTATAAGATATGAATTATGAATTTTTTAACTCCTAATACCGTTTCACTTTAATAATTAGGACTTACGCACACTCCACAAATTCTTCTCTACGAGACGCTGCGCGTTGGCAGTTCCATAAATTAAGCTTTTGGGCGGTTTTCGCGTAAGTCCTAATTAATGATATAAGTACGTTAGTAGGAGCACGGCAATGTCTATGCGTGTCAACTTAACGTGAAACCCTTGTCAAGACGTGATATTCAGTTCTCTGGCTTCTCATCACGATCCGCGTCACCCCACCCTAGCCCTCCCCGATGTATTGGGGAGGGAACTAGATTTCCTGTTTCCCGCCAATCCATTGGGGGATTAAGGGGGGTAAAACGCATGTGGGTCATGCATTTGAACTTAAGTTGACACCAATGGGCAATGCCGTGCCCCTACGATAAATCTATATGCATCAGGGTTTCCGTGAAATGCTATAATTCCTAACTCTTCACTTCCACTCTGGTGTCAGGCGGCGGAAATTGTAATCATTAGCACTGGGATGACAACTGACACAACTGCCTAGCTGGATGGGACGTGGTAACTTAACTCCTGGATGTAGAGCTTTGAAATAACGCGAGTTGTTGAGGCGATAGGGTGTTTCTTCGTCGTCTAACTGGACACGGGAGAAAGTCGAAAGATATTTCCACACTAAAATACGCGGCGGATCGACTAAAGGCTTAAGTTGTGCGCCGTAGTGCTGCGAGTCTTGCAGGAGATTTTTCCAAGTTTGGGTGGGTAAAACGGCTGGTGGTAAGGCGATGTGGCATGTGGAGCAGTTTTCCAAATAGAGTTCTTGCCCTAGTTGGTACTGTGCAGGAACTACGTCAACTGTGCCAATTTCGGCGGGAGGAGTAGCACTGTGGGCATTAGTTGCCAAGGCTAGAAGCCAGCCCATAGCTAGGCTCCACGTTACAATTACCAAAAGTAAACCGAAAAATTGGCGCTTAAATTGGCGTTCGGCGCTTTGCTGTAGCACTTGGCGATCGCTTCGGGCGGGACGTAGCCCATTGCTGTTACGCATGCGCTTTTCGCCATTGTGGGTTTTGCGCTTAACAAAAATTGACATTCCTCACATTCCCAGATATTTAGAAGTGGCGCTAGTGCTAATCATAGGACTTACGCAGTCTTGGCAGTGTTTCACATTTCGCGTAAGTACTTTTAGTAATGTGGCGATGTTTATTGGCAAGCCGCTCTCCATGCATAACAGTAATAAAAATGTCTATTCAGCGCATTACTGACTATACAAGGAAAAATATTCTGACAGTTTTAACCTGACTCACTAGAAAAATCAGCTAAGTGGTATGAAATTTTGATTTAACATACCTATGTCACCCAAAACCTCGGTAAAAAGATCACATCCTAACGGAACCAACAAATCGTTATGAAGAACGAAGTAACCCAACCAATTACTCTCAAAGAGGTCGAACACTGGCAGTAGTCAGCTAAGACAAAATATCTGGATAACCAGGTAACGGATGGCGAAAATTACTTCAGTTGCCAATGACTTACTGTAATGGTGAGAATATGCTGACGGATTCAATCAACCTCTCCTCTTGTTCCTTATTTATAACAATCCCTCCAATTCAGCGAATTTACGCAAACGTGGTAGACATTGGCGCTGATAAAAACTGCTTAATGTCGGAATTGACAGCCCAAATTCCTCGGATAATTCTCTCCAGCTAACTTCCGGGGGTAGGCGTTGGAGAATTAAAACCTGACAATTCACATCTGGACGCCCTTTAATGTAAGTACGGCGCAGTTCTCCTTCAGAATCTGTATTAGCCCATGTCTCCAAGTCTTCCAGAATGGGAGGTGTTTGGGGGGCAGCTGGGAGGTTATCTACAGGATCAATGGTTTCCCTGATTCCACCCGATGTAGACTGACGAACCCAAAGAGGAACTGTTGTGGCTTGTTCTCGGTTCTGGTTAGTGTAAAAGTCTTGTAGTCTCCGTCTTAGGTAAGCATTTAGCCAAGTGATGACACTGCCATAGGTGGGGTCATAGATTTGACCTGTCAAACCTTCACAAACATTGCGGCAGAAATACAACCAAGTTTGTTGTAGTGCATCTTGATAATAGGGAGTATTTTCCCTCCAGAGTCTACTTGCTGTCAAGCGAATAATTTGCGTGAGCAGCTTCTGACGCTGAGGGCTTCCAGGTGGGTGTCCACAGGCTTCGCTAACTAAGCAGCGTAGCTGTTCATCGAATTGAACCATGACAATCTTGGGGCAGAAAGCAAGAATATCTTAGTATTGCCTATAACAACCCCCGAAAAAATTACCTTTGGTCAAGATGCGGTATTTTTTTCAAATCCTCTCAATATAATCTTACCCAGGACAATAAATTTTCCCACCAGGAATATGTCAGATTACCAACACTCAGCTTCATTTTGTTGCGAATGTCTTGGATATTCCAGTTGGTTAGTTTAGCTAGAGTTTGCGCCTCTTGTTCAAAACGCTTGGGCAAAGACTGCTTATATTCTCTACCTGCCTGACATTTGAGTTCCCCTTGGAACGGATGTTGCAAAACATAACGCCCTTGGAAAGATTCACTGTTAGCAGTTTGTTGGAATATCAGGTCTTCAGGGAATTTGTCGCGGCTGTAGCGGACATGCAGCCGGGAGATGAAGACGTTACTTCTAGGAGAAGGACGACGAAAGCTGGGGGATGCTGGCAGATTACTTCCAGAATTATCATCTAGCCAAAATACGCCTGCTTGCTTTAGTTCCTCTTGGGTTAGGGGATCAGCAGAACAGGGATCGCAACTACTCATGTCCCAAGCGTATTCCAAAAAACCAACTTTCCTGTCTTCTTTGGTGTAGACAGTTTGAAACATGGATTTATAGAATTCACCAAATTCATCTTTGACAAATAAAGGAATGTTCGTGTTAGAAGGGATTTTCACCGTCCGGTAGTTAGTGATCTCTGCCTGTCCTTGGGGCGAGAGGATGTAGACAATCAAATCCTGCTCTGTCGTAGCATTGATCATGCCTAAACGAATTGGCAGCATGAATTTGGGTGACTGGTAGGAAATTTGTAGCGGACGAAGGAACTGGTAGCCAGATTTCTCGAATTTATCCAAGTTGACTTTGGCAACAAAGAATTTCATTGAGGAGCGGATGTAGGGCTTTAGTAACTGTTTCGCACCTCTAGGGATTTTGTAGCCATTGCGTTTGAGCCAAGTTTCTAATCCCCCAGATTCTTTGGCACTAAGGATCACGATGTCGTATTCGCCGACATTAAAACGTGCTTCGACTGTTACACCCAAACTGCGATCGCTTGTTTTTTCAGCTTCCTGACTGACTGCCCTGCTTCTAGGTGCCGCAGCAGGTAGATTTACCGAATCAGTAACAGCACAAGGATCTGAGTCAAAATATTCTACCAATCGCGGCGCACTAAAAGCATCCAAGCGCTCGATAATTTTCGGTTCAGTTACGCGAACTTGCTCTTTTTGCAGCACCGTTGGCACAGGTACTACTATTGCAAAATCTTTGACTTCGCCTTGAAAGTCGTTTGCCATTGTTAGGACAGTGTGTTCATCATCCCGTGCTATCACCACCTGAGAAGCTTTGTTATACAGTTTTGTATCAGCCTTGGCTACATAAAATCCACAAAATGCCCAAGCTGCGGGTGCAAAGCATAAAATAGCTACAATTGTCAACAATAATGGTGTTAAGAGTCGAAAAAACTTCATTTTATACCTCTACTTTTTTAGTGCTGAATTAAGAGAGACGCGATTAATTGCGTCTGTACAGGAGGGGTGAGTAAGAAGTTCTCCTCCTGCTCCCTCATCCCCCTCTTGCCAAGCAAACCGTGGAGCTACCCAGAGAACATCTAGCAGAATGGTCAATGGCGCAAGGGCAAACAGCGCCCAGAAAACTGCTGTGGAAACAAAGAAATAATTCCGCAGGATAAAAGTTAATCCGGCGATGCAAACTGCCCAAACTACACGCCCAATTCTCGAATTGGGGATAGATCGCGGATCTGTAATCATAAATAGGGCAAACAGCAGCAAAGACCCGCTCATCAATCGATGCCAGTAAACATCCCAAGTCCAACCCAGCCAGAGATTGCGAATCGCCTCCAGCAAGGAATAGCTACCCAAAAAAGCTGCTGTGGTGTCCCAGCGACCAACGCGCTGCAAAATCATGCCACCAGTTCCGGCAAATAATAGTCCATACCACCACTCTTCACCCCATTGTCCCGGCGAAACCCAAGCATCTGGGGTGAGAATCAAGGCAGAAATGATCCCAAAATTGGCGGGATTAAAGAAATGCTTATCACCGACTTGGAAGATAAATTTGCTGGCGATCGCAATTGCTGCGGCTATTGCCATTGTTATCCAGTGATCAGCCCGCAACAGCAGGGACAGTCCTAAAGATGTAATTAAAGCACTCCGAAGATTCGTCATTTGTTCTTTGCCAGTAACTAATGACAATATCCATTGAGTTGCAAGACTTGTGGCGATCGCTACTCCAATCAACTCTGGCCGCAGCGTCCAATCTCGTGTACCGATTCCCACAACTAGGAACAAGCCTAAAAATAGAATTTGATAATCTCGTATATCTTTGAGCAACATTACCCTTTCATTCAGGGATTCCCCGTAGATTTTTCATCAATCTAGACGAGTACAAGCTAAAACAATGTTACTGTTACAAATTTTGTTACAAAATAAAGCAGTAAATCTAAAAACCCCTGAGGATATAGTCAGATATAGAAATGTATTGAGGGTATGGGAGTAGAAGAAAGAGAGGCTTGGTATTAGCTTTGTTTTTTCCTTTGTTGACCCTTATACCCTGGCTCAACAAAAAATCTTTTTGCGTAAATCTTACCCACTGACCTACCAGATGTAGATTACCATTTAAGCAAACATGCTTCATCGCCAGAAGTTGCAGCTACGCCCGTCGCAGACATCGCAGTTTCACAAGCAACACCTACAAAAAGTTGTCAGCAGCAGATAAACGCAAATGCAGCTAGCTCCCCTGTTCCCAATTTTATACCGCATTCTCCAGCCAAGTTTTCCCAACTGCCTTTGGGCTGGAAATCCCTATTCTAAAGCGATCGCACTCACATTCGATGATGGACCCCATCCGCAATACACACCCGAAGTTTTGGCAGTGTTAGATCGTTACAACATTACAGCTAGTTTTTTTTGGTTGGGTGTTTGCGTCAACCGTTCACCAGCCATTGCTAAAGCCGTGAGCGATCGCGGACACTGGATCGGATTGCATGGCTACGATCATCGCTCTTTTGCCATGCTTTCCCCAAATGACCTGAAGGACAGTTTAGAAAAAACCCAAGCTGCCATTTACAATGCCTGCAACCTGCAACCTGAACAAGTGCGCGATGTCCGTCCCCCCAATGGTTTATTTACACCTGCGACTTTAAAATTATTCTTTCAGTGGAATTACCGCCCAGTTATGTGGAGTGTTGTACCAGAAGACTGGGTGCGGCCAGGTGTCACCACCGTGGTAAAGCGAATTATGCAGCAGGTCAAAAATGGTTCGCTTATTGTTTTGCATGATGGTGCTTGTGGTGGAGAAGATGTTGCTGCTACAATTCAAATCCTGATTCCGCAACTGCTACAACAAGGTTATAAGTTTGTGACTGTTGATACTCTGTGGCCGCAAGCTAAGGCAAACCATTAACTGTTACATATTTTAAAAATAGGTGAAGTTAATAATTTGTTTTAAATCAGGCTTTCCTATAAATTATGCCAGAGCAGTTTTTTATCATTCAGGTTCCCCTAGATGCCTCGGAGGCCGATGAAGATTTGGGAACAAAACCAAAGTTCTGGTTTCGTCATCAGGATCTAGGTCGTTGCCTATTCAAGAAAGCTAGACCAAACACAGGAGAAGATTGGGCAGAAAAGATTGCAGCCCAGTTATCCGAGTTGCTGGGTTTACCCCATGCTGATTATCAACTGGCAATGTTCAATGGCGAGAATGGCATTGTTTCACCCTCATTTTTGCCGCCTCAAGAAGGTGCAATTCTCACCCTTGGTAATGAAATTCTGGCTCGGATAGTATCCAATTATCCACAAGATTCTAAAGACCTATCTCAACACACAATAGATAATGTATTCAATGCTATGGGAGATGCTTCAGTTAATTTACCTATCGACTGGACACCACCAGAGGGAATTAGTTATGCGACAGAAACTTTTGTTGGGTATTTACTTTTGGATGCTTGGATCGGGAATAGTGATCGACACCATGAAAATTGGGCATTCATCAGTTTACAAGAGAAGATTTATCTAGCACCAACTTACGATCACGCCTCCTCTCTCGGTAGGAACGAGTCTGATTCTAAAAGAAAAAACAGACTAACCACAAAAGACGCTGGCTTTTCTGTCCAAACATATGTAGAAAAATGCAATTCTGCGTTGTATGCTAGAGTTGGTGATAAAAAAACCCTTAAGACTTTTAATGCATTTTGTGAAGCGCAACAACGGTATCCAGATGCAGCCAGGGTATGGTTAAATAATCTAGCAAGGGTGTCAAGCAATGATACGTTAGAGCTTTTTGAGCGTATTCCATCTAATCGCATATCGCAAACAGCAATTGAATTTGCACAAAAAATATTGGAGTTAAATCAAAGTAAGCTGCTGGACACCCTACTATGAAAACACTTTTTTTAGCTTGGCAAGATTCTAAAAGTCGCGCTTGGCTTCCCATTGGTCGATTAACATTTGACGGAAAAAAATATCAATTTGTATATACGCAAGGTGCTGTTAAAGCTCAAGCTGAACATAATTTTCAGCTATTGTATTCCTTTCCAGACTTGAACAATGTATACACATCAGTTGAACTATTCCCCTTGTTTTCTAATCGATTAATGCGACGCTCTCGCCCTGACTATAAAGGTTATATTGAATCACTAAATATTCCCGAAGGTGAAGATGATCCAGTTAGCATTCTTTCTCGGAGTGGTGGACGCAAGGTAACAGATTATTTTGAAGTTTTCCCCTGTCCAGAACCAGATGAAAATGGTTTATACTACATCCATTTTTTTGTACATGGACTGCGACACCTTCCGGCTTGTGCAACTGAACGAATTAATCAATTACAAACGGGTGAACTGTTATATTTAGCTCACGAATTTCAAAATACCCATGACCCGCGTGCATTGCTCTTATGTACTGAGGATCATTACATCGTAGGTTATTGCCCTCGGTATATTGTGGATGATGTTTTTAAACTCAAGAACAAAAATTCAGAACTGCTAAAAGTTAAAGTTGAGCGCGTTAACCCAGTACCGACAGCTCTCCAACTACGTTTATTGTGCAATATGACCGCAGAATGGCATGAGGATTTTCGTCCATTTTCTAGTTGGGAGTATCAGCCTTTGGTGGCTGATATCCCGATGACTTATGCTAGTTCCTATTGATGTGCGGCTAGAAAAGCTTCGACTTCAGCAGCAGTCGGTTGAGATGCGATCGCACCTGCTTTAATGGTAGTCAGCGCTCCAACAGCACTGGCATATGTGACAATGCGTTTTGCTGTTTCTGGATCTCGCAAGCTGTGGATGCCGTGCTGACTCAATTGGTGGATGAATCCTGCCAAAAAGCTATCACCTGCACCAGTTGTATCAACTACGGGGATGGAAAACGCAGATAATTTGCCTTCGTTCTCACCCAGACAGTAGGTGCAACCGTTTTCACCATCTGTTACTAATACTCCTTCAATTGAACCCAGACGGTAAGTGATGGCTCCGGGATCTGCGCTTTCAAATAGCCATTCAGCTTCTTCTTTGGAGAGTTTGAGGAAATCGACTCGCTTAAATAATTCTGGAATTTTTTGATGAGCGATGTTTGGCTCGTCCCAAAATACAGGACGCCAGTTGACATCCAGCACAATCTTCAAGTCGTAATGTTCTGCTAACTCTAGGGCGCGGTAAATTGCCTGTTCACTTTCTGGATAGGCTAATTCCAAAGTACCCAAAACCAGAAAATCTGCCTCTTGAAACAACGAATTTGGCAATTGTTTAGCTTGCAGGCGAGTATCGGCAAATTCTGCGGTATCATACTGACCAAATCCGGCGAAGGTGCGATCGCCAGCCTGATCGCGTGTAACATAAACTTGCCGCGTTGGCGCTGTGGGATGGCGTTGTACCCCCGTCGTCTCTACACCTACATCTTGTAATAGCTTGACCAGTGCATTCCCTACTTCATCTTCGCCAACGGCTCCGATAAAGCCGGCTGATGTCCCCAGCTTGACTAAAGCACAGGCTACATTAGCTGGTGCCCCTCCTGGGTAGGGAGTCCAAGATTTCACTTCTTCCAGCTTTAGCCCCAATTGATCGGCTAAACAATCAAACAAAATTTCACCAAGGCACAAAACACGGGGATTGCTCATCTCATTTTTAATTTTAGATTTCGATTTGGAATTAGGAATTTACAGTATAAAATCTACAATGATTTTTGCTAATCTGTCGCCAGTCCTTCATAGAATTAAATAGCAATTTTTACTACTCCATAACATCTATATGCTTCTGAGCATCGCCTAGATTATCTAAACATTTTTACTAACTTTTAAAAATAAATAAGTGTTATATATTACTTATCTATTGTCATGGTTTATATTCTTGCCAACTTGAAATCCAAAGAAAATATTGACAATGGTATTACTGCTAACACTTGAAACCCCTACCAAGAAAAGAATCTTCTAGAATTAGAAAGAGCGATTAAGTACATATACCAAGCGAGGATAGAAATAGTCATGGCTGGTGGCAAGTCTGAGACCCCCGTTAGTCTGTCAGACAGAGAACTGCAAATTATCGACTTAGTGGCCACTGGCTTAACTAACCAAGAGATTGCAGGAAAACTGGAGATTAGCAAGCGTACAGTTGATAACCATATCAGTAATATTCTCACTAAGACCCAGACAGAAAATCGAGTAGCTCTTGTCCGCTGGGCTTTACAGTGGGGGAAAGTGTGTTTGAATGATGTTAATTGTTGTCTTCTGCCTAACCAGATCGAATAAACAATTTATTTGGTAGCAACGTAATTGCTCTGGTCTGGTATACTGACAAGCCAATTTTCAGGTTTACTGATTTTTCCCCTCCTCACGCCTAAGTTTTCAGTGTGAACACTCTACCAAAAGTTCCGAGTCCTTCACTCAGCCGGAGTTTATGTTACTGGAGCCAGCTGACCCTCGGACTCGGAAACTATAAAGATCAGAATTCCTTTCCAAATTCAGCAGAACAGATTTAGAACTTACACACAGGGGCACAGGAGAATAATTATAGGACTTAAGCATTGACAGGAAAGACCAAATATGGATAATCTGAAAATTACATCTGTCGTAGGGGCACAGTATTACTCATGCGTGTCAATGCCTAAACTCAACAATCATCCACAAAAATTAGCAACAATTCAGTGGTGCAAGCGTTACATTTGAAAGAAATCTATGTTGCTCCATCGGCTTGGAGAGCAGTGTTCCAATGAATACTTCTGCTTCTTTTCAGAGTGGCTTGTCTCCCTTTGAATTTTTTAAGTTTGATCTTACGACACCTGTATCTGAGAAAGTTTCGACCCTAGAATACCGACCCTTAGACTTTCCACAACCCACACAAGATGCCGACTTACTCAGGCAGCTATCGTTTATTCCAGGGTTGAAAGAAATTTTGATTATCCGGCAGGTTCACGCCTTAGAACACGCTACTGTTTGGGTTCTTGGCGAATTAAAAAGTGCCTATCCTGCCAAAAGAGAACCTAGTAACGTTCAACTAGATAACGAATTATTAGGCGGTTTATCTACTGAGCAGGGATTCTACCTCTATGGTGAAGTAAATATTAGTGATTTGCGGCGTGCGGTTACAATTGCTCGACATCGCCTCACCAGTGGGGAATGGGATTTGGCTGTACATCCCCGTTGCAGCACAAATTTATCAGTAGCAATGCTCTTAACAGCTGGACTAGCTGTCGGCGTACATTTATTACTACCATTTCGACCAATCGAGCAAATTATAGGTTTGGGGTTAGCAGCGATAACAGCCGCTGAACTCGCACCTAATTTAGGTTCTATGGCACAGCGTTACCTAACAACTGCCATTCCTTTTAACCTAGCAATTGAAAATATTACCCGTACACGCGACGTTTGGGGGCGTCAGGCACATTTTGTTAAAGTGGGCTGGCAAGACTGAAGAGAGCAAGAGGCAGAGGGGCAGTTCTTGCTAAGAGCAGAAGGGAAAGAAGTAATTTTTCTTCCTCTTGCACAATGCCCGATACAACTCTACCAGAGGCTACGCTTAGGGCGTAGCAATGCCGTAGTAGGGCAACGTCTCACAGTGAGCCTGTTGAACTGCTCAGTACAAGTACTCACTCCCTTTATAAAATTATGAGAAAACTTTACTTCTTACTCCCCGGTACAGATGGCAAATTTGCTTGTGGTGGCCTTTGGGCTGAGTTAAAAGCACTTAATCTAGTTCAGCAGTTCTGTAGTGCTGATGTTGTAACTTACCGTCAACGGGAAAAAGGTAAGCTTTTTATTGATGATTTGCTAAAAGAGAAAAATTTAAGTGATGTAATTTTTGTCATCAGTTGGGGATTTGATATAGCTCAACTCGTGGCTAAACTTAAGCAATGCAATGTCGTTTACCATGCACATAGTGCAGGTTATCCATTTAGACTGCCTGCGAGTATTCCGATCATTACTGTTAGCCGCTATACAATGGGATATTGGGGAGAAAAATCACCCAATTCTCTTATTTATTATTTGCCTAATCAAATTTCTGATGAGTTTCAAAATTTAGGTCTTGAACGGGATATTGATGTTTTAGTTCAGGCTCGTAAATCTTCTGAGTATTTAATTAAAGAATTAATTCCAGCTTTGCAAAAACGTTGTAAAGTATTGGTTGTTGACTCTTATGTAGAGGATTTACCTGGACTATTCAACCGAGCTAAGGTTTACCTCTATGATTCGGCTGAGTACTGGGCACAACAGGGTGTTAGTGAAGGATTTGGTCTGCAACCAATGGAAGCTCTTGCCTGTGGTTGTCAAGTATTTTCTAGTGTCAACGGTGGACTGGCAGATTACTTAGATCCTGGATTTAATTGCTATAAGATTGCTGGATATTCACAAGAATATGATGTCCAGCGGATTCTAAAGGTGATTGATATTTCAGTAGCTTTTAGTTTATCTGAAGAGTTTTTGGCTGAGTATCGAACTGAAAATATTATTAAGCGTTCCCAAGTTATTTTGGATGAGTTAAATGAATTCTTTGATCACACTATACAGCAGCCATCTAATATTAAGGATTTGACGAAAATACGAATGGCGAAATTACTGGCTCAGAGGATATATGGGAAGCTGAGGAAGAAATATTTTAAGCAATAAAAAAGAACCGCAGAGGCGCTGAGAATATAGAGAGAAGAGAGGCAATTGGATGAGTCGGCGGTTACTAGTTACGGGGGGTGCGGGGTTTATTGGGGCGAATTTTGTGCATCACTGGTGTCGAGTTTATCCAAATGACCGGGTGGTGGTGTTGGATGCTCTTACCTATGCGGGAAATCGTCTGAATTTGGCGCTGGTTGAGGGAGGAGAAAATTTTCGATTTGTCCAAGGAGATATTTGCGATCGCACCATTGTAAATCAATTACTAGCATCTGAAAATATAGATACCATCGCCCATTTTGCCGCTGAATCTCATGTTGATCGTTCAATTCTTGGGCCAGCAGCTTTTGTGCAAACTAATGTGGTGGGAACTTTCACGCTACTGGAAGCTTTTCGGCAACATTGGGAGGCAAAAGCACAGCCATCTGATTATCGTTTCCTGCACGTTTCTACGGATGAAGTCTACGGTAGTCTGGGCGCAGATGATGCGGCTTTTTGTGAAACTACACCCTACGCTCCTAATAGTCCCTATTCAGCCTCGAAAGCTGGTAGTGACCATTTAGTGCGTGCTTATTATCATACTTATAAATTTCCAACCATTATCACAAATTGCTCTAATAATTACGGTCCTTATCAGTTTCCCGAAAAACTAATTCCTCTGATGTGCATCAACACCTTGATAGGGAAACAATTACCTGTTTATGGCGATGGTAAAAATGTGCGGGATTGGCTTTATGTGGGCGATCATTGTCTGGCTCTGGATGCGGTAATTAATCATGGTAAACCAGGCGAAACATACAATATTGGTGGCAACAATGAGGTAGAAAATATCAACCTCGTGCAACTTTTGTGTCAGATGATGGATGAATTAGCACCTGATTTATCAGTACGTCCAGCAGAGCAATTGATTACTTTTGTCAAAGATAGACAGGGACATGACAGAAGATATGCAATTAATGCCAACAAAATTAAAACTCAGCTTGGTTGGACACCTTCAGTAACGATTGTTGAGGGTTTACGTTTAACTGTTGAATGGTATCTCAATCATCGTAATTGGTGGGAACCTCTGCTATCTGCGGAATATCAAGCCTACTATCGCAAAAATTATCTATAGGATAATCTAAAATTGGGCTAACTCTAATGAGTAACTTCCTCAAATTTTTATAGTGAACTAATTCATCATAATGTAAGCGACTAAGAATTATGCCTGGATGTCTATTTTAATTTTGGGCAAATTCTTCAATCGCTTTCCGAGAAAAGGCTTTTTTACTAATGATTGATTAACAGGCATTATAGATGGAGTTTGTGCGATCGCAGAACTTTTTGGTCTACTAAAAATGTTGAATTAAAATTTTGGCATAAAAATTTTAATTCAACATTTGAGATAGTGCTGCTTGCTTTTTTCAAAGCCAGTGATTTACACAGTCGGATTCGATATTGGGTATAATGACCTCTTACTTAGTAGGAATAACGTAACCTGCAATACCTTCAAACACATACCCATTCTTACCACCACCTAGCTCACTAAAATTAGTAGTGTAGAAGTGGTCTGTAGCTGCGGAACTGTAATATCGATATACAGGAAGAGTATTTGTAATAGGTCTAGGATAAACATAACCTGCAATACCTTCAAACACATACCCATTCTTACCACCACCTAGCTCACTAAAATTAGTAGTGTAGAAGTGGTCTGTAGCTGCGGAGCTGTAATATCTATATAGAGGAGCAGTTCCAGCGTATGGTAGTTTAGAAATATAGGCGGCAATTCCTTCTGATATATATCCGCCCTTACCATTTCCTAGTTCACCAAAATCAACCGTATAAAAGTGGTCAAGAATTGATGAATTATAGTAACGGTAAAGTGGGTATGCCGTAACTACTGCACCATTAATTGTTCGAGTAATAGAAGGAACCTGAGCAATTAGTAGATTTTCTGAGCTACTTTTGCCTTTGCTAATAGTTAAATGATTGCTGTTCTGGAGTTTAGAAGAATTTGATGTCGCTAAAGCTAGATGGTCACTGCTTAAGTAGTTAACTGCACTAATACTTGCAATACCAACAGCCAAACTACCAAAAGTTTTAAAAACTTTACCCCAAGATCCATTACTAAGCATAAAGTATCTCCTTAGCTTGATATTAAACAAATGTACTTTATCATACTAGTTTTAGTAAAACAAGAGAGTAAAACCAAAAGACTGTAATGCCTATCAAATCAAGTTTTTTGGGAAAACCACTAGATGAACTTGATACTTTGCTTCAAGGTTTGTCCAAAACTCAAAAGAATTACCCAAGGCTTGGGAGAGTTCGATAGCTGTTTTAGGTGTAATTTGCTTGCTTCCCCCGAATAATTTCATTGATGGTTCACACAGTTTTCTTAGATAATGACTATCCTTAAATAATAAGGAAATAAGATCAGCGTAAATTGCCAGCAGGTGTCAGATGCTGCAACCAGAACAGATATTACAAGATCGTTATCAAATCCAGCGCCAACTCGGCAACAATGGAATTCGTCAAACTTGGCAAGCATTGGATTTACAAGCCTCTGATGGCGAAAATTCGACCGTTGTGGTCAAACTTTTGGCCTTTGGCGGTACTGTACAGTGGGATGACCTGAAACTTTTTGAGAGGGAAGCACAAATTCTTAAACAGCTAAATCATCCCCGCATTCCTCGATATATAGATTATTTTTGTATCGACGATCGCACACTCTGGTTTGGCTTAATTCAAGAATATATTCCTGGTGAGTCGCTTAAGGAAAAACTTGCTCTTGGCAAAAGGTTTACTGAAAAGCGAGCTAGAAAAATCGCCGATGAGATTTTAAATATTCTTATGTATCTACATGAGTTGAATCCAGGAGTGTTACATAGAGATATTAAACCGAGTAATTTAATCTGGGGTGAAGATAATCGGATTTATTTAGTTGATTTTGGCGCAGTTCAGGATAAAGCGGCAAGAGAAGGCGTTACTTTTACCGTTGTGGGTACTTATGGTTATGCCCCAATGGAACAATTTGGTGGTCGGGCGGTTCCAGCTTCAGACCTCTATGCACTGGGTGCAACTTTAATTCATTTGTTAACTGGGACTTCCCCTTCTGATTTACCCCAGCAGGATTTACGACTGCAATTTACAGACCGAGTTAACCTCAGTCCTAGTTTTGTCAGTTGGCTGCAAAAGTTGATAGAACCCGCTCCAGAACAACGATTTACTAGTGCCAGCCAAGCGCTAAGTTCTCTCAAATCTGGTTTAGCTGTCAAATCTGCAAATAAGAATCAGCTTTTACCGCTAAAAGAAATAATCAATAATTCTGGGTGCGGGATAAATAATCACAATCAAACAGTCCCAGAGGAAATTCTTGGTTGGAACTGGGGCGCGTTTCTTATGCCTTGGTTGTGGATGTGGCCGAATCAAGTGTGGTATGGCTTATTCTGTTTTATACCCCAGATTTCGGGGTTCATGGCGATCGCACTCGGCGCTAAAGGCAATGAATGGGCTTGGAAAAGTAGACGGTGGCACAGTATTGAACAATTCAAAGCCCATCAAAGAGGCTGGGCGATCGCTGGTATACTAATTGGAGCGCCTATTAGTATTGTATTGTGGGTGAGTGCGATCGCTTTGCTCAAAGCTGCACTTTAATCAACTTAGTGAAATCGGCGGTTATAAACCGCGTTGTCTGGTTGTCTCGTTCCCAGTCTCTGACTGGGAATGCCTATTGTGAGGCTCCGCCTCCCTTACTAGCGGCAGAGCCGCAATTGAAAAGCATTTCCAGCCAAAGGCTGGAAACGAGGTTTTAAAAGGGTTTTGATTCTAGATTGACACAAATACACATCTGTAATTTACTAGTGCATTTCTATCCACTCACTTGCGATTCAACTACGCCCACGGGACAAGATACGTTTGTCCCTCCTAAACCACAATACCCGTTGGGATTTTTAGCAAGGTATTGCTGATGGTAAGCTTCTGCGTAGTAGAATTCAGGTGCATCCAGGATTTCTGTAGTAATCTTGCCATAACCTGCACCGTTGAGAGCTTGTTGATAAGCTTCCCGCGATGCTTCTGCTAGCTGCTTTTGACTTTCAGAATATACATAAATTCCCGAACGATACTGAGTGCCAGCATCATTACCTTGGCGCATCCCTTGGGTAGGATTGTGGCTTTCCCAAAATACTTTCAGCAGTTCTGAATAACTAATCACTTTGGGATCAAACACAACCAACACCACTTCATTGTGACCAGTTCGCCCACTACATACCTCTTCATAGGTGGGGTTGGGTGTTAACCCAGCAGCGTAACCTGCGGCGGTGGTGTAAACTCCTTTAAGTTGCCAGAATTTACGTTCTGCACCCCAAAAACAACCCAGGCCAAAGATTGCTTTCTCTAATCCATCGGGATAAGGAGGTTTCAGGGGATTCTTGTTGACATAATGAGCTGCGGGTACTGACATAGACTGTGCCCTTCCTGACAAAGCTTCCTCAGGCGTGGGTATAACTTGCTTTTTGCCAAATCCAAATAACGCCATTGATTTTGACTCTGATATACATCTTTACCTTATTTACTATTGTAAAGATTCTAGCGATCGCTTGGGGTTTTCTCAAAGTCCTCGCTGGATTGTCTTCACCCTTACAGATGCATCTGGGTGTTTGTTTCACTAATTAATGCTATATCAAGGGGAACTTGATGTCACAAGATGGATAAAATACCGAAAATTGACCGTCAAAGGGAGCATCAAGCGAACGAACGGACTTTTCTCGCTTGGCTACGCACTTCTATTGCATTGATTGGCTTTGGTTTTGCGATTGCGCGATTTGGCATATTTTTGCGCCAGCTTAATACTGCTCTTACTCAACAAGAACCTCCGGTAAATCCATTATCCAACTCAGAAAATTTGGGTCTGGCTTTGGTAATTTTTGGAATTTTGATTATTGCCTTAGCCGCGTGGCGATACAACCAAGTTTTCTGGCAAATTGAGCGAGGGGATTATAAACCAAATAGGTTAATGGTTTGGATAATGACTGGAGTAGTAATTATTTTGGGGTTTCTCAGTATTCCTTTGCTCTTAAGGCGTGATCAAGTCCCTTCTCATTCTCCTGTTCCAATTCAACCACAGTCCCGAAAGTTGCAAAGATCAACCCCAAATTTCAATATTAAAAAGGGGACAATTACTACTATATATAAACAAATATTTTTATCTTTTAAATAGGCTATTATGCTCACTATTAGCAAATTATAGTAAATTTAGTGAAGATAATATTCAAAAAGCTTATTTATATAATAAGGCAGTTTTTATGAAAATAGCATATGTAATTTTGGCGCATAAATATCCAGAACAATTAGTACGTCTTATCTATAAACTAAACACAGATGATGTTTCATTTTTTATACATATAGATAAAAAAGCTGATGATAAAATTTATCATCAGGTACTGACTCAACTCAAGAATTTTCCAAATGTCTCTTTCATAAAGAGATACCATTTAACATGGGTAAGTTTTGATATTGTCAGAGCTAGTCTTGAAGGAATAAAATCAATAGTTGAAACAGGTACTAACTTCGATTATGTTATACACTTATCGGGTCAAGACTATTTAATTAAGTCAAATGAACAGATTAAAAAGTTTTTTAAAGAGAATAAAGGTAAAGAATTTATAAAGTATTTCCCACTACCTTATGCTCTATGGTATGGGGTTTTAACAAGATTAGAATGTTGGTATATCCGTTGGAACAATAAGATTTATCGTATCCCTGAAAAGCGTGAGTTTAAATCTCGTATTAACTCTTTCTTGTATTCATTGTTGCTTTTGCTTGTACCGAAAAGACGTAAATTTCCTGAAGGTTTTGCTCTTTATGGAGGTTTAGCATTTTGGTGTTTAACAGGAGAATGCATAAAATGGATAAATGATTTTGTGAAGCAAAACCCTAAGTTTGTTAACCGTTTTAATTCCACTTTTTGTCCAGATGAATTGTTTTACCAGATTCTAATTGTAAATTCACCTTTTCAGGAAAAAATTATTAACACTTCCTTAACATATTTAGAGTGGACTATTGATTATTCCGGTCACCCCAAAACTTTAGAAAAAAATGATTTTGAGAAAATTAGAGAATCCGAAAAATTATTTGCTAGGAAGTTTGATATGACTATAGACCCGGATATATTAGATATGATTGATAAAATGATATTGAGTCAATCTTAATTTGCAAATAAATTTTGAATTTTGGTCGTAGAGAAGAAATAATAAATGTTCTCGACTATTGAACTTTGGACAAAAAAGAGTGGTTCGCGTAAAATATCCGCGAACCAAAGGTTATTTAAAGAACACTCAGATGATTGCTCAATGTTGACGTTGAGCCAGCCGCCATTTTTCGGCGAACGGACAGTCTAGCAGCATCCGTGAGAGGTGAAGAAAAAGTGCCTTTTGTCAATCATTTGAAATACTCAAAAAAATGATAATCCCTACTTTGGAGAAGGATAGAGAGTGAGCGAGAGTCGCCCTCTATCCTCATTTTTTATGATCATTATTCAAGAATTGGACAACCTAAAATAATAGTGATATTACTTATAATAATTGAGACGAAACTGCTAAAATAGTGGATGAATTATTGTACGAATTTAAAGAACTTTGGATAAGCTTTATATAACGGAATGCGTTACACAGGCATTCACTAAAGGTAACAACGGCCCTAGTTGTTCTTGTCCATTCACTGCTAAATCGCTGTGACACAAATAAACTCTCTCGGATACACGAGATAGTAAATCTGTCAAAATCCTTCGCAGTCGTTGTTCTTCTGCTAATTTCTCATCTTCTGCTGTCCAAGGTTCGCCTAACCTGTCTCGCAGGAAAAACGGCGCACCAAACAAAGTCGCCGCGCCACCTTTGGCCCACAGGGGTGAACCAGCATCAAGCCAAAAATGCCAGCGGTGCGATCGCCTACTAGATCGATATTGAAATATAGTTGCTAAGGTGACAGCCCTTCTAGCTCCACCGATGGGGCGCATAGGGTAAGGGTTGGCGGTAATTGTACCACGTCGCAGTAGTTGAATGAATTCGATAATAGTTGTGTGAGGCGTTGTTTCATGTGGGGCAATTTGCCGTAACCTGGTGTCAATTTCCCAGTAGTGTTGGGCGGTTTCTAATAATTCCCGTAATGCTGCTAATTGTTCGTAGGGGAGATTGCTACCATTCCACAAAAAACGTTGAATTGCCCTATCTAAGAGGGAAATGGGACTGGGAATTAAACGCAGTTCTTGTTGCGATCGCTGCTGTTCTAACCACTGTAATATCTCATTATAGGCTGTAGTAGCTGCATAGCCGATTCTATCCCAGCGCTCGAAGGTTGACACTGGTAACAAGTTGGGGCGATCAGGATGTGGTACAAAGCAGTAATCTGCAATTAAACCAGCCCGTACCGGGTCAATATCACTAGAGACGGGATTAATTGCGTCTGTTAGGCGTGAGGAGTTTACTGGTGGTTGTTGTTTTCTACTCAATACGACTAGCATTTCTGCGACGGCATCCCGATCTACGAGGCGTCCCAAGCCGGGATAAACTAGTGCCAACATGGTGAGTAAGGCGCGAATGACAGGCGAACTAACTAAGGGACGTTGGTCATTAAGCGATTCTACTCGGATGTTTTGCTTGATCAGGATTTCTACTAGAGTATAACGAGCGATCGCATCTAAACCTGGTGCAATAATTGCCACTTCTTCTGCTTGCACTTGCTGTGATTGGATGGTATTAGCAATTACCTCTGCTGTTTGCCGCAATAATTGGGCGCGGGAGGTGGTCTGAATTGAATGCACCATTTTTGGTAAACTCAACAGTGCCATCGGTTCTGTGACTAATTCCACCATCTGTTTAGTAAGTTTTTCACCAAGGGACTCTGAAGGCGGCCCGGTTAAGATTTCTACTCGACAACGCTCTGCTAGCCCTTCTAGATAGTTGGGATCTGCTCCCAATCCCAATCGCACTGCGCCATCGGGATTGTAGCTAAACGCCCCGACTGCGCCTTTATCTAACAACAATTCAAACAAAAGACGCGCTACGCTAGGATAATCATCTACATCATCCGCAAGTACCGCCTGATAGCGTTTAGTTAAATGCTGCTGGTAATTGCGATCGCTTAACAAATATTGACTATAAAGTTCGGTAATAATCCCATAAGTTAGTAACCCCCTCTCTAAACACCAATTACGCCAATCTAGGAGCAAAGAGGCTAGAAATTCCGGCTCTAAAGTTGTAGTATTATCCCCCAGACCCCTTGCCAAAATCTGGGCAATATCTTCGCAACGTACACCACTGTAAGCTGCTAATTGCAATAAGTCTAGAATGCGACGCACTAATCGAGACTCATTCACTCCCGCAATCCGTAAAATTTCTTCGTCTAATTGGGGACGCCAGAGTTTGGTTGCTAACTCTTGTTCTGTTTCTGGTCGCAATCTCACCGGAAACTGTGCCTTTAGGCTCAAGGAGTTAATTAGCAACGGCCAAAATAAAATAACTTCATCCTGGAAAAAACCTAGCGGTGTCTTGGCACGAACTGGATATTTTCCTAAGGTAGATGTAACAATTATATCTCCCAATACTCGACGATTATCATCATTGGCAGCTAAGACTAAAACTCCTGGCTCTGTTTGTTTAAGATATAAAAATTCAGGTATGCGTTCGCCTTTTTTTCGTCCCGGCTTTTTAGTATAAAATGATTCAGTAAGCTGTTTTTCCGGTTGTACCCAACTACAAAATTGCTCTACTAAGCGAGCTGTCTTACCACTGCGGCTAGTGCCAACAATCCAAACCGAATGAGAAACCACAAACTTTCTCCTTGTAGATTTGCTAGTATACCTTGTGCGTTAACTTAAGGTTAAGAATCACCAAATAATGCTGGATGATTGTCTGCAATGAAAAACTCTATTTTTAGCCAAAAAATCTATTCCTTCTTACTTGTTGCTTATCGACGGTACTTACAAACTCCTGAACGTTCTTTACATGAAGCTTACGATGCAGCATTAAAGATTCAGGAAATAGAAAATAAGCATTTCAATGGTAATAAAATAGACACTGACTCAGCCATGTACAGTAACAGTGTGATGGATTATTTTGAGTCAGACCTAAAGAAGCTATTAAAAATTGTCAGAATGCGGCTGACGGAGTTTAGAGCAAGCCGTTGGTTTCTAAATGAAGAAAATAAAAAAGCTGCTCATAAAGCAGGTATAGAGCATCCAAGTCCTTCTTTAATTTTGGAAAAGCTAAACTTTATCGATCAAGTTATATCCAAATACACAACAATTTCTGATCAAATAACTTCTAAAGCTTTAGTAGTCAAACCTGCAAATCCACCAGTTAATGTAATATCGGACAACAAGTCGTTGCTTGTTAATACTCCAACGTTACCACCCAAAATACCAATTCAAGACTCGCATAAAAAACCAAAACTGAGTAAAGTCGATACAACAGGAGTTTTACCGCGCTCTATTTTAAGTACTATCACTCGTTTGCAAGTTGAATTAGATCCTAATTCTGAAAAAGAAGTAATTCAGAGTTTTCGGCAGGCTCAAAGAAGAACAATAATATCTATCAGATTTATTTTACTATTAATTATCGTACCACTTTTAACGCATCAGATAGCAAAAACTTTCGTAGTTGGACCATCTGTTGAGCGGTTTAGAAGCAGTGAGCAAATGCAGATATTCCTCAATTCCGAAATGGAAGAGGAAGCACTTGCAGAATTACAAAGATTTGAAGAAAAGCTCAAGTTTGAAAATTTCATTAAAAATGCTCCTCCACTGTCGTCTGAACAGATGGAAATTGAAATGACACATAAGGCTGTAGAGCTTGCTGAAGAATTTCGTCACGAAAGCTCTAATGCTATAAAAAATGTTTTTGCAGATATTTTTTCGGTGGGTGCTTTTATCTGGCTTTTGCTTGTCAGCAAGTCTTCTATTGCTGTACTTAAAGATTTCTTCGATAATATTGTCTATGGACTTAGTGATAGTGCCAAGGCATTTATCATCATTTTGTTTACTGATATATTTGTAGGATTCCACTCTCCTCATGGGTGGGAAGTACTTCTAGAAGGTGTATCGCGTCATTGGGGATTACCAGCCAATCGAGATTTTATCTTCTTATTTATTGCTACATTTCCAGTGATTTTAGATACAATTTTCAAATACTGGATATTCCGATATTTGAACCGGATATCGCCTTCAGCAGTTGCCACTTACCGTAATATGAATGAATAAGGTATTAGGAATTGGAAATTATTGAGCTAGTGGCTTGATTTCTCTCGCTTGTAGCAACTGGCGTCAAAAACAAACAACAAACAATCTTTGATAATGTTTTGCTTTATTGCAGTTTACCAAGTAGAGTGGGGCAATAGTTTGCCTACCTTTAACAAGGGGTTTTTCCCCCTGTTAAGTCTGGTTAATTGAGATGATAGCTGGATTTATGCGCCAGCTATATTAGTAGTCTGTGTGATTAATTTTCACAGGTTCCTACTGAATGATAAATCGCTCAATTTTAAAAGCTATACCTGCTGAGTACGAACTTTCACAACCCATCAACACTAATGACGTAAACCACAATTTGGTGGAGTATAGGAAGGGAAAAATTTTGAATTTTGATGAAAAATACCCTTACTAGGTTAAGAAAATTTAACAAAATTATCTGCATCAGCTTACCTGTGGTTTTGTCGATTTTGCTGGTGCGGATGCAATCTTTAGCACATCGAGAACTCAGTCCGCCAGAATGTCGGGTGAAAAAGTGGGATATACCAGTTTCCTTGACTGCTGAAAATCAAAATGTATTTACACAAAAGCAAAAAGCAGTATTAATCCAGAGATTACCAGTTACTTGTTGTCAGGGTGATACCTCTTGTTTAGATGAAGTTTTATATGGAGAAATACCAGACAAAAAGGCGCTGGTGAGTGCGATCGCTCGCAGTCTCCAATATCTGCAAACAACTAATGCTGTGGCTGCTTATCAAAACTATCAAGTGACTGAGATTAAGCGTGATCGCGTCATCAAAAGCTTGAAAAGATTTCGCGAACTCCTATTAAAAACTAATTCTGCAACCGAATTACATCAAGCCATCGAGCGGGAATTTGTTCTTTACCAGTCAGTCGGTAAAGACACTAAAGGTTCCGTTTTATTCACCGCCTATTATGAACCGCTTTACGCAGCCAGTCGCGTCCCTACAGCAGAATATCGTTATCCTGTTTATCGATTACCTCCTGATTTAAACTCCTGGTCTAAGCCTCATCCTACACGCAAGGAATTAGAAGGAGTAGATGGTTTACAAGGTGCAAAAGGGAAATTGCGAGGATTAGAGTTATTTTGGTTTCGCGATCGCCTCGAACCATATCTAGCTCAAATTGAAGGTTCAGCGAGGCTTCAGCTTCCTGATGGAACTCAAACAACAATCGGCTATGCTGGTAATAACGCTTATAACTATAAAAGCATCGGGCGAGAATTAGTGAATGATGGCAAATTACCGCTAGAAGGTATAACTATGCCAATTATTCTCAACTATTTCCAAAAGTATCCTCAAGAATTAAATATTTATATTCCGCGCGATCGCAGTTTTGTTTTTTTTCAAGAAAACCACGGTGAGCCAGCCCAAGGTTTTATCAATGTACCACTAACAGCAGAGCGTTCTATCGCTACAGATAAATCCCTCATGCCTCCTGGTGCTTTAGCGTTGATTCACACTTCTATTCCCTTTGTTAATCCTACTGGAAAAATGGAGGAGCGCATCGTTAGTCGGTATGTTCTTGACCAAGATACCGGAGGTGCAATTAAAGGCGCAGGTAGGGTAGATTATTTTTTAGGTACTGGGAAATTAGCAGGCGATCGCGCTGGTGTTACAGTCAGCAATGGACAATTATTTTATCTATTACTTAAATAGTTAACTTAACCTGAAATCTGCGGTTTAGGGACTGACAAAAAATAAATTATCTAAAATTATTTGTACATTTGTCAGGGCGCAAGGCCTTGCGCCCCAACGATCGGATATTTTTTAACTGGAAGTCCCTTATAGCCGCATCTACACAGTCAAAACCCGCCTGCGCGGGTTTCAAACTCTTGATTTTCCATTAGCCCAGGTCGGTGTAGCTTTCGTTTGGATAGCCACAAATTTCATTCACCAGGGCTAGGCTTCAATATCCATATCAGCATCATCATCGTCATGATCGTAAGGGATATCGTCTAGGTCGATCATTTCTGAAATTTCTTCTACTTCATTTAGATACTCAGATTCTTGATGTTCACGCTCGATTAGACGACCAGTTGACTTTAGCCATTCCAAGAGAATAAACTCATTACTTGTACGAATTACAGGCGCTCGCTGGTTCCGAGGTTCTTCACGTAAGGGACTTATAGGCATAAAAAAAACTCACTTTGAATTATGGGTCACTCTAGAAAAACAGAAAAATTGTACATTAAGGTTAAAAGACTTATTGTACAAGACTTTTCTAAATAGATGAAATATGAACTATTGAGTTTTTTATCTCTAGTCCGTCTAGTTACTTACCATTAAAATGTCTTTGTGTCAGTCCTAAATAATAAATATTCAAGTGGACGTGATATCACAAGACATTTGGTAGCTTGGCGAGAGTTTCATACATATTAGAGGGTAATGCAGACAATCTGTTCGCAACAGCGACTGCATCGGCTAAGTTGCTAAATTGACACCGGACAATCTCTTGCCCATTTCCTGAGGGGAATCGCTTCCTAGCTTTGTTAGATACAGCACAAATAATCGCTAAAGCTTTGGCGAACCCATCTTTTGTCAATATTGTTTCTTTAGCGAACCCTTCAACAGGGATAAGGCAAACCTCAAACCGATAGCCAGGCCTGGGAGAAACAGCTATGTCAATATACGGTTTATCTTCTTTCCTGATTCTGCGTAAATATTGAGCTGTCGAATTAGCATCGTGTAAATCAGTCCCAAGGGCGTAAGTAAAGAAACAATCTTCTGTAAGGGATTCAGGACGGGTAATTATATCCGTTGCCATAAGTTCAAGTACTAACCGTATATTATCTGGGCTTGTGACACATTAAACTTGTCCGTTCTTGTTAGCACATTTTTGGACAGTGAGATATACCAGTTTTACACGAGGTATTCCAATATAGTTTGGCTAGCTAAAAATTTTAATTTTTGCAATGCTAAAGACTCTTATCTCTAAAGGATAGATTGTCAATATGAACTGACATAAAACACCTCCACAATCTAAGGGTGTAGAGATTTAGATTCGGAGAGGCGTCAATTATAGTCAGTTACATGACCGAAAATATTTCTCAACTATCTAATTATAACATTATAACATAGTTGACGGTTGAACTTTTTTCAACTACTCTGACCCATAGATATTAGGCCACCAACAACAGTAAGGTTGTATTCAATTCCGACTTTTGGATAATTATATACGTATATTAACTAGTTTTAATTATTACTAAAATAAATTGAAAATTAGAATAAATATTTAGTTTAATCGCCTCATCTCATAAAGTAAACTAAGCACTGCTTTCGGTTTGCTCAAATCCTTATTTTTAGATTGTAGTCAGTGCCCAACCCCAGATTACCATGCGGGTTCTCCAAAGGAGTACAAGCCCACGCCAGTTAGGAGATTCATCCATTCGGTTATCCTCAGACTGCCTTATTCACCTTTTTTGGTGGTTATAAACTCCTAAAATTACTACACAGCACTCAAATTAGCTCGCACAATAATATCATATCGTTAAAATCTTTGTCACCACCACTTGCTAAATCCTCAAAGCCAAAGGTGCTATTCCCTAATGGTTAGGTGGGTTAGGTTTCGAGGGTTTTGATGTTATTGAAGAAGAATACATTCCTCAGAATACAGGAGCGGAGCCGGAGACGCTCCGCCTCCGGTCAGAATAAGAAATTGGTTGAGGATTCTGACCCCTTCCAATTAAAGACGAGTGCAAAGGGAGGGGTTTTAGACCCTTCTACTCAGAAGCCAGGAGTCAAAAAAATATGAGCGTTCTATCTTTCTGAATTCTGACTTCTGACGAATGTTTTCTGACTCCTGACTCCTGACTCCTGAGTTCTTCTTGATAACGATACTTTTCAATCCTTTAAGAGCGATCGCAATCACAAACTTTCTGATATTTATTTATACCCATTTATTGCCTTATATTTCCTAAAAATTAAGAGCATCTTTACGAGTTATTGACATAAATAATCGCCTAAATAAATCCCCAGGATTGTAAATATAATCCTGGGGAATCATCCTGACTTTTTACGAGATATGGAAAAGGTCATTTTGAGGGTTTCCCAAGCCTTGATTTTTGCGTTAGCTATTTTCATAAACTCAGAGCTATTGACAATGAGACTATGGAAAAAGCCAAACTTTTTCGCAGCTTGAGGACTTACCGTGAAAAGTCAGAATTTCACGAATCTTTTAGGACTGCTATAGCTAATAGCTGTTAAAGTCTCTCAACAGAATTAACAGCTATTTTATGGTAGTCTGCTAGGTTAATTTATAAACCTAAGGAACAGAACCATATCCGATAGATGGAGCTAAAGCTTTTGCACCTGTAATGAACCCTTTAAAGTCCAAGTCTGAGTAATACAAGAAATAAGTTGCTCCGGAAATGGGATAAGCACCTGCACTCTTGGGATCGGTCAAATTATCAATTCTAGTCAGCTTCTTATTAGTACCGTATGTTACAACAGTCCCATCTTTAATAGCCGCTGTAATTGAAGCTGGTGAGACAGCAATATACTTACCTGCCTTGTTAAGTAAGAGTGCAGCAGGTAGCTTTTTAGTTAAACGGGTAGCATTATCCACATAACCAATTGCACCTTTATTACTTGTGATCGTGGTGGCTACACCTCCGCCACCAGTAGCACCAATGAAAGCGCCTGGCCAACTAACAGTTGTACCCACTCCTCTATTCCATACATCAGCTGCTGGAACACCTGGAGTCTTACATACAGTATTGAGATGACTGCTTAAAATAAAAGTGCTACCACTTGAGTCAGCACGATGTACAACTTTGATGGGTACATTGAGTGCTATTTGGCTACCGTTATCTGCACTAATGCTCTTATCGCTCCAATTTTTGATGTTACCGTTCAAAATACCACAGTAACTAGCTCGTGAAAGCTTAAGTCCACTTGGTGGTATAGTAAGACCATTAGTGTTAAAAGCTAATGTGATTCCGACACCTACCAGAGGCACTTGGACGTAACCACGACCGCCAGTAACTTTTTCTGTTCCTGCTACAGGGTCGTCACTAGCTGCAAAAGCGAGTGGGCGAGGAGTACCAGCTGGTGGGGTTTGAGTGAAAAAAGCTTTTAACCCTGCGCCACTACCATTTGCAGTATATGTGAATGTGAACTTCGATTTTAGAGCTGTAAATAAAGCACTTACAGTACTTGCACCTACACCATTACCTATATTGGGCGCAGCTAGAGATATCAAAGTAGCAGATTGACCTACTACTAAACCAATTGTGATGGCAAATACAGAAACTGAACCTGCCAAATGGGTCAATGGACGATCGCGATAAAAAGCCATGTCAAACTCCTTCAAATTAATTTCCGGTTCAACACCATATCAAATCAAAATCAAGTGTCAAACTGGCGATTATAAATAACCTTATATAATGACAAGAATATTCATTAGAAAGGTTATCAGTAAATCAAAAGTTTTCACAAAGCTCTGAAGAATGTAGACTAAACTCAAGGTAAAGTTTTCAAAGATGTAGAGGGCATTTAGCTATTGCTAATTGACCCTATTGCATGATTATTTACTACTTAAAAACTCTCCATTTCTAAGTAAATTTGTAGAAATAAATTTTGAGTGGCTTTACTATCAGGGAGTGTGGTTACTAGGTACTATGAGTCATATCTCAATTCCCTTCTCAGTCTCTTATTCCCTTTTAAAAAGCCATGTTTAATTCTACCTACTTACTTATTTGGGATGGCAATTTTATCTTAGATTATGAAAATCACTATCTTTAAATATATATCCCCAGCAGTTTGCCACAAGCTACCGCTAAAGTGCTAAGTAAAGAAAGTCAGTATTTCAAAAATCTTTTAGGTAGCTAATAGCTGTTAAAATTTGCCAACGAAATCAACAGTATAATCTCAAGGTAAAGTTCAAGTAATGATTGCATTATGGAATGATTAAAAAACTTAAATATATTTGTGGAATTTAAAGGTGTTTGAAAAGTGGTTTTTGCCGCAGTTTTTTATTCTCTCTGGAAAGTAAAATCTAAAATTTTCGCTTATATATCAATACAGATCAGTTAAGCTTAAAACTCAACTTCTGCGTAAGTTGGGTTAAGGAACGAAACCTAACACTTCCGTGACTTTGTTGGGTAACACTAAAGTTCTACCCAACCTACAATTTTCTTAAGTGAACCGTATTGGCTTATATATAGTTTTCCTTAATTAAGCTTTTTTTAAAAGTGTTAATAAGTATTTAATAAATTTTACGCAGTTGACAAATTAATCAGCGCGTGTATTAACAAAAATACGTTGTTTTAGCATTTTATCAATCATCCTTTTATTAGTTGCATAGGCGTAGCCCAACCCAGATGTCGCAAAAAAATAGCTGAAAAATCTAGTTATCATACCAGAAACCCACATTTCATATTTAGTGTTTTATGTCAATGGGTAAGTCATAGTATTAGCCCCTTCAAAGGGGATAAAAATAGGACTTACGCACACTCTACGAATTCTCGGCGCTCTTGGCGTCTTGGCGGTTCGATAAATTAAGCTTTTTAGCAATTTTTGCGTAAGTCCTAAAAAATTTTGCTCAAGAAACTCCTCTTTAAGCTCTTGATGTGGTTAAATAAGATGCTTTTGTGTCCTAGCAGTAAACAGGGCTGAATGCAATACTTTTGGGTTAAGGATTTTTGGTATTGATTTTAGGTATGTAGAGAGGTTGCAAGGCAACCTCTCTACAAAAGATTTCGAGCTTAACCCAAGCGTATTGGGGCTGGATGGGTTGGATGTCTCTCTTTGACACCTTTAATTTAACGAGGGGTTAATTTAATAACCAAGCGATCGCCTGGCTATTATACCAATTGGAGTAATCATTAAATATCTTTCGTAAAAGTATTGTTTTAAAAGCATTTGAGATTATCCTCTATCAAACTAATAAAAAAGCTTTATTTTGTCAAAATTTAGGGTTTTTTCCAATTTTTTGTGTTTATCACGACATCTAAAAAAAAAATAGTTATTTATGCTACTAAACGAAGTCATTAACGAGGTCAATTTTACGTTATTGACTTAAGCGCTATATCCAGTCTCATCAAATTTTTTCTAGGTTTTAAATGAATAAGACTAATTTGTACAAACAACGTCAAAACAAAAAGAAGGTATCAATTTTAACTTCCCTGGCTGTTTTGGCTTCTCCATTGGTATTGCCTTTACATCAAGCTGTTGCTGCATCATTGACTACTGTTGCAAATTTCAACGGTGCTAATGGATCTGCGCCAAGATCTGGTGTATTTCAGGGTAAGGATCTCAATCTTTATGGAACCACTTCTGCTGGTGGCTTATCTAACAACGGAAGTGCATTCAAGTTGAGTGGTGCCGGTTTCAATACTCTGACCACACTGATAAACTTTACGGGAACAGCCCTACCTAACAGAGGAATTAATCCAATTGCTAGATTATTCCAGGCAAGCAATGGCAATTTATATGGGGCGACCTTTACAGGTGGCGCAAGTAACCTCGGTACATTGTTTAGCTTGGCATCACCAGCTTTTACAGGTCTGACAACTCTTGTGAATTTTACTGGCATCAGTAATGGAGCTAACCCAGCAGGCCGACTGATTGCGGATAGCACTGGCAAGGTTTTGTGGGGGACAGCCTCGGCAGGTGGGGCCAGTAATAAAGGAACTATATTCAATGTTCCGCTGAGTGGCAGTCCAGTTACCACTGTAATCAGCTTCACCGGTACTAATGGAGCAACCCCATTAGCAAGATTGCAACTAGTGACTACCAATGGAAGCTACTATGGCACTGCCTCTTTAGGTGGAGCAAGTAATAAGGGAGTTGTATTCAAGTACACTCCTGCTAATCCTATTGCTACTAGGTATAGTTTTTCTAGCTTTACTGGCGCTAATGGGGCAAGTCCAGAGGCTGGATTAACTGTATCTAGCGGATTTATCTACGGCACTACTAGGTTAGGCGGAGCCAGCAATGTAGGTGCTATATTCAAAGTTCCAATTGGAACAGCCACCAATCCTATCGGTGCACCCGTTTTAGTTGCCAGTTTTAGTGGCGTTAATGGGGCCAACCCAAAGGCTGCGCTTACACCAGGAGCAAGCAGTGGTATCTTCTATGGCACAGCTTCTACTGGCGGGGCAAATAACAAAGGAGTTGTCTATCGATTAAATGTTGGAACTACTTCAACTATCACCCAGTTGATTAGTTTTAATACCACTAATGGGGCAACGCCAGAGTCCACGCTAATTCCGGTCGGTACTGATTATTACGGTACTGCCTCTGCTGGTGGCACTTCTGGTAAAGGAACTGTATTTAAATTTACACCATAGCCTGAAGATATAGCGCTTCTCGTTTGGATGCAATACACTCTGACCTCACTTCTATTTCTCTCTCCTTTAAGGAGCTACGGTGTACACATAAGTCTGAAAATAGCTGAAGAAGACAGGTTTTACCCCACCCTAACCCTCCCTGATGTGTTGGGGAGGGAACCGGAAATCTCATTTCCCCCCTTATAAAGGGAGGTGATACGACTTGTGTGTAGACCGTAGCCTTTAAGAGGCTTTGAGGCTTACTCCCCAACGCGACAAGGGTTGGGGCTTAGGTCTGTATTCCATGCAATTGAGAACCGCTATAATCTACGTGCAAAATAAATAGTAGAACGTAGATTTGAAAAATGTTGATTTATTACTTTCAGATAGTCAGGAAGCGTGGCTATCTGAAAGTAATTATGGACAGTGGGAGAAACTAAATTTCCTAGTAAATAAAATTGCTGCAATCAATGACGTTATAATAATTTATACATAATTTCTCTGAGATTATCTCCGTCTAATTGCCCATAATTAAGAGAACCTCATCCCGCCTCTAACTAAAGCTACAGGCTCCATGCCTCTAATCCCCACTTCGTAGGGGCACCGAGTTTCCATACTAAGGGAAAGGCTGCTCTTAAGAAGTCACGCACAAATCATAAGTAATTTGCCAGACATCAGATGAAATGCCTAATAATGCCCAATCAGCTTTAAGAGGTCATCAGTGATAGCATAGATGGTAATAATTTAATTCAACATAAATCCCTTCTAATTTTTCTCTGGAGGGGATCTTATTCCTTAAATGATCTCGCTCGTTAAATAATCTCGTTGCGATCGCTTTCTCAAATAACTAGCAACTTGGGTTATTAGGATAATACCTTACAAAACGGTTGCTTGGAGGAATAGAAGGTTTTTCTGTATAACCTGTAACTATCGCTATTGTATGACTCTGATGAGATAATAACGAGTTTAAACGAGCTTAAACGATGAAGTCAGATTTGTCAGGGAAGTAGGGATACCTGGCGGCAAGCCCTACGGGTGACGCTCGTACCTTCATACTTATTAAATAAATATTAATGCTTTCTTAACTTAATCTAATACGAATTTATGTATAGTATAGAACTTTGCTAAACTTTATAAGTTGAGGAAAAATGAGTATTCAATCATGTTAAATTGGAAATAATTGTAAAACTTTAGACAACCAACACTTAAGTACATTATAGGAAAATTAGCAAATGTCTAGACAAAGTTCTCACGAGAGAAACTTTTTCAAAGCTTTAACTGGTAACGCTGTAAAAGGATCTCAGAAGTTAAGACTGGGACTGCAATCCAGCTTGATTATTCTGGTTGAATCTATACCTTTTTTGATTGCTTGTGCTGTATTTATAAGCGTTATCAGCCTAAAAAGTCCTATCCTGCTTTTTTGTTTACTAGTTGGTAGTTTAATTGCAGTCATTACCCAGCAAATTGGGCAGCAGGTGAATTTACCAAGGCGATCGCTAATATTATTACAAATTTTAGCAGCAGCTATCATTCTGAGTTTGTATTGGTTAGACTGGTTTGCAGCCCCTGCACAAGCACAGTTTTTTGGAGAAGCTGAAAAGTTTTTCAAAAGAAACTTGGGTGGAGCACAAGCATCTGGTGGTGGTAGTGAGACAGCAATAAGTTTGATATTTAATGTGTTGCGGGCGATTTACTTACTCTATATTGCAATTTCTCTGGTTGGTGTGATTAATGCAGTGCGTAAAGATGAAGATTGGCAAAGCATTGCCAGAACTCCCCTATTAGTCGTTGTTGCTGTTACCATTGCTGATGTACTCACACGCTTTGTAATTGGTCCACAAGGGCAGTAAATAATTCAGATATTTAGAATGTCTCAAGAGCGGGAACAAGAATTTCGTCCAGTCAATCAGGTTCTGGGAAGCCAACCTTCATTAGGACCAATCCCTGCTGATCAAATTCTTCCTTGGACGGTAATTGCCTTAGCCTCCTACTTTATTATTAATGGAATTTTTGGGGGGATTTTCCAAGAAGAGTTTCAAAAATGGTTGTGGACAATACTCATGACTGGTTGGGGAATAGGAACTTGGTGGATCTTAACTGGTGGTAGGAGTTGGAGTTTTTTAAGTAAATTTATTGGTGTTCCCGCTTGGACAAGAGGCTTTGCTCGTTATCAAAGCTTACTGGAAGTTAACCATGAAGCAAAAAATCGGAAAACAAAGCGTCAGCGTCGCCGGAAATGAAAGTAGATTAACACCATTTGAAGATGCTTTACACTTGGCGACAATGCTGCGTGTTGCAATGAATGGACGTGATATTGGCGCTTACCTGTTAACAAAAGGTACTCAAAAAGATAGGTTTTGTTTTGTTTTTGGTTTTGACTGTAAGGGAATTCATACCACTTTAAGACCGGAACAAATCGATACACTTTTTAATAACATTGAAGCCGGATTGAAAGATATCCCTAGCGGTGAAAGAATGACACTGCATTTGGGATCTTTTAGTTCCGATAAAGAGCGCCAAAAAGAATTAGCAACATTAATTAGGAATGCGCCATCACGAGATATCAAATATTTGTTGATGGCGGAAAGAGCTAGAGTCAAAGAACTTACTATTTCTGGTGTTCGGAAGCCAAAATTTTTACGAATTTACGTCACTTACACGATTGAATCTAACTCGCAACATGCAGACGATTGGATAGAGAAACTTTTAGTCAAAGCTGAATCATGGTGGTTGAAATTCAAAGGGGATCTCTCAGAAGTAGAAAACCAACGCATTGAAACACTGATCACGAATGCTTACAAACAGGGTTTTCTCCGTTGGGAACAAATTTTATCTAACCAAATGGGATTGGATGTCAAGCCTTTGAGAGCTGATGAACTCTGGAAGGAAATATGGAAAAGGTTTAATGATACAGAGCCAATAGAGATTCCCCAGTTGATGACTTTAGATGAACAAGGACTGCATGAGCAAGTTAATTCAGATTTAGCTAGTACTAAATTGCTAATAGACAATATCCACGGCACAACTTTGCTGATGGAGTCTAGCGTACCTTGTGCCGATCGCCGTTGGGTTAATGTTAACAATCGTTATATTGGCGCACTGTCATTTCTGGAAAAACCCGGAGGTTGGCCAAATAAGTCTACTCAACTGCGCTATTTATGGGAACTGTTGGCCAGAGAAAGAGTAGTAGATACAGAGATTTTTTGTGAGTTGACGGCAGCAAATCCAGCATTGGTGAAAACTACTTTGCAACGAGTCTTGAAACAGTCAAACATGACGACAATCATGGCTCAAGAAAAAAGTAAAACTATTGATGTCAACGCTCAATTAAAGTTAAAGAAATCGGTAGCAGCACAAGAACAATTATTTGAAGGTGCAGTACCAATTTATACGAGCATAGCTATTTTGGTGCATCGTCCAACTGTAGAAAAATTAGATGAGGCAACAAGATATATTGAAAACTGTTTTCAACGTCCAGCAAGGGTAATTAGGGAAACTGAGTATGCCTGGAAAATCTGGCTGCAAACTCTACCAATAGTTTGGGAAGGTTTGTTGGCAACACCCTTCAACCGTCGCCAACTATATTTAACAAGTGAAGTTTCTGGATTAATGCCTTTAGTTTTAACTAAACAGGGTGATAGACAAGGCTTTGAGTTGATTGCTGAAGAAGGCGGAACACCGGTACATTTAGATTTATTTAATCAACACAAAAATTTAGCTTTGTTTGCCACAACTCGTGCTGGTAAATCGGTGTTGGTATCAGGGATTTTAACTCAGGCTTTGGCGCATGGCATTCCAGTAGTGGCGTTAGATTTCCCTAAACCCGATGGCACATCAACTTTCACTGACTATACAGAGTTTATGGAGGGGAATGGAGCCTATTTTGATATCTCTAAACAATCAAATAACTTATTTGAACAGCCAGACTTACGATCGCTAGAACCAGAACAACAGCGCGATCGCTTTAACGATTATACCGCCTTCCTAGAATCAGCTTTAATGACAATGGTTTTAGGATCATCTACTGAAAGTCAAATTTTATCGCAAACCGTGCGATCGCTGCTTAACTTAGCATTAGAAGCCTTCTTTGCTGATGAGGGCATAAAAGAGCGATATATACAGGCAATGGCAGGGGGATTTGGCACTCAGGCTTGGCTGAAAACTCCTACCTTAAAAGATTTTCTGTTTTTCTGTTCATCAGAACACTTGCAGCTAAGTTCTTTAACTGGCAGAGTAGAAGACGCCCTCAGTCAAATTCAGCTGCGCTTGCGGTTTTGGCTTTCTAGCCGCGTGGGACAAGCTATTTCTGCACCATCCAGCTTTCCTACCGATGCACAACTATTAGTTTTTGCTCTCAGAAACCTATCAGATAGTGAAGATGCAGCCGTATTATCTTTGAGTGCCTATTCAGCAGCATTACGACGCGCACTTAGCAGCCCAGCTTCTATATTCTTCATTGATGAAGCACCAATTTTATTTGAATTCGAGCAAATTTCTGACTTAGTTGGCAGAATTTGTGCGAACGGTGCTAAAGCCGGCATCAGAGTCATCTTATCAGGACAAGATCCTGATACTATTGCCAAATCTAAAGCTGCATCTAAAATTTTGCAAAACCTGACAACACGATTGATTGGACGCATTCAGCCAGTTGCAGTCGATAGTTTTGCAGACATCTTAAAGTATCCCCGCCAAATTATTTCTCGTAATGCGTCGGAAAGCTTTTTTCCCCGCAAAGAAGCCGTTTATAGCCAATGGCTGCTAGATGATAACGGTATTTATACATTCTGTCGTTACTATCCAGGTTACGAACAATTGGCAGCAGTTGCGAATAACCCCTCTGAACAAACTGCACGCAGTAAAATGATGCAACTTCACAGCAATAAATATGAAGCAATTTCCGCATTTGCACGTCAGTTAGTGGCTACTCTACGTAGTAGCTAATCGGGTTATGTAAGCAGTTAACAGTGATTCTAAAAGTTATAAATCATAGTTAAAAAGCTAAATTTATGAGTCGCTACTTAATCTCGTCTACTTTTTTTAAGCACAAATGTATGCGAAAAAATACCATTTTTACTCTTACGTTGCTATCCCTTGCAATCCTACCAGCAATGGCACAAGTTCAACTGGGATCTGGATTAGGCGAGGTTTGGACTAATTTTAAATTGTATTCCACAGATATGGGAAAATACTTTCAAAATAATTTGAGCGAAAACTTAAACCCTGTAGAAACACAGAGCCAAAATGCTCTTGATAGTGCCAAGGGAAATACAGAATTGAAAATACCTAACCCCGTAGCTGCGGGACAAAAGGTTCGTGATAACATTATCAACGAATCTTATCGTTCACAATCTAATGCAAGCCGCTTTGAAAATAATGTAGCAGTACGGGCAAATGGAGTTAGTAATGAACTCAATCGTTTTATTACTCGTGGGGCAGCAGAAGCTATTCTTGGTAAAGATGGACAAAATCGGACACAAGTAAAGTTAGAAAATACTGAAAATACACTAAAAGATATTGACGCAATTAGCGATACGGCGGGGGCACAGAAGAACCTATATATGAGCAAATTTGGCAGATTAGGACAAAACGCAGCTAATTTGGCTAAGGATCAGATTTCTGGTTTATCAAATATAGCAGAATTACTAAGTGATAATCAATTTGAAACTATTAAGATTCAACGGGCACAATCAGCAATTATAGGTGAAACATTTGCTCAGACAATACAAACAAATCAGTCTTTGCAATATTCTAATTTGAATTTAGCAAATATTTCTCAGCAGGCAGAAGAGGCGAATCGCGCTCGAAGAATAGATACATCTACAGAAGCGGCGCGACTTTTACAAGCTACTTCTCAACTAGATTTATTTCGGAGTCCGAGTAAAAAAGAAGTTGATAAGTCGGATTTGAAGATAAAAAAATTATAATTCCCCATACAATCAATTTTTAAAATCCTTAAACTTCTGACAAACCAACAGCAAATCTAAAAAACAGTTTGGTAGGGTGCATTACGCTGTCGCTAACGTACCCTACGAAATATAAAAAAACAGCCCATCAACTCAAAATGCAACTTGCTATTCAACTAATTTTTGCCCAAGTAGGTGCCCAAGTAGGCATTGATGAGGTTCTCAATAATGGTGCCGCAACTTCTCTAAGTATTGCCGAAGGTTGGAATAAACAATGGCTGGATTTATTACAAAATAATACCAGTAATAACTTGTATGGAGCGCTGACAAATCTGGGTATTTTTTTTGCGGTAGGAACCCTGTTATTTTTTATGATACAATTCCTCAAAGACTTAATATCCTACGAATATAGTCGTCCAATATCAGCTTTAATTTGGCCTTTTGTGGTGGTGATCCTTTTAAGTAATTCAGGGAAGGGAAGTATCCTTTCTAATCTGACACTGGGAGTCAGGGATTTTTTAAACACTGTGAATCAGCAAGTAGTGGTATCAGCAGATGCGGGTAAAATGTACCAACAAGCACTGAATATGAGTGTTGCTGAAGAAGTAACTGGTTCTTTTCTGCGTCCTTGTCAATCGCTAACTGGCGCTCAACAAAGTCAATGCTTTGTCAGCGCTGCCGATAAGGTCAATATTCTCTTGCAGAAATATAAAAATACATACGGAAGTAAAATTTGGATATATAGGCTACAAACTAAGTTAGATAATATTAGATATAACAAAGGCTTTATATCAGAAACCTCATTTAATTCTTTGTTAGGTTCTACAGTCCAAACAAGCATCAAAAACTTTTTAGTTTCCTTACAATATGCCTTCCAGAATTTGATAGAAGCTACTATGTTGCTGATAGCGGTTTTAGGGCCAATAGCCGTAGGTGGGTCTTTATTGCCTGTAGCTGGTAAACCAATTTTCGCATGGGTGACAGGATTTTTATCTATTGGAATCGCCAAAATTTCATTTAATATTATTGCTGTGCTGACTGCCGCAGTTATTGTAAATGGGCCAGGCCAAAATGCTAATGCTGATCCAGACTTAATGTGGTTCATAATTTTTCTGGGGATTTTAGCACCAATTTTATCATTACTTGTGGCTGCTGCTGGCGGTTTTGCAGTCTTCAGTGCTATTAGTAATACGGCTTCTTTAGTAAAGGAGAGGATATAGGAAATTCCAAATTCCAAATGAATAAAATTTTGGCAAGTGTCGTAATTGCTGAATTATATGCAAATAATAATTTATATAGAATAGCTGAAGTTTTTTGCAGAAGAGGTGAGTAAATGGTGCGTTTACTGGAAAAAAGACAATCAATAGCAAGTGTTTTGACACTCTTTGCGATCGCAACCTTCGGTTTACATATATTAGTTTTATTTTTCTTCTTATTACAAGGGCTAAATATTCGCCAACTCAGTCTGAGAAAACCTCCCAACTTTGTGCAATTAATCGACGGTAAACCAGTAGCTAATATTGATGATTTAGCAAGAGATCCAGAAGCAATTCGCCAATTCATCAGCAAAACGATGATATCAATGTTTAGCTGGTCTGGAACCTTACCACCACAAAATATTGAAGAAGTTGCAAACCCCAAACCAGATTTAGGAGTTCTTATTCAAACACCTCAAGCGAGTAGCCAAAAAGTTAGTACCAGCAGTTGGATAGCTAGTTTCGCCTTATCCGAAGACTTTCGCAAAGGTTTCTTAAGCACAGTTGCAGAAATGACACCGCTAGAAGTTTTCTCTGAAAATCCCAGCCTAGTTATGACATCACAATTAGTTATTAAGCGGGTTTATCCGCCAAAACAAATTGCACCAGGTAAGTGGCGAGTGGGTATGGTAGCCGACTTAATTCAAAAAAACCGAGTTGGTGGTGCAAAACTCATAACTCCTTTTAACAAAGATTTACTTGTACGTGCAGTAGATTATTTTGGTAATCCCCAAGGCGACAATGGTACAGACCTGCAAAAAGCAATTTATAGTGTTCGCGCTGATAGATTAGAAATCTATGAAGTTCGTAACTTATGTTTGCTAGATGGCAACAACAACCTTAATCAAAATAAATTAACGCAATGCGGGGCTGGACAAACATCTGATAGCTTTATCAAATAATATAATTTTCATTCACTGGCTCATAGTTCAATTTATATAATCAATTATTAATGCAAATACTCAAACCAGAAAATAGGAAAAATAACCCATTGCCACTGTTAGCAGTAGGAACATTTGGGTTAAATGTATTTACCCTGCTTTTACTACTATTTAACGGGTCAATGTTACAGCAGTTAGGTCGTCAACTCACACCTCAAAGTTTAGTGCAACTTGTTGATGGTCGCACTATAACCGTAGACCCCGAACCCAATTTAGAGCGGCAGCCAGAAGCTATTCGGCGGTTTGTGGGTGAAACTATGAGCTTAATGCTTACCTGGTCAGATCAACAGCCGCCAACACAAGTCTGGGAAATTACCTCCCAACTGGTAGCTGATAATTTTAAACAAAAACTTAAGTCAGAAATTACCAATTTAAATCAAGATAGCCAATTTGAAAATGTTAATAGAGGAGCAGAGAATGTATTAGTAATCCAAAAAATATCTCAACCTACAAAAATAGGTGATGGACAGTGGAAAGTGGAGATGTTTGCTAATCAACTAGTTTTTAGCGGTTATGATAGGTTGGGAAAATCAATTTCCTTTAATAAACAAATTTTAGTTAGAGCAATAGATGAACCAGCAACTTCCCTACCAAATGCAGCACTACCATTGCACTTCGCAGCTTACCGCCTTGGTGAAGCCAGACTAGAAATTTATAATGTATGTGAAATCAAAGATAAAAATTGTTCTGGAAATCCCAACAAAGCTTTACCATGACTAAATACTCAATTCCTGCGCCAACACCTCCTCAAAATGGATTTACTCTAACCACCGATGCTCACCAACAAGATGTAGAATCTTTTGATTGGGAATCGCGGATGTCAAGGTTAGTCGGCTTTGAAGAAGAATCTTCTACCGATGCCCAAGAATCAGAAGACTCTGCAACGCCCCAAGAGTCGCTATCTCTTCCACAAGAAGCTCAGACTAAGCAACCCCTCTCATCTAATCCCTTTGCAAAATTAGGCTTGGTAGGGGCTGCTACCTTAGTAATCGTTTTGGTGGGTGGTGTGTTTTTGTCGCAGTTGATGAGTAGCAATCCCAAGCCAAAAAATATTGTTCCTCCACAAGTGCGTGAGCAGCCAACTGATGAATCTACCTCTCAACAGCTAGCAGGCGAAGTAGATACTCTAAAAACGAAATTAGCTCTGACTGAACAAGCAGAGATGGTGAAAGCCGCTCAACAACAGCTCAGAACTGCCAAATCAACGCCGACAGTAGTCTTAAAAGAACCGTCAGTATCTCCCAGAGGTAGAGAGATGATCCCAACACCCCCACCACTAACACCTTACGTACCCCGAACAGTGACAGTTGAGCGCATCGTTAAAGTACCTGCTTATCAACCTGTGCGATCGCCCCAGATACCAGTTGTGCAGCCAAACACTCAACCCGTAGTCAGTATAACTCCACCATCTCCACCAAGCCCATTGCAAGAGTGGGCAAGGTTAGCAAAGTTAGGTAGCTACGGTCAAGTAAGTCTCACTGATCAACCTAATAACATCGCAGCTGCTCCTGAACCTGCAAACAATACGCAGCCGCAGGAACAGACACCACAACAGGAAACTCCTGCTCCTGTGGTCAGCCAAGCGCAAGAGAAGGGAGAGAAATCTGTAGCAGTAGGAAGTAGTGCTAAAGCTGTGTTAGCAACAGCGATATTTGGGGAAACTAATACTAAATCAGGCGGTGGTGATGAAGCAGGTGAACAGAAAAACGTATTTGTGATCCGATTGAAAGAACCACTAAAATCTACCGATGGTTCGATCGCTCTACCTGCAAACACCGAATTCCTTGCTGAAATTGGTTCCCTTTCCGAACAAGGTCTTTTGTCCATGAATGTAGTCAAAGTTATCTCGCATAATGATGGCAACCTTACAGAACGAAGCTTACCCAACAATACAATTATTCTTCGCGGTACCCAAGGGAAACCTTTAATCGCAAATAAATATCCCAGTCAAAGTTCGTCTATAGCTTCGATGGATGCAGGACTATTCGTTTTGGGAGGTCTTGGTAAAGCGGCAGAGTTAATAAATCTCCCTGATACTCGATTCGTACCACTTACTACTAGCAGCACCACCCCCAACAACACCACCGCTGAGGGCAGCACCACTGGCAGCACCCCCACTGGCAGCACAACCACTAGCAGCACAACTATTACTACTGTCACTGAACCCAGACGCAACCTTGCAGCTGGGCTTCTGGAAGGCGGTTTTAACTCTATAGTTCCCCAAATTGCCCAACGTAATCAACAAGCGATCGCCCAAATGTCTCAACAAGGTGGTGTTTGGTTTTTGCCAGCGGGTACAAATATTGAAATATACGTTAATCAAGCAACCCAGTTTTAAAAGGTAGGATTTATACTAATTTTAGATTTTGGATTGGGTAATGGTAATTGGTAATTAGTTTTATTTCCATCTTTTCAATCTCCCTTTGTTCTCTCTACCGATCTTCCCATTTGCAACCATGAAAAATAATACTAACTTGTCAGGAAATACGCTAAATAACTCTTATTTCCTACTTATAGCTTCCTTGATTTTCTCGGTTGCTATGTTCTTGTTAGTAGGTCGTGCTGTAGCTAATAATGCCGTTCTGCGTTCCGTATTTTCTTGCCAAGCACAGGGTTTAGGGGGACTAATACCTACAATCAAGGTTTGGTATCAACAAGGAACAAACTTAAGCTTTATTCCGGCTGGAGAAGTAATTAAAAAAGTTTGGTTAAACGATCCATCACAGGTAACTATGGATTTTGATGGCCCGGTATGTATGCAGTTTGGTCAAGATCCTAATACTAGTGGAGCAGATTGTAAAAACTCAGCAGCGAATGTCATTCAACTCAGACGAATTAAAAAACTGGACATTCGTGGATTTCCTCCCACTAGCAATACACTCTTAACAGTTGTTACCGAAGCGCAAGGTAAAAATAAGTTGTATACTTTTCGAGTGTTATATGGAACAGATAACCCTGAATATCACACTTTAGCAGTTTTTTCCGATCCTTCTGGTCAGGAAGGAGCTTGTGCGAGAGTTTCACAATAAATTTCTAGCAAAAGTACCAGACGACAACGACTGAAATTTCCCTCCACGAAAAGCGCTGATGCTTACGTATATCTGCTTTATGGCTTTTCTAAAAGCCTTGCTCTAATTCCCTCCTTAGGAAGGTGGGTTAGGGAGGATCTAAGTCTTTCAGCAGTTTTTTCTTTATAGAGTAGGGTTTAAAATAGAAAGTAGAGAATAATGTAGTTCAATCAATTAAAAAATGCTATAACTTAACCCTCTTAACTGACTCAGGCGTTTTCAGTCTACATCTTTATAAATCTTTAGATAAAAACTAACTGCAAATTCTAAATCCGTGCAAATATAAAGAAAAGCTTAAGAGGTTACAGACTCATGGTGACTGCTAAAATGATGCAACAGCTCTGGGCTGTAATCGAATCTACTCAGGTCAGCACCCTGCTCCAGTTTGACGATGCTGCTTTAGTACAATTGCTCCTCCAGCAGTTAAAAGTTAAGCAGGGGATTGATGCCCAGGCAGATAGCACCCTCAATACTTATATAGAATCTAAACTGCCCCTGATTCGCGATACAGCCGAAGGTAGATTATCCTTCGGGCAAGGCGGCAATGATTAGCACGAGAAATCAAATAATTGCTCACTGCCAAGCATACGCTCATAGTTCAAACAGTGGAATATTATGAATCACTGGCTAGTAATTGCCCTGGTAGCTTATCTAATTGGAGCAGCGATTGAAGGGGTGAGTACAGCCAGTCAGTTATCTCATTCAGTGCCAGAACTAGCTAAAAGTACACAAGCTCATCCTTCAGATTCTGCCACTCCGCCTAGTTCGATCTGGCGAGTTGTGGCCGCCATCGCCTCAGTAAGTATCTGTGGAGCCTTTTTGTGGCCTTGCCGCCTTTTCCACCGTTTAATTAAAGGCAACGTTCATTCATAAGCCTAACCCAGCTGAAGCATGGGGCAATATATCTATTTGCGGCTGGTTAATTATGCAGTTTGTTCTGGTGTCTCTACATTTTGCCCAATTTTTGGCTCCGTTCCCGCAAGCAGTCGTTCAATATTAGTGCGATGGCGCAAAATCACATATAATCCACCGGCAATCCCAAATAGAACATAGGGTAACGGTTGATGCAAAAGGATCATGAAAATGGAAACAGCGATCGCAGCTGCAATTGAACTCAAAGAGACAAGCCGCGATATCGCCACAACGACGGCAAACACACCCGCTGTTGCTAAACCTACCTGCCAACTCATTGTCAACAAAATTCCCAAGCTGATAGCAACAGATTTACCACCCGTAAAGCCCAAAAAAATCGATTTACTATGTCCCAGAATGGCAGCTAACCCTACTATTGTTACCAACCAGGGTTGCCACACTTGTGCATCTACCGTTGGGGGGATAAAATTCTGACTGGGTGCAAAATTGAACAACCAATAAACCAGAGCGATGGCTAATACTCCCTTTAAGGAATCAAGTACTAAAACCAATGCTCCTGGGCCTTTACCCAAGGTTCTTAGTACATTAGTTGCACCAGTGGAACCTGAACCAACTTCCCGAATATCAATACCTTTTAACTGCTTCACAGCAATATACCCAGTGGGAAAAGAACCCAGCAGGTAGGCTATGACCACAATTGCCCCACATCCGGTTAACCAAATAGCCATAATAAAATTTAAAATTCACTCATGCAAAATTCAAACAAGTCCAGAGAAATAGCTTTTAACTCTGGACTATTGACTAATTAAAAGTCATCATCATAGTTTCTCACGGTTTTGGGGTCAGGGGCAAAGGCTAACCACAGAGGAAATTGCAGTAGTGACAAACTGATTTGCTCCTCTGAATCGTCAATTATAATTAAGGGCAGTTGATTGGCCTTCGTCAATCGGTCTGCTTTCTGAGCCAGAGCATCAGACGCCTCAAATAATACCACACCTCGGTCTGGGCCAAAATCTGGACGACCGATTCCCAGACAGTCTTGCAAGCCGCGCCGCCATTCACCTAATCGCTCCGGTGTATTAGCTAAAACTAAAGTACGGACGCGATCGCCATACAGCTTGTGTAATATCGAAATTGCGGCTGAGGCAATTAAGATATTCTGTAAGCGGCTACCCATTGTCCGCAAACCACCCCGTCCCCCTTGGGTAAAAAACCAGTTGGAGACTCGTTCTGCGTGGATTGGTTCAAAGGTTCGGCGTAGTTGCCACGCTGGTCCATAGTAATCTGGTTTGTTGCGGTATTGGTCAATTAGGCGGCGAATTTGCTTTGTAGTATCTTGAAATTGCTGTTGGGCAAATTGGGGTATTCCAGGTTGGGGTTCAACTGGTTTAGCCTCTTTTACAGATGGTTTTTCTCGTTCCACCACACTTGGTGTCAGTTGCAACTGTTCAGCGGCTGCGGCCAAATCCTGTAAGCTACCTGTGAGATAGTCTTTAAAACCCTGCACCCGAATTGCTAAGTCTTGGGATGCTCCGGCAAAAGTGGTTCGCATCTCGTTGCGGATACGTTCTTGACGGCGTTCTAGCTGTTCTACAGAAATTTGCAGCGCTTGTTTGCGTTGTTCTAATTGCACCAGTGACTCTTGCACGAGCCGTCCCAGTGAGGTTTGAGTTTCAGTCACAAGTGACTGAAGGTTTTTATAAGAAGCTTCCAGCTTGGCTATTTCTTCCTTGAGAGCAGCTTCAGCGCTCTGCAACTCTGCCACTCGCTGCTCTGCCTCTGCATATAATGAATTATTTCCTGATCCGATTTTTGACCCCAGTCCGACATTTCCCGCTTCTAACTGCGCTACAAACTCGCCATTTGAATTTTCTGTTAGCTCTACTGTAGAATCTACCACTTCTGCATTGGAGATGAGTGGCTCAAAAGTTGCGTAGTCTGGTGATGAGCTAGTAGCTGCTGTTTCTACCACTAACTCAACAGATGGATTTACTGGATGTTCTACTGCACTGTTCTGTTCTTGTTTTTCTGCCAACCGCTCATCAATTGGTTCTGGGGTTTGAGATTCCTCTGGGTTCATAAACAATAGTGTAATTCCTATTACGCAAATAAATAGCTTTCAGAAATATTACAATTGACCTGCCATAAAAGTCCTGAGTCATGAGTGCTGAGTTATGAGTCTAGAGCAAAACGACTCAGCACAGATGGTACTCATACCAATTATTTGTGAAGCTGCACAAAATCAAGCTTGGTCAAACTGGGGATTTTGGCCTAAGTTCTGGAGCAAGCTTATCGGTAATTAATGTCAGTATTAAATACGTGGACAACGTTGTTCTAAGCAATTTTTTAAGGTATTGGGGTCAAATAAAATCGGCAAAAAGTGAATGCTTTTAATTTCTTTAAAGTAAAACAGGATCGGGACTCCACTCCAAAATATCCGCCAGTTTTGCCATTCCTGGTATGGGAAGCGCCGAATCAATTTTTCGCCTCTGTAAATATCTAAGTCGGTGGCGGTAAATTGTAAACGCAGCGTTAACGCCTGAAACATGAGAAACAAACCAAACAGTGTGAAAACGGAACCTACCAACGGTTGTACCAACAGTAGTGGAATGGCGGCAATCACCAACACTATAGGTATATTGTAACTAGGCTTGAGTTCCACAGTTGATGTGGAGTTAGGAGCAAATGAACTGGTCACAGTCTTAAATCCTGCTTTATTACTAGGCATCTCTCCTATTTTAAGAGTTAGGAGTAAGGAGTTTTAACTCATAATTCCTAACAGGAGGCGGAGCGTCTCCGGCTTTACTCCTAACTTTTATAGGCCTTGCAAGAATGCACTGCCAGTCCCTTGAAACATTAACCAAGAAAGAAAGAAGTTGCTAACAAATATAATCAGTAAGGCAGTCACAACAGCAGTTGTGGTTGACTGTCCTACACCTTTGGCTCCTCCTGTTGTCGTTAACCCCCAACTGCAACCAATTACGGCGATTAAAATGCCAAAGCAACACGCCTTAATCATGGCGCTCAAAATATCCCAGATACCAAGAAAGTTACGGGCTGAGTCTAGAAATACCGTATCAGACAGGCTGTAGATATTTGTCGCAATTATTAATCCCCCGAACATCCCTGTTACCAAAGATAAGAGGGTTAAAATTGGTAGCATTAAACAGCAAGCAAGGACGCGGGGAATAACCAGGTAATCGATTGGATCTGTTCTTAACATCAACATGGCATCGATTTGTTCTGTTACCCGCATGGTACCGATTTCGGCTGCAAAGGCAGAACCAACTCGCCCAGCCAAAACCACTGCTGTCAACACAGGAGCGAGTTCTCGTGTCAACGCGACAGAAAGCACTCCGCCGATAATATTTCCTGCGCCAAAGTTGATAAATTCCCGCGCCACCTGAATGGTAAACACTGCGCCAACGAAAATAGCCGTCAATAGAGCAATAAATAGGGAATCTGGCCCAACTGCTGCCATTTGTTGCAAGGTGTTGCGCCGATGGATTTTGCCCTTCAATAGGTGAACTAGTACTTGTCCACCCAGAAAAATCGCTGCCAGCAGCCGCTGACTCCATTCTCCTAAACTGGATTTGGATGTAGTCTCGTTCAATGTTCTTTAGCTAACTCGGTAACTGCCTTAAGAATAGCGGAAGTCGTTGAGAATAGGGAATGGGGACTGCCGACTGGGGCATTGGTTATTTCCCCCATCTCCCTGATCTTCCCATACCCCCAACGGGGCTGAATATTAACTTAGATTAAAGATGCTCTCATAAAATGAAGCTGTTGTTAAACATACTGTAAACCAATAAATAGGTACTAGCCTTAGCTATAACCTTGATTTTACAAGGTTTTCGTAGATTTAAGTCATTTTTTATATCCACAGCATGTGCTGTAACTGGTAGCCCTTTCTTTTAATGAAAACTTAAGATTTTTGACAGATTGTCTGCTCTGAAGCGATCGCACGTATTGTAGAAAATGACAAACCGCTATCAAGCTATTGTCACCTCTACTCACGGAGTTTGTCCTAAATGACTATTTTCATTAACTTTCTCCGCTCTTTACTACTGACGATCATTTTTAGTTTTGTCGCTCCTATGTTACTCGTTGGCGGCGGATTGTTCCTTTTATCCCTCATCGGTCACTTCCCCGGTTTACAAGAGTTAACTGAGGCGATCGCTACTGAGATTATGCATTTTCTCGCCACCTTTGGCAGTGGAACTCCTCTCCGGGGATTATTTGTGATTAGCTTGACCTGGAGTTTCGTCGGGGCACTGTTTGATATGTACGCTTATTATCGGTGTCAAATTTTACGAATTGATTCATAAGTGGTGTAAATACCTTCGTCAGGTGCTCATAGGCTGTACAACAAAGGAAAAAGTGATATTTTCAAAAGCGAAAGTACTACTGGTCTTAACCTAAATAGGGATTAGTGTTGCTGAATGAATTTTTATTGATTAAATTGACTACCAAAATTCTTGATTAAATACTTATTATTCATTAGTTATTAGTTATTAATTACTGACGACTAGTAAAGATGCGCGACCGTAGCCAAGTAATTATCAAGAGGTCAAAAAGATGAATTTTCAAGGGTTTTAGAATTTTGAATTCTGCCAAACCGCTAGAAAAGTATGTGCTAAATCACGACGTTTGAGGTTAAACTAGAGTTTGGCATTTTGTGTTAGCTACAATCTTTAAGGACTTGATTAGTATTTATCGAGAATATCAAATAAAAAGCACTGCAAAATATAAAAATTTCCTTAAAATCCTGACCAGCACAGTGCCTACTCATGTTTCTTAACAGAGCAAAGCAAGTCGTGTGACCTCTTGGCATCTTATATTGAATTATATTACGAGGTATGTTGACAACTCATGATTTGGCCGTTTAAGCCCAAGTTTAGAAAACAAATTGCGCGGATTGAAATTACTGGTGCGATCGCCGGTGCTACTCGCAAACGCGTCCTAGAAGCCCTGAAAACTATAGAAGAAAAAAAGTTTCCAGCATTATTGCTACGTATTGATAGTCCTGGCGGTACAGTCGGAGATTCCCAAGAAATTTACAGCGCCCTGAAGCGTTTGCGCGAAAAAATTAAAATCGTCGCTAGCTTTGGCAATATTTCGGCTTCTGGAGGAGTCTACATCGGCATGGGAGCCGAACACATCGTAGCTAACCCAGGTACGATTACCGGTAGTATTGGTGTGATTTTGCGTGGGAATAACTTGGAACGCTTGCTAGAAAAAATCGGTGTTTCCTTCCAGGTAATTAAGTCTGGTCCTTACAAAGACATTTTGGCTTTTGACCGGCAACTAACTCAACCAGAAGCAAACATCCTGCAAGAGTTGATTGACACAAGTTATCAGCAGTTTGTCCAAACGGTAGCTGATGGCCGTTCTTTAACAGTAGAAACTGTAAAAAGTTTCGCTGATGGTCGGATTTTTACTGGACAGCAAGCCCTAGAGTTGGGTGTTGTAGACCGCCTGGGTACAGAAGAAGATGCCCGTCGCTGGACAGCAGAACTGGTCGGTCTTGATCCGGAAAAAACTCTCTGCTATACCCTAGAAGAACGTAAACCTTTATTAAGTCGCCTTTTACCAGGGAGTCGTCAGGTTTCATCAGGAATTGGGGCTGGTATTGATTGGCTCGAATTTGAAATGTCTACCAGTGGTTTACCGTTATGGTTATATCGACCCTAGTATGAGTTAGGAGTTATGAGTGAGGAGTTATGAGTTAAAAATCTTAACTTCTCATTCTTAACTCCTAACTCCTCACGTTTGTGTTTTAAGGAGGATTTTGGCGTGGACTGGCAAATGCGGGCTATTCGCGGAGCAACAACTGCTTCAGAAAATACTGTTGAGGCAATCCGAGAGGTGGTGACAGAACTACTAGATGAGCTGGAAAACCGGAACCAATTCCAGCCGAGGGACATGATTAGTGTGACTTTCTCTGTGACACGTGATTTAGACGTAGTTTTTCCAGCTGCGATCGCTAGAGCGCGTCCTGGTTGGGATAATGTGGCCATGTTGGATGTGCAGCAAATGCACGTGGAAGGCAGCTTACAGCGCTGCATTCGGTTCCTAATCCACGCCTATCTGCCAGCCTCCGCCTCAATTCACCATATCTATTTACGCAACGCCGCTAACTTGCGTCCCGACTGGAGTTTGCCCCAATCATTACAAGCATCACAGCAAGCTGTTAAATCAAAAGTGTAAATTACTTAAATCAAATATATTTAACAAACAGCACAAGAATATAATCGTGTGCTGACGCGGCTGCTCAACCTAATGCTGGTGGAAGAATCTTCCCTAAGGTGGAACTGGTATGTGCGTGAGGATTATCTGGCATAGCTCATGCTTTTAGGCAACTATTATTATAACGATGAGTAAAGGGTAATTATGGAACAGCAAACTTTTGAAGGAACATGGGAGGAGATTCTCCTGCGTGCTTCTGAACTGACTGGACGACGAGTAAAATTAATAATCCTGACTAATGAAACCCCAAGTTACCCATCTACAGATACCTTAGATAAGTCGTTGCAAGGAAGAGTAGGGCAAGTGAATTTCCAGCCATCAAACTTGTCTGAACGTACAAGGGAAGCTTTTGCAGATATTTTGGAAGCTAAGTATGACCCTTCAAGGTTAAACCAGTGACGGTCTGCGATGCTTCTGCCCTGATTGCTTTAATTAATCAAAGCGATGCCAATCACCAACGTTGTGTTGATATATTACCTCAGCTACTAGCCCCTTTACTAACAACTTGGTCTTGTTTTACAGAAGCCATGTATTTGTTAGGTCGCTATGGTGGATGGTTTGCACAGCAGGAGCTATGGGGCTATGTTGCTGATCAGATTCTTGTGTTGCACCACAATAATGTAGAAGAACAGGAAAGAATGCGATCGCTAATGGAGCAATATCGAGATATCCCAATGGATTTGGCAGATGCTTCATTGGTAGCCACTGCTGAAACCTTAAATCAGAGACGAGTTTTTACTCTCGATCGAGATTTCCACATCTATCGATTTCGGGGTAATCAGTCTTTTGAAGTTGTACCTTGAGGGATAAATCGGTAGAAAATAGCGATCGCAGTTTACTACAAAGAGTATCCAAAGTGGGAACCATAACATTAATAGAATTGAGGTAGATGTTATGGAAATCGTAAAATGGATGTTTTACATCTTCCTTGGTGGGATTGCCATTTATTTGATCTTTTCTCCTTTTATGCTGGTTATTGGGCTTTTCAAGCCGAGTGCCGTTCTTTCCAGCAAAGAACCACAGACTCGATCTCGAGTCCTGAATATCTATGGTATTTCAACTGTTATTCTCTTAGCTTTGATGGGTTTTAGTGCGTTCTCGTCTTTGCCGACTGAAAAGAGTGTTTACGCTGCAACAACTTATTCTGTACCTTCGATTGAAACAGCGTCTGTCTCTACACCTGTTGTTGGTGAAACAGCATCATACTCAGAACCTGATCTAACCGAGACATGGACTAACGTGAAAAGTGATCGGGCAGTTAAAGTTGTTGGTGTTCAAGCAATAAATCGGATTGTTCTGAACAATAAGTTTATGAAGCCTGTAGAAGCGAAAGGTGGTCAGCTAGTAATTGTTGGTATGAAGGTTAAAAATACAGGGGAAGAGTCTGGAGACATGATGTGGACAAAGTTCCAGCTTATTGACAGCCAAGGACGCAAATACAATGAAATTAATAGTTTTGAGGAGAGCATTAGCGTCAATGCGTGGCTCAAGGAAAATGATGTAGAGGAAGCTGGAAGCCAAATGTTTCCGGGTGAAACGATTAAGACTGCCAAGATATATCGTGTTGCTTCTGATGCGTCTGATTTTAAGTTAGTAGTCAACGGCAAGCTGATTAGCATTAGCTAGAGAATAGGGCTGACAACTATCTACCCCAGTGTTTCTATTATGAGGTACTGGGGTGTTATCTACCGTCGTTGACTATGTAATCCAAAATTATCTATTCTTTATGATGATGAAACCGAATTCCTAAAAAAATGTCATAAACAAACTCAAAAAAGTCTTTTTTTTGTAACAATCCTGAAGTTTGATAACATCCTTTTTTATCTAAAAGTGGCTTCATCACATAGTATGCAGGCTGGTAATTATACCAGGGAATAGAAGGCCACAAATGGTGAATTAAGTGGTAATTCTGTCCCATAATCAGTATATTCAGAATTGGGTTAGGATAAACGCGAGCATTTTTCCAGCGATCGCGCTCCGCAAAAGGACGATGGGGCAAATAGTCAAAAAATAATCCCAGTGCTATTCCCACTACGAAAGCTGGTATAAACCAAAAATTGAGAATATAACCCAAAAAGTGATATTGCACCGATATATAAACAATTACACCGACAATCAAGCGGCTGATAAACCATTCTAGTAGCTCATATTTACGCCACAGTCGCCGTTGAAAGAAAAACACCTCGTGGTACAAAAACCGCACCGCAATCAGCCATAGCGGGCCACCCGTAGAGACATAATGATCTGGGTCGTCCTTGGGATGGTTGACATGGCCATGATGCTGCAAATGCACCCGCGTAAACACTGGAAAAGCAAAAGCTAGCATCAATGCACTGCCATGCCCTAACATCGCATTCATTACCCGGTTGCGATGGGCAGATTGGTGACAAGCGTCGTGAATTACAGTCCCAGCACAATGCAAGGCAATAGTATTAACACAAAAGCACAACCAGTGCGGCCATTCCCAAAGCCAATAACCAAAGCCAGATAACACCAGCATTGCCACAGCTACGAAAAACAGCAGTAGCGTGCGATTAAAATCACCAGGAGGCGCTAAAAATTCCTTGGGTGGGATTGTCAGTGGCTTTTGTGCCTCCGATGCGATTATCTCTAACATTGACTCCTTCTTAACCAAACATTACAAATATACGATAAAGATGAGGGAAGAATAAATTTTTGTAAAGTTTTGTATAGCAAGATTTATCTACAGCTTTGCATATCAGCAGATGAATAACGCTATGATTTCAGACAAAGCCTAGTCTTTACTGACAAGTAGGGGATGAAAATTCGCAAGAAGTTGCTCGGATAAACTCCTTTGTCGGGAGGATGGATACAAGATTGATGTACTATATCTAGTCTATCCCACAACCCCCACTCTCCCATAAACCCTCTCTAACTGCTTATATTTATTGATATAGCAGTGACTGAAAAGGAGATGCCACTCAAGTTACGATGACTTCCCAGATAGCTCCCTAACTTCAGCCCCTATGCAATTAAGAGATTCTCTGCGCCGGACAAAAATTGTCGCTACTATTGGCCCCGCCACTAGCAGTCCTGAAATGCTCAAGGCGATTATTGAAGCGGGAGCCACGACACTGCGGCTAAACTTCTCCCACGGAACTCATGCCGACCATCAGCGTAGTATTCGCTTAATTCGGCAAACCGCCTTTGAACTAAATCAGCCAGTGGCTATTCTCCAAGACTTGCAGGGTCCAAAAATTCGCTTGGGGAAGTTTGACAACGGGTCTATAGTTGTGGCAAAAGGCGATCGCTTCACCTTAACAAATCGTCCGGTGGTCGGTACGCATGAAATTAGCTGTGTCACCTACGATTATTTAGCCGAAGAAGTCCCAGTTGGTGCAAAAATTCTCCTCGATGATGGACGAGTAGAAATGGTAGTGGAGGAGATTAACCGGGACAAAGGTGATTTGCATTGTCGGATCACCGTGCCTGGTAAACTTTCTAATAATAAAGGCGTAAACTTTCCCGGCGTTTACCTGTCAATTAAAGCAATGACCGACAAAGACCGAGAGGATCTGATGTTTGGTCTAGATCAGGGTGTAGATTGGGTGGCACTTTCTTTTGTCCGCAATCCACAGGACATGATCGAAATTAAAGAGCTAATTTCCAGTACAGGCAAGCAAGTGCCAGTGGTTGCCAAAATTGAAAAGCATGAAGCCATCGAACAAATGGAGGCGGTTCTGGCTTTGTGTGATGGCGTCATGGTTGCCAGAGGCGATTTGGGCGTGGAATTGCCAGCGGAAGATGTCCCTGTACTCCAAAAGCGGTTAATTGCTACAGCAAATCGCTTGGGGATTCCTATCATCACCGCCACCCAGATGTTAGACAGCATGGTGAGCAATCCCCGTCCCACTCGCGCGGAAGTGTCGGATGTGGCAAATGCGATTCTAGATGGCACAGATGCTGTAATGCTCTCTAATGAAACTGCTGTCGGCGACTATCCAGTAGAAGCCGTGGCGACGATGGCGCGGATTGCCGAGCGCATGGAGCAGGAGGAAGCGCAACACTTAAACTTACGTTCTTTGAGAGATGCCCGACGCTCTATTCCCAATGCGATTAGTCAAGCTGTCGGTCAAATTGCCGAACAACTAGGTGCAGCGGCAATCATGACGCTAACGCAAACTGGGGCAACAGCTCGCAATGTCTCTAAGTTCCGCCCCCAGACACCGATTTTGGCAGTGACACCCCATGTGAATGTGGCGCGGCAGCTACAGATGGTGTGGGGAGTAAAACCGCTATTGGTGCTAGGATTACCTTCCACTGGTCAGACATTTCAAGCTGCGATCAACGTGGCTCAGGAGCTTAAGTTACTGTCTGAGGGAGATTTAGTAGTAATGACCGCTGGCACACTCCAGGGAATTTCCGGCTCCACAGATTTGATTAAGGTTGAGGTGGTGACGGCAATACTAGGTCACGGAATTGGACTGGGACAAGGTTCAGTGAGTGGTCGTGCCCGGGTGGCTAATACTGGCATGGATGTTAGTAACTTTAATCCGGGAGACATATTAGTTGCACCCCGCACTAATGCCGATTTTGTCGAGGCAATTCGGAAAGCTGCCGGGATTATTACCGAAGATGAAAGTCTCACAAGTCACGCAGCAGTCATTGGCTTGCGTCTCGGTGTGCCAGTGATTGTCGGCGTGAAGCAGGCAGCGCAGGTGATTCGGGATGGAGCGATTATAACGCTGGATCTGCAACGGGGTTTGATTTATTCTGGGGCAGTGAGAACGCCTTAGCACTGGGGACTGGGGATTGGGAAAAAATTTTCCTAATCCCTAATCCTTGATCAAACAGTTGCGATCGCTACCCCAAGCCATCCAGCAAAGTTTTGCTGCTGTGTGGAGTCAGGATGCTCAACAGGTTTTACTTGATATCGAGTGGGATGTGGTGACGCGAGGGTGATGGAATAGGTACGCAGTTCGTCTTGGTGGAAAACTGCGACTTCAATTTTATCGTTTGGTTGGTAATCTTTCAGGCGATCGCTTAAACTATTCCCCGTGACCTTAATCCCATCAATTGCTAATAACTCATCACCTGCATCAATTCCCCCTATTTGTGCAGGTGAACCGGCCTCCACAAACTTAATGATCTCCCGCCCATTCTCTGTATTTATTCTCACACCCAAGTAAGGCTCTTCCTGCTGTTCAGCTACCAACTCCAAGCCAAATGGTTCTAAGTACTGATTCAAGGGCAAATCGTCAGTGCCATCAATGTAGCGTTTAAAGAAATCAGTCAAATCGATTCCTGCAACAGATTCTATAACTTCCTGCAACTGTTCTGGGGTATAGCCAATTTCAGCTTGCCCAAATTGCTGCCACATTTGCAGCATCACGTCATCGAGGGAGCGCTGATTATCGTGAGTAGAGCGAATCAGTAAATCCAGCAATAGGGATACCATTTCTCCTTTTAAATAGTAGGAAATTTGGGAATTACCGCTATTGGCATCCGGGCGATAGAGTTTTATCCAGGCATCAAAACTCGACTCAGAAACGGGTTGTACCTTGCGCCCTGGTGTCGTTTCATATCTAGTAATTTCCTTGCCTAAATTATTCAAATACGACTGAACATCAAAAATTCCTGCCCGCAAAGGAATTAACAAATCGTAGTAACTAGTAGTACCCTCACAAAACCACAATGATGGTGTGTAGTTTTCCTGGTCATAATCAAAAACCTCTAATGCTTTGGGGCGAATTCGCTTGACATTCCACAAGTGAAAGAACTCGTGTGCAACTAATTGGATAAAGCGATCGTACTTATCCTGAACGCGAAACCCAAAACGCTGGTAAATTAAGGAGCAAGAGTTTTTATGCTCTAAACCGCCAAAAGCCTGGCTAAATAAATGTAGTAGAAACACGTATCGTTCATAAGGCAAACCGCCGAACATCTGCGCTTCTACCTGAATAATTTTTTGAATATCAGCAATCATCTGCTGGGCTTGGAAATTTCCTTGCCCCCAGATTGCCAGTTCATGGGGTTTTCCCAAAACCTCAAAATTATACAATTGGTGGCGACCAATCTCAAAGGGAGTATCAACAAGAGTATCAAAATCGCCAGCCAAGAAAGTATTCGTTTCCTCACCAATTAGTGGCAAGGCAGTAGTTATCTGCCATTCCGGGCGTGGTGGTACGATGGTAACGCGAATGGGTTGGTTCTCCCAGCCCGTTATTCTAAAAAATAGTGCCGCACCGTTAAAATAACCGTGGGTAGCATCTAAGTGATTTGTCCGCACCGATAGCTCATTCCCAAAAATGCGGTAACGTACAGTTAATTCTGAAATAGCCTTTTTATCTACCTGCCAGTGATTTTTACTGATCTTCCGCCAAGGTAAAGGTTTACCCTCTGCAAAAGCCCCAAAATCCTGTAAATTCTTGGCGTATTCGCGGACTAAGTAGGAACCAGGTGTCCACACTGGTAGCTTTAAATCGAGAATCGGCGAGTGGTAATCCACAAGGCGTAAAGTCACCTCAAACAGATGGGTTTCTGGTTGAGACATTGCCACCAGGTAATGAATCGTTGGCCCAGTTTCCTGAACATAGATATTGGGACGAGTTGCTGTTGCTTCAGTCATCTTGTGTTCTGAGTTAATATTCAATAGTTAATGGGATTGGTGATTTCTCCTATCATGACAAATTCGCCTCTTAACTTTTAACTTCAAATTGAAACGGCGGCTATTTGCTGTGGTTGGTAGTCAGAACCAAGTTTGCTGGCACAAAACCCAGTATCCCGTACTTGATTTGGTTCAATTGTTTTTCCCCAGTCCAAAGGAGCCACTAGATACTGTATTGCTCTTTGCTGCTTAAAATCTGCGTTCCAAGAGTTATTAATCTTAGCCTGATTCATCTGAAACGCCAGTTGCCAGTTGTTAACCTTGATATTGCCCTGATTTGTAATTTTGAACTTGACACAAAATCCGGTTTCCCAGTTGGAATAGATGTCAGTAGTAACTTTTAGTTGACCAGGATCAGTAGGAGATGAAGAGACAGAAGGAGTAGGAGTTGGGGAAACAGGAGGATTACTCGGTTGGTCTGGCTGTTGAAGTTGTACAGATGGAAGCAATTGGGACAGTAATTGCTGCTTGGGTAGATCAACACTTTGCCAATCATCTAGTAAAATTCCGCCTGTATCATTACTATTAGGATTCCAACTCCAGTAAGTAAAGCTCAAGTTATTTTTTTGAATGTATTTCACAAACTCATTTTGCCAAATTCCTTCTTGGGAATTTAAATCTACTTTCCGTCCCCCAAACTCCCCAATCAAGATGGGAGCAATATTCTCACTAGCGATATAGTTAAATCCTATTTGCCAGCGATCAATTAGATTTTGAGGGAAGTTAGAGGCAGAGAAGTAAGGCTGATTGTATACCCCAGCGCCGTACTCATGAGGAGAATAGACTAGCTTATGAGAACGAGATAAACGCACTGGGTAGCGTTTCACACCTTCTAAATTTCCACCATGCCAATGCTGTGGCAGTTTTTGACCGGGGACATTCTTTTCCACTCCTTCAACGACAATCAGCCAATTAGGATTAACACTGAGAATCGCATTGCCTGCGCGTTCTGCTGCTAATCGCCAGTCAGTATTGATGTTGTTATCACCCCAGCTAGCTTGGCCGTGAGGTTCATTTTTTAAGTCTGCGCCAATAACGTTAGCTTGATTTTTGTATCTGATGGCTAACATTTTCCAAGTATCGATCCAGTCTGCTTCCGTAAAACCGTCTCCATACCACAATTCTGGAATTTGCTGGTCGTTAAGGCGGTGGTTGTCAAGCAGAATTAGCAATCCTTGACGTTCTGCTTCCTGAATAAGTAAGTCCATTATCTCCAAGGGGGTTTTACCTTGAAGTTCTTTGTTGCTGCCAATTCCAAAGTCAATGCCACTTACATTAAGCGATCGCAATCCTGCCACAGAATAAGGTAACCGAATGAGGTTATATCCCAAGCTTTTAATCTGCGCCAGCATTTCTTTATAATCTCGTTTCCATAAACCGTCAGGGGCGTGCGTATCAGTCTCCATGCCAAACCAGTTAACACCTCTGGGCAATACAACCTTGCCTTTCGCATCCACAATTGTTCTACCAATTGTTGAAAGTGGTAGCTCTATTGGCGTTGCAGCCATAGAAGCATCTAGCTGAATAGTAGCAGGTGCTTTAGTAAAAATAATTATCAGAAATACTATTAAACTTAGCAAAAATATCAGGAATTGCTTATGTAACCTCAATCTTCTTGGTTTATTTTTATGGATAACTTTCATACTATTACTTTTATTTAAGGACAATATCTAAGTCAAATTAACAGAAAAATATGTAATAGTTTGGACAAAAAAAGAATTTTTACACTATCTTTACGTAAAAAGTATTTGTGTAAATCTGATTTTTAGCTGACGATAAATGTTCCTAGTTTGATTAGAATGCATTTATTTTCCAGCTTTTTGTAGTACTTAATTAACCTTCCATACGTTTAACCATCCTAATAGTATTAGAGCAATATTTAGCTACTATTGTTTCTGTATCTGCAAAAATTGGATAGTGGAAATCAAAAACGCTAAAATCTTTAACTGGTAATACGGATAAATTTCTATCTATGTTTTGCATTTCCCTTTATACAATCTGCGGTAGTTACTTAATTTACAGAAAGTTTACGTAATTTACTGACTTCTTCATGAGTTGTCTATTGAAAACATCTCGGATCGAGAATAACTTAGATATTAAGGCAGTACAGATATTGACTGACCGTAAAAACTCTATATAAGTTAGATGTTATAAGCGGTAATTAAATCTTCTGCAATCTGTCCATAGCCTTTTATTTAACAAAAGTTTTCTAAATATGACACTTTCTGCACTGCAAAAATTCTTAGTACTACCTGCGATCGCTTCTCTAAGTGTATTTTCTTTAATGTCATTTCCCCTTGCTACACTAGGTGATAAGCAAATAGCCATCAAATTTCAGGAAGAACCTATTTTTGACGGGAAACTTAGAGATATTGCTATTCCTTACGTAGTTTTTGCAACTGTACTTAGTGTAGGATCTGGAATTTCAGCACTTGCTTTTTGTGGTTGGCGAAATTCTTCTTCCAAATCAGCAAAAATTCAGCAGGAATTATCTAATCTAGATTTGCACTTACAGCAAAAGGAAGCATTACTAAAAGAATGGCAAGTTTCCGAGCCTCGGTTGCAAGTTTCTGGATTGAGCGCTTTTTTAGATGACGAAATGCCTTTTGATCAAGCTTTCAGTTCAAAAAGCGCAATAACTGCATCTCAACCTATTGAAGCGCAAATGCCGATGCACATACAGCTGACAAATCCTGTGCCAGAGGTTGCAACTAAACAAAATACTACCACCATCACAAATGTTGCTGCTACTTCTGCGTTTACATCTGCCCAAACTTTCCTTGGCTATGCTCAAGAAAATCCGAACAGTGGCAAAGAAGTTGTTGCTGCTCGTGAAATAAATCAAACAGTAATCATGCCATCAGAATTTGAAGAGTTGCAAAAACAAATTAAAGAGATGATGTTACAGATGCAGGTAATGCAGGACAATTTACAACTAACGCCTCAAGCAACAAATACTGAAGTAGATTCTACAGCCAAATTTCAGATTTACTATAATACTGTTCTTTAAAATCTCCTGAAATCTGAAGATAAACAGGTTTAATATTCATTACATACATCTTTGCGTCATAGACAAATAAAACAAACAAGGGATTAGAGAAGCAGAGGAGAAAGTTTAAATCACTCAATAGCATAAAAGTATAGAGCAAGTGCCTTTAGGTATAAATTTCCTCTCTGTCTATTTTGTGAATCTTTCAAAATTGCCACAACTCTCTTAATGAGGACAAGCACTTTTATCTACAGACAATGCCCACTAAATTGGTGGTTATTGGGTAATTAATATCTGGATGCCAGCGCTCATATTGAGGCTGGTATTCTAGTTTTTATCTAACAAAAAGAGAGCGATGGAGGGTTACAGTACCCCGTCCTTAATCAAGTAGAAAGTAGAGTAGGGGTACATAGATAGGACTTACGCACACTCTACGAATTCTCGGCGCTCTTGGCACGGCAGTTGCTTCAAGTCGGCAGAGCCGCCCAACGCACTGCCTCGTCTTGGCGGTTCGATAAATTAAGCTTTTTGGTAATTTTTGCGTAAGTCCTAATAGATATAGACAGGATTATTTTATAGGTTTGATGCCCATCTTAATTCTCACCTGAGAAACTCTGAAGGAGTGACATAGGCATTCGTTTGCCTATTTTTAACTGATGGAAGTAGGGTAGTTTTAGAAGCTATGGATTGCGGTGGGATTTGGTATCGGCTTCCCCAACCACCATTCAAGTCTTCCGGTTGCGGACGAGGTGGTATTGTTTTTCCCATAGGTAGGGGTATTGTTAAAGTTTGGCTAACTTGTAAATATTTTTCACCTTCATTAGTAAAACGAATCAACTTGCTTTCAAGCTTTTCAAGCTGTTGATTTTCTGACTTTAACTTTTGAGAGTTTTGATTATCTGGCTGTTCCCACTGACTAGCAGGATCGTAAATAGCTACAAATGTAACGTCACCTTCTGGAAACAGTTGTATTTGTGCTGGATTTGCTTGCCAGACTTCTTGGAAACTACCATTGGGTGAAACTTGCCACAGATTCAGTGCAGCCTCCCATTGTCCCTGTTTCACTTCCACAATTTGACGAGCCAGAATTGAACGGTTAGTATTCGTATCTGAATTCAACAAAGCTTCTGCTTGTCCTGATACTGGACGCAAAAAACGCACAGCAACCACTGTAATCTTGCTAGACTCAGGCAGATTAGTACTACCAACGACGTTGTATATACCTTTACTTGATATAGGTTGTATATTTCCCATTTCCATCACCACCTTTTCTTGTGCTTTTTGAACACAGCCATAACTGGCAGCTAAAAGCATAAGGCAGATGGCTGGCTGGAGATTAGCAGTAGATAAAACTTTAAATCTGGGAAAAATAGTCTTTAAATCAAGGTTTTTCATGATAATAGGTATTTTCTTGGGTTTATTTCCCAATAAATCAGGTTTTTATCTATTATGCCCAATTTATTTTCATAAATAACAAGTTTTATCGATTTTTAATCGAATTAATCGAAAATTACAAAATTTATTCTATATAGTGGTTACTACTCATTTAATTTGCTAAAGTTGCGACATTCAATAACTTAAATATGTAGTTGTTACCCAACTAAGGTGATGAGGCAAACACTATTCGATTGTTATAAATTTACTTTTTCAAGTCAGTACTACAAGGTTTATCCACTGCTTTGCACTGTCGCCGTCTCGATTTGCTGGGTACTGGCAGTGAGCGAAAAGTCTTCAGCTCAGGTCAACCCATCTCAGCTACAGAGTAGCGACTACCAATTAGGCTTAACAGAACCACTATCAGTGCCTAAATTACCTGTCAAGAAGAGTCAATCGCAGTCAGGGTCGCAAACATTGACTCCTGCACCCGTAACGACTGGTGTCGCAGTTGCACCGATCGCCAATCCAGTGGACAAAGTTGTGCAACCCAAACCAGTCAACGATCTCCAACAACTGGAGAGTGTCTTCATCCAGCAGCAGGTAACTGGAAAAGCCCCGGCAGCAGCACATACTTCTGTTGCACCACGAGTGGCAGCAGGTGGGGACACTTCTGACCTTAATTTAGGATTGCAGGGACAGATAAACGAGTCTGAGCCAGCAATTAGCTCAGTTGTAACTCCATTGCCACCACTCGCCAACTCGTCTGCAACACAAGAATTCACCGCACCAGCAGCACCAACTTTTAATCAACTACTCAGTTCCCAAACAGCCCCCTTGCCGCCACTTCCCAACTTGCCTGCAACGCAAGAATTCACTGCACCAACAGCACCAACTTTTAATCAACAATTACTCAATCCACAGACAACACCATCAGTCCCTAGTCCAACTCCCACACCAAATACAGCAGTATCAGTAACTACTCAACAACGCCGCCAACTCAGTAGCAGTAGTTTAAGGGAACCCTCTTTACAATTCCAAGGAGTTTATATCACCCAAGGCAGCGACACCTCAGCCCGGGCGAGAGTCACGGGAGTCTACCCACTTTCTCCCCAAGCTTTGGTTGGGGCAACCCTGGACTTAACCAGCCAAGGCAGCAGCTTGGATGACTCCCGAAATGAGGGTTTGAACATCAACGAGCTTTATTTAGCGACTTCATTAGCAGGAGTACCTAATCTGCGGTTAGTGATCGGTCAACTAGATTTAACGTCTTATTTTGATAACAACAGTTTTGCTAAAGATGGGGCCAGTCAATTCTTTAATCCGGTGTTTCAAACCAACCCAGCACTGGCGGCGACAGGGATTAGTTCACGCACTGGTTTGTTAGCCGATTGGAGTGTCACCGACAATATTGAAGCCAAAGCAGCAGTATTTTCATCAGCAAACAAAATCGGTGAATTTTCTTTAGATGGATTTGCTGGAGAAATCGGCATCCGTTATGGCAATGCGATTATTCGTGGCACTTATGCCAGCGATCGCGACGCTGGTGTTCGTGATAGTTTCCTCGAAAGCTTTAGCATTCCCAGAGGTAACAATCAATTTGGCCCTGAAGCAAACGATCGCGAAGAAGCATATGGTGTCAACGCCGAAGTCTTTATTCCCAATCTGAAATTAGGTTTGTTTGGGCGCTATGGTCGCTACGAAAACCGCACTTTAGGAGAGGGTGCAAATACTTACGTTTTGGGAGCTAGTTTTTTGGATCTGTTTACCCCAGATGACAAACTAGGAATAGCTTATGGACTTCCTCTCTCTAATGATCGCCTGCGTCGTGGAGACCGTCCAGATGTATTAGAAATGTTCTATGATTTTAAATTTATTTCCAATTTCCGGCTAGGCTTTTCAGTTCAGGCACGTGATGATTTCTCCGAAACAGTCTTCGGGATCAGGGTGAAATCAGATTTTGATGTCACTCCCAGAGGGAGAATTGCTCAATGAGTCAAAACAATATAGATAAAAGGCAAAAGGCAAAAGCTAAAAAAATTAAATATCGTTCTCTTTTTATTTGTTCATTTTTCCTTTTTACTTACTTATTAACTGTGCCGCCTTTGGGCAGCATTGCCCCTGCTCAAGCACAGAACTTATCAGCATCGGCACAAAAAGGTTTTGCATTATTAAAAAAAGGCTGGATTAATGATGCGATCGCAGCCTTCCAGCAAGCCCTCAAAAGTCAACCGCAATCTTCGCCTGTTAGGTTAGGACTAGCGATCGCTTATCGCAAGGCCGGACGTATTCCTGAAGCTTGGAGTGCTTATCAACAAGTACTGGCCGTAGACCCCAACAACCAACTAGCTTTAAAGACAGTTGGTCTACTAGCTACTTATCGTTCTGAGTGGAACTTAAAAGGAATTGAGGCTCTAACAACTTTATTAGAGTTAAATCCTAATGACTCAGAAGGTCGTGGTTACCGTGCTCTACTCTACTCATATCAAGGACGATTAACCGAGTCCCTGGCAGACTACGAAATCGCGCTGAACAACAACCCCACACCAGAGGCAGTCGTTGGTGCGGCTCAAACTTATAGTTACAGTGGGGATTTTCCGAAAGCACTGGAGTTATTTAACCGCTATCGCTCCACTGGCAAAGCCATTACAGGGTATGCAGCAGTAGCCTACGGTCGCAGCTTACGAGAAACAGGCAATCCTGGAGGGGCAGTACAAGTGTTAGAAGCGCAGTTACAGCGCTCCAATAAACTTGACTCAATGGGGATTGAAACTCGTAAAGAACTGGCTGTAGCATACCTTGTCAATCAACAACAAGCCCAAGCGTTGGCAGTCTTAGATGTATTACAGGGAAGACCAGATGCGATTTTGCCCTTAGCGCGATCGCTCAATGAAATTCGCAAGTACACGAATAATCCCACCCTCACCCAGCAAGTTTTTAATCTCTATCGTCAAGCCCTCCAAACCGATCCCAACCCTTCCCCCAAACTACTGCGCGAAGTCGCTGATGTCTTTAGTGGGTTTCCTGAAGGACGACAAACAGCGCTGCAATTATATCAACGGGTGGCGTCAGAATTTCCCAACGATCAAAGTTTGTTAGTCCAGCAATTAGCTTTGGAAAATCAATTAGGTTTACTCGGTAAAAATGACTTGAGACAGCGTTTAGCGACTGTAATGCAATCATTGCCGAGCGATCGCGTACAGTTGCAACAGCTAGCTAATGCCTTAGTGAACATTGATCTTCCCGATCCGGAATTTTTACCTGTGTACCAAAATCTTTTACAAATGGGGGTTAACGTACCGTTTTTGAATTTCCGGGTGGCACAAATGTATGTGCAGCGCCAAGACTTGAATGGCGCAAGGCTTGCCTTGGCAGCTTACACAGCTACCAAGGCAGGTGCTAAAGACCTCGCACCCCAGTTGTTAGCAGCAGAAATTGAGCGTCGTGAGGGTAGTCTGGAAGCTAGTGCCCAGCGTTACCAAGCTGTGCTTGCTAGCAAGCCAAATAGTAGCGATATTATTAATGCTGCTTTGGGCGGACTGGCTGGAGTGCGACTGCAACAAAAGCGTTTTGATGAGGCTGTGACAGTTTATGACCAATTGATAGCTCGGAATCCTCAAAATTTGTCGATTCAACTAGGGCGTGCTAGTATCGCCTATCAAGCCAAGCGAATCTCCCAACCAGAAGCAGAGGCAGTTCTCAACAATTGGTTAGCTACACAACCTGCAACCAATACTCCTCCAGAACTATACAGTTTGTTAGAAGCGTTGCCTGCTGATCCACAAAGAGAAGCTTTATATAGTTACCTACTAGAAACTGACCCTACTTCTATACCACTACAACTGCGCTTGTTACAAGTGATAGCAAAACGTAATCCAGCCCAAGCACAAGCACGGATGAAGCAGTTGATTGCTCGCATTCCCAACACTCCAAACTCATCCCAGTTGCAGGCAGAGTTGGCTCGATCTGTAGGTGATTTGAATTTGGCTAGCAGTACCTATCAGAATATTTTGGCGCAGCAACCAGATAACATTGATGCTCTAGCGGCTTTGGGCGGAATTCGCTTTGAACAGCGCCGCTTTGAATCGGCACAAGAGATTTATGCTCAAGTGTTGGCACAAAAACCGGAAGACAAAGACGCACGCCGCGCCCTGGCTGGATTGAATGCGATTTTAGATCAGCCTTTGACAGCACTAGCACAGCTAGAACGATTGCAACTAGAAACAGCCGCCGAAGGAGGAACCGATAGTGATGCATCCCGGCAAATACAGCAAATCCAAACAGACTTTTTGCTCCGACGAGGATTTCAACCCCCTTGGCAAGACTATCAACGTCGAAACAGGAATTAGCGATCGCTTAAATTTCTTCATGAAAGTTAATTTTGAACAACTACAAGGGAACAATAAGGGCAGGAAAATGGTACTCTCACACTCTCCCCATCGGCTAATATTTTACAAATCAAACTGTTCTTAGGATGTGGCACTTCCCAAGAGTGGCAGCTATTGCCAGCCTGATTGGTTTATCTGCCTGTGTCTCTAGTTACTGGGCAGCAAAACCCAAAACACCGGATGATCGAACTCCGGTAGCAAATGTCCCTACTGAAGGTAGTAGTCAAAATCTCACTGGATTGTTAGCTGATCTTCCTGAATCCACCCCCAACCGGGAATTACTAGCTCAAAGCTGGGATAACTACCGCCAAAGATTTATTCAGTCAGACGGACGGGTGATTGATTACGAAGCAAGCGATCGCTCAACTAGTGAAGGTCAAGCCTATGCTTTACTACGAGCAGTACTTATTAATGATCCGGCAACTTTTGCCCGGACTTTAAACTGGTCAGAAAATAACCTCCAGCGCCAAGCGGGTGGTAAAGGCACAGATAGTTTGTGGGCTTGGAAATGGGGACGAAAGAAAGATGGTAACTGGGGTATCATCGACACCAACTTTGCCAGTGATGGAGATATAGATGCGATTACTGCCCTAATTTTGGCATCACGGCGTTGGCATCGACCCGAATACTTGGAACTGGCAAAACTTAAACTGCAAGATTTATGGAACCTGTCCACCATCTCAGAACCACAAGGTAAGCGCTACCTGTTACCAGGGCCTGTGGCTGCATTTGTCCCGAATGCATCTACTTTTTACCTGAATCCCTCTTATTTTGCTCCTTATGCTTTTCGCATCTTTGCACAAGTTGATCCCCAACATGATTGGTTGAGTTTGGTAGACAGCAGCTATCAAGTGCTAGAAAATTCAGCAAAGCTTTCTAGCGTGGGTTTGCCCAGTGACTGGGTAGCTCTAAATACCAAAACAGGACAATGCCAAATCCTCCCAGCATCTAGTACTTTGAAGAGTTTGTATGGCTTTGATGCCTATCGAGTCTGGTGGCGTTTGTCGTTGGATGCTGCCTGGTTCAACTCACCCCAAGCGCAACGCTATCTAGTGACATCCACTCAGCACCTGCAAAAACTGTGGAGTAAACAATCGAGTCTACCAGCACGCATTGATCTCCAAGGGAAAGCATTAGTGGATTACGAAGCTACATCCCAATACGCCATGTTGTATGCCGCCATGCAGTTGGTGGAACCAGGAATAGCTCAAGAACTGCTTGTGAAAAAAATACTGCCTGAATACAAGCAGGGAATTTGGGGAGACCAATCGGCTTATTATACCCAGAATTTGGCTTGGTTAGGATTGCTACCTCCAAAGACAATTCCCCAGCGACTGCTTAAATGACATTCCCTGACACTCAGTTAGAGCACAGGCTTCCCAAATACCCTTTACTCCCAGCAGACTGACTCTGGTTGATTTCGTTTAAAAAATCCGATGGGATGATTTTTAAGTTCTAAAAGCAACTAATTAGTTGTGCTTTGTACGTAAATATTTTGAGTAAATTGACACTAAAATCACGCTCTACCATGAAGCAGTTGTTTCATCTTTCCCAAATTAGTAAAAAAGCAATTATTGTTACTTCGTGCTTTTTTTTGTTTCCTAGTTCATTATTCAGCGCTCAAGCTCAAACCAAAGGCGATCTGCAACAGCAAGTAACTTTATTAGCTCAAGCAACGACATCAGAAAATAGTAGTAAAGCAGACTTAAAAGCTCCTAGTGCCAAGAACCTGGCAACTTACATCCTAGAATTTAATCGTAGTCCGATTGTGGGCAACCGGATGCGCTTGCGCGGGGTCTACTCAGAAGGTCGTCTTGCCTTTACTCGTCCTCGTGGCTGGAAACTAGATCGGGGTAAGGTACAAGCTTTAATCCGTTTTCAACACTCACCAGCACTGTATGCCAATCGCTCCAACCTGACCGTGGTAGTCAATGGCACCAGTGTCGGTAGCGTACCACTCAACCGCAAAGAGTCCCAAGTAGGTCAAGTACTGTTTAATATCCCACCAAAGCTGGTTCAAGACTATAACGAACTTATATTGGTGGCACAGCAGAATAACACCCTCGAATGTAGCGACCCTAGTAGCCCCGACTTGTGGACAGAGATTCTGCCAGATTCCAAATTAATCTTAAACTATGAACGGCAGCCGACTCCTCTGAATTTCAGCCGCTATCCTTATCCTTTCTTTGACGAACTCGGCTTAGAAACTAACCAAATTGCTTACTTGCAACCGAGTCAAGTTAATCAATACTGGTTGACAGCAGCAGCTCGCTTACAAGCGGCATTGGGGAGAATCGCAGATTTTCGCCCGATTCAGACGAGCTTGGTGTCTGATGTTGCAAGTGTGAAGGCAAACGATCGCTTGGTAATCATTGGTACTCCAAATGAGCAACCATCTCTAAATACTTGGAAAAATTTGCCCCTGAAAATCATCAGTAATCAAATTATTGATCGTGATAATAACCCTGTACCAGATGAAACAGGGGTGTTAATGATCACTAAAACTGAAAAGAGCGGGGTTCCAGTTTTAATTGCCACTGGCAACAGCACAAAAGCTGTAGAAAAGGCAACCCAATTTTTATCACAGCCAGACTTGCGGAAAATAGGCACTGGTCAGGTAGTTTTCGTCAATACCCTTAAAGAAGGTTTGACACCAGGACTCCGCCAGTGGCCTCGTTATTTACCAGAGCAAAATTCTTTTAAACTGGGCGACATCAAAACCCAGGTAAATGGTGAGCCGTTTAGTGATGTCACTGTACGGGGAATGGGAGCACCGCCAATTGAAGTTGATTTTCGCGCTTTACCAGATGATCGGTTTGTTCGGGGTAGTTCCATGAATCTGGTGTACAGCTACGGGCCGCAGGTTAATCCTAGAACTTCTGCGATCGAAGTTTTACTGGATGGAGTTTTCATTGGTGGGGCCCGTCTTGATTCTGAGTCGGGAGAAACTCACAAAAACCTCAAAGTGAATTTGCCGGAAAACTTGGTCAAACCTAACTCGAAACTGCAAGTTTTTTTCCGGATGAATCCTAGAGAACCGTTTGACAAACAGAACTGTCTTCAGCCACCAGATCAACAACTTACAGGGACGGTGCATTCTGATACTAGCTTCGACCTGAAACGGGAAATCTCTACACAACTACCAGACTTGAACCTACTGAAATTCGGTTTTCCCTTTGCTGCACCACAGGATTTGTCCCAGACGGCGATTGTAGTACCACAAATCCCCTCGAAGACAGATGTTTTAACCTTGTTAGCCTTTAGCGAACGCTTAGGAAGGCTCAGTCAAGCAGATGCCGTTAAACTAGAAGTTTACACGCCGGATGCTTTGCCGACAAAAGTCCGCAAAAATGACCATTTGGTAGGAATTGGAACGCGAGAAGAGTTTCCTTTTCCTGAAGTGTTTAATTCCAGTGGCTTTAACTTGAGTCAGGCATTTTCCCGCTCTTCTGCCTATGCTGTGGTTCAGACCCCACAGGACACACAAGGCATGATTAAGCAAATTATCTCTCCTTGGAACAGCGATCGCGTCGTTCTGGCTTTAACATCTCAAACTGAAACTGGTTTAGAGCGAGTGCGACAAGTCCTCAATCAAGATCCGTGGTTCTTCCAACTCAAAAAGGATACGGTGCTAATTAGTAGTGATCAAAAAGACCCAGTTTCCTACGATGCTGATGCCTATCAACTACAGTTTTTCCAAAGCGCCCCGAACACTCGTCGTTGGGAAAATACCAGTCTTCTCAGTAAGGCATCACGCTTTTTACAAGAAAATTGGCTATTGCTACCTGTAGGCATTTTGAGTGTCTCTCTAATTCTTTACGGCATTGTTCAGTTGTATCTCAAGCGGCTAACTGTTGACAAAAAGTAGACACTTTCGGTTACGTATCGCCAATTTTAAATTTAAATTTCAAAATTTAGATCCAAAATGTCTTCTTCCCCAGATACATCGCCTCGGAAATCACGCGATCGCCAGCGCTTCAAATTGAGCAGTTGGCTGATTGATATTACCCCCCGATTTTTTGACCGCACTCTCCAAAGGGTGGGTGTGAAACACTTTAAATGGTTTATCCTGCTGCTATTGTTGCTTTCGGTGCCACTGATTGTTACCCCAATAGAAGTTTGGCAACAGGGATTGGTAGCAGTGTTTCTTGTGCTACTTGGTCAACTGGTCATACACGCAGAGTTTCAAGAGGACTCTTCAGAAATCAGCCAGTATTATCACCTGTTTCTACTGTGGCTGAGTATGGTAACAACGCTGCGTTATTTATACTACCGCACAAGCTATACCCTCAACTTTGATGGTTGGCTCAACAGCATTGCTTGCCTATTTTTGTTCGCTGCTGAACTTTATGCCATCCTTACCTTAGTACTAGCGTACTTTCAAACCCTGAAAATTCAAGAACGCCAACCAGTTAATCTCACAACCATTCCTGTTGAGGAATGGTACAAAGTTGATATCTACATTCCCACTTACAACGAAGACGTGGAGATTGTTCGTAAGACTGCCGTGGCAGCCTTGGCCTGTGATTATGCTCCTGATAAAAAACAGGTTTATGTCCTTGATGATGGTCGTCCAGAAAAGTATAAAGAGAACGACCCACGTCGAGAACAGTTTAGCGCCAGACGGGAACAGCTACGGCAAATGTGCCAAGAACTCGGCTGTATACACATGACGCGGGACAATAACGACCATGCTAAGGCGGGTAATATTAATACTGCCTTTTATAAAACTGGCGGCGATTTAGTGTTGATTTTGGACTGCGACCACATCCCATCACGGCAAATTCTCCTGCATACAATGGGTTTTTTCTTCGATCCCAAAGTATCTTTTGTCCAAACTCCCCACTGGTTTTATAACCCCGACCCCTTCGAGCGTAATTTGGTTACCAAAGGTAGAATACCCGCAGGTAATGAACTGTTTTATAAGGTGCTGCAAAAGGGTAACGATTTTTGGAATGCCGCCTTTTTCTGCGGTTCCGCAGCATTAATCCGCAAATCCCACGCTTTAGAAGTTGGGGGAATTGCGGTGGAAACAGTGACGGAAGATTGCCACACTGCCTTGCGATTGCATTCGCTGGGTTACAAATCTGTCTACTACGACAAAATTATGGTGGCTGGTTTAGCACCAGAAACGTTTTCTTCTTATGTAGGGCAACAAGTGCGTTGGGCAAGGGGGATGGCGCAGATTCTGCGATTGGAAAATCCCGTTTTTAATCCGAAGCTGAACCTGACAGTTGCCCAGAGGATTTGTTATTTCAGTGCAACTTCACACTTTTTGTATGGCTATCCCCGTCTAATATATGCGATCGCTCCCCCACTATTTTTATTATTTGGCATTAACTCTGTCCAAGGTTTGGGTTTAGAAACTCTAGCCTACGCCCTACCTCATATTCTTCTCTCGCTTTTTACTAACTACATCATTTACAAAAACGTCAGGTTCTCGTTCTGGAACGAAATTTTTGAATTTGCAATGGCTTTCCAGGCTGGGTGGGTGACCATGTTAGCACTGTTTAATCCCAAGCTGGGTTCATTTAACGTTACCGACAAAGGAACGTCTATAACCAAACGCACCTTTGATTGGGAATCGATGCGTGGTCTTTTAGTGGTAACAGGACTTGTTGTCTCTTCCTTGCTGGCTGTTCCCTATTGGCTGCTGCTACGTCCTGAAGATTGGCAAGCAGTCTTAGTTAACACCATGTGGTCTATTTTTAACCTGGTTTTACTGATAGCTGCTTTGTTGGTTGGCTTTGAACAACCGCAAGTACGTTCTGCCCACCGTTTACAGCGTCGTCTCCCCATCTTAATTACCAGTAACAGTCAAACAATCATGGGCAAAACGGTGAATATCTCGGAAACTGGGGCATTAATTTCCTTGGAAACCTGGCCCAATTTACTGGATGAAGTGGAAGTTGAGGTGATGGGAGATTATACTGCTACGGCTTCTTTAACGGCGCAAATTGTCCGAGTCTCCCCTATTAATGATACAGAAACGCTTTTAGCTGTTGATTTTGTAAAGCTCAACAACGCCCAACGCGATGCTTTAACTCTAGTTTTGTATTCTGATGTGCAGGAATGGTATTCTCAAAAGGGTCAGTATGTAGACCGACCCATAGCTTCCCTTGGATTCCTCGCTACGAGTCTGACTCGGGCCTTGCGTGACATCAAACAAACTAGCCGTAAAAAGGTACGCAAGCAGGTAAATAGCAATAGCCAACTGTACTGGGATGGTAACTTCTTTTTTGGAGTAGCCACAGAACTAGGAACAACAGGTTTGCGTTTGGAAATAGAAGATAAAAAAGCCGTGTCTTCTCACAAAATGCTAGGACAACAGGATTTGCACACGATGCGAACTGTTAAACCATTGGTTGGTTTACTGTTGAATGAGGATAGGAATAATGTCTCATCTAACCGATTCGTTGCGGAAATTTATGTAGTAGAAGAAGAGGTGGATGGCAAGATTGCGATCGAGTTAATTTTTCCAGAAAAATTCAAAGAACGCCAAGACACCAAAATTAAACAACTGTTGCAGGTTCTGTAGCAGAAGTATTTGACTAAATTTTGATTAGCGCAAGCTCCATTTCAGTCCAGATGTTGCTTGCGCTTGAGAGTGTTTTAAACAGAACTAGCCCTTTCAAGGTCATCCGTGAGAGGTCAAAATAAAGCACATTTTGTCAATCAGTTAAAATACCCAAAATCGTCTTATTCAAATCTTATTGAAAATGATAATCGTGCAGGGCTAAGGGTTGTACTTGACTACGAATTTTAGATAAAAGATTTTTTGGTTCATGCCCCGCCCCGGAACTTTGTCCGGCGGCGCTAACGTGGGCGGAACAAATCAAAAATTCTCAATTTAAAATTTGGCTTGCCCCATACCATAGCAATCACACTTTGCCAGCCAAGTTCATCAACTGTTTGAAGTTCAGAAGATAAGTGGTGTTGTTGGCACTGTCAATGTTAATCCACCCTTTTTCATGCAGCTTTTCCATGATTTTGGTGGTTTCTTCAACACCTATTTCTGTCACCTCTGCTAAATCTTTAAAGGGAATGTTAAAAATTTCTCTTCCTGAGTCTGATTCCTGACCATAGTTTTCGCCTAAAGTCACTAGGGTATGGGCGAGTTTGACTGCTGGTGGTGAAGACCGCATTTGTAAGCGCAGGTTAATTTGCCGCAATCGCCGCACCATCAGTTGCAACATGCGGTGATGTAACTGCGGGTCTTTAAACAATATTTGAATAAAACGCTCTCTAGAGATACTAAGCAACTTCACGGGTGAAAGGGCAATGACATCGGTTGAGCGTGGAGATTCATCCAAAATTGCCATTTCTCCAAAAAAATCGCCACGGCCAAAAATTGCCAGAGCTACTGAATCTTCCCCGACCGTACGCCGGACTTTCACCCAACCAGAAACGACGAAGTAAACGGCGTTACCCCAGGCATCTTCCATCACAACAGCTCGCCCAGATGGGTATTCATGTTCAATTGCAACGTTGAGCAGCCATTCCAAAGTCTGTGGATTGGCTGTACTCATTAAGGGGAAAAGTTCACTAAAAACCTCAGTTAGCATGAAATATTTGCAAAAAATGGATTCAAGAGTGGGAAACTAACTTTGCTACTATAAGTTTGTTTAAACCGTAATCTTACTCAGAATATGATCGCAAAATTTGTATTTATTTGAGATGAACCTGTAAGGTTGATCGGTCTAAGGTTCCATTACAACATAACAATTATCTATGTGATCGAAATCAGCAGTTTTACTGACAGATTTATGATTTGATGTTTGTTGATGGATTGCTATCTAGTGCCAGTATTTTGATCTGTTCATCTAAATTTTTTACTAATTCATTCAGGGCAACCAAAGCCTTTAATTGCTGAAATTCAATGCTAGGATTCAGTAAAAGCCCTTTTTGTAGTTCATGTAACTTGAAGCTTAGTTGTTGAGAAATTCCTCAGGCATGGCGAATCATTTAATTCACCCTCTGAAGACAACATAGATTCAATTATTTAGTGTTTATTTATACAATTTCTACCTTATTTTAGTAAGTAGTTAATAAATTAGACTTTGTTCGATTGTTAAAATTTAAATTATATATACCTAAGTAGAAGATGAATTTCAGATGTGGATTAGAAACAATATTGAGTTCCGATCTGCTGTAGTAAGTGAGGGATGAGGAGATGAAGAGTCTCCAGAAGCAGAGGGGAGGAACTTGTGATAAATTCCCCTTTGCTCTCCTGCTCCTTGTATCCCACGGTTTAAATTGATCAACTAGATGCCTCATAAGCCTACTCCTGAGCTCTTAAAGCTTGGGCAGCAAGATAGACTTTTGTCCATTCGCCTAGCACTTGATGGGTTTTGAGTTTTAAATTTTGGGCTATTGCTTCTATTGAGTTACCCGCTCTTTGCAAATCTAGGATCTGCCGCTCCAGAGGAGTCAATTTTTCATAAAGTTGCTGCCATTGATTTTGTGTTAATCCCAAGTTATGTTCTTGTAAGGAAATTGAGAGCCAGCTGTCTACGAGTTCTGGTTTACCTTTAAGAGCAAAAACCCGCACGGCGTGGTAACTAATTTTTTCTCGCAGACGGTATACCTCTTTAGTCTGCTTATTTAATCTGTGGGCGATCTCTTCCTGGGACTTACCTTGCAGATACAGTCGTAGCCACTCCACTGCATCTGTCCCCAGATTTTCTTGTAAATAATTTTCAAATTCTTTTTGTACTGACTGACGCAGCGCAAGTTGTTCCTCTAGTTGTTGTGCTTGTTGATATTCTGCGATCGCCTGACTATCCACTAAGTTAACTCGATTCTCACTGTCGTCTGTGAGAACTTCTTCCGACACCAGTCTAATTAAGTCACGGCTTGGCACTTGAGTTAAGCCACCGCGCTGAGTGCGACGCAAGTAATTTACAAATCGATAAGCTAATAGGGGTTGATTGCGTACTGGCCGCAGACAATATTCTTCTACACTGGCAAATAGCAGAGCATCCCCCAATCGTCGATCCGTTGTGTATTTAGCAATATCAGCCATTTGCTGTTGCATGTGGCTATCGCTTTGCAGTAATTCTTGGAGTACTTCTTGCAACACATCGATCACACTACGCTGGCGATCGCGGCTAAGGGCAACCCAAGTCTGAATTTTATTCCGTAATGTCACCAAACTTCCCAGTCGCGTTATCAAGTTGCGATAAGCACGCTCTCGCCCCAGCCCCAAGTAGCGTTGACGTAAAATCCTCCAGCGATATTCCATCGCTTGCTTGGCGATATCTAGTTCCTTAGGGTTAAACAGATCAAACCGTTTTGAGTCAGATCCAAATAGCCAGAAAATAATACTTTGTCTAGCAGCTTCACTTTGTTCTGGACATTCCGCAGCCAAGCGTTTTCGCCAATCTAGAGCTAGTTTTTCCACATCCTTTGTCATAGCGAGATTGCGCTCCTCGAAACTCAATTTTGAAGTTTGCATCACAACCCCCATTTGTCCCACCTAATTGTTTAACTGGCAGCTGCCCCGGATTTCATGAAACTCATGAAAACATTTCAGTGATTCCACTTTTATTACGTCTTAATTCACGAAAATTATGCAAAAATTTTTGTATTGGTATTTTACTTTCAATTTCAAAGTGCTCTAAATCCATGAAAATCAAGCATTTCTGCCAATTCTATTAATTTAAATTTTTTGTTAAGTTATGTTTTTTAACTGAGAACAGAAATCTGCCTCCTAGAGTGGTGAGGATACACCTTTACAGAAGATGGGTTGGGGAAATCTGATATTTTGTAACCGAGCCGAGGAACGAATCTAATTTAACTCTATGTCAGACGTTATTTCACAAGTATAAGTTTTAACCCTCTGTAATTTTTTACGTAGTTATATCTTTAGTTTTATTTTATACTATACTATTTTAAATAAGAATTTAGAAGCAGAGTCTCCATATCTGCTCCTAAATTCTTTTTCGATAATAAATTTTGGATAAATCCGATCGCTATAGCTTGGAATTAGCCCCAGTATGTCACATAGCGATGTCTACGACGGGCTACGCCTACGCTATTCTAGTAGTAGGGATTAAACTATCGCTTATTTCTCCTCTCTAAACTAGCTTCAGCCACAACAGTGCTTCTAAAATTGGCAAGTTATTCTTAAAACCTTTACATTCCCAAAAAGAAATAGTCAACAGTCAATATTTATTTTGACTATTGACTCTGATTGTTGTTTTCCCTTCTGGTTCAAAATTTAACTTATGCAAAATCTAAAAACTGTAATGAATGCAATCCTCTAAAGTTTTGATAGTCATAAGCCTCGCAAGAGACTTCTCTTTAAATTCATTGATGGAGATTCTTCGTTTTGAATTTTGAGAGAAGTTGGAGCGCTGGCTTCCAGCGAGATGAACTTAGGTAATTTTGAATTCTCTGTTCGCGTAGCGCCTTTGTAGGAGAAGGGGTTGACTTTATCGCCCGTTCGATGATCTAACAATGGGACTTTCTACAGATTCTCGATACTGTTGGACTTGTTCTGTGTAAGCAATTGGCAGAACAGCTTCAACGTTTTCATGGGGACGAGCAATAATCACCCAGGATTCCAGTGTACCGCCAAAAACATTTTCTGCCGCTTCAATACCAGCAGCCATAGCTGTCTTTACTTCAGAAACATCACCACGAATATTAACTGTAAAGCGGGCACTACCTACTCTGATATAACCAACCAGGGTGACTCGACCAGCTTTTAGCATAGCATCTGCTGCTGCTAACACCGCAGGAAAACCTTTAGTTTCGAGTGCTCCAACTGCCTGTAATGACATTATTAATCTCCTGTATAAATAAACGATATGGGGGCTACAAGTTAATTGTACGAAGCTTCGCTACAGATTTTTATAGCAAAATTGCTTAGAACATGCGGAAAGGTTCTGATTCTTCAGTGAAATGGATTGGTAATATAGTTTCGACATTTTTCGGAGGATTAGGAACAATGTAATGTGTAATTACTGCACCAACCTTGACTTGCTCTCCAGCTGCGATTCCGGCTTCAACAGCTCTTTTTACCTCAGCAACGTGTCCCCGGACGGCGACTAACAAACGAGCGCTTTCAGCTTGACCATAGTACACAATTGTGACTTCGGCAGCTTTAACCATTGCATCTGCCGCTGCTAAGACACTAGGAAAACCTAAAGTTTCAATTACGCCAACCGCCATTGGCATGGCATTAGCTCCTGAATTAAGGGATAGGCGATTTTAATTGTACGTGGCTTTAGTCCCAATTTGGACATTTTGGAAAACTTTCTTTGATACCAGGGATTCTGTGGAGTGGGGAGTGAGGAGCAAAGTCGGAGACGCTCCGCCTCCGGTTATGAGTTGGCAGTTAGAATGTTTTGATAGCCGCTCGTCTATGTTTTAGATATTACTTGTAATATCTCAGCGTGTTAGTTTATGTAATTTTGTTGTTTAATAAAATCAGCGATACGTGGAAGTAAGCTAGTACGATAAACTGAAATTTATGTTTCCGAATTTTCTTCCTACATCTGTTGGGCAACTGATAGAATCTGCCTCGATCGCAATAGCTCGGAGTATTCAAACAACTGCGTAGACGTGAAGCGGCTTGTCGTCAGACATCGCTACTCCCTTAACTAATCAACCAGTTACCACAACCTATGTCAAGCAAGAGAGTGGTGGAACTCCTATTTTATTAATTCACGGCTTTGACAGTTCCGTATTAAAATTTCGCCGGCTTTTGCCACTACTCTCTGGAGATAATGAAACTTGGGTAGTGGATTCGTTGGGTTTTGGGTTTACAGATAGACTCTCAGGAATTGCTTATAGCCCAACTGCAATTAAAACCCATCTTTTATTATTTCTGGAAAAGCCTGATTAACCAACCTGTAATTTTGGTGGGCGCTTCGATGGGGGGTGCGACGGCGATTGATTTTATGCTAACATTACACGGAAGTGGCAAAAAAGCTGGTGTTAATTGACAGTGCTGGTTTAACAGGTGGTTCACCATTAAGTAAATTAATGTTTCCTCCGTTGGATTATTTAGCAACTCAATTTTTAAGTAATCTTAAAGTGCGTGATTCTCTTTCAAACAGACAGCAGATCATTAGGGTAAATTTGAAAATTTACTAAAAAGTCAGTTTATAAATAAATAGCTATGAGAATAGAAAGAAATAATAGTCTTGATGCCTTAAAAGCATTAAGCATTGCTTTTGTTTTCATCTGGCATTTACGACCATTTCAATTTATTATAAATGATTCTACTCATGTTATTGTACTTATTCTTGCTAAAATTATAAGGAATTTTGAACTGCAATTATCTTTAACAGCCGAATAACTATTTTCTGTTATTTTCATTCTCTGAAGCAATTGAAAGAGAATTTCTTAGTACAAAAATTATCTAAATACTCTCTTGGTTTATTTTCATTACATAAATACTGGCAATACTTATTCTTCTGGCTAGTTAAACATTATCAAGTTGCCATAAATACAGGAATTCTTGGAAGTCCTTTGAATAAAATATTTGTAATTGAAGGATTTTTTGTTGTATTTTTTACTGTTTTATCAATTTATTCAGGTTAACTCGTTTAAAGCAATTTGTTGCTTAGAGCATCGATTCAGCAATCAAAAACCTAACCCCCTAACCCTACAAAGGTTAGGGGAGCAAAGATTAACTGACTCTAGTCAAGTAACCACATCTCATTAGAACTCTCAGGATACTCATTTGGTTGATTTTGAGGTTGATCTTGAGCTAGTGTTTCCGATGAGCGATGTGATTTTTTGTAGTTAAGTGGATTGTAGTGGTCTTTTACTGGTTGTATAGCACTACTTTCTTTTACAACATTATCAGCATACTCACCTGGTTGATTTGGAGCTAGTCTTTCCGATGGGCGATGTGATTTTTTGTAGTTATATGGATTGTATTGTTCTTTTACTGGTTTTATAGCACTAGTTTGTTTTACAACAAGTTTAGAATTATCTTCTGCTGTTTGTTTTAAAGCATTGATTTCTTCTATCAGACGGGAATTTGCTTCTGCAAGTTGCAGTGCTGTTTTTTTTGTTTCGTCAAGTTCTTTTGCTACGTGTTGTACTAATAATTTGTGTTCAGATGCTAATGTTTTTTGTTTAGATAATTTTGATTGCAAATCAGCAATTTCCTCTCCAAGAGATACTTCATTTTCGTGGCTTTTCTCCAAATTACTTGTCAACTCTTTGACAGTTGCTTCTAAATCAGCCTTAGTGGGACTTGTGCGCTTAATAGAAGTTGACTCAGCAGTCTGTGCTGAGGATTCTTCATCAAATGAAGCCTGTTCTTCGGCAATTTTTTCTGCTGTAACTTCGATCGCAGATTCACCTTCTGGGGGTGTAAATTTTTGCGCCTCTTCTTGTAATAAGTCAGAGAGACTTTGTTTCTTAACCATTATTTTCTCCAATCACGCTGTAGTTCATCAGCTGCGTGGCGATAGTCTAACTCCGCCTCCCGTGCGTTTCCTCCTCGCCATTGAGTAATTGCTACACCTTCAAGCGCCGCTCTCTCGTGAGCTTTATAGGCACGGATGAAGGTATTAAAAGCAGGAATACCTAGCCGAGTGAGAGTGTTTTTCGCTTCTAGTGCTTCCCCGATACTGCGCGTATCAACTTTGGTGAGCAATACCCGATGGGGGGTTCCCAAGGGGATCACGGCTTCCTTGACTGTTTCCACGAGGATAGCTAAATCCATTGCGGCTGGGGGTGTAGGCAAAACTAGATAATCTGCGATCGCAACTACCGCCACTAATGCTTCAGAGCGCAGTGCGGGAGGCGTATCCACCACTACTAAATCGTACCCTGTTATCTTTCCTAAATCACCTAAAAGTGTGGGATCGGTTTCTTGAGATAAATCAAACCCCATTCCTTGCTGACTGCGCCCAAACCACCAACTGGCAGAACCTTGAATATCTGCATCAATCAGCAACACCTTTTTTTTCTTCGCAAAGTTTGCAGCCAGATTGACTGCGGTAGTCGTTTTACCGACTCCTCCTTTACCGTTAAGAATAGCGATGATTTTTGGCACTGCTTGCTTCCGATTCTGCCTCTTGAGTGCTGTTAGCGGTAGCGGGGCGTTTAGCCCGTGCTGAGACGCGATTAATCGCGTCTGTAGAGGAGTTAGGAGTTATTATTCTCCTTTTTGTCCCCTTAGTCTCTAGTCCCTAGTTCCTGGTGAACTTTTTTATTAAGACTGGCTTACAAGAATATACCGCTTTATGTGACCCTCAAGAACATGAAAACTCGTAACAATAAAATTTAGAAGCCATCAACTCCACAAAACTCTATGATAGCAACTTACAATTTGCCTGATGGGCCTCAAATGCCGCGCTGGCTGCGGATGATCAAGTTTATTAGTCAGCCAGTGAAATATATGGATGATTTTGCCAAAATCTATGGTGACACCTTTACTATTAGGAGTAGTCGCGGCGATAACCATCTTGTGTACTTTAGTCAACCCCAAGCACTTGAGCAGATTTTTACTGCTGATTCCAGCCATTTTGAGGTTGGGAGGGGGAACATAGGACTAAAATTTTTACTTGGCGATCGCTCCTTTATGTTATCAGATGGCGATCGCCACCAGCGGCAACGGCAACTATTAGCTCCTCCTTTTCATGGCGAAAGGATGCGGGCTTATGGTCAAGAAATCCGTAAAATAACCCGACAGGTGAGTAATGAATGGCAAATTGGCAAGCCTTTTAATATCCGTGAGTCGATGCAAGAAATCACCTTGCGTGTTATCCTACGGGTTGTATTTGGTTTGAATGAAGGACAGCTTTTTGAGGAACTGAGGCGATCGCTAAGTGACTTGCTAGACTTCATCACTTCGCCCGTAATGTCCAGCGCCTTCTTTTTCAGGTTCATGCAAAAAGATTTCGGTGCGTGGAGTCCGTGGGGTTGGATTTTGCAACAACGGCAAAAAATTGAGCAACTGATTTATGCTTTGCTTCGGGAACGTCGGGCTGAATCTGATCAAAATCGCCAAGATATCCTGAGTTTGATGATGGCTGCTCGTTACAACGATGGTCAAGGGATGTCAGATGAAGAATTACACGACGAGTTAATGACGCTGCTAGTTGCAGGACATGAAACTACCGCTTCTGCATTGACATGGGCTTTTTACTGGATTGACCATTTACCAGAGGTGCGTCAGAAGTTGCTACAGGAACTTAACACCATTGAAGTTAACCCTGATTTGAGTAGTATTGGTAAATTGCCCTATTTGACAGCAGTTTGCCAAGAAACATTGCGAATTTATCCAATTGTCATGAATGCTTTTGTGCGGATTGTGAAGACCCCAATTGAAATTATGGGCTATGAACTGCCAGAGGGAACGGCAGTAGTCCCCAGTATTTATTTAGCGCATCATCGGGAAGAAGTGTATCCACAATCCAAACAGTTCAAACCAGAACGCTTTTTACAAAGGCAATATTCACCATACGAATATTTACCGTTTGGTGGCGGTAATCGTCGCTGTATTGGGATGGCATTTGCCCAGTATGAAATGAAAATCGTCTTAGCAACTGTTTTGTCAGATTTTCAACTTTCGCTGGTGAACAAACATTCTGTGCGTCCTGTGCGCCGTGGTTTAACTCTAGCTGCACCTGCTGGAATGAAGATGGTTGCAACACCTCAAGTTAAGCGTGCAAATACACCAGCCCTAGTTTAGATAAGTAGGGGAGGCAGTTATCAGCGTGGAAGCCGCCGCTGATACAGCAGATTGCAAGTTAATGAAGTACAAAAATACCCCTCCCTAACCCTCCCCTTAGAAAGGGGAGGGAACTAGATTGGGAATTTCCCCCCAATACATCGGGGGGATTAAGGGGGGTAAGGATGTAGTTCATTTAGATGCAAAATGCTGTAACTGCTATTGCATTAGACGAAACCTTGTAACGCACCATCCATCATCTTGATCTGTAACGATGCCGTACTAACACACTCTACGATTAATGGATATTTTTTTAATTGAAGTTTATTAACAGTGATCGCACGGGATTAGAGGTTGTTTGAAAAGTGGTTAACTGTGATTTTAATTGCGTTGTTACCCCCCTTAGTCCCCCCGATATATTGGGGGGAAACCAGAAAATCCAGTCCCCTCACCTTTATAAGGGGAGGGTTAGGGAGGGGTAAAAAAATATTTAATACATCAATCACGACTTTTCAAACAATCTCTTAGATTACCACCAATTATTATTTTATTTATCAATAATTAAAAAATATAGCGCCAGCCTGTTATTAAACTAGCGCTGGTTTATTGATTTAATTTACAGTTAAAAATATTTAAATTAATTTACTAAATTTTCCTGGCTTATTGTCCGCAATCTTATTTAAAATCAGGCGATATCTACGACGGGCGTAGTTATTGAAAACTAGGTATTAGCATAACTATTCTCTAGTACCCCGTCTCCAGTTCCTAGCCCCCAATTCCTAATTGCCAGTAAAAATGCTTAATCAAATTTGGTTATCACAGTTACAAAAACATCGAGCGATCGCAGTGATCCGCGCCCCTAAAATCGAAGTGGGACAGCAAATGGCAATGGCTATAGCATCTGGGGGAATACAGTTGATTGAGATTACCTGGAATAGCGATCGCGCTGGGGAATTAATCAGTCAACTACGCTTAGAATTACCAGATTGTACTATTGGCACTGGTACACTATTCAATGTGCAACAGCTACAAGAAGCGATCGCATCGGGGGCGCAATTCCTCTTTACACCCCACTTTGACTCCGCAATGGTTCAAGCAGCACAAGAAAAAAATGTACCCATTATCCCAGGAGCGCTGACTCCAACAGAAATTGTTACCGCCTGGAATCAGGGCGCTAGTTGTGTAAAAGTGTTTCCCGTGCAAGCAGTGGGAGGGGCTGATTACATCAAAAGTTTGCAAGGGCCACTCGGTCAGATTCCCTTAATTCCTACTGGCGGCGTCACTCTAGAAAATGCTAAAGAATTTTTACAAGCGGGAGCGATCGCTGTAGGTTTGAGCAGTGAATTATTTCCCAAAAAGCTTGTCACAGAAGGAAATTGGGAGGCGATCGCATTTGGAGCAAGAAAGCTGATGCGACAGTTAGGTTAACTTAGAATCAAACCATCAAAAGTTCACGTCTATTAAAGTAATAGATAGGGAAATAAAGGTGAAAACTGATAAGTTTCTCAAGACTTCATGATTTGAGTGTGAGTGTATCTAAAATGAAAAAACTGATTTCATCTGACTGGGTGCGTTGCCTACAAATACTCCTCACTGGTACAGCACTGTCCTTAAGTGTTTTTACTACTACTGGAACGAGTGAAGTTTGGGCAAATTCCAAAAATCAAGTGATTGCACAAACAATCCAGACATTACAACAATCGGATCAGCGCTGGATTCAAATTAATCTTTCAAAGCAACGATTAATAGCTTGGCAAGGTGACAGAGTTGTTTACGGAAGCGCTATCTCCTCTGGCAAAAAAGCTACTCCCACTCTTGTTGGTACTTTTAAAATTCAATCCAAGTTCAAAACTACGCAGATGCGGGGAGAAAACTACAATGTTCCCAATGTTCCTTATGCGATGTTTTACCAAGGTAGTTACGCTATTCACGGAGCTTATTGGCATAAAAGTTTTGGTACTCCAGTGAGCCACGGCTGTGTGAATATCGCACCTAAACATGCAAAATGGCTATTCGAGTGGGCATCAGTCGGTACACCAATAGTCATTCAGAAATAATAGGTTAAGCAGCCAGAAGGCAATTTAGGTAAAATCATAAATAACAACAAATCAAGACAATTAAGTAATTCCCAGCAAGATTTTATGCTGGGAATCTTCGGAGTCGGAATTACTGAACTTGAAATAAAATATAGAAGAGGGCATTCAACGATTTGCCCAAAGAAATAAGCGTAAATCCTGACAATTCCTGGGTGAAATTACAAATGCAAATATGAATTCGGAGAAAATTTGCATTTAGGCATATTAAATGACAGATTTTTTGTAAAGGTTGTCCTTTGTAATTAATCATTAGGAATGCAGATTAAATAAAATGCAAAACTTCTTTTTCATAGGGTGCGTTATGCCCTTAGTTAACGCACCATCCCAATATTTTCGGTGCGTTACCGAAGCCGTAACACTACGAAAGTTGCTCTTTGCTCTTTATTTAATCCGTGTTCCTTATACCAATTTTTTATGAAGACGCATAGAAAGAACCCCACCGCCTACGGCACCTCCCCTTGGCAAGGGGAGGTTGGGAGGGGTCAAAATAATGTGCAGCTTCACAGAGAATTGGTATTAGTGAATAACAAAGCACAAATGACAAATGTGCAAATTGGACACAGATTAGCTTAGGACTTGTCTTGAGAAGCATTAGCGGATGAATTGCGTAAATCCTCTACAGGAAGCTAGAAGTCGCTCTGGAAAATTGTAGTTTTCCAGAAAACTACTTCACTTCATGATTTTTGCGTAGTTTAGAAGATGAAGCATAATGCAAACCTGGATTCGCAGTGGTGGAATTCGTTCTTCAGGAACTTTTTGTACAGGCGTGGCGCTGATGATAGTGACTTTATTCTCTTGGTCATCACCGTTAGTAGGTACACCCAACTCGACTACAGCAACAGCCACGTCAGTTGATGAAAACGGCATCACTGTATTTAATAATATCAGGCAAACATCCCAACCTCGCTGGATTGAAATTGACCTGTCAGAGCAACGCCTACGTGCATGGAAAGGTAATAAACTTGTTTATTCATACCGCATTTCTGGAGGTAAGCGATCGACCCCCACACCCATAGGTAGATTTCGGATTAATTCTAAGTATCGCACTCACCGAATGCGAGGCAATGGCTACAACATTCCTGACGTTCCTTACACAATGTATTTCTACAGAGGCTATGCCATTCATGGTGCATACTGGCATAACCGTTTTGGGACTCCAGTCAGCCACGGTTGCGTAAATTTACCTGTTAAGCAAGCTCGCAATCTTTACAACTGGACTACAATGGGAACTTTAGTAGTCGTGCGGAAATAATTGCAATTCTTACCTTGATGTATGGACAGGTGCGTTACACTCCGTGAAAGTGCCTGTCCATATATACTGCTAGACTAAAAACACATACATTTTCGAGAAATTCCGGAGCTATGAGCGCCACAACTACTCAACGACTTAGCCTGGAAGAGTTTCTGAAGCTTCCAGAAACAAAGCCTGCGAGTGAATATATTAACGGTAAGATTATTCCTAAGCCAATGCCGAAAGGGAGACACAGCCGCTTACAAGGTAAACTTTGTGCTGTTGTTAATGAAGTCACGGAAAATCAGAAGATTGCCTATGCATTTCCCGAATTACGGTGTAGTTTTGGAGAACGCTCAATAGTACCCGATGTGGCTGTATTTCAATGGGGACGCATACCGTTTACCCTTGATGATGAAGTACCTGATAATTTTGAACTTACACCAGACTGGACGATTGAGATTCTTTCGCCAGAACAAAAACCCAACAAAGTAATTGGGAACATTCTTTACTGTCTAAAGTATGGTAGCCGCCTGGGATGGTTTCTTGATCCTGATGACTTCAGTATTTTAGTATTTCTACCAGAGCAACAGCCAGTGCTACTCCAGGGAGAAGATTTTTTGCCTATATTACCAGAAATTGAACTTGCACTAACCGTCAATCAAGTTTTTGGATGGTTAAAAATGGGCGGCTAAAAATAACTCGCCTGGAATCAGAAGGTGCGACGCCGAATAGCCTGCACTTCTCTTTGCGCTTGGGCAATGATTATTCCATACACTTTTATTAACAGCTTTGTACCAGTTGTTAAGCGCATCACAGGAGTCAGCATACTTTTGACAAAATTCGCGCTGCTTTTTACGACTGATGATGTGCATTAGATCTAGCTCAACTGTGCCACGAGTTGATTCTCCAAAAGCGTATCATTCGTTAACAAGTCTTCAACGGTGATTCGCAAAAAGCCTTGCTCATCAACTTGAAAGAAAATTTTGATCCTGTCGCTTCCCGGATATCCAACTGGTGTGAGTTGGGCAATTGTTCTCGCGCCTTCTTGATCGTTGAGGGATTTGACGCTGGTTTCACTATTTTCCAGACGGCGAGTAATTAGGCGATCGCCATCAAAATAAACTTCGGTATTACCTGTATCTGTTCCCAATTCTCCCATAATTAATTCAATACTAGGCTGATTTTCCACAGAAGCGCCTAAGACTAATTCTACTGGCTGATTCATCGGGTATGCTTGCCCAGCTTTAATCAGAGAATGCCATTTGTGACGCTGGTTGCGGCGATCCCAGTAGCGGATACCATAACTATGATACAGAAAGTCTTTGATTTGTATCCCTTGAGTTAGTTGTAATGCACCTTGAGCGATCGCTTCAAAGGGACGTTCACAACGGATTTTTTCTGGCTCAAAATACTGTTTTATCCATGTCTGCACTGCCGGCAATTGCACTGTCCCACCAACTAACAAAACTGCATTAATATCAGGAAGTTCTATCCCTTGGCGTTTTGCTTGCTGCAATAGTGTCGTCATCGACTCATCCAGTAACTCAAAAAATGCGTGTTCTTTGAGGATATTTTCAAAAGTGTCGCGGTTTAGTTCCAGTTCATAGCTTTCAAATGTCTCATCATCAAAGTAAACTTCACTAGCTTGGTTTTGGGTTGATAGCTGAATTTTTACCCGTTCCGCCAATCGTGTTGTCAAAGGACTTATCCTCAGTTCTTGAGTTTTGGCAAAGTAATCTACCAACCAATTATCAATATCAGTACCACCCAAATTTTGCCCAGCTTTCGCCAAGACACGGGCAGTTTTGACTTTTTGTTTTGAATCTTCAGCCAGGGACTTATTACCCCACTTGAGGATAAATCCCAGTGGCTTTGTGGCTACTTGCCCGCCTTGATCCAACCGGACAAGGGATAAATCTAAAGTACCGCCACCAAAGTCAATCACCAAAAGAATTTCTTGATCTGCCAAACCATAACCCAAGGCTGCGGCTGTGGGTTCATCCAGCATTCGCACTTGTTCGACGGGAAGGGCTTGACACACGTTCCCCAACCAATGACGATAAGCTTCAAAACTGTCTACAGGTACCGTTAACACTAAAGAATCTAACCCTCCTTCCAGGGGCGCTAGTTGTTCAATCACCTGGGTGAGGAACCATCGCCCTACTTGTTCAAAGGTGACAATTTGCCCATCTAATTCGGGTAAGAAACCTTGGATATCTGCACCGATACCCCGCTTAAAGCTGCGAAAAAATCGCGTTTCGCCCTTGAGGTCAAGACCGCGATCGCGTACTTGTTGCCCGACTAATACTTTATTTTGGGTTGCATCTTCAACATAAACCAAGCTGGGAATCAGTGGCGGATTGAGACTTTGTTTAATTGATAAACCTGGTAGATTCAGGGTTTCTGGCTGCTGGGTTACGGGGTTCCAACGAGCAATGACTGTGTTGCTAGTACCAAAATCGATTGCGATCGCCATATTTTATATTTATTCTCTCGCACGAAGACGCTAAAGTTACTTTATTTTTGATTATTCTCTATAACCCACCAAGAATGCAAATGCGCCCAGACGCTAACTTCTTTGCATCCAAAGCCAGATATCGATTCAGTCCGTTGCAGCGAAGTGTTAGCATAGTTAGACAATTGGCTTGGCCACAGTCACCACGCTACCAAAACCAGTTTAGGTGCGATCACTTTTAACTAAAAACCCTACTAGAATGCTTCTACAGCAAGCTTTAATCCAAACAATGCCTTGCAATTAACCAAAATCCCTATTAAGGATTGAAACTTGTAGGCTCACAGTTCTTCTGGCATAATCACAGAAATTAATTGATTCCGATTCTTCCTATAAATCCTAAAATCACTATCAAATGTGAGCAATTCACGAGGAGGATACAGTTCTGCCATCCTCACCAAACAGGCATCCGCTAACGACATCGGTACAGACTGATAACGCAGCATCAACTCATAAACCGCTCCAGCTTCTTCACTCAAGCTCAACGGGAGATGGATAATTCCCTTTTGTACAAAAGAAATTACTGCTGCTTCTCCTCCATAAACATTCTGTAAGAGAAAACAAGCCTCTGTAACTACCGCTTCACAAGTTAACAAAGGTGGTTCAATCTGTCCAAACTGATTTGTCACCCATTTATGAAACTGCTCTCTCCGATTGACTAAAGCTACTAATGGGCCTGTATCTAGCAGTACCGATTGCTTCATTCTGTTAATGGTCTTTTAAGGTACTCCTTGTTTGTCGAGAGATCCCCAGGGCCAGAATCCACGCAGCCAACTAAGTCTCCTGCTGCTTCTAAAGCAGACATTGGCGTGCCATCATGGTGCTTAAACTCCACTGTTGGTGATTTCAATTGCAGAAATTCTACAAAGTGAAGTACTTGCTGCTGCTGTTCTCTTGATAAAGTAAGAACCTTTTGGGCAATAATTTGCTCTAGACCAATTGCTCTCGTCACCAGTCTTTCCTCCAGTCCCATCACTTCAAGTCTAATCCAACTGCCTCAGTCACACAGAAACTAACAGAGCGTTGAAAATTTTGAGATGACTAGCTTTTGTCAATAATAAGACTTACGCACACTCTACGAATTCTCGGCGCTCTTGGCGTCTTGGCGGTTCGATAAATTAAGCTTTTTAGTAATTTTTGCGTAAGTCCTAAATAAAACAACGTAAGTGACCAAAAAACTGATTATTTCGTTCACCAATCCAGGCGATTAACCCAGACTTATGAATAAGACACATAGCAAACCTACTTACATAGATTATATTGTTAAACTTCCTGAGCGATCCCTGAAGGAGTTTTGTCGCTGGGTCTAAGTGGATGCACTGGCTAATGAGTATTAGTACATAAATTTGGTCTAACCCAGTACGCCGAGTTAGTGATAGGTAGTTCATGCTCAATCTTCACGCCGTAACTGCCATGCTGCACCGCAAGCCGCCCCAGCCCCTGCTAATAATCCGGTACTCATTCCTTGGATAGTTTTTTGGATTGGATCTTGGATTAAACAGTCACTTGTAACCTTACTGTCTTCCAAGCAGAGACTACTTTCTGCCCAACCGGCAGTACCTCCTAAAATTACACCAGTTATACTACAGGAAATAACTAGCAGCAAAAGACGCTGGGTTTTTCTAACCATAGATAGATGTGTCAAATATTAAAAATAGTGAGCAACTCTCAATTACTTTACACACTCTTGCTAGCAAATGTCAGCTGCTTTAAAGAGAACTGGTTGCTATTTAAAACCTTGACAAGTCTTAAAAATCTGATTGGACATCGCAAAAGTTAATTTTGCCTGTAATTAAGGATATAAATTACACTGGTAAATCGTATAGGTCATATTTTTACCTCTTTTGAGGTACTAATACAGGTAGTTGACGGACGCCTGCTACGAATTTGGCGTGTTGTCCAACAGTCAAAACATTGAACTGACTGGATATCAGTTCCAAACTTTTGTTTACTACTGCTAGCTTTTTGTAGGTGGGAACGCTCATTCCAGGGAAGAATGATAGTTCTGGCACATCCTCTTGACTTAAAAAGTCTGTAGGATGGAGTAGCAAAGAAGGCTGGACGCGTGTTATTTTACACAGCCACAGGGCAATTCGCAGGTAGAGCAACGCCACTTCCGAAGAAAATGTACTTAGATACATTATGTAACTGAAGTGAATTGGCACCTTAAAAATTGGCATTGTGGTAACGGGAATCTCAGTCAGTTTATACTTACCCATGTGCCACTGGTAAGCTTTCAAAGGCTGCAAACCGTCTTTGAAACCACCAAATAAGGCTTCCCTTTTCTTGCGTTCTTCCTTGCTCAGTTTACAAGTCATCAAATAATACGCTCGTGCTATGGGCCCCAAAAATGTGGGAAAAGTCGAAGCATCATATTCGTATCCCCGTCGTGCTAAAACTCTCAATACGGCAGGAGAAAAACTGTATCCAGGCCCTCGGAAGCCAATAGGATGTTGATGAGTGACGCGCTTGATATGTTCTTCAGCCAAAGCCACCTCTTGTTCAATCTCATCCTCTGAATACAGATGTAGCCAAGGATCATGATAAAATGAATGATTGCCAATTTCATGACCAGCGCTAGCGATCGCTTCTAATGCCTTGGTGTTCTTTTCCAACGCTGCATCCTGACCCACAATGAATACTGTGATTGTCAAATCCCATTGCTGGAGAATATCTAAGAAACGAGGGACTGCAATATCTAAGTAAGAGGGAAAAGTCTCCCAACCCAAAGCGCCCTGATTTTTTAGATAAGACCAAATATTATCTAAGTCTAAAGAAAGACTGGCTATTGGTTTGTTTCTTGGTCGCTTCGTTTTCATTATGAGTTTAAGTATTTGGACGATTTTAAGCGTAAATTTAAGTAAGTCTTAGGAACACGGATTTAATCTTCAGCAAGTTTAGTAAAATGTGTTATTACGGGGAGTCCGACACCGAAAGTATTGAGATGGTGCGTTATATATTAGACTAACGCACCATACTAAAAAGAAATTTTGGATTTTGTTTAATCCACATTCTTTAGCAATGTCTATGACAGGCTATTGGGCGGCGCACCAGCTACAGGACTTATAAATTAGGATCAGCATATTTTCTACATTACGATGTTCAATTTATATCATCACTTTCAATAAAAAGCGATTATACAAAAAATTTTCTCAACATTCTAAAATATTGATTTGCTGCCTTTGAGTCAAACACATTGCAATTCCCTTTTCGTAGTAAGCTGCCTCATTAATAAAAATCGGCCAAACGGTAGATGTCCCTTCATAAACAATTGTTTTATCATCAAAAGTTAAAAATATTGGCTCTCTTGGGTTCAAGGCTTGATAATCTTTGTCCTGAAGTTCTGGATGAATCATCCCAAAGATTGTTCCATCCGGTTTTTTTGGATAGTCCACAACTGATAAATGGTCATAAAGAATTAACGTTTCCTTAGTTGATGGAATTTCACCCAGATTAAACCTTTCTAGATAGTCGAGAATCCTATAAACAAGTTCCTGCGTTTGTTGGAATAGCGTCGCTTTTAAGATACCTTGGGCAATGGGGCCAACCTCGATCGCAAAGCCTAGTTCACACAGAGAGTTTACAAATGGGTTTTCTTCAACTGATTTGAAAGAGCAGCGATAAACCCTAACCAAAGGATTAATCTGGCTCAAATAAGCAGCCAATTTCAAGTTTAAGGGATGACTGTTTACCAAAATAATTGTCAGACCCATATTAGCTGTAGTGCTGTGCAAGTCTAAAATGAAATCTGCTTTATCTACAGTTGATGCTAGTCTATTTTGGATTGATTTAGCTTGCAATTCTTCATAACTGCTCAGAGTCGGATCTTGTAAATCTTGTTTGAGAAAACAGCGATTTAAATCCTTCTCTATATATCGCCTCCCCACCCCAAAAGCGTTAGGATTTGCTAACAGAGTAACTGTCTCAAAACTTGGTCTAGTAATCAAGTCGGGAAACTGGGCAAATTTTTGGATTAAGTAGGCCCCCGTAAACTCATTGCCATGAGTTCCACCGACAATTGCAACTCGATTAATCTGGTTCACGATTACACCAACTTTGGAATGCAGCCATTGAGGTATCAGTTTTCAATCTACCTTATGAGGCATTCACCGAAACAGCGCTAAGTGGGAAGATTCATAAGTACTACTTACTCAGCCCTACTGAATATTGCCAATGCGATCGCGACCATGTGGTTGATCAAGATAAGACATATCAGGCCCATCAGGAATGATCCCGCCTGGATTGAGTGGGAATAAGTTACCGTAGTAGTCCCGCTTCACACTCTCTACATCGCAGGTGTCAGCTACACCTGGAAGCTGATATAGATCACGTAAGTAAGCTCCAAGATTCTGATAGTCTCGAATTCGCTGCCTATTGCACTTAAACAACCCATAGTAGGCACTATCAAACCGAAATAACGTGGTGAATAAACGAACATCTGCAAGTGTGAGATTGTCCCCACACAGATATCGATTATTCTGCAATGCTATGTCAATCTCATCAAGAGTTGCGAACAGTTCATTACAGGCTTGATTGTATGCTGACTGGGTTTGGGCAAAACCGCAGCGATACACACCGTTATTTACCGCGTGATAAATCTTTTCATTCCACCAGTCAATCTTTTCTTTAAGTGCTTCTGGGTAGAGATCGAGTGGAGGATTATTGGCAAACTCGTTAAACTGAGAGTTCAGCATGATGATAATCTCTGAACTCTCATTATTGACGATAGTTTTTGTTTGGTTATCCCATAAAATTGGAACTGTAGAGCGTCCACTGTAACCAGGTTCTGCCAGCTGATAAAATTCAGCCAGTGTGTTACAACCTTCTTCTTCCTCGTTGAATATCCAACCGCCTTCAATGGGAGAAGGAGAGACGATACATATTGATATTACCGCTTCGAGTTTTTTGAGCGATCGCACTACCAAGGTTCGGTGCGCCCAAGGACAGCCCAGCCCAACATAGAGTTTGTAGCGTCCTTCTGCTGGTGGGTGTAGATTTCCCTCTTCTTTACCGATGAACTTCCGAAACTGGCTATGAGGACGAATATACGCTCCCGACTGATTGCTAGGAGCAAGCTTTGACATCATGATCTGCCACATACTCGTCCAAACAAACTTTCCCAGCCAGATGATCAGCTTGGGAGGGAGTGTCTTGCCCTTTTTCTTCGGGAGATTTTTCTCGTTATCCATTGGAGTTGAGTTGCTCATGGCAACAATCTTGCTTTGGGAGCGATTGACGTTACCAGTGTTTCTCCTAAGTAGGTTTCCATGCTTACAACCCACTCTGAGTTTTACTACTTTACTTTACTACGCTTTGCCTGGACTTTGTATCATGCTGATTGCGAAAAATTTCTTAGCTAATCGTCTCAAAGGAGCGATCGCAGCCAAAAGCGATCGCCACATCTCAAACTGAGTCTAAGCATTACTTCCTAAAAAACCTACTTTCCCCAATTTAATTCATGTATCTGCTGTAAAGAATTATCAATTAATTTAGCAAAGGTCTTAATGCGGATGTCGTGAGCCTCTTAATTATTTTAAATTTTGTGTATAACAATATATCAGTATTCAAATTTAAGATTATTAACCATTTATCAATAAGTGATAGTGTTTAAAACCTAGTAATAAATCGAGGTCGGAAACACAATTTTTAAGCCAGCGAGCGCATCGTATTTAAAAGCATCGTTCAGTCTTACCTCAAAACCCAGGACAAAGGTTAATCAGATACTCGATAGCATGGATGATTGACAGTGTAATTACTATTGATTAAACAGATTTAACACTATCTTGTTATAAAACACATCACATCTTAACATTAAATGAGCCTAAAAAAGGATAAGTATAATAGTAAAATTACTGAAAGAAATAACAAAAACATCAAACTTACATAGGAATAATTGTAAATAAAGTGACTCAACCTAATAAGAAGACTGACCTTCAAGAGAAAACGGATGTAGGGACTTTCATCGCTCAGGCTACTACCACAGACAAATGGCAAGTATTGTCGTACAGTTCTCCAATCCTACCTATGCATGCCGCTCTACTTCGTACAGGTAAAGTATTCTTTTTCTGCGGTTCGGGTAATGATCCGGCTCGGTTAAATACTCCTTATGACAGTGTGGTTTGGGATGTGACTAAAGGAACCTTTTCCCGTCAAGCGCCTCCATTGGATGATAATAATCAACCCATTGACCTTTTTTGCGCTGGTCAGTCCTTCCGTTCTGAGGGTCTGTTAATGGTTGCGGGTGGAACTCTGCGCTATGACCCATTTTGTGGTTCACCCTCTGCTCTGATGTTTGATCCCATTACCGAAAAATGGGTCAAGAAGCCATCAATGAATAATGGCCGCTGGTATCCTACTGTGTTAACACTAGGCAGCGGTCGGATCTTTGCACTGTCTGGACCGGATAAAGATGGCAAGCTCAACAGACAACCAGAAATTTATTCTGTTACATTTCCAAATGGTTGGAACGCTTTTCCAGTAACTAGTTCCTTCCCCCAATACGCAAATCTATTTTTACTAAGTAATGGAAACATTTTTTATTCAGGTGCTCAGATGGGCGGCAACTATGGAGTAGCGCCAACGATACTAACCGTGCCAGGAACATTTACGCAAACCATGACAGAAAAAGTGGTGACAGGACTGCAAAACTCAGGTTCCTGTAACCAAGCTACCAGTGTGCTTTTACCACCAGCACAAGACCAAAAAGTCATGATTATCGGTGGGGGTGATAATACTACAGCAACAAACAGGGTAAATATTGTAGATTTAAAAGCTACTAACCCAACTTACGTAGCAGCTAAGTCTTTAAACTATGCTCGGATGCATCTGAACGCAGTTTTGTTGCCCGATCGCACAGTGTTTGTTTGTAATGGTAGCAAAATGAGTGAAGACACAAAACAATCAATGCTGCCAGCAGAAATCTACAATCCAGCCACAAATACCTGGACAGTAGTAGCTAAACAAAATATCCCCCGCGTATATCACTCAGTGGCCTTGCTCCTGCCAGATGGTAGGGTAGCCACAGCTGGAGGTAACCCCGCGCGGACTGTCAATGAACTGCGATTAGAAATTTACAGTCCTGCGTATATGTCGCGGTCACGACCAATCATTCAGAGCGCTCCTCAAACATTGAGCTACGGGCTGCAATTTACGATTCAGACACCCCAGGCTGGGAATATTAAATGGGTTAGTCTGATTAGACCAACGGCAAACACTCATTCCTGCGATACAGAACAAAGGTTAGTGGATCTACCGATTAATTCTCGGAACGCCACTTCTCTCAATGTCACGGTAACAAACAATCGAAACATAGCGCCACCAGGCTGGTATATGCTTTTTATTACTGACAATAATGGAACACCATCAGTAGCAACCTGGACGCGATTATTTTAGCCTTAGAGGATATTTTAAAAGGGTCTTTTGCTCTCCTAGTTAACACGGCAAGGTATCTCAGTACATGGCTAAAACCTTGATTTATCATCGAAGTTAACCCAAGTGAGAACAGCAAAATTATAGCTTTTAGGACTTTTAAAATATCCTCTAACACGTTAATGTTCAATCCACTGCATTTTACTCAATAAAAGTCATTAATTCTAGGAGTAGAAATATGAATTACAAGGTATCACGTCGAAAGTTTGGCCAGTTGGCACTTGCTGGAACTATAGTCTCTGGACTGAGTTATCTAACTAATAAAGCCTTGGCGCAAACACCAAGTTTTAAAATTATAGGTATAGGTTCTGGCTCTATCATCAGCACTGACCAAACGGCTATTCCAGAGGTAAACACCACTGAATTAGACAGCACTGCCTCAGACGATGTAGTCACAGATGTTAAGCCTGTAGGGCTAGGACTAGTTTTAGAATCCTTTGGTTTGCAATCCTTAAATACAGGAAAGGTTCAGCTTGTAAGTCCACTAATCTCTCAGATACTTGCCCAGCACGGTACAACTTTAGTAAAGTCTAATGATGCATTGAATGTCTTGACTTCTATAAGCGATGGCACACTTACCGATCGCATTACAGATTTGACTAACGGGATATTAAGTGGCATCGCTCCTTCAAGTAATGGCACACTTAGCGATCGCATTAAACCTTTAGTAGAGGCTAACGAGACATTGAGTGGTTTCACTTCTTTAAGCGATGGCACACTTGTTGTAGCCGTTACTCCTGTTAGCGCTAGTAGAAGAGAGAGGACACCGACTCGCATTACATTTTTGAGTACGCCTGTAAAAACTTTGATAGTCTCAGGACTTAAACAGAGTCAACAGCTTGGGAGCCTGGTAGGCACTAATGATGGGCGACTCATCGGTCTAGTAAATAAGAAGAACGGTACACCGCCGATCAAATTGGTAGATATTGACCTTCAAACAGGAGAGATCAGTGTTATTAGTAAAGTAAAATTCCTGAATGATGAGCGAGTCAGCAATCTAGCTGAATCCCCAGATGGAAAACTTTATACGTCTTTAGTTGGAGCAGGTGGTGAAACAACTCTGGTGCAGCTAGATTCAAATCAAAAAAATCCGATCAGACTGGCACAATTGAAACTTAATGGTAAAGCATGGAATAACGGCTTACAAAGCTTAGTTTGCTCTGCAACAGGTCAACTGATCGCTTTTGGAGCGCTGAGGTATGAGACACCTAATGTTGTGTATAGCGTAGATAAAAACAGTGGAAACATGACTCGGCTACAAGACTTTAACGCTGCTCAGATTACGCTTGCTCGTGGGTAGAAAAGATTGAGCCGATATCTAGCAAAAAAGTGCCAAGCCCTCATCTTGCCTTGAGGGCTTTTTATTGGCATTAATTGGTACACCTTATTATTAAAAAGATTTGAATATTTTAATTGATTGACAAAAGACGCTTGATTCTAACTTTTCACAGATGCCCTTTCCTTAAGAAACGCATCAAATGTAAACCTATCCGGTAGCGAAGTTTGTGCGCCTGGTTTTGTTGTCGCCAAAGCACCTGCTGCTGCACCCCAAACAACTGCCTGATGTAAAGAAAGTCCTTCAAAAAGTGCTGCCGTTAAGCCGCCATTAAAAGCATCGCCAGCAGCTACTGTGTCAATCGCATGAACTGGAAACGCTGGTACAAAAAACTTTTCCTCAGCAGTGGCACAAAAAACACCTTTAGCACCCAGTTTAACGATCACACATTTCACACCCCGTTCTAATAAAACTCCAGCTGCTTTGGCTGCAAGTTCTTCTCCATCCACACGAAAACCCACTAACTGCGCGGCTTCAACTTCATTCGGTGTGATAATGTCCACTAACGGGTAAAGTTCATCTGGGAAATCAAATTGTGCGGGTGCAGGGTCGAGAATTACGGTTATTTTGGTTTTTCTTGCGGCTTTAGCGGCTGCAACCACGGCAGGAATCGGAATTTCTAATTGTAAAAGCAGTGCTGTAGCTTCTGGTAATAAATGGGACAATCGTTCTACATCTTCTTGATTGACACACTTATTTGCACCAGGAATTACAATAATTTGATTTTCCCCAGCATAATTTACGGCGATGATGGCAACTCCAGAACTAACAGTCTTATCCACGAAAATATTGTCAATCTGCACACCAGATGCTTGCAAATTGTTGACAAGTTCCACACCAAAACTGTCTGCACCTACACGCCCCACCATTTGGGTAGGAATTCCCAATCTTGCTAATGCTACGGCTTGATTAGCTCCTTTACCTCCTGAAACTTGAAAAAAGTCTTTTCCTAGCAACGTTTCTCCTGCGACTGGCAACCGGGGTGCTGTAGCTACCAAGTCTATATTTATGCTGCCGAAGACGATAATGCTCATAATGGCAATAGTAGAGGTGGAATATTTGCGATCCCATTTTTTGATTTTGACGGGAATATTATTTGGTATGATAAAAAAATAATTTTGTTACTGAGTTAAATCTAAATCACTTGGAGCAATTAAATTTCTCTGAACCTGATTTGCAAGGAAAGCGGGTTTGTTAACGCTTTACTGGGAACTTGGAATAGTCATCCCAAAATACTTTGTAATAGCAACCAAACATTTAAACCTACGATCACAATAGCAACTAACCAGGCTAAAGATTTTAACCACAAGGGATTCACAAACTCACCCATCAAGCGGCGATTACTTGTAAATATCACCAATGGAATCACTGCAAACGGTAACTGTAAGCTGAGAATAACTTGACTGAGAACTATGAGCCTACTTGTACTCTTTTCACCAAAAAGAATGATTGTAATTAACGCTGGAATAATGGCAAGCAAACGGGTTATTAAACGGCGTAACCAAGACGGAAAGCGAAATTGTAAAAAGCCTTCCATAACAATTTGTCCTGCCAGAGTTGCAGTCAGCGTTGAACTTTGCCCAGAAGCAAGTAAAGCGATGCCAAAAATAGCACTAGCAGCACTAACTCCTAATAATGGTGAAAGTAATTTATAAGCATCTTGAATTTCTGCCACATTCTGATTACCAGAAAAATGAAATGTTGCAGCAGATATAATTAAAATCGCTGAGTTGATAAACAGTGCTAATGACAAAGCAAAAGTTGAATCAATTGTGCTAAACTTAATAGCTTCCCATCTTTTTTCACTATTAGGTTGCCAATCACGGGTTTGCACAATTGAGGAGTGTAAATATAAATTGTGAGGCATGACTGTTGCCCCCAAAATGCCGATAGCAATGTAGAGCATTTCTGGATTTTGCAAAATTTCTCTATTGGGCAGATATCCCAACAAAATCCCCCCGATATCAGGGCGGGAAAACAGAATTTCTGCTGTAAAACAGATACCTACTGTTGCCACCAGCATTATTACCAGGGCTTCTGTATAGCGAAAGCCTTTATGTTGCAGAAATAGCAATACCAGGACATCCAGCGCTGTGATGCAAACACCCCATATCAAGGGAATACCGAATAAAAGTTGCAGTGCGATCGCACTTCCCAATAGTTCTGCTAAGTCACAAGCGGCGATCGCAATCTCACACAGTACCCACAAACAAAAGCTTACCCTTCGACTGAAATAGTCCCGACAAGCCTGTGCCAAATCTCGCCCCGTAGCAACTCCCAAACGTACACACAAAGCTTGCAGTAATATCGCCATCAAGTTAGACAGCAGGATCACTGTTAACAGAGTATAACCAAACTTTGACCCACCAGCAATGTCTGTTGCCCAGTTTCCAGGGTCTATGTATCCGACTGAAACCAAATACCCTGGCCCTGCATAAGCAAACATCTTGCGCCAAAAGCCGCTGCTGTTAGGCACTCTAATACTGCGGTGAACCTCTGGTAAGCTAGGTTTGTTTTCTGGGGGAGTCATTTACTTTACCGTTAAATCTTCTCATATTGTTTTCATAATGTCATAAAATATAGAATAAACATCAACCTTTAGGCAAGTATGGATGTTGTATTACCTCAGTACATTATTATCAATACTCCCAACAGCACAATGTGTCAGCCTAACGGTTCTGATTGGGTAATCTAATCACACACCCTAATCTAAAAACAATCATAAGTATTAGGTTTTAGTTGTGATTACAGGTATCTATTTTGCTCTTTTGATGGCAAAATATTGTCATTCATTTAATTCCATCAATTCTTTGGTTTTCAAATCAGCTGCGACAGGTTGAGAACATCCTTCAATCTGAGGAGAGATAGAGCAAATTGCATCTGTCGTTGTTTCAAAACAATTTGATAACCCAATTGTTTTTAACAATCCTGAACGTTCTAGTAGTTGTTTTACTTCGAGTTGTAAACCTGTGAGAATTAAGCGGCAATCGTGCCGTTCCAAGTCGTGGTAAATATCCTCTAAGGCTACTAACCCAGTTGTGTCCATATTTGGCACATACCGCAACCTGAGAATTAAATACTTCACTTCCGGTTGATGGCGGACGAAGGTAACAAAACGTTCCGCAGCACCAAAAAATACGGGGCCATCTACCCGATAAACGGCAATTTCCCTACCTAATTCTAGAGGCGTACCAGGGGGAAATACTTCGGTTTCAGGTATTTTGACTAGGCTTAAATCACTCATCTGTTTGATGAACAAGGCTCCGGCTGCAATCAATCCCACTTCTACAGCCAGAACTAAGTCAAACAAGATTGTCACTAGCCAGGTGAGAATCATCACCGCAAAGTCGGAGTAGGTAGCACGCATCAATAAACCAATGGCTTTCCACTCAATCATCCGCACGCTAACTACCATCAAAATCCCAGCAAGTGCTGCTAAAGGAATCTGTGCTGCTAGGGGTGCTAAAGTTAAAATAAAAATGGCTAAGGCAACGCCGTGAATTACCCCAGATAGTCGGGTTTTAGCGCCAGAACGGACATTGATAACAGTCCGAGCGATCGCACCTGTTGCGGGGATGCCACCAAAAAATGGCACAATAATATTTGCCAATCCTTGACCAATTAATTCGCGATCGCTATTGTGTTTTTCGCTCACCGTCATCCCATCAGCCACTACTGCCGATAGCAACGATTCAATACTTCCTAGTGCTGCTAAAGCCAAAGCGGGATTAATCAGTTCCCGAATCAACCTAAAATTATTCCAGTGGGGGATACCGTGGGGCATCGGTAAAGATTGGGGAATGCTGCCAATTGTGGGTACAGCCAGATGGAAATAAGCAGTGATCGCTGTTGCCAACACCAATCCCATTAAAGAACCTGGGATTGTAGAATTTATATTGGGCCACAAAACTGTGGTTGCAATCACCACCATTGCCAACCCAACAGCAGCCCAGTTTAGAGCTTCTACATGACTTAGACTTTGCCAAACTCCTGGTAAAAAATGTTCGCTACGCGGTAGTTGTAAACCAAAAAAATTATTTAATTGACCACAAAATATAATCACGGCAGTACCATTGGTAAAGCCTGCCGTCACTGGATAGGGAATAAACTTCACTAGCTGTCCCAGTTTGGCAACCCCCAAGGCAATCTGGATAATCCCAGCCATCACCCCAGCAATCCAAACTTTCTCAATGCCGTACTTGGCGACAATTGCCACCAAAATCACAGCCATTGCACCTGTTGGGCCTGTAATCTGGACTGAGGAACCACCAAAAATTGCCGCGACAATTCCCGCCACGATAGCCGTGTAAAGTCCAGCTTTTGGTTCTACTCCACTTGCCACCGCAAAGGCTAAAGCTAAAGGCAAGGCTACCACTGCTGCCGTCAGTCCTCCTGTCAAATCCCCACGCAGTCCACTAAATAAGCTACCCAGACGCTGTGGTTCTTGGAGGATATCAGATATTGCCATATTCCATTTCAACTCTTATAGACAATTTATTGATAGACAGATAGATGTCATATGATATCTGGGCAATTAAGCATAATACCCGGAACCTCAAAGAGCCTGGAGGGAAAAGTTCCTTTATTATAGATATCTCTGAAAAAAGTCAAAATTATATTGTTATTAACTTGTATCGTGCTGTCTTGAAGAATCCGCCCGTTTTAATTTCAGATGAAGCTACCTTGGCAGTGGTTAATGAGAAAATGTTTTAAAAGTCCCGGAAGGTATAATTTTGTTGTTCTTCACGGGATTAAGCACGACGAAAAATTAAGGTTTTAGTCATATACTGAGATACTTCGCTGTGCTAACTATAAGATTAAAGACTTTTTTAAAACATCCTCTAAGTCTTTAATCTTCAGACTCAGGACTCAGGACTTTGTTCTGTGGTAATATCAACTGCACGAAACCGCAAAAAGCCGTGGCTACCGTATTAAAATCTCATCGGGTATCAAGAAGGCGTAAACATTCAAAGTATCCTCTCCAGCGTTTGCTGGAGTATGGACACCAGTATCGTAAACAAATTTGGCTGGCGATTACTTATTCTACCCTCAATAAATTTTTCGACTTGGCACCACCCGGCTTAATTGGCGTCGCGGTGGATGTGGTAGTCAAGCAGCAGGATTCTATAATTGCCCAGTTAGGGGTACGCGATGTCTTTGGACAATTTTTGATTATTTCCTTCCTGACTGTGATCATTTGGATACTAGAATCTGTTTTTGAGTACGCCTACGCTCGACTTTGGCGGAATTTGGCTCAGAATATCCAGCATGACTTGCGTTTGGATGCATACAAACATTTGCAAGAGTTGGAATTGGCTTATTTTGAAGAACGCAGCACTGGCGGTTTAATGTCTATTCTCAGTGATGATATTAACCAATTAGAGCGGTTTTTGGATGGGGGAGCAAATGATATTATCCAAGTTTCCGCAACTGTTGTAATTATTGGCGCTGCTTTTTTCATTTTGGCTCCTGATGTGGCGTGGATGGCTTTGTCACCAATGCCATTTATCCTCTGGGGTTCCTTTGCCTACCAACGACTACTTGCACCTCGCTACGCTGATGTCCGGGAAAAGGTAGGTTTCCTAAATTCGCGTTTGTCAAACAATATCAGCGGAATTACTACTATTAAAAGTTTCACCGCCGAAACTTATGAAGCCTCTCGTTTGGAATTAGATAGTGACGCTTATCGCCGCAGTAATAGCAAGGCAATTATTCTTTCTGCTGCTTTTGTACCGTTAATTCGGATGCTGATTTTGGTGGGGTTCACGGCATTACTGTTATATGGCGGGATGGCAGCAGTTTCTGGAAGAATGTCTGTAGGTACTTACAGCGTATTAGTGTTTTTAATCCAGCGTTTGCTGTGGCCTTTAACAAGATTAGGGGAAACTTTTGACCAATATCAAAGGGCAATGGCTTCGACTAATCGAGTCATGAATTTGTTAGATACTCCCATCACTATTCATACAGGTGATGTATCGTTACCTGTGGATAAAGTGCGTGGTGAAGTGCAATTTAAAGATGTTCATTTTGCCTATAAAGATAGATTTCCAGTTATTAAAAATCTGTCTTTGGATATTCCGGCGGGGAAAACCATTGCAATTGTAGGTTCAACGGGTTCTGGTAAAAGCACTTTAGTCAAACTTTTGTTGCGGTTATACGAAGTGCAAACTGGAAGCATTACTCTCGATGGCATTGACTTACAAAGTTTGAATTTACAAGATTTACGCCGCTGTATTGGTTTGGTGAGTCAAGATGTCTTTCTATTTCATGGCACTATAGCAGAGAATATTGCTTATGGCAGCTTTGAGACTACAGAGCAAGAAATTATCACGGCGGCGAAGATAGCCGAGGCGCACGAATTTATTATTAACCTGCCCCAAGGTTATGAGACAATTGTGGGGGAAAGAGGACAAAAGTTATCTGGTGGACAAAGACAACGGATTGCGATCGCTCGTGCAGTTCTCAAAAATCCTCCGATTCTGATTTTAGATGAAGCTACCTCGGCAGTGGATAATGAGACAGAAGCGGCAATCCAGCGATCGCTCGATCGGATTACAGTTGATAGAACTACAATTGCGATAGCTCATCGTCTTTCAACCATTCGCAATGCCGATTGCATTTATGTCATGGAACATGGGAAATTAGTAGAGTCGGGAACCCATGAGCAATTGCTGGAGAAAGATGGGATTTATTCCGGCCTCTGGCGTGTACAGTCAGGTTTGAGATAACTTTTGCCCAAACTTTTGTGTCTTCATTACGAATTATTTATGTTTTTTGGTAATAGTCAACCAGAATCAGGTGATACTAAGTGGCGTCACCAGTTGGATAGGTTTGTGAAAGCAAATCAGCAAGAATTGGCGGCGCTTTTTTGGGGATTGTGGTTAGCAAATGGTGACAGTCAAGGTACTGTTGGTATTGATTTGCAACCAACGCCGCATTTTGTTTATTGTCCGAAAGAGCAGATAGAGAATTTAAATAATAAGGTTGATAATCGGCTTCAGGAAATTTTGGGAATTGTCGAGAATCACAAGCCGGAAGTGGAAGTTGTGATGATTGGGATTGGGAAGGGGGAAATTAAGTTAATTCAGTTTGTACCGGAACCAGCACCACCGATTTGTTTTGAGAAAGCTGTGAAGGATGTGGATGGGTTATTGGATGTGTTGGAGGAGAGGATGAGGGAGGGGATTGTTTTTTAACGCAAAGGGACGCGGAGGGAAGCGCAGAGGTACGCAAAGGAAGATAAGAATTCTGCGCTTGTTGTTTAGTTGATTGCTTTGTGGAAATCTGGATAAGTTAGATTTTTGGCACAATGCCAGATAATGTTAAATACGGCTTCGTAGCGATATGTATTGTTTATGTAAAACTTCTGTGGGTTAATTCCAAAGTTTTTCTGGCTGTCTTCACCAATGGTTTTGGTAGTATCTGCCAATCTCGTTTATCTTGCCGAAAATAGGCATAACTCCATTTGAGTAGTTGTTCTACAATTGCATCACCCAAACTACATTCTGGGAACTGGGATAAAGCCTCAGCCGTCAAAAAATAGGCGCGATACTGATAAGAATCGCCGCAGCCGTCATCAAAATCTATTAAAGCTTGGATAAAATCTTCTTTTTGCTGCTTATCTACATCCTTTTGGCTGAACCAGTGGAGAATCTCTGCTTTCCACTCCGGCTCAAAGATGCGGTAAGTGCCTTGATTTAGATTGCTGCGATCGTGGTTAAAGAAATACTGCCAATCATGCATTGCCTCCTACCCACTTCGAGATATGGGACGGAAGGGACTTAAATGAATATTGCTACATCAGTTGGCTTTTTGTCAAGTCTACATGTGATGAGTATCTGTAAAGTTTTCTCCCTTATAATTCAAAAAAAGCAGCTAGCGAAATGTGAAAAAACTCCGTGAACAAACCCTCACTGTAGAGTTTATTTAGATACGTAATATCAATCACTCTTGTTCATAATCGCAGGGTTGAATCTATATCTCCCCTCTTAAGAGAAAGACACTATACTCTGACATAAATCAACAGCAAAGTGATAAATCATTTAAATAAGTATAAATACGCTAAAATATACGGCTTTCATGAAATTTTCAAGAAGTTGCATTGGTTACTACTTACAATCCGATAATTTTTAGTTAAGCTGTAAGCGCTATGATTGAGCTTTATTGAACGTCTTATGCATTGGTTGTTATCTGGACCGTTGAGTACAGAGAAATTGACGGTTAAGATTGCAGGGTTGCCTGCATCGTTACAAGGTAAGAAGCTGGTGCAGTTGTCAGATTTTCACTACGATGGTTTGCGGCTGTCGGAAGACATGTTAGAAAAAGCGATCGCAGCTACTAACGAAGCTGAACCAGATTTAATTCTATTAACTGGTGACTACGTAACTGACGAGCCGACGCCGATTCACCAACTGGTACTTCGACTGAAACATCTCCAAAGTCGCAGTGGTATCTATGCTATTCTTGGCAATCACGATATATATTACAAACACGCAAAAGCAGAAGTTACAGATGCCCTTACTAGCATTGGAATTCATGTCCTTTGGAACGAAATTGCCTATCCATTAGGAAAAGAATTGCCACTCGTGGGACTGGCGGATAGTTGGTCACGGGAATTCCACCCCGCACTAGTCATGAATCAACTAAACCCCGATATACCCTGCATCGTTTTATCCCACAACCCTGATACTGCGGAGATACTGCAAGCATGGCGAGTTGATTTACAATTATCTGGTCATACTCATGGTGGTCAAATAGTGATTCCCGGAATTGGCCCTGCAACCTTGTTTTACGAAAAGGTTGTAAAAAAAATACCTAGAAAAGTGCGGCGTCTAGTCCCATTTTTAGAAGTAAATGTTTCTGTAGTCAGCCATTGGGAATGGGCACAGGGTTTGCATCGGCTAGGAAAAAATCAGTTATATGTGAATCGTGGTTTGGGAACTTACCTCCCAGGACGCTTATTTTGCCGCCCAGAAGTTACTATAATCACCCTACAATGTGAATGAGAAGGCAGGAGGTGGTCACTGACTTGTACTGAGGGAACGCAAGAGCGTCTCGTAGAGAAGTGCAGCAGGGAAAACCCCGAACTAAATTCAGTGATTTCAAATAAATCAATTAGTTAATTGTATCTGGGGTATAAGACATAAATTATTGCAGTTTCTCAAGTTACATTTTGATTTTTGGTAAGCTGTAAGCGCTGGTATGAGGGGTATCGGTTGTCTTATGCATTGGTTGTTTACAGGACATTTAAGAGTAGATAAAATCACGGTTAAGATTGCAGAACTTCCTGCATCTTTACAAGGAACAACGTTAGTGCAGTTGTCAGATTTTCACTACGATGGTTTGCGGCTGTCGGAAGATATGTTAGAAAAAGCGATCGCATTTACTAACGAAGCTGAACCAGATTTAATTCTATTAACTGGTGATTACGTAACTGACGATCCGACGCCGATTCACCAACTGGTGCTTCGACTCAAACATTTGCAAAGTCGCTGTGGTATCTACGCCGTACTTGGTAATCACGATATCTATTACAGCCACTCCAAAGCAGAAGTTACACAGGCGTTAACTAGCATAGGGGTACATGTGCTTTGGAATGAAATCGCCTATCCACTAGGAAAAGAATTACCATTAGTAGGACTAGCTGATTATTGGTCACGGGAATTCCACCCTGCACCAGTCATGAATCAACTAAACTCCGTTACACCCCGTATCGTTTTATCCCATAACCCAGATACAGCGAAGATATTGCAACAATGGCGCGTAGATTTGCAACTCTCTGGTCATACCCACGGCGGTCACATCGTTATTCCGGGCATCGGCCCTGTAGTATTCTATTATAAAAAGCTCCTCAAACAAATTCCCAAAAAATTACGGCGTTGGGTAATATTTTTCCTGGGAGACTGTTCTAAAGTAGTGCGATATTGGGAGTGGGCGCAAGGGTTTCACAGGGTGCAAGAAAATCAACTATATGTCAATCGTGGTTTAGGAACTTATAAACCAGGACGTTTATTTTGTCCGCCAGAAGTGACTGTAATTACCTTAATTAGTCATTAATAATTCTGAACTTGTTTAGCTAATTCAAAGCAGAAACCGCCTGAAGCTACGATGGATAAATATTAGCAGCCTGGGGCGGTTTCTTGAAGATTGGATAATTCAGAAGTAACTATAGCAAGGGACTGGGGACTAGGGACTGGGGACTGGGTGAAAAGCCTTTTTGTGTCTAAGTTTTATCATCTGTTAATGTCCTAACCACCTTGGCTGTTGCATAACTTAAACTTTGGTGGATAGTATTGGTGTTGGCGTAGCCCGTCGTAGACATCGCTTTACTCAGAATTGCACATCCTTATATTCCAACTAAGCAGGTATTTTCTGGCTGTGCTTTGTAAGAACCTCCAAAACAACTCATTGAACTTAAGGCAAAAACACATTTAATGGATGCCACAACTTCGGAGCGATCGCAATATCATTAGAGCAGGAGGCACAAGCTCTAACTTGAAGGTTTTTGTTTAACTTTTAACCTGTTTGTACCTTTTGTACGTTGCTCTTAATTTAGCATTCTGTTTGTTCAGCTATAAGACACGTTTACTAAACTTGAATACCATTAATTTATTGCAACAATTTATAAATATTGCTTAAAAATTGTCCCACTTGCTATATGTTGGCGTTAATGCCAGCATTATCAAGTGGGCTAAAAATTCAGAAGCCGTTATTGAGCAGAACCGCGTGTAGTAGGATCATCTACGGTAGAAGAACCGCTATTAGATTTATTGTTTGACTTGTCTACTCCTTCAGGTGGAGTAGTTTTAGAGGTATCACTTTTTGTACCTGGAGCGACAGTAGTAGTAGAAGTATCGCCCTTGTTCTGCGAAGTCGGAGTATTACTCGTTGAACTCGTTGGGCTTTGTGTGGCTTTGGGGGTTGGCTGGGTTGCAGAAGGTGCTTTTTGTGCCGCAGGCTGCTGGGGTGGAATAGTAATGTTAATATCTGGTTGGCGAGGTGCAGATGGAGGTATAACCTGCTGTTGTGGAACAGGAACAGGAACAGCAACAGGCACAGGTACTTCCCTAGTTCTTTCGATTATCGTCGTTTGTGGTCGAGGAGCAACACTGGGGGTTGGACTGCTCTTACTTGGTACAGGAACCACGACCGGCACAGTATTGTTAACGGCTGCGTTATTCTGCTGGTTGAAGTACCAGACCCCACCTATAACCAAACTAAGCAAGGAAGTAATAATAACACCCAACAGCAAACCACCACTAGCATTGTTATTGTCACGCTCGGCTAAATCAGCTTGCTGATTGCTACGCTCAGTATTTCGACCTTCTACGTAACCCTTACTATAAGAGTTGGGATTGTCTGTGCTGTTCTTGACTGTTTCAGTAGTTCGCGTCAAGTCAGTGTGAGTATTACCATTTATATCAGTGTAAGATTCTTGTTTAACTTCACTGTTTTTCCTTTCGTGTTCATTGGGAATGGACATAGCTGTTGATTTAACTCCTCAGATAAGATATTGACAAACTAAAGCTTTGTAATAACAAGAGGTTTTTATGAGTTGAAAAATGTATGTTGCTGATAAATATTGAGTTTTATTTGCTACCCAACTGTTGGTAATTCTCAGGATAACCTCTGTGATTAGCAAGTGGCTCTATCTCTAGGGAGTTAATACTCAATCAAAAGAAAGAGTACCTCCAGAGATAGATGTTATTAAATTGTCAGGTGATTCATTGATAAAAAATTTACTAAAATCATCTAAATTTTTAATTTGTCGTTAGACATCGCAGCGCCAAATTTTAATTGTCATGTCTCGACTACCACTAGCTAGGGTTTTGCCATCGGGACTGAAAGCGACAGAGTTAACCCAATCCGAATGGTTATCCAAAGTGTAAAGATTTTGTCCAGTGCTAACATTCCATAGCTTCACAGTATAATCTGCACTACCACTTGCAAGATGCTGACCATCAGGGCTAAAAGCTACAGACCAAACATAACTATGATGTCCCGCAACTGTGTTAATTAGCTTACCTGTACTGATGTTCCATAACTTGATAGTCTGGTCATAACTACCACTAGCTAAAATTTGCCCATCAGGGCTAATGGCAACACAAGTTACCCAACCTGAATGCCCGTTGAGAGTTTGCAGCAGTTTTCTACTCTTCAAATTCCACAACTTAATGGTATTGTCTGCACTACCACTAATTAAAATCTGCCGCTTTGGGCAAATAGCAAGGGAGTAGACCAAGTAGGAATGACTTTTGAGGACGTGCAACAATTGTCCCATGCCTATATGGGAAATCTTGATAGTAGTGTCTCTACCGCCACTGAGGACAGTTTGACCATCCGGACTAATGATTACAGAAAAAACTGGGGTTGAATGTACTTTGAGGGTGCTGAGTAACTTACCTGTAGATACTTGCCAAATCATCATGCTGTTGTCATCACTTCCACTAACCAGAGTTTGGCTATCTGGGCTGTAGGCGAGGCATCTTACCCATTTTGTATGACCAGTGAGAGTATGTAGCAATTTCCCTGTGCCGAGATGCCAAATTTTGATAGTCTTATCAGTACTTCCACTAGCCAGAGTTTGCCCATCTGGACTAATTACAGTAGTAAAAACCCAGTTTAGATGACTCAGAGTGTGTACACATTTCCACGGTGAAGGTTGAGGTTGTGGTTCAGGTGGCTTTGGCGGTGGTGATGCAGGTTTGGGCGGCGTTGGTGGCTTTGGTGGTGGTGATGAAGGTTTAGGCGATACTTTTTTTTGTTTCAGTTCCAGTTCTGCGGCATTTTTAAAATCAGACCAAGCTCTATTTTCATATCCTAGTTTTGAGCAAGCAAGCCCTCGGTATTTGTAAGCTTCAACGTAGTTAGGGCTGAGACGAATCGCTTGGCTAAAGTCTTCAATTGCTTCAGTATATTTTCCTCTTTGAGCTTTCTCCATGCCCCGTTTATAGAAACTTTCAGCATTGAATGTAGTGAAATCAATTTTGGTAGAAGTAGAAGCAGATTGATTTATATCATTTGGCTGAGAAGATTTTAACCTTGCATAAGCTTGATTAATTTCTTTGATTTTTTCTTCTGCTTCTAGCTTTTGCTGCGGTTCGAGAAAACAATCTGGATGCCAAGTCTTAGCCATCTGACGGTAAGCTTGCTTGACCTCATCGACAGATGCACCTGGTTTTAACCCCAGAATATTGTAAACATGATTTATATCAAAGCGATCGCTCATACTAAGAAATCAGCAGCAAATCAAACTTTACTTAGTATTCCCAAGCATAAGTATTATCTAACTCAAGTTATGGTGTCGCCGTCTGAAGCAACACGCACTCTTGGGCACAGCATTGCTGTGCCCCTACGAATGATATATATTCCGCTTTTTATCTCGAACGCCGATTTAGCCGCAGTAAACTTTTTATCCCTTGACAAAATCTTTTTACTAGAGGTCTAGGCTTTGATACAGGTATAGGTGAGCGTGATGTACGTGCAGCCCCCGGATTTGTTAACTCTTGTTCTATTTGTGCAGCTTTATTTAAATCTGAAGCGGCTCTATATTCGTATCCTAGTTGAGAGCAAACTAGCCCACGATATTTATATGCGTCAATATAGTGAGGATTGAGACGAATCGCGTGGGTAAAATCTGCGATCGCATCTTCATATCTTCCTTCTGTAGCATTCTCTACTCCCCAACTATAAAAAGTTTCTGCATCCCAACGATTGACAGATATTTTTGTGGGATTTGTAGGCGAAGATGAAGATGGGTTTTCAGGAGTAGGAGGCTCGGATGAACTTTCAGATTTGAGCTTGTTGTAAGCTGCGTTGATTGATTTGATTTTTTCCTCAGCTTCCTGTTTTTGCTTTTGCTCAAGAAAGCGATCGGGATGCCAAATTTTTACCAGTTGACGGTAAGCTCGCTTCACTTGTGCTTGTGATGCACCAGTTTTCAGCCCAAGAATTTCATAAGCATGATTGAGATCGAAGTCATCGCGCATACTGAAAAAATCGGCAACTATATAAATCTATGTTAACTATTCCCCTAAATCTCTTTCAATCAAACCAAACACCGCATTCTGGCTATCACTGGGATGGCAGTAGTCGCCGCTTCTTTGAAGGCTGGTATTACCGCATCACGTTACCGGAAATTGGGCAAACATTCGCCTTTATGTACTCCATCGAAGACCCCATCGGCGGTAAACCCTATAGTGGCGGTGCAGCCCAAATCCTCGGCCCGGATGATGAGTATTTATGCCGGACTTTTCCTGATGTGAACAAATTTTGGGGTAGTCGAGATGTCCTGGGTTTAGGTCATTGGGGTAAAACGGATTTGCAAGTTTCTCCCCTATACCTTTTACCAGCAGAGTTTGAGCATCATGTTCAGGAAGGATATCAAGCCACAGCTACCTTGAATCAGGGAATTATTCGCGATCGCGCCACCAATAATTATTGCCGTTGGGAATATGAAATTCAACCAGTATATGCTTGGGGTAATAAAAATAGCATTCAGCAATCAACCGCAGGCTGGCTCTCATTCTCTCAGATTTTTGAACCCGGATGGCAAATTTTAATGGCTCACGGTTTAGCCAGTGGGAAGATTGACTGGAATGGCAAAATCTACGAATTCACCAACGCCCCAGCCTACGGTGAGAAAAATTGGGGTGGTGCTTTTCCCCAAAAATGGTTTTGGATAAATTGTAATTACTTTGAAGGCGAACCCGACTTAGCATTAACTGCTGGCGGTGGACGGCGGGGTGTGCTGTGGTGGATGGAATCTGTAGCGATGATTGGGTTGCACTATCAAGGCAAGTTTTATGAATTTGTTCCCTGGAATTCACAAGTAGACTGGAAAATTCAGCCTTGGGGTAGATGGCAAATGAAAGCTACCAACTCTAACTATGAAATTGAATTAACAGGAACTACGGATTTGCCTGGTACACCTCTGCGTGCCCCTACAGAGGAAGGTTTAAAATACTGTTGCCGAGACACCATGCAAGGAAAGCTAAATTTAGAGTTACGAGAATTAAATGGCAGTAAATCTAAAATAATCCTGAAAGCAGAAAGTTTTCTCTGTGGTTTAGAAGTAGGCGGCGGCTCTTGGGATAATTTTTGGCAGTCTCGCTAAAATTACTGCTATGATTATATATGCTTCATAGTTGGGGTTGTAGCTCAGTTGGATAGAGCGGACGCCTCCTAAGCGTCAGGTCGTGCGTTCGAGCCGCACCAGTCCCGTAAGCAGAAAAAATCCCTAAGACCTTGACTAATAGTCGGTCATAGGGATTTTATTTTTTACCATAGTCCCTGGAAAACGCCTTTTTTAATTTTTTTAGATCACCTTATTTTACGAATGCGAATACTTTTAGATGAAATAACAGTAAAAGCTCCTAATAATTCATTTGCATGTTCATTAATGGCATTAGCAATAATTTCTGCTCTATCATTTCAAGATAAACCGAATAACCGAATTAACACCACACCTGCCGCAATTCGACGCAAACGGAAAACTAACTCACCAAAATCTTTATCTGATGTCAACAAAATTGCACTTTCATTATTAGCCAAGTTCAAAACTTGATCGTCAGGAATTCCTGGTTGCATTTCCACAACATACAAAACTTCGTGACCATCTAGCCGCAGACGTTCAACAATTTGCCAATCTAAATTTTCGTCTCCTAAAAACTTCAAGAAGCTTTCTCAATCGTTGGATAAACCACATCGTAACGCAAAGCTTGAGCCGCAAATGCCAAAGCTGCTTTAATTCCTTCATCACTAAGTCGCGGATGCGCTTCTAATATTTGCTGAGGTGTTTCACCAGCAGCAAGCTTTTCGAGAATTAATTCAACCGTAATACGAGTTCCTGAAATGACAGGTTTGCCCATCATTATTTTTGGATCGGATACGATTTTTTGCATGAGTTAGGATTATTTGGATAAATAATTAATTTAATACAGCACTTCCCGCGGCTATAAAGTACATCCCCAAAGCTGAAAACTATTATAGGAGATGAGCAAAAGGAAAACTATATTGCATAATAGCCGGAAGCGCTGTATATAACGCCTTTCAACATTCTTCTCAATCACCTACTAGGACATAAGGCCCGATCGCTGTTCATCACTTTCTGATTAGTCTGCAAATAATCATGTAGCAAATGGCAACCCCGCGTGAGTAAATTTTCGAGTTTGATATCTGCTAAATTCTGGAAAATTACTGTGCCATTACCACTACCCGCAGCCAAAGTCTTGCCGTCAGGGCTGAAACTGACGCTGGTTAACTCTTGCTTATCACCTTTCAAAGCAATCAACAACGTCCCTTCTCGGTTCCAAATTCTCACTTTGTCATCACTGCTAGCTGCTAAAGTCTTACCATCGGGGCTAAAACTCACACTAATGAAACTATCGCCATCCCCCGTGAGATTATTTAGCAAGTTCCCGTCCCGGCTCCAAAGTTTCACCGTACTATCAATACTAACTGAAGCGATAAGCCCTTTGGGCATGGCTTCGCTTACCGCCTGACCATCAGGTGACCAAGCAACCCCATTTACGCGGCGGCTATGACCAGTTAAAGTGTATAGTAATTTACCACCTATACTCCATATTTTCACTGTTTTGTCATCACTGGCTGAGGCTAGCAACTTACCATCTGGGCTAAAACTTACCCAATTTACCGCATCTTGATGCCCTTGCAAGGTGTTGAGCAGTTTGCCGTTACGACTCCAAAGCTTTACTGTTTTATCTTTACTAGCCGAGGCAATTATTTGACCATTCGGCGACCAAGCAACACCCAAAACGGCATCATTATGACCCTGTAAGGTATTGAACAGTTTACCGTCACGACTCCAAAGCTTCACCGTTTTATCTTTACTAGCGGAAGCGATCGCCTGGCCATCGGGGCTGAAACTGACTCCCCAAACTTCACCTTCATGCCCCGTGAATGTACGGATTATTTTCCCGTCTCGACTGAAAAGTTTTACAGTTTTGTCTCGACTCGCTGCTGCTAAGGTGCGACCATCAGGGCTAAAACTGATGCTAGTTACCCAGTCATCATTATCAGCTTTGGGCTTTCGCAGTAACACAGCGTCCCAATGCCAGAGTTTAATAGTTTTGTCCCGACTAGCAGAAGCGAGGGTGCGACCGTCTGGGCTGAAACTGACGCTGTTAACCCAATTATTATGTCCCTTCAGTGTGCCAAGCAACACACCTTCAGAACTCCACAGTTTAATTGTCTCGTCGGTACTTGCAGAAGCGATCGTGTTACCATCGCGGCTAAAGCTGACACTAGTAACTCCAGCACTATGCCCTGATAAGGTTCTCAGTAGTTTACCCTCCAGATTCCACAGTTTGATTGTCTGGTCTAAACTAGCAGAAGCGATCGCTTTTCCATCGGGTGACCAAGCTACACTTTTGACTGCATCATCATGTAAGAGCATGGTTTTAAGCAGCTTACCATCGCGACTCCACAATTTTACCGTCTTGTCAGCACTCGCGGAAGCAATGATCTGCCCATCAGGTGACCAAGCGACACTTAACACTGCACCATCATGTCCCTGCAAGGTTTTAAGCAGCTTGTTATCCCGACTCCACAGTTTTACTGTCTTGTCGCTACTCGCCGAGGCAATAATCTGACCATCTGGGCTGAAACTGACACTATTCACCACACCCTGATGACCGAATAAGGTAGCAAGCAGTTGACCCTCTCGACTCCACAGTTTCACCGTCTTGTCTTGACTGGCGGAAGCTATGATTTGACCATCGGGGCTGAAACTGACGCTATTAACTACATCTTTATGCCCTGATAAGGTTTTGACCAAGCTACCATCAGGACGCCAAAGTTTAATTGTAGTATCGGCACTAGCTGAAGCAATTAAAGAGCGATCGGGGCTAAATGTAGCACTATTTACCCCAGATATATGCCCCTCCAAGCGGTTATATTCTCTTAACCCAGAAACTGCTTGATAAAGCGCTGTCTGTACTTCCTCTCTTGTATAGGAATCTACCCAGACTGTTTGTTGTAATTTTCTCCCCGCCTTTAAACCTTCTTTTAAGGCATCAATACCTTTTTGGGAGGCAAAGAGGGCATCACTTGATGCACTGAGGGTTTTAATTTCGCTATCTATTGCTGTCACAATAGAAACACTTAATCCTAGTATGGCGAGAACACAAGCAGTCAGTGCAATTTTCAACGAACGATTTAATTGAGCTTCACTGAGCCTTTGTTTCTTTTGACTTTCTGCTAGTTGAGATGTTAATTCTTTTTCTTTAAGTTCAGCTCGCAACTGCTCAATTTCTAACTGACTCAATTCTTCCCGCTTGTGTAACTCTCGCAATTCTGTTAATAAGTCTAAACCCGGTTGGGGATGAGTATCTACTAATTTAGTTCGCTGCTTATTTTGGCTAAGTTCACTTTTAAGTCGCTCAATCTCAGCTTGACTCTGTTCTACTTTATAGCGCAGCTGGTTAAGTTGTACCTGTAAGCTCGATTCCTGTTGTTGTAGGTAGCGAATCAAGTCTACTAAATAATCGTGAATCAGTTGATAACGTTCTGGTACATCAGGGAATAGTACTACTAACCCGGAGCTAACTAAAATTTCTAATACTAACTCTAATTTGCCAGCATCTTCTACCTCTGCTAGCTGCGCCGCTAACTCAGCACGAGTTTTAAAAGGTCGGTTGTTACTTTCATCTGTTAATAAGTATAAGACGAGTAAGGCGGCTCGTTCATTTTCTGGGCCGCAGTCTTTAATCAGTTCCTTAATATATCGCTCAATAAGTTTGTTGGGTCTATATGGCTGATATTCTTCTAGTGTAGTAATCCGCTCATCTTGGATTTGCGCTCCGACAACTTGCAATTCAATGGGGCGAACTTCACCAAATTCTGTTGATAAATCTTCGATTAAGGCATCAATTAAAGCCGGTTCTAAATTAAACTGCGATCGCTCTGTCAATTTTTGGATAATCGCTTTTGCATATTCTGGTGAAAAATTGTTTAACTGGTAGCGAATATGCTTGTCGAGAATATTATTATTAATCGCTTCCAATGCGGAAAGATGTTTAAAGTCTAATAACCGATGTAAATAATCTTCTCGTAAGGAAAGGATAACTTTGACAAAGGGTATATTCAGGCAGTCACTAATAAATTTATCAAATTCTTGCTTTTGATTGCGATCGCTATAACCAAAGAAAAATTCTTCAAACTGGTCAAAAATTAAAACTGTGATCAAATGGTTATCAGCATTTTCTTGGAGTTGTTGTAAAATTCTCATGATCGTGATGGGTGTGCCAGAGTAGGGCAAAGCTTCCGGTTCAATGGCTACTTCTGGCTTAATATCAGCGTAAATGGCAAGGGATGCATCACTAGACATCGCCTCACTTAAAGATTTTCCTAGTTCCCGCGCCCAATCGGTGTAAACTTGCAGTACCACAGGCACGGCTATTTGATCGCCAATAGCTCGATTTTGCAGTGCTGGTACTAAGCCCGCAGTTACAATAGAACTCTTACCTACCCCTGATTGACCGTGAATCACCGTCAATTTTTTATCGGCGCGGCTAATTCTGCCAATTAAGTTATTAATATCACGCTCCCGACCAGAAGCAGCAATTTCTAAAGCAACGCTGCTACTCCCAGAAGATGACATTAATGCTGGATTTGTCGCCTGTCTTTGCGGTTGCAAGCGCCCTGCACCGATAAAAGCTCGAAAACCGTACTGCTGCTCAATAGAACGCCGTTTTTGTCGAATGTAATAGGCTTCCAAATAGCGCCCTTCTTCAAAGTAAAGCGATCGCAGTCTCCGCAATAGGCGAATATAATGATGGGCATCGTATTGATGGGCACTGGTTTCTAGGGCTGCTGGCAGTTCTTTTGTCGCCTTGTCCAGGTATTCACGAGCTACTTCTAACTCACCTAAATTTCGCTGTGCTTTCGCTAAAACTAAATAGTAAATTTGCCCTAATAATAATGGAAATAAGCAGTTATAAGGGTCATTATGCTTTTGCGCCTCAGCTAATTTCAGCAGTGATACGTGTGCTAATATACTCGCCTGTACCCAGCGCGACTGCTGCACAGCCACTTGCGCCAGAAAACCGTAGTCACAAGCTAATTGGATTTGACTACCATAAGTTTGATGCAACTCCAGAGACTTCTGAGCAACCGTCTGCAATTCCTCCCACTCTTGCAGATATTGCAAAACTTCTGCAAGTTTACCAATAAATCCAGCAACTATGTCTGAACGCCCAGCCACTTGCAAGACATTCAAGCACTGCTGAAAATAAGATTTAGCTGTGTACCAATGGCGGCGGTTTTCTATTTGATTTTGCTCTGCAAAACGGCAATAACACAGCCCAATATAAAACAGCAAGACTCCCTGTCGCAGAAGTAGGGGAGATGGGGGAGATGGAGGATATGGCGAAGAAAATACTTCATCATCTCCGCTTACTCCCTGTGTTCCCTCATCCCCTCTCTCTACTAACTTTTGCCAAACTTGCAAGCTTTGCTGAAAATGGGTTAAAGCTGTATTGATGCGATCGCTAATATAATTATCTAAACCAAAAACAAATTCTAAACTAGCGTGTAATTCTGGCTCTAAGGTAATACCCCGATTGTGCAACTCTCTAATGGCAAACTGGAGTTCATAGCTATGTTCCCAGACTTGCTCCACAGTGGAATAATGCTTTGCAACTTCAGGAGGTTGATGTTGGAAAGCATTCTGACTTTTCACAGCATCTGGAAAACCTCTCTCCTGCTTTTTGACAGACTTTGAATTCTCCCCCAATCCTCCAAGGTTTGGCGTTAACTTTTCCACATCACCTGAATTATCAGGTGCCGCATTTGGTAACACCGTGGCAAACAAAGAGTCAGTTTCCTGTTGCAAAAATTGCAGCAATGACTGAGTTCTCATTCCAAACTGAATTGGTGTAGCCGCCCAACTAGCGAAATCTGGTGCTAAACGCACCACCTTTTGCAATACTTCCTCATTCACCCACAAAATCATCGGAAATGGGTGGCGTTTGCGAAATTCATCACGAATATGATTGATCGACCTAAGTAGATCATCAAGTCCATCTACTGACTCTAAACCCAATATCATCAATGCCGATGGCGGATTATTTTCGGTTAGCAGTTGTAAATGAATACTTGTGTAAAGGCTTCTAGCATTATGCGGCAGAACTACCTTTTGAATTTGGTGTACTCCTGAAGAGAGTTGTTCGAGTCGTTGCAGCATTTGCTCTTGCAAAACTCGATAGTTGCAGCCCACTAAAACCAGGGAGAATTGACCCTTAGAGAGGTCAATTGCTCTTTTCAAACTTCGTAAAGCCCGCTCGTTAGCGGCTCTTATATCTGCTTGTGGGTGTCGTTCAACCATGATTTAAATTTTTCCGTCTCTGCTAAAACTGGGTTGACGGCAAACCAAGCTCCCTGATGATCGCGGTATTCAAATACAAATAAACTTCGCAATAGAATGTGGTATTCTATATCACCTCTAACTCTCTGCTGTTGCACTACCTGAAAGATTAGTTCCCACTCATGGGGGTCGATGGCATTGGCTCGGTAATCGCGCTGTCTTTGAATCACCAATTCGACACACTCCCGATCAAAGGGTGGATCTTGTTCTCGTAGACAGTCAAACAATAACCCTAGCAAGTCGCGGACATGACCACCACTAATCAGGCACAACCGATCTAAGGTTTCCAGATTATCAAACACCTCTGTAATTAAGCTTAACCGATCGCTAGCCAAAATGTCTGGAAAAGCTCTAGCTAGAACCATTTGCCGCAACATCGTTAGCCCTTGAAGGAAAATCTCTCCAGAGCGCAGACGTACAGGGATCATCGGTAACACTTTTGGTGCGACTCCACCCCCCAAACGATGTTGAAGTTCGGCGCTATCGTTAGAGAAAGTCAGTGCTAAGGGAATAGTGTAGACTACATGACAATTCAGTTTGCGTAACTGTTCACCGCGTTGAATAAATAAGTATTCTGGTAGCGATCGCCCCGATGGTAAAGGTCGAATTGCGACTCGATCTAGGTTATCAACAATCACCACCAGTCCTTTTTTACCCCTGGCTTTCAGTTCCTTGTTGGCACGTTCTAATAATTCTTGATTAATTGACTGTAAAATATTTGCTGTTCTTGGTTCGAGATAATCCCTTAACCGTCGCCGCAACTGGGGGCTTTCTTTAGTTTTAGCTGTAATTTTGGCAATTCCCACAGACAACTCTGCTTCTACCCCAAGGTCAATTGGCGTCTGCAAGAAATCCACAAGTTCACCAAACAACTTGCTAAAGTAGGTAGGTTTGAGCCTAATTTTCATTGCTTCTAGGCTTTCACTCACTTGGCCGGCGATCGCCAAGAGAATATCAGTCACATCCACATCTGCCATTTCTAAGACATGGGTAGACTCAAAGTAAACTACATGAAATTGCTGCGCTTCTAATTCAGCTTTGAGCCGTAACAACTCCGTTGATTTTCCACAACCGAGATGTCCTGTAAATAGCTGACAAGTTGGTACATCCGGCGATATTCGAGCGATCGTGCGCTGCAAAGCCTCAATGATTTTACCACCCCGCACCGCAGCAAAATCGATATAGTACCTGCGATCGCTGGCATTTCCTATGATTAGAGGTCTGCTCGGATTGCAAGCCTGATAAAATCTTTCCAAATCTAGGAGCATAACTAATCGAGTTCACTCAGGAATGGGGATGACAAAATCTGCTGAATAATAAATATTATTGGTTGTAGGGAATTTTTCCCTTAATTTAAGTACATCTCACTTAAACTACTAACTAAACTAGCAGCATTCCGGTTAATTGTTCATATACAGCAGCAGTCAGGAGTAAAACAGGCTTTCTATATGGTTTTGAAAGTTAGTACACTGTAACGTCAGTTTGCCTACTTTTAACCTAAAGCGCTTTTAACAACAGGATTTTGCCCCAAGTCTTGTTAATTGAAATGGTAGCTAGATTTTTGCCAAGCTGTACCAATTTGAAATCTGCTGTATATAGGTTGGATGTAACACATGGGAATGCTGATATTTTATTTTAAGTAAGCATAAATATTAATATAAGTATAATTAGCAAAAATTGCCAATTATAAATAAGGTACTCTTATGAATATTAAAAATATCCAACACAAAAAAAGGTACTGTTGAGTACAATTTTTAAGTTTTTTTGAATATAGAGTTCTGTTACAGCAATTTTCAGGTAATTAAACCCTACTGTGGTGGCTCTTTCACTAAATTTTAATCTCGTTCCTAAATCAACATAACGCTGGTGACAAAAATCACGATTTTGTTCATAAAAATCATAATTTTGTTCACGACAGCTTTTGCATTTAGGGTGACTACCCCTGAAGTAGTGAGAATCGGTGAACTGAGAACAAAATAATCTACAACCCCATTGAGTATAAAATTATCTTGTCATGCAGCTTGTCAGGCAAAATATGCTTCAGCACAGATCCGATTTTGGCATCTTGTCCAACGAGATAGCGTGTCTTGGGTTGTTTTGCAGTCAGCGCCTGGACAACAGTCTGAGCAACAATATCCGCAGAAATTCCCCCAGATGCGATAATCTGCATTTTCTTGCGGACAATATTCATCGCCTTACCGTAGAGATTTTGTGCCGATTGTGGTAGATTTTGTTGTGCCATTTCAGATTGACTTAGAGACTTTTCCCAGATTGGGGTAGCGATCGCACCAGGCTCAATAATTGAAACCGAGATTCCCCAAGGACGTAACTCCATCCGCATGACATCAGTGAGGGCAACCATCGCAAATTTGGAAGCATTGTAAGCTCCTAGGAACGGCGTCGGACTTCTACCAGCAATGGAACCCATATTCACAATTCGACCCCGACTTTGGCGTAAGAGAGGAAGAAATGCTTGTGTTACTGCTAATTGTCCGCTGACATTAACCTGCATCTGGTATTGAAATTCTGCGATCGGTAATAATTCTAAGGGGCCAGGGACAGCAATTCCGGCATTATTCACTAAACCTAAAATTCCCCCACCACCGACTGCATTTGTTACTTGATCAACCGCAGATGCGATCGATTCAGCATCAGTAACATCTAAAAAAATTGGAATGAGCCTTTGTGACCCTTTCTGTTTAAGTGTTTGAGCATCAATATCTTGACGCACGCCAGCAAAAACAGAGAAGCCCAACAGGTCTAAAAGCAAAGCACACGCCTGACCAATTCCTGTTGATGCTCCTGTAACCACAACTGTCCCTTGATTTTCTACAACCATTAATTTCCTGTTTTGATTATGGGACTGCCGTAATTACGAATTACGAATTAGTATCAATCCTTGCAAGTACCAGCCCGAAGGCAATCTTCGGTTTGGTCATCTCTAGCTGATATTTGCCACGGTAATATACGTGACTGAGCATTTGTACTGTAAGCAATTAGAGCAGGTGTTATGGGAAACTGGTCTTTGACAATTGGCACGTCACTGCTACAAGTATTGCCTAGCTCAACATTGTATAAATAAACAGGCAATGCCATTAGGGCAATGCAAATTGTCCGGTTCATACCCAACCTCAGCTAAAAATTTCCGATTACGCTATGTATGTATAGATGCCACCTTGATGAACCGGATTTTTAAAACTGAGTATTATATTATGTTGATGTTGTGTGAATTTATCCAGCGCTACTAGCTGCCGAGACGTGATTTATAAATTATCGGTTCCACCCTTTTTTTAGGTTAGGCATTGCCTACAAGATGGCTTCCTACTAACTTATGCAGATGCAACCGCAAAAAACAGGACAAAAAACCCATAGCACCCAAAAACATATCTTGGTAGCTGCATTCCCCGGATAAAATAATGAAGAGGGCTGAGTTAAAAGACTGCTCACAAAGGACAGGACATATATCAAGTGCATAAGTACTAATTATAAGTTAGTTCTAAGTTCCAAGTGCTAAGTGAAAAATCTTGCTCATTACTCAGCACGGGCTAAAGCATAGCTATCCGCTAACAACACGGGTTAAACGCCCAACAGCACTCAGTTCCAAATGTTGCCTACTAGCTGACCCATGACGCCTTCACAAGACGTAGATAGTATAAACCTTCCCAACATCGACTCAGAAGAATATGGCAATTCAGACACTGATCCTCTTGATGAGTTGCCAGGTGAAGTCGAAATGTCCCTTTTCGACCACCTAGAAGAGTTGCGACTGCGGATTTTCTATTCGCTGATTGCCGTAGCGGTGGGTATTATTGGCTGTTTCTTTGCCGTTAAGCCGATTGTTCAGCTACTTGAGGTTCCAGCACAAGGAGTAAAATTTCTCCAACTTGCACCTGGAGAATATTTCTTTGTCTCCCTCAAAGTTGCAGCCTACACTGGCTTCGTACTTACTAGTCCTTTCATTCTTTACCAAATTATCCAGTTTGTGCTTCCAGGAATGACTCGCCGCGAACGCCGTTTACTGGGGCCTGTGGTTTTGGGTTCGAGTGTGCTGTTTGGGGCTGGGTTAGTATTTGCCTATTTACTGCTTATCCCCGCAGCGTTGAAATTTTTCATCAGCTACGGAGCAGATGTAGTTGAACAACTTTGGTCAATTGATAAATATTTTGAATTTGTGCTGCTACTGTTATTCAGCACTGGTTTAGCATTTCAAATTCCCATTATCCAATTGTTGCTTGGTAATTTAAATATTGTCTCGTCTGAACAGATGGTTTCTGGTTGGCGTTACGTGATTATGGGAGCAGTGGTTTTAGGAGCCGTCCTTACACCTTCTACTGACCCCCTGACTCAAAGTCTTTTAGCGGGAGCAGTTTTAGGGCTTTATTTCGGTGGTGTTGGACTGGTGAAACTTACAGGTAAATAATGCGATCGCATTGCTTCAATTCAAATTCCAAAAAATCTCAATTTAGTTGAGAAGGGCAGTTAGTAAGATTCTAACCACTATTTCCAACTCTTCAGTAACACGATACAGGTTGATTCCTTGCTCAATACACTGTGTCTGTGGATATAACTTGCCAAATTGCCAAACATTACCAGCCAAATTCAGCCACTAAATCGTCAACCGCAAACCCTAGCTCAAAGTAATTACTAAAAGTATACGAACGATTTGGGTCTAGCAATGGTTGGCGGCTCATTTGAGTTTCCTCCAATTTGTCAATATATTTTACGAAGAAGTAGTCAGGAACCAGAATTCAGAAGACTTCTGCGCGAGTAACTTGTGACAAAATAACTATTAAATATTCTTTTTTATTAAAACTCTATACTTTTATGGGTAAAGTGTTCACCAATTCGGAATTCTGAATTATGACTCCTGTTTCATTGGACTGATACTCTAGTAACAATGCAGTGTTTTTTATACAAAAATACTGTGATTACTCAGGAAATTATTAATATTAGTGGAATAGTAGGTCATAATATCCATTCCGAAGCGCGTTCACCCAAATCTAAAGGAATGCTAACAGCTTTGCCGAGCCGGGGGCGATCGCGTGTTTGGGCAATAAATTTTTGTACTTGTATTGACCCACCCAAGGCATGAAGATAATTAGCAATGCTATCAAGATGCTCTTGGTACTCCGCCTCGCTCAAGGGAAAAGAAGCTTGCTCCAGGTATTTCCACATTACTTGCAAAAATATCTTTCCCTGTACCCGCCGGAACTGGACATCGTAAGAGTATCCCCACTTATCAAGCAATATCTGATGTAATTCCTGTCCTGTCATAGCTTTTCTCAATCAGATTTTACATTTAGTTATGATGTTAAGTTCCGTGACTCCAGTATGATAAGGATATAAAGAAATGTAATGCTAACAGAAAAGATGCTAAATATATCTTGGAACAGAGAAGTATGGCATCGTTGTGAGCGCTAGCATTTCGACTTAGACAAGAGTTCCTCAGGTACTAGTACTTTTGTCAAAATGCTTAACAAAATACACAAAGAGCGCGTAGATTATGGCTCAATTTTCTGAATCAGCAGACGTGCCCGATATGGGGCGTCGTCAGTTCATGAATCTGCTCACTTTCGGGACTGTCACTGGAGTGGCTCTGGGTGCATTGTATCCCGTTGTCAAGTACTTTATTCCACCCGTTAGTGGTGGTGCTGGTGGCGGTGTAACGGCAAAAGACGAGCTAGGTAACGATGTTAGCGTCGCTAAATTTCTAGAAAACCGGAATGCAGGCGATCGCAACTTAGTCCAAGGACTAAAGGGAGATCCCACCTATATTGTGGTAGACAGCAAAGAGGCAATCAAAGATTATGGCATTAACGCCATCTGCACCCACTTAGGTTGTGTCGTTCCCTGGAACGTTGCTGAGAACAAGTTTAAATGCCCTTGTCATGGTTCCCAGTATGACGAAACTGGCAAGGTTGTCCGGGGTCCAGCACCTCTGTCTCTGCCTTTGGCGCATACCAATGTAAACGACGACAAAATCGTTTTGACCCCTTGGACTGAAACCGACTTCCGCTCAGGTGATGCACCTTGGTGGGCTTAATCAGTGCTGTTAACAAATAGCTATGGTTTAGCCCGTACTGAGTGCTGAGTTAAAAGTCTAGAGTCAAAAGTCTAAATTTTAGACTCCTAACTCCTAGCTCGCAACTTTTGAACCTCGACTGTTGACCAATCAATCAGAGAATCGTTGCCCTTATTAGAGATGAGAAATGTTTTCATAACAGCGAGGTTAACTCGCAGTGCTAGAGCGATTGTAAAAACATTGCTCATAGCGATCGCTACCCTGACATTTTACTTCACCAGCGATCTAGCTCTTCCCCAATCTGCTGCCGCCTACCCCTTTTGGGCACAGCAAACCTATCCCGAAACTCCCCGCGAACCAACCGGACGGATTGTTTGTGCCAACTGTCACCTAGCGGCCAAGCCGACAGTTGTGGAAGTTCCTCAATCGGTGCTACCTGATACTGTATTCAAAGCTGTGGTGAAAATCCCTTACGATCTTAGCGCCCAGCAAGTTGGTGCCGATGGTTCTAAGGTTGGCTTGAACGTTGGAGCTGTACTGATGCTACCTGAAGGCTTTAAGATTGCTCCTGAAGACCGGATTTCTGAAGAACTTAAAGCAGAAATTGGCGACACTCCCTTCCAACCCTACAGCGAAGACAAAGATAACGTCGTCATCGTCGGCCCCTTACCGGGTGAACAGTATCAGGAAATCGTCTTCCCGGTTCTTTCTCCCAACCCCGCAACCGATAAAAACATCCACTTCGGTAAATATTCAGTTCACTTAGGTGCTAACCGGGGACGCGGACAAGTTTATCCCACTGGTGAAAAGAGCAATAATACTGTTTACAACGCTTCCGCTACTGGCACAATTACCAAGATTGCCAAAGAGGAAGATGGAGACGGTAACGTTAAATATCTAGTCAGCATCCAGCCTGAATCTGGTGATGTTGTCGTTGATCCGATTCCTGTAGGGCCAGAACTACTTGTTTCCGAAGGGCAAGCAGTTAAGACTGGTGATGCTTTGACCAGCAACCCGAATGTTGGTGGATTCGGTCAATCAGATACAGAAATCGTACTGCAAGACGTTTCTAGAGTCAAAGGGATGATTGCGTTCGTTGCTCTTGTGATGTTAGCTCAAGTTATGCTTGTGCTGAAGAAGAAGCAGGTTGAGAAAGTCCAAGCTGCTGAAATGAATTTCTAAATTCTTTGCTAAATCATTACTTATAGGACAGGCATTTTGCCTGTCTTTTTTATATGTTATTTATACTAAGCCTGGAAATTTGGGGCTTAGGATTGCTATAGAAAATTTCCGGAGACACTACATGGATGAGACAGCCTTAATTGTGGGCGCGAGCGGCATCATCGGCAGCAATCTTGCGAGAGAACTGATTGCGAATGGATGGACAACCTATGGGTTAGCCCGAAATCTTAAAAAAGGGGTGGAAGGGTTACGCCCTGTTGCTGCCGATCTGCTCGATCCAGCTAGCCTAAAAACTGCGCTCTCAAACATCGCCCCGACGCACATCTTCATCACAACGTGGATGCGTAATCCGACCGAGGCCGAGAACGTCAGGGTCAACGGCACGATGGTTCGTAATATACTGGATGTTCTGTCACCGAAGGACTCAGTGCAGCACGTCGCCCTCGTCACCGGCCTCAAGCACTATCTCGGGCCATTCGATGCATACGCCAGGGGTGGATCGCTGCCAGAAACTCCATTGCGCGAGGAGCAGCCCCGGCTCGACGTCGAAAATTTCTATTATGCTCAGGAAGATGAGGTCTATGCCGCCGCCGCCCGTGACGGTTTCACCTGGAGCATTCATCGCCCTCACACTGTCATTGGAAAGGCGGTCGGCAATTTGATGAACCTCGGCACGACGCTAGCCGTGTATGCTGCGATCTGCAAGGAAACCGGGCGCCCGTTCCGCTGGCCAGGTTCTGAAGCGCAGTGGAAGGGCATCTCCGACATGACCGACGTACGGGTGCTGGCGAAACACCTAGTCTGGGCGGCGAAGACCGAAGCGGCCCACAACGAGGCGTTTAACGTCGTCAATGGCGACATCTTCCGCTGGATATGGTTGTGGGGGCGGCTGGCTGACTGGTTCGGCATTGATCCTATTGGCTTCGACGGCACAACCCACCCGCTCGAAGCCGAAATGGCGAATGAAAATGCTGTCTGGCGCGAGATCGCAAAGCAGCATAGCCTCGCCGAGTCGGATCTGAGCCGTCTATCGTCTGCATGGCACACTGATCTCGATCTTGGGCGTCCGATTGAAGTCATGACCGATATGTCGAAGAGCCGCAAACTCGGCTTCTCCATATATCAGAAAACGGACGAGTCGTTTTTTGACCTGTTCGAGCAACTACGCGCAGATCGGTTGATTCCGTAGAACCTCGGTGGATGGCACTGGTAGCGTTTTATAGGTGCCGAACAGACAGGAACTCGGACTAAGCAGCGATGTCTACGACGGGCTACGCCTACGCAATCTGGAATTTTTGGTTATTTCACAGCCTCCCAGTTAGGGCGATCGCATTTTGAGCAATATTATTGAATCTAGGCGTAGGTTGGGTTGAGGAACGAAACTCGACATGATCAAAACTTTGTTGGGTAACGCTTACCTTCTACCCAACCTACTATTCTAAATGATTATTAGCTGTATTTAAAGTTATAAATATGGGGACAGATATAACTCTTTACGCAGAGATTCATAGAAATAGGAAGTCGGAACCGATTCCTGAACCTGCAAAAAAAGAATGGTCTAAGAGGATGTTTGAAAAGTCCATAATGATGTATAAAATATTTTTTTACCCCTCCCTAACCCTCCCTTTATAAGCGGAAGGAACCGGATTTTTCTTGTTTCCCCCCTTTCTAAGGGGGGACTAAAGGGGGTAACAACGCAATTAAAATCACAGTTAACCACTTTTCAAACAACCTCTAAAGGAAAAACTGTACCTATAGAATCTACTGAAATTGGACGCCCCTATGAATTATTTGCGGCACTTGCTGGCGTTTGCCAAGATAATCTACGCCGGACAATGTACGCTGTCGTAGAGCCGATTTCAGAACCACGAGGTTTTCCTAAAAATATGAATGATTTCTACAAGAAGTATTTTTCAGAAAACCAATGTGGTTATTGTTTTGGACATTCTTGGTTATTGCTTCAAGAGATTATAGATTATGATTGGGACAATCAGTATGTAACTCAATGGGCATACGTAAAACATCAGTATGCACACTTATTTCAGGATGGTGCTTCGTTTCCGGCTGAGTTTCCAGCAGGAGAAAAGCTCTATTTTGTGCTGCCAAACTGGAAACAAGAATCTGAAACAACTGAAGTATCTTGGGTGACAAATTATAAAGAATATGTAGGTTGTTCTGAACAGTTCATTGAAGAACTTCTCGAATTAGGATCTCCTCATGAGATAAGAATAATTTTCTGGTTTAATGCATAAGTTAAAGTCTGATAATTAAATTGATGTGCAGGTACCTACAACCTAAAACAAGGTTAAATTAAATCTAGCCCTAGTTGAATTGAGGTATTAACCCATGACAGCCTCAGTAGAGTACATCCCCGTTACCCCAATTGAGTACCCAGATGAGGATGGTAAGCCGATGGCTGAAGGTGATTTACAGCGCAAGTGTCTCGTATACGCTACCACTGTGCTGGAAATATATTTTCAAAATCACCCAGATGTATACGTCGCTGGTAATCTATTTATTTACTACTCTGTAAAACTCATTTGTTCATAATTCGGGTTCATTGACAAACTCCCATTCGCCATTGCGATAAACAATGATTTACAGTTCATCCACAGATAAAATGTAAATTTATCCGATTTTGTCATCAAATCGAAATAAGCGGATGTCTTTGTAAAGATTTGACAGCATTTGACAAACCCTTACACAGGCTAAGGCTTGCTCTGTTGTTGGTAAAATAAACGCTCCTCACTACTAACTAATATAGGGTGAGCAATGCCCACCCTACTGCTGTTGATTATTTTTCGTGAGACTATAGCGGGCGGTAGACGCGATAGTTGATTTCGGGGAAGATATTATCCATTAACTCGACTTTTTCCAGCCAACCACTGTCAACTTTGCCGATTTTAACGTCTTCGTAGAGCTTATTGAACCGCATCAGGTGCGATCGCGTCCGTCTAACTGCATAGGGTACCATTGTTCCCGTCCGCATAATAAATGCCCAGTCAGAAGATTGTGCTAATAGCAGTTCCCGCGCCGCTTGGTTGAGCGCTTTGCACCCCAATTCATCCTCTGGTTCCAAATGCGAGATTTCAATCATCCGTTCCGCGGCTTTGTGCAAATGCGGATAAATCCACGCATTCGTTTCATTCAACCAATACTCGTGGAAACCCTTGAAACCCCAACTTGACTGCGAAGGACGACAGACTTGCTGATTTGGCTGATCCCGCAAATAGTCTGCTAAATGGGTCATTGTATAGGTTCCTTGGTCATACCATGACTTGCGGAATAGGTAATCGATGAACCAGGGGCCTTCATACCACCAATGTCCAAATAACTCCGCGTCGTAGGGCGAAACGATAATTGGTGGGCGCTGCATCATAGCATAGAGATGTTCAGATTGCCTCTCTCGGTTATACATAAAATTATCAGCATGTTCTGCCGCCTTTTCTCGCGCCCAATACGGATCGTAGAGTGCCTTATCTGATAGACCTAAGCCACGCCCCGTAATTTTGTGATACTTAATGCCCGTATTTTTCCGCTGACCATTGGGCATGATGTAGGGCTTGATATACTCATATTCTGCTTCCCAGCCCAAATCTTTGTAAAATTCTCGATATTCTGCCGCCCCAGGATAGCCCACCTCAGAAGACCATACCTGTTGGGACGATTCATGATCTCGACCAAAGACAGCAACACCAGTTTCTGTATAAATTGGGGCATAAGTGCCAAAGCGCGGACGGGGACGGGCGTAAAGGATGCCATGCCCATCAGTCAGGAAGTAGCGTAACCCAGCATCGGCTAGCATCCGCTCTAAACCTTCATAGTAGGCGCATTCAGGCAACCAAATGCCTCTAGGTGCTTGTCCAAAGGTTTGTTCGTAATGTTCGCAGGCTACCTGAATTTGCGCCCACACTGCTTCTGGATACATTTTCATCAACGGTAAATACCCGTGGGTAGCGCCGCAAGTAATGATTTCCAGGTTGTTACTGTCTTGGAACTTCTTAAAAGCTGTAACTAAGTCACCCTTGTAGCTTTCCCATAGCTGACGCGCTTCCTTAAACTCAGTAACGTAATATTCGGCTAAATAACGAAGATGCCCGTTATTGATATTATGTTCTGCTTCTAGTTGTATAAGTTCTTCTAGTTGAGCTAAGTGTGCGTCATAGCGTTCTTGCAGCAGAGGATCACGGAGCATCGACACTAGAGGTGGTGTCATACTCATCGTGATTTTAAAGTCGATACCGTCTCGCTTTAAGCCTTCAAATACTTTCAATAAGGGGATGTAGGTTTCTGTGATGGCTTCATAGAGCCATTCTTCCTCCAGCACGTAGTCACTTTCGGGGTGACGAACGAAGGGCAGATGTGCATGGAGTACAAGCGCGACGTAGCCGATAGCCATAGTGATTTTGGGGTGATACTTGTAAGTTGAAGGTCGAGAGGTTTGGCAGAAATTAACAATATTTTAAGACTTTATGGGGATCGTAAGAATAGTTTTCAATTGAGTTAAACACAGTGTTTGTAGAGGCACAACAATGTTGTGCCCCCACCGCGTATTGTTGTTAACTAGTTTTAAATCTCTGTAAAATCTGCCTATTTGTTTATTGTATAATCCTGCACTTAAAATATTTACTCAGGTTTAATTCTTGCGGCTCGTAAGCGTTCTGCCAATTTTTCATGAATGTGATATAACTAATTCCTTGAATCATTCTTCCTTCTTAAGTTGAGTTAGACCTCGTTTACAGAACACTCTTGCAAGTCATTTTATTTCCAAGGCGACAGATAGATTTCTGTATGCCTTTACTTCAATCGCATTTCCACTCGGATCATTTAATAGCATCTTCGCTTGCTCTGCGTCGGTACCCACACCAGAAATATTTGGCTTTACCTTGAACTGAACCCTCATTTCATCAAGGCGATTTGCAAGCGTCTCCCAATCACTCCACGTCAAAACCGCACCGAAGTGACGCACGCCATGTTCTCTCATCGGTAAAACCTCAGAAGGTCGTTCATGCAAAGTAATCTGAGCTTCAAACAGAAATATGTCGAGCCACTTGTCACGGACACGACCTACCTTGGCACCGAAGGTGGTGACATAAAAGTTCTTAGATTCTTCTAAGTCTCGGACAGGGAAGGCAAGATGAAAGATTGGACGAAACATCACGAGAGTTATTTTTGAGCAAAAGGCTTGGGGACTTCTAAAAAACTATCACTAAATATTGATTAAGATAAGTCAGATTTCAAGGGGGGTTCGTTACTATAGATGTTGCCTGGTAGGAAAATTATACTCTCAGTGACATCTTGTAAACTAGGAGTGGCAGCAAGGGATTGAGACATACAAGATAGTTTTTCTGTTTGTATCCATGCTATCGTGAGAAACTTTTGCATAGGAATGCGTAGGCGCAGCTCGCACTTCTCTACGAGAGGCTGCGCTTTAAACGTAGCTATGCCGTAGGCTTTACGACAAAGCTCAGTGACCGTCGTAGACATGGCACTTCTTATTCCTCATCCCGATATAACTCCTGCAAGTCCTGTAACTGAGTCTTGCGGGAAATCCGACGATATTTTTTACTTTCTAGCTTGGGTTCGTATTGACTCTGCCCTTTGCCTTTGCTTTTTAACTTCATAGTAGATTCTGGATCAGCTTGTTGGTGCAGCTGAGTTTGACGGGCGATCGCATCGGACAAAAATTCTAAATAATGTTCATATCGTTCCCAGTCTCCCCGCACCGCACACTCAGGCTCGTCTCGATGCGAACAATCACTAAACCGACAGCTAGCAACTGCTAACCTCTTTCTTGCTTCAGGGAAATAATGGATTAATTCTTCTGGGATACAATCCATGTCCGGCTGATTAAAGCCGGGGGTATCTGCAAGCATTCCACCGCTAGGTAACTCAAATAATTCTATATGGCGAGTCGTATGACGACCACGAGCCAGTTTCCCAGAAACTTCTCCCACTCGCAGCTTGGCAAAATCAATCAGCGAATTAATCAAGCTGGATTTACCCACGCCGGAAGGCCCAGCAATGACAGTAATTTTATTGCTCAAATATCTGGATGCTTGGTCGGTATTTATACCATCTTTGACGCTGATAAATATTGGTTCATAGCCCCAACCAAGGAGGCGATCGCTAACTTGCTGCTGTTCATGTTGTGAAATTAAATCACTTTTATTCAAGCATAAAAGCACATCCAAGCCGGTAGACTCAGCTTTAATTAAAAACCGACTCAGTTGATAAGGTTCCAAAGGTGGATCAGCTACGGCAAATACCAAGAGAATTTGGTTGACATTGGCGATCGCTGGACGATCTAATTCGCTTTGGCGAGGTAAAACATCAGCGATCGCTCCTCGCCCCCCAGCCCAATCTGGCTCTTCTACCACAACGCGATCGCCTACCATTACCTGTTGCCCGATTTTTTTCAAGCGTGTTCTCCGGGTACAAAGTAGGAGAGGGGGATAAGGAAGATGAGGATCTTGTTCCCCCATCTCCCTCATCTCCCCATCCTCTTGATCCAGATGTACTTGGTAAAAATTAGCCTGTACAGCCAGCACCGTACCCAATAACTGTCCAGTTGCGGCAAAATTTTCCCCTGTCATTGCCCAGTAATTGGACGGCGCACTAACAGAGAAAAATAACCAGTGCAGTCTGTAATTTGTTCCACCTGATAACCTGCCATTGTCAGACTATCGGGAACCTGCTCAATCGGTTCACCAGGATCTAGCCAGACTTCTAGCAAACCTCCCAATGGCATTTTTTCCAGACGTAGTTTTGTCCGCACGAAATTAATTGGGCAAGGAGTGCCGCGTAAATCAAGTTGAGCATCGGGAGTTGAAACAGAAGAGGGCATCATCACTTAAATAAATTTCCCAAGAATCCTTCTAGACCGCCTTTACCAGTCCGATCCCCCTTAATTTTAGCTAGCTTTTCCAGCAGTTCTCTCTCCTCTGGGGTGATTTTATTAGGAATATCAATTAATACGTTCAGCATGTGATCCCCACGACTTACGGGATTACCCAAGCGGGGTACACCGCGATTTTCCAACTTCATCACTGTATTCGGTTGAGTACCGGCTGGAATGATTAATTCTACCAGTCCATCTACTGTATCTACCTCTAACCGACAACCTAAAATCGCTTGCAGGTAGCTAACTTTGATTTCCGAGAGAATATTAATGCCATCCCTTTGGAATTCCTCGTCCTCATTCACGAACAAGTAAACGTACAAATCCCCAGCAGGACCATTACGTTGTCCTGCATCTCCTTCACTAGAAATCCGCAAGCGTGTGCCATTATCCACCCCAGCTGGAATGGTAATTTTGAGTTTCTTCGTTACTTGATTTGCGCCCTTCCCATCACAGGCATCGCACTTATCTTCAATTACCATCCCTGTTCCATTACAGGTGGGACAAGTCGAGACTTGGGTGAAACTGCCAAAGGGTGTTCTAGTGACACGGCGGACTTGAGCCGATCCGCTACAAGTAGAACAAGTCCGAGGGCGGGTTCCAGGTTTAGCACCAGAACCGCTACAGACTTCACAATTTTCTAGATGTGAAATGCGAATTTCTTTTTCACCGCCAAATACCGCTTCCCGAAAGTCTAATTTCAAGTCTAGCCGCAGGTCATCACCTCTGGCAGGCCCACTGCGCCGTCTTTGTTGGGTGGGACTACCCATACCGCCAGCAAAGCCACTAAAAATGCTTTCAAAAATATCGGCAAAACCGCCCATATCGCCGACATCTTGGAAGCCAGCACCAGCAGCACCTGACACGCCCTCTGGACCAAAGCGATCGTAACGAGCGCGGGTTTCTGGTTCCGAGAGCACCTCATAAGCGCGGTTAATTTCTTTAAAGCGATCCTCCGCTCCGGGTTCTTTGTTCACATCTGGGTGATATTTCCGGGCTAAACGGCGATAGGCTTGTTTGATTTCTTCTTTGTCGGTGTCACGAGAGACACCCAGGATTTCATAATAGTCGCGGGCCATATAGCAAAGGTAAAAGTTAGAAGGAAGAAAGCAGAAGGCAGTAGAACGTCACAAAAGGCCACTTGCTACCCTACGGGAAGGCGTTATTACCTATAGCTCTGGAAGAGCAATGCAGTGTCCTTCAGAGGGTGGCTTGCCAAAGGCCAGGCAGAAGATAAAATTAATTTTTGTTAATAACTGAATTTTACCCTTTACCTTTTACAAAAATCACCGACAAATCTTGAGCAACAGCTGCTTTCCTCGTGGGAGACGACAAAAGCTACAGAAGTTAGGAGTAGGGCAAGCCTCTGCTCAGACTTCTCACTGCCGAGTCGGCTGTCTCTTTTACAATTGTGCTACGTAGCAGAGGAAAACCCCGCCCATCAACCACAGGGGCTAGCCGCACTATTAGGTGTGGAAAACCACCCAGATGCAATGGAAGTGCATCTGAACTAGCATACTGCCTAGCTCACAGTAATTTGCTTCTACAATCTAGCAAACGGCTGGGGTCTTGTGAAACTTCGCTAAATTTATAATCAATATATTTAGATATATTAAAGTGTCTTAATAAAAATCTGCAAGTTAGGGGAGTGGGGAAGAGGCAGAGGAGCAGAGGGGCAGAGGTGCAGGGAAAGAATAATAATGCCCAATGACGCCAGTTGCTTCTCCTGTTCAAAGACGTTTCTGTAGGAGAGGCTCCGGCAACGCGAACAACGGATAGCGAACGCAAGAGCGTCTTTAAGAGTTGCGGTAGCCAGTCGTCTCCCAACGGTAAAGCTAGTCGCCTCCGGCAATAAACCCGCTGGAGAGCACTGGCTCCCCAATACAACTCTTGGAGAGGCTGGCGCTTAGGGCGTAGCTATGCCGCAGGCTTTACGACGCTGGCTCTATCGAGCGATCGCGTAGCGTCTCTAAGAGTTGTCGAGATGCTCAGTACAAGTGCCCAATGCCCAACCCCTAATCTATCGCCTCATAATCAACCTGGGCAGTACTTTCTTCGTCAAAATCAAAGTTGAATTGTGGTATGAGTGTGCCATTTATGGGTGAGTCTATTTCTGGGGTAAAGAGACTAGTTGAAGCCTCCTCAATGTCATCACTTTGACTGTTAGCTCGATTGTAGACATCGGCACCAATTGCAAACAGGGTTTGTTGGAAGTCCTCTAAACGCTGCTTAAATTCCATTGTGGAGATGCTGGAGTCAATCATTGCAGCTTGGAGTTGTGAAACTTTTTCACTGGCCAAAGTTTTCATCTGGTCGCCGATAAAGTTGCTATTATCCTTAATTGTGGATTCGTAACTGAACAACAGATTATCTGCTTGGTTTTTGAGTTCTACCAATTCTTTACGTCTTCTATCTTCTTCGGCAAACAGTTCGGCTTCTTGGCGCATCCGTTCGACTTCGTTGGTACTCAAGCCACCTGTATTGGTAATCCTGATACTCTGTTCTCGACCTGTACCTTTGTCTTGGGCAGAAACCTTAAGGATACCGTTAACATCGATTTCAAAGGATACTTCAATTTGAGGTACGCCCCGGGGAGATGGGGGGATTCCTGCTAACAGAAACTTACCGAGACTCTTGTTATCTCGTGACATCGCCCGTTCACCTTGGAGGATGTGAATTTCTACTGAGGTTTGCCCATCAACTGCTGTGGAAAAAACTTGTGACTTACTAGTAGGAATTGTGGTGTTGCGTTCAATGATTTTAGTGAACACTTCACCCAAAGTTTCAATTCCCAAAGAGAGAGGGGTGATATCCAATAGTAAGAGGTTATCGACTTCGCCACCCAACACCGCTGCTTGGATAGCAGCTCCCAATGCTACGGCTTCATCAGGGTTGACAGAGCGATCGGGAGCTTTGCCATTAAAAAATTTAATTAGCGCGTTTTGGACTGCGGGAATACGGGTAGAACCACCTACCAAAATAATCCGATCTATCGCTTGTGGTTTGAGATCCGCATCTTTGAGCGCTTGGATCATTGGTTCGATGGTAGCTTCAATTAAATCAAGTGCGAGTTCTTCAAATTTAGAGCGGCTGAGTTCCATCTCCAGATGCTTTGGACCGGTGTCATCAGCAGTGATAAACGGCAAGTTGATAGAGGTATTCACCATGCTTGAGAGTTCAATTTTTGCCTTTTCTGCTGCTTCCCGCAGGCGTTGTAGCGCCATTTTATCTTGGGAAAGATCGATTTTCTCTTGTTGCTGGAAGCGTTCCATCATCCAAAGCACGATCGCATTATCAAAGTCGTCTCCACCTAAGTGGTTGTTACCACAAGTCGCCTTAACTTCAAAAACTCCATCCCCTAGTTGCAGGATAGATACGTCGAAGGTGCCACCTCCCAAGTCGAATACTAAAATTAGCTGCTCTTGGTCTTGCTTTTCCAATCCGAAAGCTAAAGCCGCAGCTGTTGGTTCGTTGATGATTCGCAGGACTTCTAGTCCAGCAATCGTACCAGCATCTTTAGTTGCTTGTCTTTGGGCATCTGTGAAATATGCGGGTACCGTAATCACTGCCTGAGTAACTTCCTCACCCAAGAAGTTTTCCGCATCCTGCTTGAGTTTTTGCAGGATCATGGCGGATAGTTCTTGTGGCGTGTAGTTTTTTGAGCGAATTTGAACATCAACAGTATCATCTCGACCTTTGACACAGTTGTAAGGGACGCGATCGCGTTCTGTTTCAGTGTCTTCCCAACGCCGCCCGATGAATCGTTTAATACTGTAAATTGTGTTTTCGGCATTAGTTACGGCTTGGCGCTTTGCCAATTGACCGACCAAGCGATCGCCACTCTTCCCAAATCCCACAATACTTGGAGTAGTTCGTCCACCTTCAGAACTAGCGATCACAAGTGGTTGACCGCCTTCCAGAACTGCGACGCAACTGTTAGTAGTGCCTAAGTCGATCCCAATAACTTTTCCCATATTTGTAAATATTTTTACTGAGTCTTTCTGCTATACTGTGTCGCGGACTAACTTTTTGAGCTAGGAATCAAGGCTAGCTCAAACAACAGCATCTAGAAATGGAGAAGATAGGGGATCAGGAGGAGATGAGGAAGCTGATTGATAATTTCACTCCCTCATCTCCTTCATCCTCTCAATGTCTCAGTAACAATGCTCGTCCTTGCAAGAAACCAGGCACTTTTGATCAGCGAGGCGAGCAACTACAGCTTAACTGTTGGCTGAACTAGACTGATCCTCCTGTGCAGCAGGTGTATCTTCTTTTGGAGCAGCTACTTTGACCATTGCATGGCGCAGCACGCGATCGCCCAAGTAATATCCGCGCACTAACTCTTCTAACACTGTTCCTTCAGGATGTTCATCCGTAGGTTCCCGCATTACTGCTTCATGGAGGTTGGGATCAAATTCTTGAGCTTCAGGACGCATTGGTGATACACCTAAGCGCTTCAAGCTATCCACTAATTGTTTGTAGACGCCTTGGTAACTTTTGTGCATGGTCATTTCGCCATCAGATTGCGGTTTGAGGTGCGATCGCGCCCGCTCAAAATTATCGACTATTGGCAGCAATTCCAAAATCGTGTTCCGCTTCATCTGCACTTCTAGCTCTTCTTTTTCTTTGCTAGTGCGTTTCCGGTAATTCTCAAAATCAGCGGCAATCCGCATATATTGAGTACTACGCTCTTCTAATTGCGTTTTTAGAGACTCGATTTGTTGAGTCAGTTGTGCCAAAGCTGCTGTTTCCACTTCAGTTTTCTCAGTTGCAGCGACGCCATTATCTTGATTGAAAGTAGCCGTATCCCCCGGTATATTGGTTTGGGCTGCCACTTGATCTGTAACCTCATTACTAGATTCATTGAAATTAATTTGGGCTGCGGAGTCACTCTTCATTGCTTGCTTTACCTCTGTTGGTTCACCCAATTGCTGGCTTGTATTGTTTATCTGTCTATTTTCATCCATCATTGTCTACTCATTCCAGATGCTTTTTATGGCAGTGTATCTCCACAGCTTGCAACCGTCGTTATCCACGACTTGCCACTGAGGCTGATTTTGTTGCCGACAAGTTCCTGGAAATGATGTCACCGTCCTCTTATTGTGACAAATGGTGAACACGTTAGCGTAGACGCCACTAAGGCGGTAACCCGAACGAGTAGTGTACCTCTAGGAGTAAGTAATTTGGAAGAGTGGTGCTGAATGTGATTCGCCCCTAATCTTATTCATGAGTCAGTTTTTTCAAGAATTACTACTTAAAATTTAACCATTTATCAAATATTGTCATTCCTTCAAAAGTGCTAAGTGTTGAGTGCTGAGTCATATATTTTGAGTCCTCGATTCTACCCTATGACTGAAGGTTTGTTGATTGAGCAAGTCAGGAGTTTCTATTTTCTCTACTATTACTTCTTTTTGACTCAGCACTTAGCGATAACTCTGAACAACCGAAACCGCAGATCAGAAGTTTGGTGACTAGTAGAGCTTGGCTCAAATCCAGCTAAGTAAGTTGGTGTAAAAAATTAAACGCTTGTAGTAAGCCTTTTAGCGTTGAAGCGCTTACTACAAGCAAATTACAGAGCTTTATTTTTTTTATATAGTTTGCTTTATTTAGGCCAACTTACTTACCATCTCAATTAATAAGGCTTGGGGCAAAATCCCTTGTTAAGCCCCTTGTGAAAGGTAGGCAAACTTTTGCCTGCACTAAGACTTTTTAGTAAATGAGAATTCTGTCTCACAGTAGGGGAATACTTTAAGCAGAGGTTTCCCAAATCAATTGCTCATTTATGACTTACTTGTCACCACAACGGCGCAGTACCGCTCTAACTACCAGAACAGAGTTTTCGCCTTTCGGCAACAAGCTAGTGCAATCTGGCTATGCCAATACCGAACAGATGAGGCAGGCACTAATTGAAAGCCGCAAATCTGGCAGACCCTTAACGGAAGTACTAGAGTCAATCACTGGGCAACAACTATCGCCTGAGTTGCTCAGGCAATATAAAAAACAGCAGCTATTTGAACTTAAAATACTATACGGTGTTGAATTCCTCGATCCGGAAGTCAACCAGCTTGGCAACACGATGATCGGGAACCTGATTGAAACCCTCATTCCAGTAGATATCTGTCGTCGCCATCGTTTAGTACCACTGTCGAAACACGAAGACCAAACCCCGCCCTCAGTTTTAGTGGCAATGGTCGCTCCAGATAATCTAGAGGCTTCCGATGACCTGAACCGCATCTTGCGCCCCCAAGGCTTGGCATTGCAGCGGATGGTGATTACACAGGAAGACTACCAACAGCTAATCAACCAATACTTGGATGAAATGGCTGTTAAGCAAAAGCACCTGGAACAAGCAAAGTTTACAGATATTAATCAGGATTTAGAAAACCTCGGAAATCTTGATCTTCAGGATGCTCCTGAAGAAATGGAGGCTGATCTAGGGGCGGCGATGAAGGGTGCAGAGGATGCCCCAGTCATCAACCTAGTCAACAGAATCCTGGCTAAAGCTTTGCACGAGAAGGTTTCTGATATTCACATCGAACCGCAAGAGGAAAACTTACGCATTCGCTTTCGGAAAGATGGGGTACTGGGTGAAGCTTTTCCCCCCCTACCAAAAAAAATCATCCCGGCGCTGACAGCCCGATTTAAAATCATTTCCAATCTAGACATTGCTGAACGACGTATACCCCAAGACGGACGTATCCGGCGGATGTTTGAGGGACGTAAAGTAGACTTTCGCGTGAGTACCTTACCCAGTCGTTACGGGGAAAAGGTGGTGCTGCGGATTTTGGATAACTCCTCCACCCAACTAGGATTGAATAAGTTAATTACTGATCCAGAGACTTTACAAATTGTCCAGGATATGGTAGGCCGTCCTTTTGGTCTGATTTTGGTGACTGGGCCAACTGGTTCTGGGAAAACAACCTCGCTCTATTCTGCACTCTCAGAAAAGAATGATCCCGGTATTAATATCAGTACAGTGGAAGACCCAATTGAGTACAGTCTTCCAGGAATTACTCAAGTACAGGTGATTCGGGAAAAAGGGCTGGATTTTGCTACCGCATTGCGGGCTTTCTTGCGGCAAGATCCAGATGTGCTGCTAGTGGGTGAAACGCGGGATAAAGAAACGGCAAAAACAGCAATTGAGGCTGCCTTGACGGGTCACTTAGTATTAACTACCTTACATACCAATGATGCCCCAGGAGCGATCGCTCGTTTGGGAGAAATGGGTATTGAGCCTTTCATGGTTTCTAGTTCGCTAATTGGCGTTTTAGCTCAACGTTTGGTGCGGCGTGTATGTTCTGAATGTCGCATTCCCTACACTCCTACGATCAAAGAACTGGCTCGCTATGGTCTATCAGCTTCTTCAGATGTCGGAGTCACCTTCTACAAAGCTAACAGTTTGACATTAGAAGCGATCGCAGAAGCCAAAGCTAAAAATCAACTTTGCCCAGCGTGTAATGGTGTCGGCTACAAAGGGCGTTGTGGTGTTTATGAAGTCATGCGAGTTACCGAAAACCTGCAAACTCTCATCAACGAAGATGCACCCACAGAACGGATTAAGGAAGTGGCAATAGAAGAGGGCATGAAAACCTTGCTGGCTTACAGTTTGGACTTAGTGCGCCAAGGTGCTACCACCCTAGAAGAAGTAGAACGAGTGACGTTTACTGATACTGGTTTGGAAGCCGAGTTAAAAGCCAAACGCAAGACTGGTCTTACCTGCCGGACTTGCGATGCCACATTGAAACCAGAATGGCTGGATTGTCCCTACTGTATGACATCTCGTTTTCAAGACTAATCATTGGTCAAGGGGAGCCAGCGCCTGCCGTAGGATGCCCGTTTGGGAAGGGCTGTAGGGAGAATCTGGCGTTCAAGAGTTATTACTTCGGACTATGAACTAAACAAACATCAAAAGGAAGCAGAACTATGGAAATGATGATTGAAGACCTGATGGAGCAGTTGATTGAAATGGGTGGCTCAGATTTGCATTTATCCGCAGGTTTACCACCCTACTTCCGCATCAGTGGCAAACTCACCCCCATAGGTGAGCATGTATTAACAGCTGATCAATGTCAAAGGCTGATTTTTAGTATGCTCAACAACACCCAACGTAAAACCTTAGAGCAGACCTGGGAGTTGGATTGTTCTTATGGTGTTAAGGGTTTAGCTCGCTTCCGGGTCAATGTTTATAAAGAACGTGGTGCTTATGCTGCTTGCTTACGGGCATTAAGTTCTAAAATTCCTAACTTTGAAAAATTAGGTCTGCCAGATATTGTGCGGGAAATGTGCGACAAGCCCAGAGGACTAATTCTAGTGACAGGCCCTACAGGTTCTGGCAAGACAACTACCCTAGCGGCAATGATCGATTTGATTAACCGCACCAAGGCGGAGCATATTTTAACGGTGGAAGACCCAATTGAATTTGTCTACGAACCAATTAAAAGCTTGGTTCACCAGCGACAACTGAGTGAAGATACCAAGAGCTTTGCTAATGCTTTGAAAGCAGCTCTGCGGGAAGATCCAGATATTATTCTGGTGGGAGAAATGCGCGATTTGGAAACGATTTCTTTGGCGATTTCCGCAGCAGAAACAGGACACTTGGTATTTGGCACGCTACACACCAGTTCCGCTGCACAGACAGTTGACCGGATTATCGACGTTTTCCCCCATGAAAGACAAACTCAAGTGCGGGTGCAATTGTCTAACTCGTTAGTGGGGGTATTTAGCCAAACCTTGGTGTCTAAGAAAAACCCTAAACCCGGTGAGTATGGTCGGGTGATGGCTCAAGAAATTCTGATTGTCACTCCCGCTATTTCCAACTTGATTCGAGAAGGCAAAACATCTCAAATTTACTCAGCTATTCAGACTGGCGGCAAATTGGGGATGCAAACTCTGGAGAAGGTTTTAGCCGATTTTTACAAAGCAGGAACGATCTCCTTTGAAGCCGCGATGTCTAAAACTTCTAAGCCAGATGAAATCCAACGTCTCATCGGTACTGCTACACCGCAGGCAGCAGGTGCAAAACCCGGTGCGGCTGCCAGAGCGCATTAAAGGAACTGGGGTTAGGGGAGATGAAAGGGATGAAAAACCCTTAACTATTTTGAATTTTGAATTTTGAATTTATTTATGCCAAACTACGTTGCCCGTGTTCGAGATTCTCAAGGAAAATCCCGAACAGAAAAAGTTATTGCCAAATCCTTGGTACAAGCTCGTACTAATCTTAGAGAACAAGGTTTTGTAGTCCAAGAACTCAAACAATCTCAAGGATTTCAGCTAAATTTTGACTTAAAAAAATTCCAGACTTCCTTAGTTAAGGTTTCTGTGAAAGACAAAGCCGTTTTTTCTCGTCAATTTGCCGTTTTGATGAATGCGGGAGTTGCGATCGTTAGAAGTCTGGGGGTACTTTCTGAACAGTGTAGTAACCCTAAACTTAAACAAGCCCTTGTGGAGATTAGCATCGATGTTCAAAGCGGAATGAATCTTTCAGAGTCAATGCGGAAGCATCCTGACTGCTTTGATGGATTATATGTGAGTATGATTCAAGCTGGCGAAGTTGGTGGTGTTTTAGACGAAGTATTGAATCGTTTAGCCAAGTTGTTAGAAGATGTTGCCCGCTTACAAAACCAAATTAAATCAGCATTGTCTTATCCAATAGTCGTGGGTTTTATCGCAGTTGCTATCTTTCTCGGCATGACCATTTTTCTTATTCCCATTTTTGCCACGATTTTTGAACAAATTGGAATTACATTACCACCTCTAACGCAATTCTTGATGGATGCTAGCAAATTTTTGAGAAGTCCGAAGGCTGTCATCCTTCTCTTTATTATTGTCGGACTGAAAATTGCCTATTCACAATTCGGTAAAACTCCTGGTGGTCGCCTAACAATTGATCGTCTTTCCCTAAAAGTGCCCTTGTTTGGCGACTTAATTCAAAAATCTTCGGTCGCCCGCTTCAGCAGAACTTTTGGTTCTTTGACTCGTTCAGGTGTGCCAATTTTAACTTGCTTAGAAATTGTCCGAGATACATCAGGAAACCAAGTGATTGCCAATGCTATAGATGCAGCCCGCCTTGAGATTCAACAAGGAGGTATGATTAGCATTGCTTTACAAGAAAATGATGGCGTTTTTCCAACTATGGCAATTCAGATGATTAGTATCGGAGAAGAAACTGGAGAATTAGATGCAATGTTGATGAAAGTTGCCGATTTCTATGAAGATGAAGTTGAGCAAGCAGTAAAAGCAATGACCAGTATTTTGGAACCAGTAATGATTGTAGTTCTAGGGGGAATGGTTGGAACCATTTTACTAGCGATGTATCTGCCTATGTTTAAGGTATTTGAAACGTTGGGATAGAGGATTAAAAGTTAGGAGTTAAGAGTTTAAACTCTTTATTTTTTATCCTCATTCTTAACTCTTAACTACTTAATTTTATTTCTAACTCCTCACTCCTAACTATTTAATCAACTATGACTGTGCAAAAATCTCACTATGAAGCAAGTTTGGCAGAATACAGCAATCATCTAGCTGCGATCGCTTTACTAAAGCAATATCGGCCATACTTAGAGATGATTCCCAGTCTGCGCCGTCCAGACGAAAGTGTCATTACTATCCCCTTACCAATTGTCCGTCTTCGCAACACTCCTACAACACCCCCACAAACGATTTGTTTACCCTGTGATGTGGCAATTTTGATGTGTGATCCAGAGTGGAAAATCAAAACAGGAGCAGAAATTTTAGTCTTTATTCATCGTGCTCACGAAGACTTTTCTGATTTGTTAGGACGTTGGCGACAAACCCAAGTTTGGCTTGACAATGATTATGAGTGGCTAATGCCTCTCCGTCACAGTCATATTTTGAGTGAGGGAGCTAATAGTATATATCCTCTGTTTATAGTTTTTAGTGATACTTTAGAACGCATCCAACGAGGACTCGTAGGAGCCGAACTTCCATTTATTATGCAAACGCCAGATTTGCTGCTTGAGGATAATTTCACGGATATTTTCTCTCCACAAATTCCACCAGCTTAGAAAAATTAGGAGTGAGGATTTTGAAGTTTTAAATCGCAAATTTGGAGTCTCTGAATATGCTCCAAATTTACAATTTTATATTTTTAACTCTTAACTCCTAATTATTACCTAACAAATTGGGGCATAATTTCAGCAGCAGTGAATATTCCATAGATGCCGCGTTGGTGCAATTGCTTACCAGCTTTGAGATAGCCAAAAGCAGGGCCGCAGACATTAGCTGCCATACTGGTTTCATCTCCCAGAGTAAAGGTATGGGTAGAAATCTTCCCTTCAAAGGTGCGTCCTGTTACCTTAACGTTGGTGCTGAGAGGCTTTTTGGAATTGCGAGTATCGACTACACCACCAACAGTAACGCGATCGCGCCCCACTATTCCTGCTACCTCTAGCATCACATCATCAGCGTGTTCCATATTCGTCAAGGTAAGCACGCCATTAGTTTTATCTAATAATGCTTCTACTTCGGCATCAGTCATCGCCTTAGCAGTTTCCACCGTGTAACCAGGCATATGGCCAATATCTTCCCGAACAGTGGCGCGGTAAGCTTCCCAGTTGGCAATTCCCACCCCAAAGGTAATTTCGACTTGATGAATTTCGGCGTAGCTTTGGGCGGCTAAAGCGGCGGCGGCGGTTAACAATCCAGGTGTTGCACCACAGCCTGTCATGTAGGTAATCCCGGCTGCTTGCAGTTCTTCTTTCATCGCCAGTAGTTGTTCTACAGCAGTAGTGCGCTTAATCGCATCCACTAGCACTCCACGCCAACCAGATTTGATAAACTGCTTGGCTACAGAGGGAATAAAATCATTTGGTAGGTTGGGTAAAGCCAGAAAATACCCATCCACAGATTGAGCTATTTCAATTACATCCTGAATACTTTGATTTGTTAAAGTGCCAACTGGCTCTAAATGACCTACCGAATCTTGGGACTGGTAGGTGGCGATGCATTCTTGAGTATTTAAACCATCAGCAGCGTAAGCGTAGCCTTTATGATCTGCTGCTGCGACTAAAATCATTTCCTGTTTAGCAGCAAGTACCTTGGCGGCGGCTTGTCCGAGTCCGCCGAAACCTAGTACTCCTATGCGTATCGCTGGCGAAATATTTGCTGTACTCATAGTTAATTACTTAAGTTGAATCACAATCCCTCAAACTTTACCATCTCAGCTTGTGGCTGATGGCTGACAGCTTTTAGCTATAAAGGTTAATTATGCTTCATTATCCTGGTTTCTTACCCAATCAAATCAGTTTTTTCACCAGAAATTCTTGCTGAGTGATTTAGGCTTGAGCAAATTTTCACGCGAAATAGCATCTAAAATCCAAAGGACTACAATAAGTAAGACTTATTATATATGTATTTTAATAATACATAAAATTATGTAACTGAGAGCAGCGATTATTCTTTGGAAAAAACTTTTTGGTTTACTATAGCGATAGTTTAATAAATATAGATAGGACTTACGCAAAAATCGCCCAAAAGCTTAATTTGTCGAACCGCCAAGACGCCAAGAACGCCAAGAATTCGTAGAGTGTGCGTAAGTCCTAATAGAGTAGCGTGCCATATCTACGACGATGATCCGCCTACGCTTCCAGTAGTAGTAATTCCGAGTTAGGATCATAGCGAAATATTGATAAATAAATGCCTAAAGTTGTTATGGTACCAACATCGCATATTGTTCATAGTGACCCCGATATATTAGGGGGAACTACTGTCTTTGTTGGAACTCGTGTACCAATTAAGACCTTGCTTGATTATCTAGAAGCAGGTGATTCGCTAAATGAGTTTTTAGATCATTTTCCCAGTGTTAGCCGTGAGCAAGCGATCGCAGCACTGGAATTAGCAAGAGAAATGCTGACTGCTTATGCGAATCCTGCTTGATGAATGTGTTCCACGTCCTCTCAAACGTGAACTCAAAGATTACGAAGTACGCACAGTTGTCGAGATGGGATGGTCAGGGAAAAAGAATGGTGAACTTTTGCAACTCATGAAACAACAAGGTTTTAGCATTCTACTGACCACAGATCAAAATTTGCGATATAACAAAACTTAGAACAAGCAGGAGTTGCGGTTATTGTGCTGATCGCCTCCAAAAATCGTCTTCCTGATTTAATGCCGCTGATACCACAAGCACGAAAAGTGATAAATGTCATCGTTCCGGGTGAGGTAATAGAAGTAGGGCTTTCTTAAATAGTCTACGCCTACGCATATTACACATCTACCATCAGGCGATCGCCTCCCCATAGGTTGGGTTGATACAAGAAAACCCCAAATTTGCTTATACTTAAAATTTATACTATTTTTATTTTCTGGCGATCGCAGTCTAAAAATCCGTTTACACCCGATGCCAGGTAAATTTACTATATTTCAAGACCTAATGCACCCCACTATCTTAGTGCAACTTTATACTCTACTATATTTAACCTACTTAGAAGAGAATAACGTAAATCGAATAGTAATAATAAAGTTTTTCAATAAATTTTCTATTTTTGTGAATTGACTTGCTGCCTATACTGCCTCTAATGCTTATTTTTAGGGCTTTTACAGCTTACTTAGCGAACTTCAGTAGTTACCTTGACTAATCGATGAGGTTAAGAGAGACTAACTACAGTTGATGTGCCTACTCACAAAATTAATAATTTTTGTAAACATTCTGAGATATATATGTTGAAAGATGGAACATTATTTAACAAATGGCAAGTTTGTATCTAAGTAAAAATGTTCCTACGGCTATATTTTTAGCCTTCTGCTAAGGCAGTACAATTTAAGCGTACTTATCGTGGTTGGCCAAGAGCATGGAGACATTAGAGTTCATAATCTATCCAGACGGTCGGGTACAAGAGAAAGTCACTGGCATTGTGGGTGCTTCTTGCGCTGAAGTTACAGCAGCAATAGAGGCACAGCTGGGGCAAGTACTTAATCATGAGCCAACCTCAGAATATTTCGCCGCTAAGGTGCAGCAATCTAATATGGCGAATACACACACCACTTACAGCGATTGGTAAGTTTTTACAGTAGTTTAGTGTTATTAATTCAAAACCATCATGTCACACTTTAGCCAAATTAAGACTCAAATCCGTAACCTTGATTCTTTGAAAGATGCTTTGACCGAATTGGGCGTAGACTGGAAACCCGGTCCACGCGAAGTTCGTGGCTATCGCGGTCAAACCCATCCTGCCGAAGTTAGTATTGAACAGGAAAATGGCTATGACATCGGCTTTAAATGGAATGGCTTGGAATATGAACTGGTGGCTGACTTGCAATATTGGCAGCAAGACCTATCTGTGGACGGATTTTTACGCCAGGTAACGCAGCGCTATGCTTATCAAACAGTTGTGAAAGAAACCGCTCGTGTTGGTTTTCAAGTCTCTGAACAACAAAAAAATGAAGATGGTTCAATTCGCCTGGTAGTACAGCGCTGGAGTGCGTAATGGCTGATTTTCTGCCGTCGTCGGAAGAACAAGAAGACAACCGTTCCGGTTTGGAACCAGAATTAGGGGGTTTTTTACGGGATGCTCCAGAACGCTCTGGTTTGGAACCGGAATTAGGTGGTGTACTGCGGCAAAATGGTGTTTATGTTGACGAAATCACCTGTATTGGTTGCAAACATTGCGCTCATGTTGCGCGTAACACCTTTTACATTGAACCAGATTACGGGCGATCGCGCGTGGTTCGGCAAGATGGGGATAATGAGGAAATTATTCAAGAAGCAATTGACACTTGTCCGGTTGATTGCATTCACTGGGTTGATTACACTGAACTGAAAAAATTAGAAGAAGAGCGCAAATATCAGGTAATTCCTCTAGTGGGTTATCCAGTAGAACAAGCAGTTGTTGCTAGCGAACGTCGGCGTAAAAAGCAAAAGTTAAAGATCAAAAAATCCCGTTATTAAGATAAAAACATTAAATCAATATAATAAAGGACTGGTATATCCAGTCCTTTTGCTTTTCGCTATATAGTTAATTTCTGATGTCTATATTACATCAAATGCCAAAAGGTAGTATTGTTTGATATTCCTGAAACAGCTTTTTGGTAAATGGTAAAGTCTTTTAATCCAAAATTGGTCTAACTCCCTTTATTTTAAATTTAGAGGATCATGTTGTGAAAGCAATTTTTCTACTTTCGCCTCGTCTAACCTAGCAGTTAATCTTCTAGTTTCATGCAAGTCTCTAGTAGTTTTCGCCAAAGTAAAAGTTGAGCCAAGAGAAAAAGCTAAACCCATGCCCATAAAGCCTTTCATCCAGCTATTTACAGGCAAGTTTATAATACCGAAAGTGGTCATAGAAATAGAAAGTATAAAAGCTGCCCAAGTTTGAATAATCCAACCTGCACTATCTTTTTGAGTACCAGCTGTTTGCATATTTCCTACCTTTTATTTGGGTAATTTATACCAATTCAGAATGACGCTCTCTACGAGACGCTTTGCGTTCGTGGACTCGCTACCGCTACGCTAGCGGAATTAAGATACGTCAGATTTAATCTGGGTTTCCAGACTTGTATCTGTAGTTTTATTTTGGAGAATTGGTGTTAACAGTAATTGTATTGATTGCTAGGTTTACTGGTATCAATAATAAGACCAGTTTGGTAACTGGACTCCAAAAGTAAGCTTAAGAGCAATTGAAGTAAATAGAAACTGGCACTAGGTTTGTACCAGTTTTACAAGTGGCATTAAACTGAAATCTTTCAGCATTCAGGGTAAGCCAACTAGCCTGCTTCGGATTCCACACGTCCCGCAATATTTCTGTGAAAGGCTAATAGCCCAAGTCCACTTACAGCAGTTCCCATTCAGATGCAGCACAACGTTACATCACGAGGGGTAGGGGCACGGCATTGCCGTGCCCCTACGGGTGTACCTCACGTAAACGATAACTGCTATAAGTGGACTAAAACCGTTTACTAGTCGTCTAAAGATGACTTTAGCTTATTAGCCTAGTCTATTCGTTACTAGGCGGTTATTAGGACTAGTGCAATATCTCAAATGAAACAGATTAGTTTACTTATTCATCTGCAAAAGTCTGTACCTTGCCATCAGGACTGAGAACAACTCGAATTCTGAGATTTTGTCCGCGTGGATTGGCGGAAACAAAAGGTTTACCAACTTCAGGCATCCCAGTGTTGTCAACGAATTCTCTTGCTGCCTTATTGAGGGGAAAAATTCGTTCCACTGTGCCGTCAACACTGACTATCAAACTGTACTCTAATGTTTGTCCTAGTCCAGTAGGTGGTTGCCAACGCTTTCTTAAATATTCTCTAGCTTCTGCTACTTGAGGTGTATCAAATAAGGTGCCAGTAGCCACTTGTGTGGATGTAGGGGGTTTGCGTCCGTCTCCTAATTGATCAATAAAGGGATTATTCTGGGCAGTTTTAGAGGAGGGAAGTTGTGAAGCAGGTTTTTCTCCAGGAGAAAGTTGTTGTAAGGAATTGATTCTTTCGTCTAGTTGTTGTGAGTTTAATGGGGAGGGTTGAGTAGAGGTATTGCCACGATTATTATTGGGTATGATGTCAAGAGACGGGGGTGGGACTGGTGAGATATTAGTTGGTAAGCTGGCTGCGTTAGAAGATAGTCTAGGTGGCAAATTGCGCCGCAGAGCGAGAGTACCAGCTTGGGTATTTGATCCTGTAAGGTTCTGTCCAAGATTTGGTAATATGGCAATTTCCTGTCCTGGGATTTTGCTGGATGGTGCGTTAGCGTTCGCGGAGCGTCTCGTAGAGAAGCTCGCCGTTCGCGTAGCGTCTTGTAGAGTTGAGATCTCTCGATTGGTAGGAAGGCTTGAAGTCTTGCTCTGAGGTTCAGTCAGTGCATTATTTGGAAATAGAGATAGAGGTGGCGGTGTAGAGAAACTGGAACTAGGGGCTGTTAGAGGTGCTTGGGGCAAACTAGATGTGGGAAGTGGAGGGGTGGAACCCAGCAAATTATCTGATGGAGTGGTAAGTCCGGGTTGAGGCGTAGGGAAGTTTAGTGAGGATGAAGGTTCTAAAGCAGTCTTTACCGCTGCTGAATCTGCTGTTTTGACTGGCTGCTGTTGCTTTTCCCTTATATTGTTAGCATATTGCCAAGTAACTGGTAAAAAACCTACACCTAATACTAATACTGCGGCAACAGGTGCCCAAGTAGGGAACCTCAGAGTCGAACTTGTGCTGTTGAGAGTTGGGAGTGCCATAACATCACTCAAGTATTCATCTAAAGCACTTGCCAAATCGAATAATTGCAGCAGAGTGAGTTGAATTACGGGACCAGATGAGTGGTTGGCGAGAGAACCGAGAAATAAATTGTGAGTTAAATAGCTGCTTGGTTCTAAGTGGATATTTGCCCCTGGAATCTGGGTACTAAAGGAATTTAATGTTTTTGTTGAGGACTTAAATTCCGGCTCACCCAATGCTGTGGTTGACTCCTGGGTACTGGACAATCTGACCCAAAAGCTTTCTGGAGACTGTTGGAGGAATTGCTGTACGTAGGTTGTGACTGCATCACATAAGGCTTCGAGTTGATCGCGATCGCCCCGAATTGGAACTCTGTTTTCTTCTGGTAATCGGGGATCATCAAAACGTAGCTCAAAGCTTAGGTGCTTGAGGACACTTTTCCCCATCCAACGGGATAGAGGTGAGCTTTGTGCGAATACTTCTAACGTGCAAGTAGGAGGTGTGTAGCGACGAATGACAGAATTTGATAGAGGCATAGCAGGAACTGCGAGGAAGACTATTTGGGATTTTGCAAAAAGTTGAGCCAGTTGCTTGCAAAGAAAAGTTGAAACAGCGGATTCCTCCACTCAGAACTTTGTCAGGTTCCTTGCCTTATGCCAACTGGTGTGCAAGGAGGAAGCAGTGCTGATAGTGGCTTGCCCAAGAACTAACGACTATCAAAAGGGAATTCTTATCTTGCAAACTTTCATGAGCGAATTTTGGTTGAAGAATTTCAAATTTAAAATCTAAAATTTTGTAGAACGGTCTATAAGTGCTAACCAGAGACGGCGATGCCCACCAGTAGCACTGTAAAAAAGTAAATCTACAAGCAGTTTGAGTGCCAGGTTAGTAAGTAAATCTGTTGAGATTTGCTCGTCCTCTTCCATCCGCTCTTGGTAGGTGTTGCAAAAAGCATCAATATAATCTCCAAGTAAAGCAGCCTGGTGAGGTTCCCGGTTATTTTCTGCCATTTGTTCCAACAGGCCGACAGCGCGGCGAATCAATTCCTGGTGCTGTTTGGCTAAATAGCAGATGATCAGAACAAGCGATCGCGCTTCTTCTACATCTAGCTTTTTTCGCCCTCCTTGACCTTTGCGTAGAGGATTTGATTGGCGCAGTCGCCATAAAGCTACGCGGTCTGGCACTCTTGACTCTAAATTCAGATCAGTTGCCGCCGAAAGCATAGCCTCTGAACCAATCCCAGTTAAGGTTTCTAGCGCCAACAGCACCAAGTCTAATTGGGTTTTGATATTGTCCCATTGAACTGTGTTTGGGGCTGGAAGCTTGATTAAATCCTCCCACTGGGAATTTGGAGTGGCTGAGTTGGCGGCCGAGTGCATAACTTTTAGCATAGGTGATCAAGCTGATAGGGGATGTTGCTGTTACCCATTTTGAAACCAGACTCTCAAGCATCAAGCTTGGTTTCCCATAGCTGTGAGCCAGAGGCTTCAGGTAGCTTTTTCTATGTGGTAAACAACAGGTATCTTTGTCCTACTCTAGATGAAAATTTATTTTTGACAAAGTAGAAAAGTATCAATTCTAGTTAAGGTTTACCCGATTTTCGCTGCTAGCTCCGTACAAGAGTATAAATAAACAATATTAAAAATTCTAACCGCGAATTATCGCTAAGTAATTATCTAGAATACCTCCTAATTTATTTGTGATTTTAAATTTTGAAATTTCTTGATGTTTATTACTTGGTTTTCATGTATACATAATTACTATACAAATCTTTTACCTGTTTGCTAAAAGTGCTTCTTGCTGCTTTTTAGCATTCCACCCCAGTTCCGCTTTTATGCAGCCTGTTATGGACTGACAAAAAATAAATTATCCAAAATTATTTGTACATTTATAGGGGTGCAAGGACTTGCACCTGTGTCAACTTAAGATGAAACCCGCTTTGTGAAAAAAAATGTTTTGCTCTCATCCCCTTAACCCTTCTCCCAAAATTGGGAGAAGGGGAAATTAATCAAAGGCTCCCCTCCACCCAAATTGGCAGAAGGGTTGAGGGTGAGGGCGTGAGAGAGGATCGAGGTTTCAAGTTTTCAATGCCTAAATCCTGAATTTGATAAAGTCAGCGTTTGAAGATATTGGCCAATTGATTTTGTCCAACTTAGTTGGTACTATAGCTCTAACCGTAAACCACGCACATATCAGAACTCATTTATAAACTTGATGAGCAGAGGTGATAGTTTAAACATTTACCAAAACCCATACTTAAGTATGAGTTACAGATAATTCACTGAGTAATAATAGCAACGCAATAATATAACAAATATGAAAAAGCATTTTTTTGCCTTTTCACTGATAGCTTGTGCTGTCGGTGTGACTCTGCCAACTCAAGCATTCGCGGTTAAGCTATACGCTGCTGGTAGTTTGCGAGATAGCCTTACAGAAGTAGCTGAATCTTTTAAGGATAAATATGGGATTCCAGTAGAAACGAGATTTGGCCCATCTGGTTTAACACGAGAATTTATAGAACAAGAATTCTCCAAAACTGGAAAATCCGCAGATGTTTTTGCTAGTGCAGATATTGATAACCCTCAGACATTGTTTGAAGAAGGTTTAGGTGAACCTGTAGTGAACTTCACTAGCAACCGCATGACTGCTGTTGTCAGATCAGGACTTGGTATTACATCAGATAATTTGTTAAGCTTTTTGCTAAAACCTGAAATCAAGTTGGGAACTTCGACGCCTGTGGCAGATCCATCTGGTACCTATGCATGGCAAATATTTGACAAGGCTAATCAGATTACACCTGGTAGCTCTCAAATTCTGAAAGATAAAGCTTTGCAGTTAGTAGGTGGTAATCCTAATGCTCCTATAGTTCCTAATGGCAAAAATAATTTAGTCTACTTTCTAGAAGAAACAAAACAAGCAGATATCTTTTTAGCTTATTACACCAGTGGTAAGACTGCCCAAGCAACAAAAGGTGGTAACAATCTGCAAATAGTAGAGTTACCCGACTATTTAGCAACAAAAGCTGATTATGGATTGACTACACTGAAAAACGCCGATCCTGATGGGGAAAAATTAGCTGAATATATCCTCTCACAAAAAGGGCAAGAAATTTTGACAAAGTATGGATTTAGCGCACCCTCTACTTCTGTTCCCGAACATGAGGGTGCGGGTGGAATTTTACTGGCTGTAGGTATAGTTTTAATCCTGAATAAAAAACAGGCATTGGTCAAAAAGCAATTAGTCAAATTAGACTACCACAGGTAGAAAACTTACCAATCTTGTCTTGTTCTGAATCAACCTGATAGTACATTCAATAAGGAAGCAGAATATGAATAAGCTCAATATATTTCCTTTTTGAGTAGCCAGTTCTGACAATTCAATTAAATCGGGCTACTAATTTGCTGTCTTATCCACGCACGAAATGCTCTCATTGTCGCATTTCTGCCATTGGTTTTACTCAGGATAAAATATTCAGGAATTACTTGGTAGATTGCAAGATTGGGGAAAATATAACTGGTATTTGAGCCTATATATTTACCATCAAACAGCACGTTGATTTCCAACTTGCTTCCATTCCATCGCCATAGTTCCGGTACTCTCAAAGCTTGATAATTATTGAAACGAGTGCGAGAGGTAATATCAATTTCAATAGCCAAATCTGGAGGCGGATCGGTTTCTAAATTGATTCTATCTTTGCCCCTAATTCTAGCTTCATTTTGGATATAGAAACAATCATCGGGTTCTACCCCAGCATTCATACTTTCCTTATCAAAAGTCGTAGAACCCAAACTCCAAAATTCCAGATCAAGTTCTTCTAATAAAACTTTTACCAAGTCGCCAATAATAACTTTAGCTACTTCATGTTCTGGTGATGGAGCCATTATTTCCAACACCCCTTGACTGTAACCTATGCGAGAACTGCGATTGTCTCCCAATTCTGCTAAAATGCGTTTATATGCCGACCAGGAGACATCTTTAATCAACAACTGATGACCGGCTCTAACAATTAGTTGATTTAGTTCAAGTAACATAGAAAATTTCCTCGTCTTTATTAATGGCAATACGCTTGGTGTTAGTGATATTTTGCCCCGTAAGAGTACAATACCTTCGTAAAAAAAAGAGGATGAAGAAAGAGGGATAATCTAGTAGAGTTAAGCTGTCCCATAACGACAACTCAGCTACTTTCATATTACTCACGCCCCTAGATACTGCTATCCTAAAAATTTTGTCTTAATCTTTGGAAGTTCTGAGCTTGCTGTTTAGTAACAATTAATAAAGGATGTAAGAACTCTTTACGTCCTTCCTGATTTAGCAACATCAGCACTCCATCAGAATCCTTTCCGAATTCACTTACTACCTTATGTGCGTAATCACAATTGACCTGCCACCACCCATTGTGTTTGCCTATTGTGTATAGTACATAAAAATCAGTATCGGCTGCTACCTTTTTTTCAGCACATTTATAACTTACTGCGGCTATTCCAGTACCAAAAGCCACGTCTGTCCATGTTAGTATTCCACTTTTATTAGCTGGAGTTACTGGATTTTTACCTTGCACCATTATGTAGTAGACCCTATCAGTTTGCTCTGAGATATTTGCTGCACCTATATACTCAGCACAAGCTGGGCTATTAGTAAAAAAGCTAAAAGCTGCAATGAAAGGTAAAATCTTGATTTTCATACTATTTTTCTTCTGTAACTTCTGCTCCATCCTAACCAGGACTTACGCAAAATAATAAAAAATTGATATTAGTCCCGCCTTGGAATTGATTCCAAGGCTAATAGCTCAAGTCCTCTTAAGAGGACTAAATATAAGATTTTAAGTGATGTAAATAGCTATTTTCTGTAAAAGCGAAAATTTCAGTCCACACTTAGTGGACTTGAGCTATTAGCCCCGAACTTTAGTTCGAGGCGGGATGTCGGTCAGCGCTATACTTTGACTGTTACAAAAATGTCGGTAACGACAAGTCTTTTTAAAGACGGTTAGGGAGGATCAAGCCTTAACCCAAGCGTATTGCTTTATAAGGACAAATGGAACGGACTAGCAGCCTTCGCTAATTACATTTATTGCCCCTTTATTTGATATGAGCGACGGTAACACCACTGCCGCCATCTGCTTGTTCTGCTGGTTCGTAGTTGTTCACTCTGGAATGCTGTTGCAAAAAGGTGTGAACTCCTTGTCGCAGCTTACCAGTGCCGTACCCGTGAATAATCCAGACTGGGCCCGTCGCTTCCGAAATGGCTTTATCCAGAATGTATTCGGCATCAGCCACCCGTTTACCACGCAAATCGATGGTATTTTGGGAAGTCCGAACTGGGACACTTTGCGGTGGTGGGGTTACTACTGCTGGGGCTGGTTTGGGTTTGACGATTGGTTCTGCTTTTTGACCATCTAAAGATTCTACATCTTGCAACTTCACAGTCATCTTCATTAGCCCAAAGCGAACGCTTAACTCTCCATCTTCATTAGGGGCGGCGATTACATCTGCTATCTGTCCGAGTTTTGGAACACGGACGCGATCGCCTAGTTTAGGCATAAACCCAACTTTTGGTTTTGCTGGCGTTGCTGGCTGATAAAGCTGGCCAATCTGATTCAAAGCATTGGTGGCTTGCTGGGCTTCTTGGGCTGTGGGCGTACCTTTCTGTAAGCGGCGAATCACTTGGGCAATTTCACCTTTTGCTTGAGCGATCGCTTGTTTTACTGCTACTTCCTGTGAAGCCCGCAAACTGCTTTCCCTCTCCTCCAAACTTGCGGCTTTTGCGGACACTTCTTTGTATAAACGTTCCGCTTGCTGCAACAAACTTTGGGCTTCCGCAGCTTTGGTTTCCTGACGGCGGCGTTGCGCTTCTAACCCAGCAATCACCTGGTTAACTTCATCTGTGGCCTCTCCCACTTGAGTTTTCGCCTCTTCTACCACTTCTGGCTTCAATCCCAAGCGTAGGGCAATTGTTAAGGCATTAGAACGTCCGGGTATGCCCCACAGTAGACGATAAGTGGGCGAGAGAGTGCTTTCGTCAAATTCAACAGAGGCATTTTCAAACCGATCGTCTTCGTATTTCAGGGCTTTTAGTTCGCCGAAGTGAGTGGTGGCGATCGTTAGCTGGGCATGGTTGGCTAAATATTGCAACAACGCGATCGCTAAAGCACTACCTTCAACTGGATCGGTTCCTGCGCCGACTTCATCAAGTAAAATGAGTGCTGAGTTAGAAGTAGAAACTTCCCCTTCTGCTTCCCCATTGCCTAATGCTTCTAAAATCCGACTAATCCGGCGGATGTGCCCAGAGAATGTGGATAAACTTTGCTGTAATGATTGTTCATCGCCAATATCTGCCAACACCTGATCAAACCAAGGTATTTCCACTGGTTCGCGGGCGGGGACAAATAAACCCACTTTGGCCATCAATGCTGCTAATCCCAAAGTTTTTAAGGTTACAGTTTTACCGCCAGTATTCGGCCCGGTAATTGTAACTACCCGAATTTGCGGACTGATCAGTAAATCTACAGGAACTACTGGTTGCCCTTGTTCGTGCTGTTGTTGCCACACTAACAGAGGATGCCGTAAATTGCGTAAGGTAATCATTTCACTGGCTTCACGCTGGATAAATCGCGGGGGATTTGCTCCCAGCCAGAAACTATATCGTGATCTAGCGGTTGCCAGATCCAAAGTGGTAGCGATCGCTAACAACCTTTCCAAATCTGGTTTTACTGCGGCTACAAGTTCGGTCAAAATGCGGCGAATCGTTTCTTCTTCGGCTTGCTCTCTTCTGATGATCTGCCGCAGTTGGTTGCCCAGAGGCACTACTGAATTAGGTTCCACGTACAGGGTGGCACCACTGGTAGAGGTATCGTGGACAATACCGGGTATAGCATCTTTTTGAGGTGCTTTTACCGGGATTACAAAGCGATCGCTCCGTTGGGTAATTAGCTGTTCTTGAACTGCCCCAGATTTTGCTTGTAAGATATTTTGCAGCTTTTGAGTAATTTGGCTGCGTAATCGCCGCAAGTCTGTGCGAATTTCTCCCAGTTTTTGACTAGCGCGGTCAGTTACCTGGGCCCGTTCATCAATACAACGGTGAATTTCCTGTTCTAGTTCTGGATAAGTCCGCAAATCGGCAACTAACTCAGTCAGTATCGGCAAATCTTCCTGATTGTCAATGACACGGCGCAAATTTCTGACACCAGCGAGGGTGGTAGCGATCGCTAACAGTTCATCCCCTGTCAAAATTCCGCTGCGTTCTGCCCGTTCTAGGGAATCGCCAATATCTTGAATTCCCTCAAATGACAATCCCGTGGTGAGGCGAGTTTCCAGTTGGTAAATTTCTTTGGTTTGCTCTGATAACTGTTCGCTTTGGGACTGAGAATCAGGTATTTTAAGATGACGCGCAGCTGTCGCCCCCAGCTTAGTTGCCGCAAAGGTGGCAAGGTGCTGGCAGAGGCGATGCCATTCTAATAGTTCTAAGGTTTCAGATTGGATCAAGGTTTCAACATCTAATCTGAAATTATCGTAACAATTCTAGCTCCTAGATGGATGAATCTTAAAGGAGAAAATTTTGCTTGAATCAAATTAACCAGCTAGTACGTAGGAATATTTAAGTAATAACTGACACATTAAGCTACCTTTTTTTAGAAACTACCCCAACACTAACTGTTATCAAAAACAACACAGGAACCAATTTAAGCAGAGACTATTTCCTTCACCAAAACGTAAGGCTGAACAATGAGGGTATTAAATCGCTTACTGCGATCGCCATTCCATTCTCCCACTTGTACTGTCGTGGGTTTGGTAATTAATTGCTGGTCAATCCACTGTTCCACTGATGGAATGTTATCACTGGCGATCGCTACTCCAACATCCAGCAAGTTTAAATCAGGTGCCACCAAAATTACTGCATCTCGTTGTACATGAGGAATTAGCCACTCCCACTCTGCCTCATCCAAAATTTCTGTTAATTCTGCTCTTAAATCCGACATCATTCCTTAATTTGTATTGACTAATCAACTATTTTACATTAATTACTACTTCTTAACTTCTAACAGACGCGATTAATCGCGTCTCTACTCCAAATTCCTAACTAAACTTCTGATTTCATTTCATCAATTTCAAATAAAGATACAATTACTCCAGCGATTGGAATAGATATAAAAACACCTAATAATCCTGCTACTCTAGCGCCTACTAGTAAAGCAAAAAATACTACTACAGGATTAAGATTCAGCGCGTTTTGCATAATTCGAGGCGCAATTAAGTTGTCTTGTATTTGCTGAAGGACAATACAAGCTATCAAGACTTTCAATGCTAACCAAACACCTTGAGACAATACAAATAGGTTACTGTGCTTACTGCTAATGTTGCTCCTATGCCAGGAATGATATCAACAATTCCGATAAACACTGACAATATCAAAGCAAAAGGTACTTTTAATATTAAAAAAACTAGAAAAGTCGTAATTGTGAGAAATGCACTTAATAACAGCTGACCTCTAAAAAATCCCATAAATGAGCGTCTAATTATATTTGTAAATCTATCGCGGCGCTGTTTTGGTACTATTTTGATGATAAAATCCCAAAGTTTTTCTCCATCTGATAACATAAAAAATGCTACAACAGCAATCAATATAAAAGTAAGGAAATTCGTCATGAATCCTTGTAAAATAGCCAAACTAGTAACAAGACTAGATATAGCTTGGTTTCGTAATTGTTCTCGGATAAAACTTAAATCTATCTGCAAATTTTGGTTTTTTAAAAATCCTTCTAGTCGCTCTAATACAGGTATAAAAGAATTTACAAAGCCAGTTACACTGTCAATTAATTGTTGTCCTTGAGATAAAACCGTTAAGCCCACAGTAATTATCAGACTGCCAATAATTACAATACTCAGCAAGAAAACGACACCAACAGCTACACCGTGGGGCAAAAAACGCCGCAGCCATTCTACAGGATAGCTGAGTAAAAAAGCCAAAATTGCAGCAAATGTAAAAATAACAATGACCGCTTCAAAGTAAGCTAAAAGTTGTACAATTGCCCAGCCAGAAGCAACTAAAAGCAAAAAGCGGACTAACGCCAGATTATTTAATCGCTCCCAAAAATTCTTGGCTTCAAAGCCGCTCATATGCTCTTTAGGATAAATTGATGGTAGATTTGCCTAGCAACTGCATTTAAGCACAAAGTCTGACTTCATTGCTAGAGCGTGCTGACCTTAAACATACAGAGACTAAGGGGCGTAGTTTACCGCCGTAGGCATTGCTACCTCCCTAAAGCATATATCTATTGCTTGTCTAACTCATCTTTCTAAATCATGCATCTGGTTAATTACCGTGGCACACTTTTGTGTTAACGCTTCCAATTCCTCTTTATTAGTAGAATTAGGCGCATCAATCAAGTTACCAATTCTCACAGTTATGGGAACTGCGCGAGGTCGGGACGATCCTTTTTCTAAAATCCTCTCAGTACCCCACACACTCACCGGCAATATTGGGGCTTTTGCTTTCGCCGCTAGCAGTAGTGCACCTCTTTTGGGGTCTGTAATTCGACCATCTGGGGTGCGAGTACCTTGCAAGAAAACACCGACAGCCCAACCATTATTAAGATATTGTAGAGCGGAACGGATGGCAGTGCGATCGGTATTTCCCCGACTCACGGGGTAAGCACCGTACAATTTAATCGCTTGCGCCAAAACTGGGATATTAAATAACTCTTCCTTTGCCATGTACGCCACCGGACGACGTACACAATTAGAGACAATTGGCGGGTCAAAGTAACTAGCGTGATTACTCACTACCAGTAGCGGCCCTGATTGGGGGACATTTTCCGTACCATAAATCTGGCCCCGAAAGTAAGCGTGAAGCATGGGGCTGACGACCGACCATTTAAAGGCGTGGTAAAGTGCCAGACTGATAAACGGTTCGCGGTTTTTATCCACAGAAGATAATGCAAATCAAACTGAATTTAGCATAAGCGATCGCAAGGCGCAGAGCAAACTCAAAAAACCTGTAGAAACACAAGCTACTAATTTCGGCAATTTCAGTTGATGCTTGGTGAGTTTTACTACATTCCCTACCTTTTAAAACATCATTTTAGGAACTTCCACTTTTTCTAAAATACAAGGGTGCATCAGGCAAAACGCTGTAATGCATCGTGAGCAATGAGAAAGATATGGTGCGTTAACGAAGTGTAACAGACTCTACGAATATCGGATAATTTCTTTTTTGGTATTCATTTAAATTATGAATTGCTTCACCCATCTGGGAATACTAAATGTGGAAATCGTCAGGATTTAGCAGTATGGTTACTACTCTAGTTACTATTCCCGGATATCAAGTTAAGGAACAACTTTATAATGGTTCAAAAACCCTAGTTTATCGCGGTTATCGAGAAACTGACTCCTTAAGAGTAGTGATTAAACTGCTGAAAAATCCATATCCTGGTTTTAGTGAACTGGTGCAGTTTCGCAATCAGTATACCATTGCCAAAAATCTTAACTCACCTCTAATCATCCAAACTTATAGCTTAGAACCTTATCAAAATGGCTATGTATTGGTGATGGAAGATTTCGGGGGAATTTCTCTTAAAGAATGGGGAATAGGGTCAAGTCTACGAAATATCACGGAGTTTTTACAGATAGCGATCGCTCTATGCAATATCTTAGATATACTGTACCGCGATCGCATTATTCATAAAGATATTAAACCCAGCAATATTTTAATTAATCCAGAAACAAAAGAAGTTAAATTAATTGACTTTAGTATTGCATCTCTACTACCACGAGAAACTCAAACGTTGATCAGTCCCAATGTGTTAGAAGGGACACTTGCTTATATTTCCCCAGAACAAACAGGAAGAATGAATCGGGGGATTGACTACCGGACTGATTTTTATTCACTAGGTGTCACTTTTTACGAATTACTTACAGGAAAGTTACCCTTTGAGTCCAAGGATGTGATGGAGTTGGTGCATTGTCATATTGCCAAACTTCCTGCTCCTTTGGAGCCATTCAAAATTTCTAAATCGATTTCAGATATTGTCATGAAATTGATGGCGAAAAATCCCGAAGAACGCTATCAGAGTGCATTAGGACTGAAATATGATTTAGAAAATTGTTTAACTCAACTTCAGTCAACTGGCAAAATTGAGAGTTTTCCAATTGCACAAAGAGATGTGTGCGATCGCTTTATTATCCCCGATAAACTCTATGGACGAGAAACAGAAGTAGAAATCCTCCTCCAAGCATTTGAAAGAGTTAGCCTTGGTGCAACTGAAATGATTCTGGTAGCTGGTTTTTCCGGTGTTGGTAAAACTGCGGTTGTCAACGAAGTTCATAAACCGATTGTACGTCAATACGGTTATTTTATTAAAGGTAAATATGACCAATTTCAACGGAATATTCCCTTTTCAGCATTTGTGCAAGCATTCCGAGATTTAATGGGGCAATTGTTAACAGAAAGCGATGCTCAAATCCAGGAATGGAAAAATAAGCTTTTAAAAGCTATGGGGGAAAATGGGCAGGTAATTATTGAAGTCATCCCCGAATTATCAATAATTATTGGTATCCAACCACCTGCACCAGAATTATCAGGAACTGCCGCACAAAATAGATTTAATTTATTGTTCCAAAAGTTTACCCAAGTCTTTACTATTGCCGAACACCCATTAGTAATATTTTTAGATGATTTGCAATGGGCAGATTCAGCATCATTAAAGTTAATGCAACTATTAATGACTGATTCAAGGCATCTTTTTATTATTGGTGCGTATCGTCATAATGAGGTCAATGCAGTACATCCGTTAATGTTGACCTTGAGTGAAATCGAAAAAGCACAAGGAACGATTAATACGATTACTTTAGCACCACTGAGTCAAGTGCAAGTAAATTACTTAGTTGCTGACACACTTAAGTGTTCAGAAAATTTAGCTCTACCTCTTTCTTTATTAGTATCTCAAAAAACTCAAGGTAATCCGTTTTTCACTACACAATTTCTCAAAGCATTGCATCAAGATGAACTGATTGAGTTCAGCTTTAAGTCAGGCTGTTGGAAATGTGATATTACACGAGTTACTCAGCAAGCGGTGACAGATGATGTTGTTGCTTTTATGGCATTTCAATTGCGAAGACTGCCGTCATTAACTCAAAATGTATTGCAGTTAGCTGCTTGTATTGGGAATCAGTTTGATTTAGGAACTTTGACTATTGTTTCGGAAAAATCAGAGATAGAAATAGCAGCTTGTTTGTGGAAAGCTTTACAAGAAGGATTGATTTTGCCTACTGATGATATTTATAAATTTTATGTTGGTCAAGAAAGTCAAGCAGTTACTCAAGAAATTTCTCAAACTGTCAAATACAAGTTTTTGCACGATCGCGTCCAACAAGCTGCATACTCTCTTATCCCTGAAAAGGAAAAAAAAGCTACTCATCTACAAATAGGCAAACTATTACTTCAAAACACACTTGACATCGAGGAAGAAGACAAAATTTTTGAAATTGTTAATCAGTTAAACATTGCATTAATACTAATTGTTGATCCGATTGAACGAAAACAACTCGTCAACTTAAATTTGAAAGCAGGTACGAAAGCAAAATTGGCAACTGCTTATACATTAGCAGTTGAATATTTAACAATAGGTTTACAACTTTTACCTCAGGAGAGTTGGCGCAGCCAGTACGAGCTAACACTAGTACTATATCAATCCATTACAGAAGTACTTTGTCTTAGTGGTGACTTTGAACGCATGGAAAGCTATGCAACCGTCGTTCTACAGCAGGCAAAAACCCTCCTTGAACAAATTCCTATCTACAATGTCAAGATTCAAGCCTACATGGCGCAGGCGCAGCATAAGAAAGCTTTGCAAATCGCACTGACTGTTCTTCAATCAATAGGAGTGGAACTGCCTCAACAAGTCAATCAAACTGATATCGAGTGTGAACTGGAGCAAACAAAACGTCTTTTGGCAGATAAAGCAGCGACAGATTTACTGGAACTGCCAAAAATGACTGATGTGACTATCCTGGCAGCAATGCAAATTTTATCGAGTATTATGTCAGCTGCCTATCAAGCCGCTCCAGGATTGTTTCGAGTAATTGTCTTTAAACAAGTTCAACTGTCAATCCTCTATGGTAATGCTCCAGAATCTACCTATGCCTATGCTAGCTATGGATTTATACTCTGCGGTGTTCTAGGAGAAATTGATACAGGATATGAGTTTGGGGAAATGGCATTACTGTTACTTGACCATTTAAACGCTTTCAAACTGAAATCAAAAACTCTATTTGCAGTGAATTGTTTTATCCGACATTGGAAATCGCCTGTTAAAGAAACTTTAAATCCTCTTTTGCAAGCTTATACGACTGGTTTAGAAACCGGAGATATTGAATATGCTGTAATGTCTGCCTATGTTTTTGGTAGATATGCCTATTTGAGTGGTCACGGGTTACACGAATTAGCCCAAGCTATGGGAAACTATGGCACAATTATGCATCAGCTTAAGCAAACCACCTATTTGAATTTCAACAGCATCTATTATCAATCAGTTTTGAATTTATTAGGAATGGCAGACAACCCTTGTTTTTTAACTGGGGAGATTTATGATGAAGTCACAATGTTACCTCTACATCATGCTGCCAATCAAATTAGTATTATTTGTCAGCTTCATTTTTGTAAATTACTTTTATGTTATCTTTTTGGTAACTATAAAGAAGCACTAGAAAATGCAGGCATTGTAGAGCAGTATTTAACCAGTGTAACTGGATTAGTGCTAATTCCAACATTTTATTTTTATGAATCTTTGACTAATTTAGCCTTATATAAAGACTGCTCAATGGTCGAGCAGAAATTAATTCTTGAACGAGTAACCGAAACTAATAAAAAGCTAAAAAAATGGGCACAGAGTGCGCCGAAGAATTATGCTCACAAATCCAACTTGGTAGAAGCTGAAAGCTTTCGGATATCAGGACAGAAAACTGAAGCAATAGAATTATATGATCGCGCCATTTCTCTTGCTAAAGAAAACGGCTACATCCAAGAAGAAGGACTTAGCAACGAACTCGCAGCCAAATTCTACCTCGACTGGGGTAAAGAAAAAGTTGCCCAAGTATATATGCAAGAAGCATACTACTGTTATGCTCGCTGGGGTGCGAAAGCCAAAACCGATGACTTAGAACAACGCTATCCCCAATTGCTGCAACCCATCCTGCAACAGCAAAGAATTAACCTCAACCCCCTAGAAACTATTGCGTTTCGTGGGACTTTTTCATCTACTCACACTTCTGGCACTAATAGCACTAGTAGCACCAATATTTCCAATGTTCTAGATTTTACCTCTGTCCTCAAAGCCTCTCAAGCTATCTCCAGTTCTCTGGAAATAGATCAACTCATTACCAGTCTCACCCGCATTATCTTAGAAAACTCTGGTGCGAAAAAATCTGCACTAATTCTTCCTCAAGGAGAGGACACTGCTGTGCGGGGGTTCCCCCCGTTGAAGCAAGTGTCCGGTGATACTTGGCAAGTTAAGGCAATTACCTTTATTAATCATGGATCAAATTCTCATATTGAGATACAAACCATTCTTAATTCACAACCACTAGATACTTGTCAAGATATTCCTACAACAATTATCAATTACGTCAAAAATACCCAACAAACAGTTGTGATCGATAACTTGCAAACAGATATTCCTGGTTTAATTGGGGAATATATGTACCGAACAAAACCCCAGAGTGTATTATGTACCCCAATTATTAATCAAGGACATTTGGTAGGTATTATTTACTTAGAAAATAAATTGACTCCAGGAGTGTTTACCAGCGATCGCCTCAGCGTTATTAATCTTCTTTCTTCCCAAGCAGCAATATCTCTAGAAAATGCTCAACTTTATCAACAAGCTGGGCAAGCATTACAAGACTTACAACAAGCCCAATTACAAGTTGTCCAAAGTGAGAAAATGTCTGCATTGGGTAATTTAGTTGCCGGGGTAGCTCATGAAATGAATAATCCTTTGGGCTTCATTTCTGCCAGCCTTCAACAAGCTAAACCCAGCCTTGCAGATATTGTTGAACACTTGAAACTCTATCAAAAAAGTCTCCCAAATGCTGATGATGAAATTATCGATCATGCCGAACAAATCGACTTGGATTATAGCTTAGAAGACTTACCCAAGATTATTGATTCAATGGTGATGGCGTGCGATCGCCTCAAAAATATCAGCACTAGTCTCCGCACTTTTTCCCGTGCTGATAAAGATTACAAAGTGCCGTTTAATATCCACGAAGGTATCGACAGTACGATTTTAATTCTCAAACATCGCCTGAAAGCTAACGAACAACGTCCAGCAATTGAAGTAATAACTGATTATGGGAATTTGCCCCAGGTTGAATGTTTTCCTGGGCAATTAAATCAGGTATTTATGAATCTTCTAGCAAATGCCATTGATACGCTAGATGAATCAAATACAGGACGGAGTTTTAAGGAAATTAAGGCCAATCCCAACCGAATTATAATTAAAACTTACCGGGAAAATGAAAGTGTGAAAATTGCTATTATTGATAATGGCAAGGGGATGAATGAATTAGTGAAACAAAAGATTTTTGACCACTTATTTACTACAAAAGATGTAGGTAAAGGGACAGGATTAGGATTAGCGATCGCTCGTCAAATCGTTGAAGAAACCCACAATGGCAAATTGAGTTTTAACTCTGTTTTAGGTGAGGGTACAGAATTTTTAATTGAAATGAAGTTCTAAAAAAATTAAACAGGTAAATCACCAGCACTCTGGATGTTTTCTAATATTAAGTCAGGGCTACTACGTTTAATCAAGCCAGTTAGGACTTTACCAGGGCCAATTTCCATTACTCGCTGGATACCGTTGGCTGGTAATTCCAGAGAAATTTCTCGCCATCTTACAGAACCAGTCATTTGTTTGTTCAGGCGTTGCTTTAAAATCTCGGCATCAATAGACGGAATTGGTTCTACATTAGACAACACTGGCACAATAGCCGACTGAAATTTCACAGATTCTAGAATGTCTTGGAATTGGGCAGCTGCTGGTGCTATTAAATGTGAGTGAAATGCTCCAGAAACTTTTAGGGGAATAGCACGCTTTGCTTTTACTTGAGTCATCACCGCTTGTACAGCCTCACTTGTGCCTGAAATTACCACCTGAGTCGAACTATTATCATTTGCCAGCACTACATCAGGCGTTTGGGCAATGACTTTTTCTAACTGTTCGCGGTCAAAGTTCATCAAAGCCGCCATCATCCCACCGACGGCATTATCCATGAGTTCTGCACGACGCTTTACTAGATATAAACCAGCAGACCACTCAAAGACACCCGCTATGTAAAGGGCAGTATATTCTCCCAAACTGTGGCCAGCAACTAAATCTGGGTGATGTCCTCGTTCTCGGAGAAGGTCAGCAAGAATGCTTTCCACCACATAAAGAATTGGCTGGGTATATAGCGTCTGTGATAACTTCTCTTCTTGAGTTTGACAGATTTCGGTTACAGACCAGCCCAAAATTTCCTCAGCCTGAGCAAATTTGTCTTTAGCGGCGGGTATATCTAATAAGTCCATTCCCATTCCCAGTGCTTGGGAACCTTGTCCGGGAAACACCCATGCAGTTTTTATCATTGGTCATTAACAAAGGACAAAATATTCACCGAATTTTATATTTTAAGTTTTGAATAATGGAATTGAATAATTCAAAAGCGTTCGACTAAGCGTTCACACCGTACCCCTACGGGGATCTTGCTACGCGCAGCGTCCCGTAGGGAAGAAAGAGCATTCATGCATGGAATCAATCTAAAATCTAAAATTAAGTTACCTTCCCCACTGAAAAATTGCCGCACCCCAGGTAAGACCGGCACCAAAGCCGGATGCAGCAACGATGTCATTGGGTTTAATTTTACCTTGTCGCACTGCTTCATCCAAAGCTAAGGGAATGGAAGCAGCAGAGGTATTGCCGTACTCGGCGAGATTACTTATAACTTTATGTTCTGGGACATTTAGGCGTTGGGCAACGGCATCGATAATCCGCTGATTGGCTTGATGTAAAAGCAGCCAATCTATTTGGTCAACGCTGAGGTTGGCTTGAAACAAGGCTTTGTCAATGATTTCTGGCACTTTTTGGACAGCAAAGCGGTAGACTTCTTTACCATTCATAGTAATGGGTTGGTAAGTGCCTTTAGTGACATTTACACCTGACAGTAGTTCTTGGGAAACGCCTGCATAGGCAAGGTTGAGGTGATGGTTTTGAGTGCCATCACTTTTAAGTGCAAATCCCAACAAGCGATCGCTTTTGTCAGCCTGCAAAACTACTGCCCCGGCACCATCACCGAACAATACACAAGTGCGCCGATCTTCCCAATCTACCCAGCGAGAGAGGATATCTGCCCCGATCAAAAGTACATTTCGGTAAACACCGGTTCTAATGTATTGGGCTGCTGTGACTAAACCAAACACAAAGCCGGAACAGGCAGCGGTCAAGTCAAAGGCTACTGCGTTGGTGGCTCCCAATTGAGCCTGTACTTGACAAGCACTACCAAACAAATCATCAGGGGTGGAAGTGGCTAGTAGAATCAGGTCTAGGTCTTCTGGTTTAATTCCCGAAGCTGCGATCGCCTGACTACTGGCGGCAGTAGCGAGTATACTCAAGGACTCAGATGGCTGCGCTAATCGCCGTTGACGAATTCCCGTTCTTGTGGTAATCCATTCGTCTGATGTTTCAACTACTTCACTCAATGTCTGGTTGTGTAAGGAAGTTGCTGGTACTGCCGAGCCACTTCCGGTAATTGCTACGCCTAAATTTTGCACACCTAATCTCCCCAGCTATCAGCTTTTTGCCTTTTTTCCCTTGTCTTTTGTCCTTTGTCCTGGCAAATGACAAATGACAAACGGCTCATGACTTATAACTGAATCGCTAACCGCTCTCGCGCTCTAGGATATATTGGGACTGAATTCGCTGTAGCACCTGGTTGTCAACAGCTTCTTTGGCCATCCGAATTGCATTAAAAATTGAAGGAGCTTGTGAGCTACCGTGACCGATAAAACAGACTCCTGCCACGCCTAACAGCAAAGCGCCGCCATGTTCTGCGTGATCCATCCGTTGCTTTACCCGCTTCAGGTTGGGTTTTAAGAGTGCTGAACCAACTTGACCGTGCAATCCTTGGGGTAATTCTTCCCGCAGAATTTGCAAAATCACTTCTCCGACGGCTTCAGCAAATTTTAACAATACATTACCGACAAAGCCATCACAGACAATTACATCAAAGCGACCGGAAAGCACATCACGCCCTTCGGCATTGCCAATAAAATTAATTTGGGAATTTTCGCGGAGCATTTGGTGGGCGCGGACGGCTGCATCATTGCCCTTAGAGTCTTCTTCACCGATATTCAATAAACCCACTTTCGGTTCGGTTGTACCCAAGACATATTGACTGTAGGCCGAACCCATGACACCAAACTGCTCTAAAAACTTGGGACGGCAATCTACATTCGCGCCGACATCAAGTACTAATACTGGCTTCCCAGCAATAATCGTGGGAAAAACTGTCCCTATGGCTGGGCGGTCGATTCCTGGCAATCGTCCTAAGCGGAGCAAAGCGGATGCCATAGCTGCCCCAGAGTGACCGGCAGAAAATACGGCATCTGCCTGCTGCTGCTTGACTAAATCCATCGCCACATTGATCGAAGCCTTGCGTTTGCGTCTAACTGCGTTTAAAGGCTCCTCATCCATAGCGATCGCTTCCTCAGCAGTGACGATCTCTACCTGCCCTAAATTCGTTTTTGGCGGCAAGGCAGCTTCTATTTGTTGGGGATCACCTACCAACAATATATTTACACCCAATTCTTCTCGTGCTCGCAGTGCGCCAGCAACAATTTCACCGGGTGCGTGATCCCCTCCCATTGCGTCAATTGCGATCCTTACACGAGTCGATCCCATTGCTCAGAGCTTTTAGAAACCTTATAAATTTTACCAGATGGCAATGCCCGAAAAAGCTTAACTTTCTGACCGCCAAATTATTTCTGTTACTATTGCAACAATTTTTGCTGGCAAGCTCAAGATAGCACGAATTGTTTGTGACTGGGCATTGGGCATTAGGCAATTCAATTTTGGATTTTAGATTTTTGATTTTAGATTGAAATTTAATCTCAACTCCAAAATCTAAAATCAAAATTCTTACTCCCCACTCCCTACTACCCAGTCAACTAGCGCCCGAACGCCGTAGCCAGTTGCCCCCGCGCCGTTGTAGCCATTTTCTTTATCTGTCCACACTGGACCTGCAATATCTAAGTGCGCCCAAGGGGTTTCTTTGACGAATTGCTTGAGGAAAAGGGCGGCGGTAATTGCACCACCCGGACGCGGGCCTGTATTCTTCATGTCCGCGATACCAGACTTTAACCCTTCAAAATATTTTTCTTCCATTGGCATCCGCCAAATCTTTTCGCCTGATGTTTGGGCAGCTTTCTCTAGCTGGGAAGCTACAGCATCATCGGGAGTGTACAAACCAGCAATATCGTCACCCAAGGCAATGACGTTGGCACCAGTCAGGGTGGCTAAATCCACGATCGCATCTAATCCCAATTTGTCGGCATACACCAAAGCATCTGCTAGGGTCAAACGTCCTTCAGCGTCGGTGTTGTTCACTTCGATTGTTTTGCCATTTGATGCTGTGAGAATGTCTCCAGGGTGCATGGCGTGACCGCTAATCATGTTTTCAGCCACCGCCGAGATAAAGTGAACCTCAACATCTGGCTTAATTTGAGCAATTGCTTTTGCCGCGCCCAAGGTAGCAGCTGCACCGCCCATATCCATTTTCATGGTTTCGATGCCGCTACCAGCACCTTTAATGTTGAGTCCCCCGGAATCGAAGGTTACACCTTTGCCAATAATTGCTAGTTTCTTTTTGGGTGTACCTTCTGGCTTGTAAGTTAAGTGAATGAATTTAGGTGGCAACTCGGAACCTTGCGATACTCCCAAAAATGCACCCATGCCTAACTTTTCACAGTCTTCTCGTTCCAGAATTTCCACTTGTAAACCGTGATCGTTAGCGATCGCTTGAGCAGTTTCTGCCAAAGTAAGCGGTGTTACTGCATTGGCTGGTGCGGCTACTAACTGGCGTGCCAAATTTACCCCGGCAACGATTTGATTGGCGCGGGTGATGGCTGCTTCTTGTCCACCGAAACCTAGTAAATCTACGGTTTCTATTTGTGATCCTTTTTCTTCTGGTTCTGATTTAAAGCGAATATCTTGGTAAAGCGCCAATTCGATGCCTTCTGCGATCGCTTGGGCGCTGGCTGCTGGATCGTTATTCCACAATGGAAAACTAAATCCCAGAATTTTGCTTTTTTGCTTTTTTCCTACCCTGGCTACAGCAGCAGCAGCGCGGCGCAGAGTATCTGGTTGTAGTGCATCTGGTTTTCCTAAACCTACCAAAATCAATTTCCGCACTGGGCTACCAGCATTTACACGAGTGAAGATGGTACTGTTGGCTTTACCTTTAAATTCTTCTTCAGCAATCAGTTCTTTTAAGACACCGGAAAACTTTTGATCTAAAGTAGCTAGTTCTCCGGTTAACTCTACTGCATCTTCAAATAATCCAATTGCCAAACTATCGCCTGCCCACTCTAGCAAAGGCTTATCACTAGGTTGAATTTTCATTTTGGGATTTTGTGTAAATATTCCTTCTTGTACCAGTATTGCTCAAAATTCTTGTTTCAGTATAAGGGAAGTGGGGAGTGAGGGAGCAGGGGCCAGTAGCTATAATGTTAGTGCTGAGAGTGTCAATCGATAATCTTCTTGAAAATGCATGATATTTTAACCATAATAAATTAGTGGAATGGCAAATTGAGTTTCATGATGATTTCGAGTCTGAGTTCGATGCTCTACCTCAAGAAGTAAAAAATGAGTTGCTTGCTACGGTTCAGGTATTAGAAATGTTAGGCCCACAAGCAAAACGTCCTCATCTTGATACGCTCAAAGGGTCGAAGTACGGAAACATGAAAGAGTTAATATTTTCAGCTTTTGGTGGTGTTTGGCGTGTGGCGTTTGCTTTTGATCCATTGAGACAAGCCATTTTATTGGTTGCAGGTGACAAATCCGGTATTAGCCAAAAACTTTTTTACAAACACTTAATTTAAAAGGCTGATGCACGCTATAAGAGTCATCTTAAAAAATTAAAAGAGGAAGGATAAGAAGAATGGGTAAAAGCCTAAGAGAAAAAATTAAAGAACAGCCAATAGAAAGCCAAATAAAAATTGAAAGCCGCGCTCAGGAATTAATAGCTCAGGAATTAACTAGGCAAAAACTTAGATTAGATAAAAGGAAAAGGTTTAAAAAAAGAGAAGTAGTTATATTTGGAAAAAAATTAATGATAGAACATTAATTTAGTAAAACACTAGAAAAGCCTGCCAAGCCGTTGGAGTTTGGCAGGCTTTAAAGTTATTAAAAATGGCTAGTTTTGTGTCTAATACTAGTGAACTCCGCTGATAACTCCACTTTTTTACCTCCTCTGCCTAATGCCTATGCCCCAATTCCATTTGTGTCAATGTCAAATTTCTTAGCGATCGCCTCTATTATTCCTTGCTCAGATGGTGTAATCTGATTGTCAAGCTGGGCAATTTTGTAACACTGAGCCAACAAGGGGATAGCAAAATCACGATTTAGCTGATTGATCAGTATATCTAAAGACTTAAGTGATTTGATATTTTGGGCAATGGTATCTAACGAGTTATGACTGAGGTTTACAGCTTGTAATTCTGGCAAAATTTCTTTCAAAGTCTTGTCTGGATGGCTAGCTAGGATCATGTGAACTAATATTTGATCCATGACGGCTTCTTGAGCGATCGCACTTTGAAGATACTTTTCACTCTCTGCTTTTAATGTTGCCAATGTCTGTGGCGATTCCAGGGAAGTTGATTCATCCAGCTTGGCTTCGTAAAATCGACAAGCAGCATAGCCCAATGAATAGATCATCGTCGCATTTGAACTAGCTGCGATCGCTGCACCCGCCAAGGGTACATTTCGCAACAAGCCTAATCCCGCAGCTTTCAACAAACGTCCTCCACCCAAAGCCAACCCAAAAATTGCCAAAATTTCACCTTTACGGGCAGGATTTTTTAAATCTAGCCCGTAGACAGATGCAATTTGATAAAGCATTTCTGACTGCAATTTGGTTGTGGCTGTTAAATCAATTGCCAACAGCGCCACTGCTATTCCTGGTAAAATACTAGTGGCTAGTCCAACTGTGCCTGCTTGAGTTGCTTTCTCCACCATGATTCGGTGAGCAATCTGGCTAGGTGATTCATTTGGATACTTTTGTTTGAGCTTGTTTACCGTAATTTCTGCTTTTTCCAAATCAACAAGATTAGTATCACTAATTAGCCAATTTAGATTTAACACTCCAGATAGTTTTCTAACCAGCCAATTTTCGCTGAGGCGATTCACAACCTCACCACTGGTTTGAGTTGTTTGCTCAATAAACTTGTGTGTTTGTTTCGCTGTCGCTTCTCCCACCCCTACTGCTGTGTCAAAAACTACTTTGCCAGTCTGAGCAACAGTTTCAACAAAAGACTCTAATCCAGACGGTTCATTTTCTACCGATGATTGAGCCTGGATTTTTACTTGTGAACTTTCTTTGGGTAAATTAACTAATTTGTTCGCCTCTATTTCCTGTTGAGGTTTGTCTGCCATTGCTTGATCCTATCCTGTAAAGCCTCTCTCTTTAAAGTTGTAGCGAAGTATGAGCGGCTTGACATCTCCCGACAAGTACAAGTTGCCACCAATAGGAATTATTCTGAGACTTAACTATAGATGTGCTAAGAGTGACAGAGGTTCTGATTTTACAACTGATAACCTAATGTCAACAACACTTTACCTTCTAAAATAGTGAGTATTTATGGAGTCAGAACGCCCAGTTTTCTTTGCAATCTGGTTTTGTCAATTACCCGCAATTGGTGGCAAAGAGCAACTGAATCTCGTTCTAATCCACCTTCACCACTTGGAATTAATAAACAGGTTGGCAAAGACACACGACGTAAATTTGTTGTTAGAGGAATGGTGATGACAGTGGTGGAAAATTCGGCGACGATATCATCTTGAAAGATAATAACTGGTCTTGTGCCTGCTTGTTCAGAACCCTTAGTAGGGTCTAAATTGGCTAGCCATACTTCACCTCGTTGAACCCTCATTTAAAATCTTCTTGTGTAAGAAGTTTTGCATATTCATCTAATCCTGCTTCAGCCAGTTGACGATCTTCCTGGGCAAATTCACTGTAAAGAGCAGCCATTTTATTTTTATCTATTTGCCAACTAATATTTCTGCTGCGGAATTTGAGAAAGGCAATAAAATCACTAACTTGTTTGAGTTGTTCTTCATTCAACTTGTCTAATTCTAAGCTGAGGAACTCTTTAAGAGCAACCATTTGAGAGTCTCCAGAAATATGTGGTTAAGGTTTTTGAGGATACAAACATTATTTGAAGGTGACGATATATGATATTTTTTTTACCCTATCTTCTTCCCGAACAAGATAAAAGAAACAAAGGTTGTGAACTGCTTGAATTTATGTGTAGCAAACTTTTTACCTTTTAATACCTATATCAGCATTAGTTTCTAAAAAGTTGTTAGCCTTGAGAATGTCATAGAGATTAATATCTTCCTCTAACAAACAAGCGTGTCCGCAATTGGGCAACACCACAATTTTGGTATTTGGTAAGATATTCGCTATCCGCTTCACTTCTGTTACAGAAGGCAAAAGGCGATCGCTAGCACCAGCAATCAACAAAACTGGTTGAGTTAAGCGACTTAACTGCTCATCATCAATATGAAACTCTCGCAGTAAAGACAACCGCCAAAGAACGGTTTCTAAGGGGATAGAACGCATAGTTTTCAGCAACTCATGGCGATCGCTTCGGGAAATGCGTGGCAAAGATGATAAAAACGGCAATAACGCCAGTGCCCCAACATCATACAATCCTGATGGCACTAGGGAAGTTAGTTGGGATGCCCAACTTAACCAAGGGCGAAGATGAAAAGACGAAGCTGGGTTAATTAGGATAATTCGCTTAAATAACTCTGGTGCTTGGATTGCAACTTTCATTGCCAAGCAACCACCAAAGGACTCACCACACAAGTAAACTGGCCTCTCGGAGCTTTTTTCTAATTCCGCATCGATCAAGTCCAATACACTTTTAGTTAGCACATCCCAAGTGTTCAAGTCTTTGCGTGGGAGCGCCAAACAACGGACATCAAAGCCAGTTTCTAATCCAGCGGTTTGCGATCGCAATAATTGACCAGTTCCATCCATTCCTGGCAAATATACTAACAGCGGATACTCTGGCTGTACTCGTTTAGGAGTCAGGAAACAAGGATTTAGCTCAACTTCTGTGATAGTCATTGGTAGATAAATTTTGGACTGGTAATTGTTAGTTATAAAAGTTTCGGTACTTTTGATTTTAATAGCAACCTTGACGCAGTAAATTGCTAATTTCGCCGTGACAGTGTTCTGTCAATTCAGCCACAACAGTTCTGGCTTGTTTCCCGTGATATTTTTTCTGCTGTTGGGGCGTAATCCAATAAGGGCGACCGATTAACACAGCAACCCGACGATAAATTACCAGAGGATGCCAACCAGCTTGCTTAAATAAAGGTTCTGAAGGGTCAAATACACTTAAAAGCCTTAAGGGGAAGCCATTCGTGTTTACCTCTTCTAAGGAGGCGATCGCGATCGGTAAAATAGCTAGATCCTGCACATCCGCTCGCAATGCCAAATGGGCAAATCCGCGCTGAAATTCACCCATTTGGTTTGGCACAGTAAATTTCACCATTGGTTCAGTTCCTTCTGGAAATACTCCCACCATCTGCCTGGACTGCAACAGCATCTGTGATTGCGAAAAAAAGCTTTGCTGGCGGTTTTGAGTTTCCTCCAAAGGAAAACACCCGAATTGTTCGATGACAATCTCCCGCATTACTGGCACTTGTCCCATGTAGTGATGGCAAGCAAAGCGAATCGGACTCGATAACGCCGCCATTAAAATCGGTGCGTCCATAAAGCTGCGGTGATTGCTGACTACCAATACGCTGGCATCCCGGGGAATCCGATCCTCGTAATAACGAAACATTTGCGTTGAGAGTGCTGCCATCAAAGCGTGAGAAATTTCCAGGGGGCTATTTAGACTCATACCTAATCGATATATTTTTCCGGTAAAGATGGCAGTTTATCTTAATTTAATTTTTACATTTCTTTACTATTGCCATGACTGTCTTAAGATAGAAATGTCTAATCCATAAACCCAGCTAGATTTTCTCTGCTTGGGATTCTGTATTCCTGAACACAATAATATCTAATAGAAAGTATTTAAAAAAATTATGATTAGTTGATTTCCAGATTTTAGGCACAAATTAGCTGAATTGATGGATATTACAAAACAATTATTGACTTGAGAAATTTGCTACTATAAAAAAAAGTATGGGAGAAATAAAAATAATATTGTATAATTTAATTTTTTTACCGATAAAAACGTTTTAATAAGTTGATTTTTTTTGCATGAATCTAGTGAATAAAACAGAAAAGACATTTGCACTGACAACACCGCTATATTATGTAAACGATATTCCCCATATAGGCAGTGCTTATACAACGATCGCAGCAGATGTAGCCGCGCGATTTCAGAGGCTGCTGGGGTATAAGGTATTACTGATTACAGGTACAGATGAACATGGGCAAAAAATCCAGCGATCGGCAGAAAGTTTAGGCAAAGCACCACAAGAGTTTTGCGATGAAATTGTCCCTAGTTTTATTACTTTATGGCAGTTACTAGACATTCAATACGATCGCTTTAGTCGGACTACTGCGCCTCGTCATGAAGCGATCGTTAAAGAATTTTTTGAGCGAGTATGGGAATCTGGTGATATCTACCAGGGACAACAAAAAGGCTGGTACTGCGTATCCTGCGAAGAATTTAAAGAAGAACGGGATCTGTTAGAAGGACACCGTTGCGCGATTCATACTAACAAAGAAGTCGAGTGGCGAGACGAGCAAAACTATTTTTTTCGCTTATCCAAATATCAAACTAAGCTGACAGAATTTTATCAATCTAGACCGGATTTTATTCAACCAGAAAGTCGGCGGAATGAAGTCCTCAGCTTTGTAAATCAGGGGCTGCAAGACTTTTCCATTTCACGGGTGAATCTAGATTGGGGTTTTCCTGTACCAGTTAATCCTAAGCACACCCTTTATGTCTGGTTTGACGCGCTGCTAGGTTATGTCACAGCATTACTAGAACCAGATGCAGAACCGACTTTAGCAAATGCTTTGGAAACATGGTGGCCAATCAACCTGCACCTAATTGGTAAGGATATTCTGCGCTTCCATGCAATTTATTGGCCCGCAATGTTGTTGTCGGCCGGCTTACCCTTGCCGGAGCGAGTATTTGGGCATGGCTTTTTGACTAAAGATGGTCAAAAAATGGGCAAAAGTCTGGGTAACACCCTTGATCCTGTGGCGTTAGTTCAGCGCTATGGTAGTGATGCCGTTCGTTATTACTTCCTTAAGGAAATCGAATTTGGCAAGGATGGAGATTTTAATGAAGTAAGGTTCATTAATGTTCTGAATGCAGATTTGGCGAATGATTTAGGTAATTTGCTCAATCGCACCTTGAGCATGGTGAAGAAATACTGCGCTGAGAATAATGTCCCATCAATCGGCAATGAAGGAATTCCTGACGAAAATCCTTTGAAAAAAATTGGTTTACGTCTAGGGGAACATGTAAAACATGCATATAAAGAGCTAACTTTCAGTCAAGCCTGCGAGGCCATCCTTTCACTGGCGCAAGCTAGTAATAAGTTTATTGATGAACAAGCTCCTTGGACATTATATAAACAGGGACAGCAGGAGTCTGTGGAAAAAGTTCTGTACGCAGTTCTAGAATCAGTTAGACTCGTAGCTTATCTCCTATCCCCAATTATTCCGAACATCAGTAGCGATATTTATCAGCAACTGGGCTTTGGAATAAACTTTAACGATCAAATACAAAGTTCAGTTACCGCTCCTTTTGCCACTCATGCGACATGGGGAATACTATCGAGTAAACAACAGTTGGGTACACACCAACCAGTTTTTAAACGAATAGAACCTCTGAAAAACGATTAGCCTTTATCAAACTCTGATTTTGTTCAATTTCTTATTCTCTTGTAAAAATTTATCGGGGCTTAACTTAAATTAGCCCCGGAACATTATCATAAGCCACTGTGACTAGCATCTAAAAGTTCGTAAGTATCAAAAATAACAAGGATAAAAATCGAGGTATGAGAACGATGTTGAATAATTTGGAAAACGATTCAATATTTACCCCAGAACAAGTTTTGGAGAATCGGGGCAGGGTCGCCATATTTATTGATGGCTCAAATCTATTTTACGCTGCACTGCAACTAGGGATTGAAATCGATTATACGAAGCTATTGTGTCGATTAACAGGAGGTTCTAGACTCCTACGTTCTTTTTTCTACACTGGTGTAGACCGAACAAACGAGAAGCAACAGGGGTTTCTGCTGTGGATGCGTCGCAACGGCTATCGAGTCATTGCTAAGGATTTGGTACAGCTACCAGATGGCTCTAAAAAAGCTAACCTGGATGTAGAAATAGCAGTAGACATGATGGCGTTAGTAGATTCTTATGATACCGCAGTTTTAGTCAGCGGTGATGGGGATTTAGCATATGCGGTAAATTCAGTCAGCTATCGCGGCGTGCGGGTAGAAGTGGTAAGCTTGCGTTCAATGACCAGTGACAGCTTAATTAATGTAAGCGATCGCTACATTGATTTAGAAGCCATCAAAGAGGATATTCAAAAAACCCCTCGCCAAAGCTATCCATACCGGCCGTTATCTGGTATTGGTTTTTTGGAAGACTCTAGAACTAGTGAAGGACACCTAGAAATCCAAGAATAATGGCGCATCAATTTCGTAAAAGGGGGAGAGAGGGGGTAAGAAAAATTCAAAATTACTCCTCGACTCCCTGCTTCCTGCTTTTTCCTTTGACTTTTTTCTTGGTATTTGGTTTAGTTGCCTGCGGGGGTAAATCCCCCCTAGCTTCTCAACAAAATACTGCTGCTTCATCTAACCAAGATAGCAATTTAACCTTCTTTGATGTCACATTAGAACAAGCAGATGAAGTGGGAAGACCGATTTGGAAAGTTAAGGCTAAAACCGCAAAATACACCAAAGAAAAACAAATTGGGCAAGCTGAAAGTCCTTATGGTGAACTATATCAAGATGGCAAAGTAGTTTACAAAATTAAGGCAGATGTAGCAGATATTGAACAAGATGGGAAGCAGTTGTTTCTTAAAGGTAAGATATTTGCCATAGATCCTAGTAATGGGATTGTGTTGCAAGGTAATGAATTAGAATGGCGTCCCAAAGAAGATTTGTTGATTGTCCGCAAGCAGATTATTGGTAATCATAAACAACTACAAGCAGTGGCGCAGGAAGCGCGAGTTAAAACCCGCGAACAGCGCATGGAATTTTCTGGAGGAGTAGTGGCAAATTCCACTGATCCCCAGATGCAAGTAAGAACCGAGCATTTGATCTGGAATATTAAAGAAGAAAAACTGATTGGCGATCGCCCGTTACAAATTGACCGCTATAAAGATAATAAAATTAGCGATCGCGGCAAGGGAAATTCTGCCGAAGTCAACTTAAAAACAAAAATTGCCACTATTCAACAGAATGCTCAATTAGAATTACTAGACCCACCAATGCAAATAGCTAGTAACTCTATGACCTGGAACATGAATGCAGAAACTGTCACCACAAACTCGCCCACGCGAATGTTCCAGCGTGCCGAAAATGTTACAGTGACAGCCAATCGAGGTGAAATGAAAATACCACAAAAAACCGTTTATTTAACAGGTAACGTCAACGCCGTTGGTCAGCGTCGCCAATCTCTGAGATCCAATACACTAACTTGGTATCTAGACAATAAGTTAGTTGAAGCTCAGGGAAATGTGATTTATCGGCAAGTTGACCCCCCGTTAAATTTTGCGGGTGAAACAGCCGTTGGTAATCTGCAAACAGAAAATATTGTTGTCAAAGGTGGCAGTTCTAGCGGTAGAGTAGTAACGGAGATTATTCCCCAAGAAAGAGCCAATCGTTAGTAGTAAAGTTAGGGGGAATGGGGCCTACCCTGACCCATAAATTTTGGGTTGGTCGAGTACTAGGCTAGGATCTAAGTACTACAAGTCTTTTAATAACTCATGAATGGATCAAACCGATTAGGTAAGGAATCCTTGCCAACATCCCAGCAAGCAGAACATTCTCACGATCACAATACAGACCACGAACATACAGATCATACTCATGGGGCTGGAAAGTCGGCTCATTCTCATGTCCATAGCGAAGAGTCTTTACGGCGAATTGTCAATCGATTATCGCGGATAGAAGGACATGTTCGCGGTATTAAGACAATGGTGCAGCAGAGTAGCCCTTGTCCTGATGTTCTACTGCAAATTGCCGCAGTGCGCGGTGCATTGGATCGGGTGGCGCGAATTGTTTTGGATGAACATTTAACTGAGTGTATTGGTAGAGCCGCACAAGAGGGTAATATTGACGTTGAAATTAAACAGTTAAAAGCTGCTTTGGATCGATTTTTACCTTAAAAATTAGAAAAATAAAAAATTATAGGGGTTATCATCCTGGTAAAGTACGTTTTAAAATGATAGTTTGGGCGGTTCCAAGGCAGTTACAGGGCAGTAAATAGACCCTCAAAGTTGTAGTAAACGCTTACTAGGAACTTTGTGCATAAGCCATAAAATAATCCGGTGTGCGATCGCACTTAATTTCTACTGTAGACGAGCGATCGCTAACATAATTTATGCGCGAACTTCCTAAAATATGATTTTCAATAATTATCAATTTCATTATTCTTTAATTGGCACTTTAGATAAACCACTTATTCTTTTTTTACATGGCTTCATGGGTAACATTGATGAATTTGATGAAGCTATAAAATTACTATTAGATGAATTTTCCTATTTAACAATTGACCTTCCTGGACACGGAAAAACTCAAGTTTTGGGTGGGGATGATTACTATACAATGACAAACACTGCCCATGCCTTAATCAACTTGCTGGATGAGTTAAAAATTGCCAAATGCTTCTTAGTTGGTTATTCAATGGGTGGAAGATTAGCTTTATACCTCACCCTACATTTTCCCGAACGTTTCTTAAAAGTTGTACTAGAGTCAGCTTCCCCAGGTTTATCAGCAGAAGCAGAACGATTAGAACGCATTAAACTTGATAGGCAAATAGGTAGAAAATTAGTAAGAAGTGTTACTAGAACTGATTTTATTACTTTTCTATCAAATTGGTACAATCAACCAATTTTTGGTAGTCTAAAAAATCATCCAGAATACAATCGCATGGTGGAAAGTCGGTTGCAGAACAATCTCCATGAATTAGATAAATCACTGCGCTTTATGGGGACTGGCTGCCAACCATCTTTATGGGAAAAGCTACAAGATAATAAAATATCTATGCTTTTACTAGTCGGTGAATATGATGAAAAATTTATATCAATTAATACAAAAATGGCTAAAATATGTGAAATTGCCCAGCTAAAAATAATTAGTAATGCTGGACATAATATTCACTTTGAAAATACCTTGGCATTTGTAGAAAATATCAAATATTTTTTGTCCGCAGCAAGTTAAAAATTAGGATAACTTCACTGCTTCTTTACTGCCTTGTTAGAAGGAGTTGGAGATGGTGTCAATTTCGGGGCTGTTCGTTGATTAGCTGCGGTTAATTCCTCTTGCAACATTTTCTGATAAATCTTAGGCAAAGAGCTACTAACAAAATTAGTTTCTATACCATATCCTAGACTTGTCCAAGTGGGAGAAAGTCGCCGCAAAACATCATTTAACTTTCCCTGATGCAACAGTTGAGAAATATCAGTTCCCCAAACTTTAGAATCACTTAACCAACGGTAAACCACTATATCTTGATATTCTGCTTCAAAACTATAAGTAGTCCAAAACATCATCTGCATCGGCTTTGGGTGATAACGGGGGGCTAAACGATACCAAGTAATGTTAATAATTTGATATCTGCCAGCAGCCGTAGAACAATTACCTGTGTTGGGGCCTGTGACAATTGTGACGCATATTTCAGGATGTCGGCTAAGGTCGTTGACTTGTTGTCCACCATACAACAGCGAATAGGGACGATTGCCACTTGCTTCACTCGCTGAGATGGTTCGCATTAAAGCGCGGATATAGGGGTCGCCCTGTTTCATGACCAAAGGCGGCTGTTTAACTGCAAAGATGGGATCAGAAGGCGATCGCAAGTCTCCAATATACCATTGCAACAAATACACAAAGCCAAGAAGCGCGGCTATTGGCCCAATAAGTTTTTCAACACCTTTGAATTCAAAGCCTTTCAGAGTCCAACTCCTTCAAATTCGCTCTCTTTACTAACAAAAATCATCGACGAACTTATTCTAGTAAAGTTCACACCTGATTGTTAGTTACATGGTATCCGTTATTCCTGAGTGCTGTAAATCAGAACTATATCAATTCATGCCCTATAAGTATGGAGCAGAAGATGTAATTATAATATGGATAGATGAAGAAAAAGTTGAACTGTAAAAATAGATATATCAAATGTTGTTTAGTAAATCAACGATTCTATAACGATTAAATTAGGTGGGTTATATGTCTGAACTTACAGATGAACTGGAATATATTTTCGATTGGTTAGTATCTCTAAATCCTGATTATTTGAATGGCTATAATCCAGGTTTAACTAGACAAAAAATTGACGAAATCATCAAGGAATTGCCCTTCAATCTATCTGAGGAAATATACGAGCTTTATCAATGGCGAAATGGTTGTGCTTATGACTATAATTTACCTTTGACGGAATTTCTTTTTCCCGAACAGTTGTATAGTGGCATCCCTATACCATTCTGTTCTTTACAGGATTCAGTTTATATTTACACAACTATCGGAGAAGCTACTAACTATGATGATGCATATTGGAATCAAAAATGGTTTCCTATTGGTCAATATGAGTCCAAAAGAAGCCTTTATATAGTTGGCGATCTGAATCCATCTCCGGTTTATCTTTGGGATGTTGCTTGCCTTGATGATTCGGTAAGAGTCTATAAAAATCTTACGAGTATGATATCTGTAATTGCAGAATGTTGTGAGTTGGGTTTATATCAATTTATACCAGATAAATATGGAGAAGATGATGATATGGTAATACGAATAGATGAAGAAAAGTTAGAGCTTGAAAAAGAGATATATCGAAAATATAACTTATAATTATAAATAGCTTGAAATTACCGAGTTATTTATAAATTTGACGATTATATAACGATTTTTTCACTTTTGGCAAAAAACTCATCCAATAAAATCATCATCCTCAAAATCGTATTAGTTTTTATTGACGATCGGGCTAAAACTTAAGGCGATCGCTTTTTGTTGATGAAGGAGAAAGAGCTACGCTTACTTATGTTATAATTAGATAGTTAATTTTCCCAGCCATTAGCTATGACAACAGAAATATTAAAATCTGTTGAACCTACCCTTTATGAGGAAGATTATTATTTATGGGTAGAAACAACACTTAAACAATTAGAAAATAAAGATATTGAAAATATTGATTGGCAACATTTATCAGAAGAAATTGAAGCTTTGGGAATTGAACAAAGACGAAAAGTAGAAAGTTACTTAAAACAATTATTAATTCATCTTTTACTTTATCGTTATTGGGAGACGCAGAAAGAAGATTGTCAACGAGGTTGGCAAATAGAAATAACTAATTTCCGTGATGAGCTAGAATTTTCTTTTCGTTCCAAAACACTTTATAACTATTGTCTTAACTGCTTAGGTGCAGTTTATATTAAAGCCAGAAGACAAGCAATTCAAAAAACAGGTTTAACGCCTGAGATTTTCCCAGAACAATGCCCTTTTACTCCGGAAGATATTTTTAACAGTGAGTACTTCCCACAATAAAAGTGATTTTATATCACTTTTGTGAAGATGAAGGTAATAATAGAGTGATCGCTTTGTCTATCCTGAATGAATATAGGGTTAAAGCGCCGGATGAGCAATGCGCTTTAACCCTATATTTTGGCTGTGGAATGGAGCGATCGCTTTCGGGAGTGGAATCAAGGGGCGGTCAATTTAGATGAGGTAAGCTAATGGACAAAGTGCGACGCCGATAGCGTACTCCTACGGGGAAGCAAGCTACGCGCAGCGTCTCGTAAGAGAGCGTCATAGCCTATCGTAGACATCGCTTTTTCATGAAGATGTAAGCCGATCATTTTGGGAAATAGAATCCAATCGAATATCAGCACTGTTGAAATAGCTCCTTAAAGCTTTTTGAGGCTGCTTCAGGTTTGGCAACAATTTCGACAATTTTATTGCGTGCATCTGCTTCAAACAGTGCCTCAACTGCAACTTGGGCAACTTTTTGCCTGGGGATGCTACCGTCGAACAGTGTATCAGCGCTCTGCATCACGATCGCGTCGAGGTTATCTTCATTCTTTAACCCACCAGGTCGCACAATCGTATAAGTAAGACCACTTTTCTGGATATACTCTTCAGCTTGTTTTTTCCACACCAAAATCAGCCAAAACAAGTTTAGCGGATGGAAAAGCTGGGAAGTACACAATGAAGAAACGAAGACAAAATGCTCAATTCCCTTTACCTTAGCAGCATCTACTAAATTTTTACTCCCTTCAAAATCTACCTTATAGGGGCCAGTGGGGTCAAAGCTAGGTTTTGCCCCAGTAGCAACCAACAGAACTGTGCTATTTCCCAACCCAGTAGTCAGACTTTCTGGTTGTAAAACGTCGCCTACCACCAATTCGACTTCAGGAGACAGAATAGCCCTGGCTTTCTCTACATCCCGTACCAAGGCTCGGACGGGAATATTCCGCGCTATTAATTCTTGCACAATCCGGCGACCTGTTTCACCCGTTGCCCCTGCTACAAATGCTTTCATGAGAAATGCTATCCTGGGAAACTATTGTGTGCTTGTTCAGTTCTTTATTTTAGTAATTCTATGGAGGTAATGGCAGATTAATGAGGTTTCGGTCAAAATGGGATCTAAATGCGAAATGACCCAGGCGCATGGGGAATTATTAATATAGATCAACGCCAAAATATACAGTAATGCATTTATGCTTTCAACAAAAGGCGAATATAAATCCTGGGAAATAACAGAAGCAGTTTTACCTGTAGCGTCCAGCCAACAAGAAACCGAAGACACATTAACAGAAGCAAATGTAGCGACGCTTACAAAATTTTCTGGTCATTATCAAGATTTTATGGAAATGCCTGCCTCAGCTGCGAAGGTTGCTGAGTATCTCAATGCTCACGCCTCATGGTTTTGTCGTTGCGCTGAACCCATGAAGGTGGAATCACTTGGGGAAAATGGCTATGCTTTAGGAATTGGTCGTTTTGGTGCTTTCGGTTATGAAGTAGAACCGAAAATTGGTTTGGAATTGTTGCCCCCAGAGGAGGGTATTTACCGCATCCGTACAATCCCCATCCCTGATTACCATCCGCCTGGTTACGACGTAGACTATCGGGCATCTCTACAGTTAATAGAAAACAATGCTTGCAGTAGCATTGGCGAGGTTACCAGAGTTGAATGGGAATTGGATTTAATGGTTTCTTTGCACTTTCCCAGGTTTATTGAGCGATTACCCAAGTCTATAGTTCAATCTACAGGTGATCGCTTACTTAACCAAATCGTCCGCCAAGTCTCCCGCCGCTTAACTCGCAAAGTTCAAGAAGATTTTCAGAAATCTTTGGAAATACCCTTTGCTGCTAATTCTAAGCAAAAGCAGTGATTCAACAGTTATTTTTTGTCATTTGTCACTAATTAGTGACAAATGACAAACTACTACTTAATCTATGCTTGAGTCAGAATTTTTTGGACAATTTGCACGCCAGTAACAGCCTGCCAAGCAAAAAGTCCCAAAAGGATAGAATTCAACAAAATGTGAGTTGCACGCGCCCAATTTGCCCCTTTTTGCATATAAGGAGACAAAGCAGCAGAAAATGCAATCAAACTCATCATACCCAGCCCTGCTAGTAAGTGAGATCCGAAAAATAACTTACCATTATTGATGTAAGTGACAGCCATTGCAGCGATCGCACCTGCCACCATCAAAGCTAGGAGTATAGACCCCATTTGGTAGTGTCTGACGTTATATCTACCTTTAATCAGTTCTTTCTTTTCTTCCCCATTAGCGTTTCTGGTACGCTGTACTTGCAGCCCCAAGTAAGCAGCATAAATTGAGAGTGCTAATAGTGCCCACATGAGCACCGGATGAATGAAGTTCAGCCAATATTTAATTGATGGAGTAAGTTCCAGACTCATCGTGTTCTCACCTAATTATTAAATCTTCATAAAAATTAGCATAACTCTAGTTTCTGTGGTTAAAGCTGCACAGAGTAAAAGAGAATAAAGAAAATTCTGTTCTCCCATCTCCCCTACAATTTTGCTTCGCCCTCTTGCCAAAGTGGATAAACAATCTCAGACTGAATTTTAAGAGTAGACGAACAAAACCCCCTGTGTGGGATCTCATCCATGACTGAAAACAACGATACTTTGCTGCTGAAAGCTGCTAAAAGTGGTGATATTAAGGGGCTATGTGCGCTACTAGGTGCTGGTGCCTTGGTGGACACGTGCGATCGCCAAGGCACGACGGCGTTAATGTTTGCTGCCAATTTAGGCTATACCGAAATTGTGCGATCGCTGCTCGATGCTGGGGCAAATATCAACTTAAAAAGAAAACTCTATGGTTTGACAGTTTTGATGTTGGCAGCTAGTGCCAAACAGTTTGACATTGTGCAGCTTTTACTATCCAAGGGTGCTGATGTAAATGCCACTAATGAAGATGGCAGCACAGCTTTAATGGCAGCAGTACTCAAAGGCCATGTAGATATAGTGCGAGTCTTATTGGCTGCTGGTGCGAAGGTGAATATCGCAGATAAAGATGATGATACTGCCTTGAAACTCGCCGTTAAGCAGGGACAAATAGAAGTTATAGAAGCAATTCTCCAAACTGGTGCCGATGTCAATATCCGAGATGAGGAGGGTGAGACACTCTTAACATTAGCGGCAGACTTGGGACATCTGGAGATTGTGAAAGCACTGCTAGCAGCAGGGGCTGATGTGAATATGAAAAACGCTAATGGTGGAATTGCCCTATCGGCAGCAGCAGCAGCGGGACACAGTGCGGTAGCAGCAGCTTTACTAGATCGAGGTGCCGAGATTAATCTTCAAGATCAAGATGGTGAAACTGCCCTACACCTTGCCGTTGTGGAAGGCTACATTGATGTCGTACAAGTGTTACTTAACAGGGGTGCAGATGCCCAAATTAGGAACCACCTGGGTGATACGCCACTGCTTGTAGCAGCATTACAGGGACATAGCCAAATTGTCGAGGCACTGCTGCGTTCTGGGGGAGATATTAATGGTAAAAATCTCGGTGAACTACCTTTGACATTGGCTGCATCACAAGGACACACCCAAACAGTGAAAGTGTTGCTAGACTATGGTGCTGATGTCAAGACACCGGGTGATGATGGCAAAACTGCTTTGATCAAGGCAACCGAACGCAAGCACACAGAGATTATACATTTGCTGCTGGCAAAGGGGGCAGATGTGAATTTTCAAGACTCAGCCAGGGCAACATCTTTGATGTGGGCTGCCTCAGCAGGTTATGACGAAATCGTGCAGGTATTACTCCAAGCTGGGGCAGATGTGAATTTGAAAAACCGTGGTGGTTATACTGCTTTGATGATTGCAGAATTTAATGGTTATAAGAATGTGGTGCGGAGTCTACAAAAAGCTGGGGCGCAAGAATAACTATCTGAATTCTGAATTTAAAATATTTTTATAAATATCTTGACAAATCATTAAATGAAGGTTATTAACTTAAATACCAAGGAATTTGAAAACAAACAAGTCTAGACCTGAGAAATAAACAAAGCAAAACTCCGTCGTTGCTGTTGTGAACTTGCTACGGCGGAGAAAGAAAAAATAAAAACGCCAAAACGGAGCAGGCCAAATGCTTGCGTCACAAGGATAGAAAGAAAGCAAAAATGAAGAAGTAAATTTACCTTTTACTTTTTACCTTGTGCATTTTACCTTTTACCTGGTCTCCCCCTCGGCGTTTCCTACTGTGCTAGATGTGCAAAATATATAGTTTTTACTTGAACAGAAAAGTATTCTAAGGATCATTTTTTATATATAATCCTAAAGGCTAAACACAAAGGATTTACTAAAAAAGGTTGATGTGCGGCCATTTGGGCGATCGCTACAGAAAGTCAAAGAAAAAATAATTGAAGAAGAATTTACCTATTCAAAATTTAGGAATCAGAATCAAGACGCTAAGGGACTCGCTACCGCTGGCTATTAGTGGGGGATTCAGACGCGCAACTACGAAAGTTGGCTAGTAAATCATAGATTTGGTGGGGGTGGCAAGAGTAGCTACTGCGTTGGGCGGGGCAATGCCAGAAGCTATCGCCTGCCGTAGGATGCCCGAACGCGAGTCCGTCTCAGGCTGTAGAGAGAAGCAAGTGGCGTAAGGGTGCGCCCCAGTGCGGGTGGGATAGTTTTATTATGGGTAAATGACTATAAAATTTGCAGAACAACTAGTGTCATATCATCAGTGTTTTGCTTATCAGCACCAATGAATTGCTCAACTTGATCAAATAGGTAATCTACAATCTCCTGTGGTCCATTGCAGTACTTGCAAGCCGTATTGAAGCCAGTGACAAAGTTCTCTTCATCGAAGCGATCGCCACCAGCGGCAGCGGCATCGGTCAAGCCATCTGTATAGTAAATAATTGTATCCCCTGGCTCTAACTGTGCCTGAGCATCTTCATATTGGCTGTTAGCATCCAAACCGATTAACATTCCTAAAGTATCTAAACGGCTGACAGTTCTCGTGGCTGCGTGCCACCACAAGGGAGGATTGTGTGCCGCATTACTATAAGACAAAATTCGGCTATGGGGGTTATATTCTGAATAAAATAGCGTTACAAAACGCTGGGAATTGTCCAAATCTGCATACATAACTCTATTTAAGTTTTGCAGAATTCTTGCTGGGGAATTACCATGTAGCACTTCTCCCCGTAGCATTCCCCGCATCATCGTCATAATCAGCCCAGCGGGGACACCTTTGCCCATGACATCTCCTATAACCAAACCCCAGCGACTAGTTTCCGTGCTGCCTTTGGTCTTGGGCTGAATCTTCTTATCGTGATTGGTAGCAATAAAGTCGTAGTAGTCTCCGCCAACGCGATTGGCAGGTTTACAACGTGCCGCCAGGACAGCACCAGGGATTACGGGGCATTGACGTGGCAGAAGTCGCCGTTGAATTTCTGCGCCAATTTCTAGTTCTTGGTCTAGGCGTTCTTTTTTTCTTAATTCTACAGCTAGTTCATCGTTTTCGATCGCTACTGCTGTTTGGTCTGCCACTAACCTAACTAACTTTTGCCTAGTTTCTGTCCAACTATATTCTGGATCGCGGCTCAAGACATAGAGCCATCCCCGTTCTGTATGCTTCACCAGAATCGCCGTACCAAAGATTTGCACATCTGGCCCCAAATAGCGATGCATCTGGTCTTCCATTATCCTCGTGGCATTCGTTAGAGGGGCAGTATTGGGCACAAGTGTGATCTGACTGCTGGCTATTTCTAGCGCTTTGCGGATATTTTTTCGCTGACGACTATCTTGCCAATGTAACTGCTCTAACCTGACTTGACCATTAGGTTTGTAAAGGAACAGGGCGCTACCGTCTGCATCTGTTACTCTTGTTGCCATCAGGGGGATCAGTTCCAAAAACTGATTCAAATTATTGAAACTTCTAAGGGCAAATCCTAAAGAACTTAGCAAATCTTGAATTTTGTTCTGTTCCCGGTGTAACCTTGCCACGAGTTCTTTGAGTGCCACGACTGGTGTGACATCCGTCGCGGTACTACTATTGTTGTCAGTGGGTTGAGAGGGCAGTTGAGACACAGGCACAGGTACTATCGCACTTTATATTGGCAGATTTTAGATTACTTATAAATCTTTTGGCTTTGGCATTGCTAAACCATATTTAGACAAGACTTGTCACTTTAGCAAGAGTATAAAGACGTAACAGGCAACTTTTATGAGTATTTTATTTGCTCATCATATTTTTGATGGAAAATTAGTAATTGAAAATCATGTATTTTTAGTCAAAACCCAACCCGTAAAAATTACTAGTTTCGGTGATAATTAAGAAAGTTTTTCATTTTTTCATAACTTAATTCCCAAAATATATCTCTAAAGTAATAAAAATACTTTATTCAAAGAATAATTTATAACGTTTTCAGAGTCACTATTTGGGCAGAGACAACTAGGAGACTAGAAGTCTTTTTAGTGAAAATCTCTATAAGCGTTAAAATCGAGCTTGGTTTGGGAAAAAACAGACTTACATTCATTCCCAAACCTGAGAATATGTAAATAAGTCTTCAAATACTTAATTTGTATCCCATAATTGCCGGAATAATCGCCAATATTGAGCTTTTTTATTTTGAATTTATCGTTTTGCAAATTTTGATTTGCTCAATATACAAAAATTCAACCCAATGAAACGGGATAAAAGTGAGATAACTTAATCCTTCGAGCCAGTGGTAACAGACTTAAAGCATTAGCCTGTAATTGATTTTAGGTGGGAGTCATTTGGTAAGTGTAAGATATGAATACAAGAGATGACACTAAATCTAGAAAAATCTCTTCCAAGAACTTTAAGTCAAAAGCCAGAAAGAGTGTTGCCATTTAACTATCAGAGTTTAAACCTCTCGATTTACTACGAAAAATATTTGTGATTTTGCAAGTAATATCTGAGAATGCACCTGAGAGTGTTGAACCAGCTTACTTACACCAATTCGCTTTTTGAGTCCACAGTGGACGATTCTCCGAAGTTCTGATGGTCGGAAGCCGTCCTTTTCCTCAGGTCAGTGCTGGGCAAACATCTGACGCTCGTACTCCTACTCTTAAGTAAGTTACGTGCAGCGTGTACCTCTTTTGACTCGCTAACGCAGTATACCAGTCACTTGTGGAGGAAAACCCTCCCGCAGTGCTGGACTCACCTGCGCTGGCTCCCCAACGCATTACTCATCGCTTACACTGCTGTCGATCCCACAATAGTTGTATTTGTGGGGGTAAGCGTCTCGACTACCCTTTAAATTGCTGCAAGATGCGAGTTTACGGGCTTTTATGTGTAGCAAATAAATGCCCGCTGCTACATTTAAAAAGCCCATTCAGGGCATAAAAAAAGGGCATTAGCTTGAAATTTTAGCAAAAGTTACCCATCTATTGTGGCAAACTCATGATTTTAGGACTTGATCTGTTTCCAGTATTTTGTTTCTAATTAGTTCAAGTGATAATACCAGATCAGTCATCCCTAAATTTATCAGTTTGTCAAGAAAAATTTTTAACTATAAATTTTTCGACTAGCCACTCAAGAGAGCTTCGACAAACTCATAGCTAGAAAAGGGGCGCAGGTCTTCAATTCCCTCGCCAGCACCAATAAAGCGAATGGGTAAACCTAGCTGCTGCACAACGGCAAGGGCAACACCGCCTTTGGCGGTGCCGTCCAGTTTGGTTAAGACAACGCCACTTAGTTGGGCAGCTTGGGAAAAAACTTCGGCTTGCCGCAGTCCATTTTGACCTAAAGTGGCATCTAAAACCAATAGAGATTCTACTTTGGCATTTGGGGCTTTTTTGTCGATAATTCGGCGGATTTTGCTGAGTTCGTCCATTAAATTTTTCTTGTTTTGCAATCGCCCAGCTGTATCTACCAAAAGTAATTCTGTTTGACGCGCTTGGGCGGCAGCGATCGCATCAAATACAACTGCTGCCGGATCTGTATTTTTTCCAGGATTGGCAATTACTTCTACACCACTTCTACTACCCCAAACCTTGACCTGTTCCACGGCGGCGGCGCGGAAGGTGTCTGCTGCCCCAATCAAGCATTTATAACCAGATTTTTGTCCCAGGTGGGCAATTTTGCCGATGGTAGTGGTTTTACCGGCACCATTCACCCCAGTGATTAACCAAATATTTAAGGTTTCTTTTTCTAGGGTAAAGGTAGTTTTCTGAGATATCTTGCTCGGTGCATCCAGCATATCCCGGAGGATTTTTTTCAGGTAAGCGATCGCTTCTTCTGGTGCGGTAACTTCTTCTCGAAGTTTTTTCTGTAGGGCATTGATAATAAAATCTGTCGCCTCGACACCCACATCAGCTTGCAGGAGCAATGCCTCAATTTCTGTCACGGCAGCAAGGTTTAGCGGCCCTTGACCAACGATCGCCTTTAGTTGGTTGAGGATGCTACGACGAGTTTTGTCTAAGCCTTGCCGGAGCTTTTTCAGCCAGGTAATTTCTTCAATAGAAACGTCCTCTGGACTTCTACCTTGAGCTGCTAGGACTTTCGCTGACCAAACAAACCCATCATCAAATATCAGTCCAGGAATTTCCTCTCCTGTCTCTGAGGTTGCAGCTACTGGCTGTACTACCTCCGGTTCTGGAACTACAATGGCGGTGGCTATTAGTTGTTCCAGCTTGGCTTGCCGTTCTGCCGCCGCCCGTTCTAAGAAGGATAAGGTAGGTGGTGCTGTTGGCTGTGTTGCCTCTGGCGTAGCTAGTGGTTCGATGGGCGTTGGTTCAACTTCACTTGCCTTTATTTCTGGGCTTTCGACATCTGGCTCTTCAGCAATTGCTACTACTGAAGAATCTTCTGTACTTTCTTCCTCAGTAACTGCTTGGATAACTTCTGGCTGTGCAGTTTCTACAATTGTACTAACAGGTTCCTCAGTTGCTTCTGCTTCAGTGATTTCCGCAATTGCCGTTTCTGCGGTTTCAGGTTGTGCTGAATCACGTGGGGTTTCTACTACCTCAGTTTGTTGTTTTTGCTGAATATTTTTGTAGGCAGCTTTCGCAAACGCCAATAAATCTGCCGTAGTGTCTGGTACAGTTTCAGCAGTTGGTGTTGACGTTTCGGCTGGCTCTGGTTGGGATTCTTGTACGGCAGGAGTTTCTTCCTGTTTCTGATCAGAGGGAGTGTTAGAGGAATCGTTATATTGACGACGGAACCAATTAAAAACCATTGCAGCAGTATTAGTTATATGAGTTATAAGTTATAAGTTATGAGTTTAATTTAACTTTGCACTTTTTCTTGGGGTGAAAACTTCCGGGTTATCCTCACCTTTCAACGCCAGTTTGAGGAGAATCGGTACAACAGAGGGTTGCTTCCGTTCGTGCAGCGTCTGACCCTACTTGCTCTACTTGGGGAAACCCCATCGCCCTCGGCGTCTCCCATTAGGAGAAGACCGCAGTGGCTCCCCTTCTCACATTGCCAGAGGCTAGCGCCTGCCGTAGGATGCCCGAACGCAAGAGCGTCTCCTGTCTTGAGAAGGGCTGTAGGGAGAACCTCGGAGGAAGCCGCTTCTGCGGCTATAAACTTTTCTCCACAGCAGTATAGGAATTACGAATTACGTAGCGGTACTATGCTGTTTTTTTCTGCTCAGTAACTCGGCGCAAAACACCGTTAATAAACCTATGACCGTCGTCTCCACTGTAGCGTTTGGCTAGTTCCACAGCTTCGTTGATGGCAATACTATCTGGAACTCCTAAGAACTTCATTTCTGCCACAGCGATTTGTAGGATATCACGGTCAATTTGAGCGAGGCGAGTTACTTGCCAATCTACTAAGGCACTAGAAAGGAGTTCATCTATAATGTGTCGATTTTCGTTGACGGTAATCACAAGCTCTTTAGCGTAATTCCGGACTCCCTTATCCTGATTAGCTAATTGAATCAATTCTGGGAAATCAACTGCTGTACCCAACTGATTGATTGCTGTCTGGGTACAGGCGATCGCCTCTTGAAGCATTGTTCTAGCACTATTGAGGTCGGAAGCCCGAGTTTGGCTACTTAAGATGCGATCGTTACTGCGTTGCAGTTCACCTGCGGCATTATCAAGGGTATCTTGCACTTCTGAAGTCAGGGTGCGTACTGCTCCTAGCACCAACTTGGATACTAGTTGATCGTCTGCCAATTTATCTAATTTCTTTGGGTTAACTGGCAATTGGCTAAGGCTTAAAAGCGCTAATTCACGAGCAATTTGCTGGGGTTTACGAGGTTGCATAAAAATGAGAGGTGATTGTGCGAGAACTGATGAACTAGGCAGGACAAACTTACAAGCCTATCAATTTTGGCACAGTCCAACAACATTAGGCATTTGCTTGTAACTTTGCCAGATTGATATTAAGTTTCTTCAACAGGAATAACCTGCTGCTTGATTTGGTCGTGTTTCACTTCCAGTGTGGACTCTTTGGGGAAAACCAAGGACGTATTGGGGGCGACAATGCCACCTGATATAACTATTTTAAAGGCGTCTTCAATCGACATGGAGAGGTTCACCACCTCGTCTTCAGGAACGACTGCGTACCATCCGGTAGTCGGATTCGGGGTGGTGGGGATAAAAACACTTAGCACGGGGCGAGACATCTGGGCTTGGATATCACTGCTGATTGCACCAGTAACAAAGGCGATCGCCCAAATTCCTCGGCGGGGATACTCTACCAAAATTACCCGGCGAAACTTGCCATTGGAATCTTTGAGTATTGTTTCTAAAAGCTGCTTCAGGGTTTTATATACCTGTCCCGCTAAAGGAATTGCCTGTAATAACCGCTCACCAAAATCTAGCAACCACCGTCCAGCAATATTGCGAGCCATCAAGCCCATCAATAAGATACTCAGTAGGGGGACAGCCAATCCTACTAAGAAATTCAGTAAATTTACTAAAATTGGGTTTAAGCCATCAAAGGGATTCAGCTGTTTAGGAATTTGGGTGAGGAAGTTGATTACCCAAGTAGCAATGGTAATTGTCAGCCAGATAGTGGTTGCTAGTGGAATTACTACCAACAAACCAGCAATCAGGTCGTTTTTTAAGTCCTGTTTTAGGCGATCAATTACCAAGCCCCGATTCTCCTGTTTTAAGCTAGAGGAACTTTTTTTATTGGTATCCATACCAGCATATTAGGGACTTCCAATTAAAAAAACATCCCATCCCTGCGGGACGCTCCGCGAACATAGGGGCACAAGGCCTTGCGCCTCTACAAATGTACAAATAATTTTAGATAATCTATTTTTAGTCCTTAAGTATTACTAATCTACCGCGCTCAATCAAAAGCTGCTGATGATTGTGAAAGGATCACTAGGTAAGCTGAGGAATTATTTTATCTGGTCAGTCACATTTGAGCCGGAGTGGCTTTTATAAAAATATTCTGTTAAAAATATTAATTTATTATGGTGGTTCTCGTTTAGGTGGAACACGCGATAGGAGCGCACAGATAGGCTCCTACTTCTAAATTCTGATTTTGCGATCGCTGCTTTAAATTGCAGTGCGTAATCCTTCTAAAATTTACGCAGAGGAGATCCCCCAGCCCCCTGATAAAAGTTAGCTCTTAAGGTTTCCCTTTTTTTAAGGGGAGCCAGCTGCGTGGGCGGCGATCCCACGCTAGTCCTTTAGCGGAGGAACCGCCGCGGCTGGCTCGACTGGAGCAGACTCGCGTCAAGTGGCGTGCGTTATGAGGGATCTAGGTTTCAGGTTTTCAATGCCTAAGTCCTGCCTTGTAATCTCCAATCCCCTTTACACCGCATCAGCCTGTGTAGTTTCAGAATCCGCGCACTGCACTTGTTGTGTACTCTCTTGTGCCAGAATTGCTGTTGCCTCTAAATTAGGTTTTGGTAAATACTTCATTTCCCAAACTTTGAGCAAAATCAGGTATTCGTAGAATGCCTGCAATGTACACCAAGCTAGTCCAGCGCCTCCATCTAAACATCCGCCTAAGATAAAATACATATATACAAAGCGTAGCAACGGTCTGGCGGGTAAACGCAAAGACAAATCTTTTAGGGCGCGGCGTTTTTCGATTTCCGATTTGCCAAAAAATAAATCTTGCCAGTTCACCTCCCCTTGTTCTAGTTGATACAATGTTTCTTGAGCTTCGTCTGTAGAATAACGGTTATGTTTTTCAATCCAACGGCTCAAGCCTTTGCTACAAGTGTAATGAGGGTATGTTTCTTTTAAAAAGCTAGTTGCACCCTCACAAACTTCTCGTTCAGTATGACCATAGTCTGTAAACCACACTTTACCGTAGCGGAAGAGGCGCATTTGGTAACGGGGATACTGTGTACTGTAGCGAATCCAACGATTCATGAACATGACACGTTCAGCTACGTAGTAACCGATGTAGTCTGGATTCTGACTTACCTTTTCGCATTCCGCGAAAAGCTCTGGTGTCATGCGCTCATCAGCTTCGAGAATGTAAACCCATTCGTGCTTTGGGGGGATAGACTCTAACATCCAGGTGCGTTGGCGTCCGTGGCTTTCAAAAGCGTGTTGGACGACGCGGATGGGATAGGAACTGGCGATTTCCACAGTGCGATCGCTACTGCATGAATCCACAACAATGATGTCATCCGATAGCATCGCCGATTCGATACAAGCAGCAATATCTAGCTCTTCGTTATATGTCAGTATGTAGATTGAGAACATTACCCAGGTTTTATGGCGATTTTACTAACTGATAATTGCCTTTTTATTGTTATTAGCTATTAGGCGCATGGCAGTATGGGCTGTCAACAATTATTCGATAGATCCTACTGCCATACTGATAGTGGATTAGCGGGCGGTAGCTCTAGGTTTAGCACCTTGTAAAGCACCTCTACCTCTTAAGCCTGTCCAGCCGATGATAATGTAACCAATGGACAACAGCAAACTGCTAATCCCAATTCGCAGTCCAGACTTCCAAGCAGCATCTTTAGCTTGTTGCTCTGCTTCGTCTCTGCGCTGGCGAACTTGGCTCAGTTGTTGATTTCGCAGCGTCTGAAGATCTGTTTGTTGTTCGATAGCTTTGTCAAGTACTTGAGGATCTGTTTTAGCCTTCTTGAGTAACTCTTTTATATTTGCGGGAATTTGAGAGCTTTCAAGTGCTTGCTTATATTTTTGATCATCTTTGAGGATTTCACTAAACTGAGCTTTGGTTTGGTTTCGCAACTGCTCTAGTTGAGCTTTTCCTTGGTCAGTATTCAGTTGTGCTTGCAATTGCGATAATCGATTGTTCAGTTGAGTTTCTGCCTGCTCTGCTTCTTGGGTGATGCGGTTGAGTGTTTGAGTCTTAGCTTGATTGACGTTATTGAGGTGCAGGGGAAAAATCAGCAAGAACATCAACCCCAAAATACTTGATAGGATTAGGGCGGGAAATCTTAAATCGATACCTTGGGGGCGATCGCTTGTGGTATCAGCACTATCAATCCAATAGGCAGCAAACAGAAGCCCCAAACCTACTAAAGGAACAATTCCGCGATCAACTAGCGCTGTTGCCAAGTTGATTTGCCATACCCGATCAGTAGGTTGAAAAGGTAACAATAGAATCAAAAAGTCAACGAAAAAGGACAAAATGCAGATTATTCCAACTACCTTAACTGTGAGAGCAGTGCTCACGGAAGCAAAACGGTTAACCATAATTTTTCAAACTTGTGGTGAATACGAGTGATTTTCATATTTCAAGCTACTTAAATATTGTGCCCATGACTGTGACTATTGTGTAGAAATATAAAGCAGATTTAATACTGGTCAAGGCTATCTGCCTCTTGGTTTTCAACTAGGCCAGAGTAACATTTGTTATGTACTGTGTCTTCAGGAAATCCCTGGTGTTTTAAGATACTAAATTAATGCGGCACTGGGGAGTAGAATCTCACTGGAGCTAAATTTAGATCCCCTACTTCTTTAAGAAGCCGGGGATCTAGGCGGCAACTTTTACTTAAGTAAGTACTATTCAGTTCTAAAGTCCGACTCATTTATTACCTTATCTTCCTCATCACCCTCATCTCTCGTGCAAGGGCTTGTTCCCAAATCGGCAGATCCTCAGATCCCTCAACATCAGCTAAAAGCGACAAGTTCACATGTGATAAATTGAGTTTCTGGGCAATGTCGGCAGTTTTCTGTAATGCTTGAGCAGTTCCCCACTTGATGTTAACGAATAACTCCGAGATGGGTTGGCACAAACAAATTAAGTAATATCTACCATTGAACGCAGGACTAAATACGAGGTCAAAGGCGTGTAACTTATCAAGCGCTGTTATTAGAATCTGGGCATTGACTCCAGGAGAATCTGTGCCGATGATAATTACTTTTTCTGCTTTAGATAGAAAAGCATTTCTAAGCGATGGCGCCATTCGCAAACTGTCGATCCCCTTCACCTTGAGACTGTTAAACCAAATCTAACCGCAGTCAGTCTTGCATGAGTTGCGAATCGCCACCTGCAAACCACACTTTTACAGATATGGCAATGGCTTTTTGCAATTCTTATAACCTGAAATATTGTATATTCAGTCATCTGGCGTTGAAGATTGGCAGCACTAAATATATGCCAAAGCAGGTATCAATCATATTTTTGTCTTACCTGGTTCTGGATAGCGGGTGAAAATAATCAAGTGCTGTTTTGGGTTTGCTGGAAAGTTCAACACACAATATTTATTTGAATAAACTAAAAATATCTTAATAGCAATACTTGTTGTCTTTAGTTGTAGCATGATCTTTGCCCATTCGCTTTGCTCCTAAAATCGTAGAAACAATCACACAACGCTTAACTTTACCACCATGCTTACTGGATAGTGTTATCTGTCCTAGCGGTGGCTTACTGACATTACCTTTGTAATCAAATTGGATTTGCTTGATGCCATTTGACTGTGGTAGGGTTGTTTCCTCATCATCTAAGTGTACATTGGAATCTAGGTTATTCCAGTTAGCAGCAGATGGGTTTACTGTAGCAGGATGAACCGCCCATTGAACGATACTGTTTTGTTCACGAAAGCTGGCTTGCCAATTCAATTTTTCCTTGGTAGCTTGCCTTTGGGCTTGGTGCATAGCAAGGTGAACTTTGTTTTGGGCAGTGTTGAGGCTTTGAGTGTCCACAAAAGTTAGCCAGTTGGGTATTTCCAGCGTAGCTAGTATACCAATTAATACAATAACTACTAACATCTCTGGTAAGGTAAAACCACTGTTATAGTGCTTATTCGAGAGATTTTTTGCGTTAACTAGAGATCCTAAATGCATCTGGGTATCCATTTTTGTTTTCTGGTCGGTTTTTAGCTTACCCAGATGTTGAGCAATGTTTCAGTTTCTTGGCTTCTTACTTCGCGCCGATTAGTAATACTGTAGAGTAAGGTAGGTAAGATGAAAATTATGATAATTTTTAAGAATAATTTTAAGGTGAAATTTATATTCTGAAGTCTTGAAGGGTCATTAAGAAAATACTTCCATAGAAATCTAGCAGCTGCTAAAGCTTTTTGTTGATTAAACGGCTCTTGTAGGGCTTTGCAGGTCAAGTATTTATATAAATTTGCTAGGCTTATATTCCAACTATGCTTAAGTGTCGTTCGCGTAGCGTCTCTTAGAAATGGTCTTACCTTGTACGCTCTCTCAAGCACTTGTAAGCAGGCTTTTTCCTGCCTGACAAGATTGGAAGAAACTGAATTATAACTTATGCGATATAAGATTTGTACAGATGGTACACATATAAAATCAAATTTAGAGGCTAATCGCAGCCACATATCCCAATCCTGAGCCGCACTTAGAGATTCGTCAAAGCCACCTAATGTAATTAAAGCTTTTCTACAAATTAAGGGATTGGAACCATTCTCTAAAAAGTTATTTATTAACAAATTTTCATATACATTTCCCTTAACATTAATGCGCTTACCTGAAAGTATAAATTCACCATTTGCATCAATATAATCAGTCCAACTGTAAGCAACTTTCGTAGTAACATTTTCTTGCAGAGCTTTTAACTGAGACTGAAGTTTATCAGGTGTCCAAAGATCATCTGCATCTAAAAAACTAACAAATTCTCCCACTGCACGGTGTAGCCCTCGGTTACGACTAACGTTTCCGCCAGCATTGGAATAGGAAAACACTTTTATTCGTGAGTCTTGAATTTGTGTAACAACTTCTAAAGTTGAGTCTTGTGAACCATCATTTATTATAATTAACTCAAAGTTAGTAAAAGTTTGATTTAAAGCAGACTGAATTGTGTGCTTAATAGTCTTTTCACTATTGTAAGCGGGGATGATTACAGAAATTTTTGGTAAATTTTTGCTGGTTCTCATCATTTTATAGAGCTAATTTATTTTTTAATGCTCTGCCTAAATTACATTTTAAGTAGTAAAGAGGACTCATCATACTAGCCAAGTAAAACTCCACCTCAAAAAGTGCAATTAGATTATTTTCAAATTGCCCTCTATACTGAATGAGGTGCTGTAATGCTCGGCGTAAATTTCCTAAAATAGTTTTCACAAACACTATTGGTTTTTGCCAATTTTTAGTATTTATCAACTGTAACTGGAAAATACACAAGCCACAGCCGCGTGCCAGAGTTAAGAGGTAATCTTTCTCAAGTCGCCAATGCGGTATTTGATGATAAGTATGCATGGTAGGGTTATACCAAATTTGCCAACCTGCATAATGTATGTAAAGCAATGGTTCATAGTCATCTCCCTGCACCAAAATACCAGGCAACTTACCGCTTAAATTAGGCCGTTCTGGTACATTTTTACACCATACTTTTTTCCGAACAACAAGCGCCGCCCCAGGAGGAAGTCTTAAATTATTAGCATCAAATAAATGTGGATTTGAGCCATATTCTCTAATCGCTAAAAAAGCTTGAATTCTTTCAAAATTTTCTGGCGGTTTCACTTCAAAATCTCCATGAATCTGTCCGCTCCAAGCACCTGCTTGAGGATGCTGTAATCCAAAGGTATATGCTTCTGATAACCAATCAGGTGCAGGTAAGTTATCATCATCTAAAAATGCAATTAGCTGCCCTCTAGCTTCACGTACTGCCCGCAGTCGTGCAAAAGCGGCTCCCTGTTCGGTTTCTAAAAAATATCTTAAATGACAGTTTCCATCATATATTTTTTGGTAATTCTGGATTATTTCAGATGTATTATCAGAACTATTGTTATCCACAATAATAATTTCCCAGTTAAGTTTTTCTACTCCTGTCTGGGTTAATAACTTATCCAAAATTTTAGGTAAACGGATTGCTCCATTATATGTAGGAATAGCTACGCTAATATCTAAACTTTCAAATGCTAATTTAATCATAATACTTTTTGATAATTTATTTTTTTAAATATCCATTTTTCCAAAGATAAAAAGGACTCATCAAACTACTTAAAAAAAGTTCCATTTCACAAGCAACTACTAAATCATGTTTTAGTTTAGTTCGATATTTTAGTAAGTGTAAAGCGATTTTACGCAGATCATTTATCATATAAGCTAAAAGAGCAACTGGTCTATACACCTGTTTTATATTAACCATTCTCGTTACATAACGGCTAAGTCCAATACCTCTAAAAAACGGAATTAAATAATCTTTTTGTAACCGAAAAGTTGGAATTTTGTGAAAAATTTCCATTTCTGGATTATACCAAATTTCCCATCCTGATTTTTGGATGTGAGACAAAATTTCTAAGTCTTCACTGGTAAGCATATTGCCTTTAACTCTTCCAGTTAAAATAGACTTCTCTGGTACACTTTTAGCCCAAGCTTGTCTACGGACAACAAGTCCGGCAGAGGGGGGTAGTAATTTTTTGGCTGCTTCATATAATAGTGGTAAATTACCTCGCTCTGTAATTGCCAAGAATGGAGCAATTCGCTGAAAGTTTTCTGGTGGTTCTACTTCCCAGTCAGGGTGAATTTGACTGCCATAAGCTCCTGCCTTGGGATACTTTTCACCAAAAGCATAAGCTGCGGATACCCAATTGGATACTGGGTAGTTGTCATCATCTAGAAAACCTATGAATCTACCCTTAGCTTCTGCAACGGCCCTTTTTCGAGCATAAGCTGCTCCTTGTCGCGCTTCAAAGCAATACTTTAAAGGATAAGGACACTGCCAATTTTGTTGATAGCTTTGGACAACTTTGGCTGTGTTATCAGTGCTGTTGTTGTCTACAACTATAATTTCCCAAGATAAATTTTCGGTGTGAAGTTGGTTTTGTAGTCGTTCTAGTAGTTCAGGCAGACGACTTTCACCGTTGTAAGTTGGGATAGCTACAGTAAAGTCAAGGTTCTCAGTCATTTAATAAAAGTTGCATTTTGATATTTTGATTGGGAAGCTTTTTATATATTTAGCCAATAGCTAATTTATCAGTGGCTCTTAAATAAATCTATCAAATATTAAAACTACACATGATGTTTCAATTTTGCTATCAATGTGCAGTTTTCTGTACAGTATTATTGCGTATTTTTGAATACATATTGCTACCCAAACTACTTAACTACATTTATCGTCTTTTGCTGTGAGTATTGAGCCTAAGAGAGTTTTCACAATGACGCATCGCTTGACGCTACTAGCCAATGTAGAATTTGCAGAGCTTGGTACAGCTACCACTATTTTTAACCCAGGTGGCTCTGTACCTGCTGCCACTGTTCCAAAGTTTGGAGTTGGTAAAGTTGGTAAAGCCCCCATATAGTCAAAGGTAATTTTTGTTGGCGTACTTGGAGGAGGGTAGGATACAGGAGAATTAGTAGTAGAATTGGCAGCGTTTTCACTACTGAGATTTGCACCTAGCAGTAATTTATCAGAGCTAACGCCTACATCTGCCCCTAAAGGTTTCCATGGCAATGTTGTGATTGCAGGATCGGTACGATAAATAGCAACCTCTACATTTTGGGTTGTGCTATTTTTCTGAAAGCTGACACTGTAGCTAAGTTTTTTGTTTTTAGCTTGGCGCTGTGCTTCTTGCAGTGCAGCTAAAACTGCGTCGTTAAGTTTGTTTACCTGTTGCCGATTTACAAAGGCAACCCAACTAGGAGCTGCGATCGCTGCTAAAATTCCGATCATTAGAATTACTACGAGTAATTCCAGCAAGCTAAAGCCAGCATCTTGTTGGCTGTATCCAGAAGCATAGCGCAGCCTGCTAATTAGATATTGGTGTTTACTGGTTTCATTTCTACTGTTTGGGTTAAATAACTTCAAACTTAACTTTTCCATAATGGCTGCCATTAAGTAATTCTTTGAACTTCAGCATCTATTTAGTAAATAAGTATCCGCGTCCTTGTACTCGTATACTTGCATTTGGAAAATAAGTTTTGCTGCTATCTTTATAATTAAGGTTATCGTTTTGTAAGCGTGCGAGTGCATTGCCTCGTAAAAATACTTGTGCTGTTGTATTAACTCTATCAACACAGGCATAAAAGCTAGTCATTTTAGCTGTATCACGAGTATTGAAAGAGGCTGGTACGCTGAAAGAGGCTGGTACGCTGGTGAGAGAGCAGACTGCCGTTGGCGCAGGATTTGAAGCGTCGTCAGTTTTGGTTTGATCAATAAAGTCAACAAGTACTGTGGTATCGGCAGTGTAACTTGCTGTAGCTTTTGTCCAAGCATTCATCTTTTGTGTTATCGTACCTGCTCCATCAAGTTTAAATAGAGCAAAACCTGGGTTAGGACAATATTTATCACCACTGTCAGTGACATACTTTCCAGTATATCCAGTACAAGCTTGTCCACCGGGATCTGCTACACCATCCTTAATTTGCCATCGGGCGATACGAGCAGCGTTAGACCAAGTAGTACTAGTGTCTTTAATTAAATAGTAGGCAACTAATGAGTACACAAAAGTATCATCTTTTTGAGTGCCTGTAATTGTAATTGCTTTACTAACTAATTCTCGTTTCCAAAAGACAAGCACAGGAACTCTATCTGTTGCAGTTGGGCTAGGTAGTTGATTCCCAGTTGTACTTGCGTTTGGGCAAGTATTAGGAGTATTAGTATCAGCAGTACCGGTTAGACAACCAATTCCAGTAGCATCATAAATATAGATTGCCTGTTGTAAATCACGGGCAATGTAATCTAGTGCAGCTTGAATTTCTTGCTCAGAACTTGCCTTGGCTTGTTCCTTTCGGTCGGTGTCCAGAATATTGATCATAAATCCTAGCAACGGCGTGATGATCAGGAACGCCATGATCATGCCTACCAACAATTCAATTAGGGTAAAACCATCAACTTGCTGAATACCCTTGGAGCGGTTCAGCTGTTTAGTGAGCAGAAATTTTAATGCCCTTATCATACTGCGGTATTCTCTTTGCTAATAGATGCACAGCGATCGCTCGCATAATATGAACTTGCCCAGTTTTTTATTGGCAAGTTTGATTTGTTGCAGTACCCAGTCGTTGACATAAAGCCTGAAATGTAGTGGTACTGTTGCCGATGTCGGTTGTCATTTCAATTAATGGTGCTTTGCGGCTACCTAATCCACCAGTGAAAGGTGTTTGTGTGTTTTTAGTATCAATAGTGCTGGCTGTTAAGGGAAAGTCAGCATCTGCTCGATAAACCCTAATTCCCAAACGATAGCCATCGTTTACCCCAGTACTTTGGACAATTCGACCAGCCTGAATATAAAATAAATCGCTAGTACAATCGGGCGGATTTAGCTGACCATTTTTGTTAAAACAATACAGACCAGTTGCTGATGTGGGAGCAGCCATATTTGTAGTGTTAATTAAATAGTCTTGTGGTCTACCTGTTACGGCTGGTATAGCTGGTGTAGCTGGTGTAGTTCCTGTAGCAGCTACAGCAGCTACAGCAGCTACATCTGAAACGCGTCTGGGCGCGGCTGATGTAGGAGCAGCAAGTGTAATAACTGTACTTGGCGCTGTAATAGCCCCAGTTCTGATACCATCAATGAATGTTTTTGCCGCTTGGGTTGAAAGTTCCACCCGTCGAGACTGAACTCGCGTTGCTGTTGCCAGAACTATTACAGGTGCGATCGCTGTTAGCAAAATAGCAACTACAAGTAGTGCTATCAGTGACTCAATAATCGTGAAACCAGACTCACCAGATGATTGACTTACTTGCTGTTGTTTGCGCTTAATCATAGTTGCTCACCGTTTCTAGGAATTAAAGATTAACTACAACTAGTAGGACGCTGATCGGCATCGATGGCATTACTAGCGGTAGTGTTGTCGTATGGGGGTTTTTTTGCACATAACAACGTTTGCACCCATGCATCATCTCGACCAACTTCCCGGAAGTACTCATTGGGTTTGTCATCTGGCGTTATCGCTAATTTTTGCGAAAATGCGTCTGGTGATTGCGATAGCAAGCCGACATCATAACCCCACTGCCGTTTAGGAGCCAGGTAAAAAGGTACTTGACCACTAGAATTAGCGATCGGATATACAGTAGGAGGACTGCTGGTAATAGTGGGTGAGGTATTTAAGAATGCTACGTATGGTGCAGTAGCATAGACACTACGAGTTCTTTGGATAAAAGAGCCGTTAAATATAGCTGCATAAGCTGCGTTTAAGTCGCTAGTTGGGTTCCAATTTTCCAAGAAGCGGACAAAGTTGTGTAAGCCACCATTATCTTCTGTAGGACGAGCTGGGGTGTCTCCCCCTGCTGCGACTAAGTTAAAGGTGGTACTTTGTGCTTGTTGTAGCCAGTTACTACCTTGTGTATTGCTAGGACCTATTCTGCTAGTTGATGTTGGTGATGTAGTTTCATCAGTACCGAAAGCCACTTGAATTTGTAAAACTGGCGATAAAATTGGTTGATCGCTTGTACCTGAGCCTAGAGTAACCTTTGGCGGTTTAGTATCGTCATTAGGAGTATCAGTATTAGTATTAGGATTGGCTGTTCGGAACCATAGAGCATTATCTTTGGAATCTGGCCTATTGGTAGAATCAAAACTACTCAGAGGAAATTGAGTTATTGCGCCGTCCTTGATACCTATAATGGTTGGTTTATTACTACCATCAACTGTGAGTACTCCAGAAGATGAATCACGGAGAAAGGCAACACGTCGAGGATAGGCCAGATATTTAGAATCAGTCGGTAATATTGCTGTTGTACCTGCTTTATGGGTAGCAATAAGAAAATTTCCAGTAGCATCAGAGGCTCTTAGACCACCATCAGCGGGTACTGTTACGTACCAATCAGTACCCGGATTGCAAGCTGAAACAGGTAGTTTCGGGCAGACCTCCATTAAATACTGTGGGGCATTTTTCCTTCGCTGGATGGGTGTAACAAAGTTATTTAAGTAAGAACTACCTTGAGTACCACTAGCTGTAGTATCAAGGTCTTTGGGCAAGCCGTCAGGCCCATACCAGGCAGCATTGATGACATTAGTATTGTTCGTAGCAAACCCATTGTTCTGAAATCCGGAAATAGAATTAGCGTCCCCCAGGTTATTATTCAGGTCATAGTCTCCATCATTGCGGTAGCCCAACTGAAAGTTATTAGAAAGAAGTGTGATTGCATCTGACAACACACTAGCAGGTCGCCATGCGTCCCCAGTCGTACAGTTTGGTAGTCTAGCGTCACCAGTACGACAAGCAAAGTTTGGATTACGGTCTGATGCAACGCGAGAGTAAAAATTGCCCAAATCAGTAGCTAGAGCTGTATTAAACTCTTCTCCGGTATGTTTATTAAAGTCACCTTTAATAGATACAGGCAAGTTAGAGGCTAAAATCAAGCCTTTTTCTGCATCTCTGAAACCCAGAACACGCCAGATGCTTCCGTTAGGGTTGCCAGTAAGGTCGCCGTTTATCAACATAATGGCATTGGGACGGCGAGTTGGATCAAGTTTAAAGTCTACCGGGCTATTTGATTTTTGTACGTCTGTACCATTGCCAGAACTAGCACTCAAATCTAAAAGGGCATCATCCCGTGTAGCGTAAATAATACCGCTATTGGGAATTAAGTATTCCTGTGGTGTTGCACTACCATACGTCTTCAGCCGCAGCGCATTATAGTCTAATACAGTGGCGCGAATTTCCAGAGGTTGGCGGCTTTCTTTGGCGAGTTCATAGTCTGTAGTCGGGTTTGCTACAGTTCCAGTTCCATCTCCATTTACACCATCGGCGTTGGTGAATGTTTGTACACCTGGGGTATTACTACCAGTTGTTGCATCTACATCTTTATGAATTGCCTTAATCTGCCTTGCATCTAAAAAGGCAGTTTCGTAAATTGCGCCGTGAGGGATGATGCTATTATCTGGAGTGCCTATAGTACCGTCTAATATTTGGATGGCACAAATGGCAGCATGAATAGCAGACTGCTCTGAAAGTGTCCGAGAGGAAGCTGCTTTTGGCAGAGCGGTTTTTAGCACTTCATTTACCAACCGCCCATTGGGATACCTTAAACTAGCTTGGTAGTTTAGTAAAGCTGAATAGTCAGAAACAGCCTTTGTTGGAGCTGCGTAGACAATACCATTGTGGGAGTTGCCACCCGTATTGTTGTTATATGGAAGAGTTGTGAGGTTCTTAGCTGTAGTGCTATTAGTTGGGTCATAGTAACTACTTATACAAGCAATGGGTGCAGGGGTTGCCGCATTGTAGCCACTCGCTTGGTAGTGATACACTGCTGTAGCCCGCATCCGTAAATATGGTTGAGTTGATACTTGGATTTTTGAGTAGTCAAAACCGCCTATTATACCTCTAACATCAACACTTGTTCCAACGGTAGCTGTTCCCGAAGGAACTGGCATCATATCTGACCAGATTCGGTTTGAAGCTGCGGTAAAGCTTGGACTACTAACAATTAAATTACTAGGCAAATAAATCCCTGCACCAGTCACTACCCGTAAGCCGCCTACAGAATCTTGGGGAGTACTTGGTACTGTAGCAGCTGCTGATTCCCAGTCTCCATCTCGGTCAACAGTTCCTAAATCAGCCAGTTGCTGTACACGACTACGGCGATTGCGAGTTCCGGTTCCATTATCCCAGTTAATACCTGTAATATCTTGGGTATCTGTGCTATCTGAACCAATAAATGTCGTTCCGTTCCACCACAATGCAGGTAGGTTATTACCAAGCAAAACGCGATCGCCAACGTATTGTTCTTTACCTAGTTTTTGTTGCGTAGTTGTTTCTGTGGCTTTAGGTAGCAGGTTAGAACTACTAATGTTAAGTGTTAAATTGGCATAATTAGTTTTAGTTTTACCATCACTAGGATCAAAGGGAAAAACCCAAGTATTTGGTGGACGTAGTGAATTACCACTTCCTTGTAATACTGTAGTAGTCGTATAAGTTCCTATTCCATTTACACCAAAAGCAACTTCAGCATAGGGTACACGGCGGGTACGTTTTTTAAAGTAAAGTTGTAGTTGGTTATTACGGATAGTAGTTTGTTGCGCTGTCGTGGCAGTGGAAGTAGTTAGATTTAATACTTTTAATTGCTGTGCAATACCATCTTGGACTTCCTGTGGGTCACTAGATGCAGTGTTAGCCATCTGTGCTTGCACCAAAAGATTGATGCGTTGTACATAAGCTAGGCTATTGTAGGCAATATTCTTCGGTGTCTCAGTAATTGATTTATTCTCTTTAACACCAAAGCTTTGATTAGGATCAACTCCTTGCCCTTGGAATAAATGCACTCCAGTAGTGTTGTTATAATCAACATCAGCCGTGAAAGCACCTCCTGATAAATTGCCACCTACAACAATTTTGGCATTGTCATCATCGTAAAAACAGGAATTTTTACTACTAACCTGATAAAGTGTGACAATTTGAGAATTACTACCGGTCAGGAAGTTACTATTAGTTAAAATCCGTCCATTTAGGTTAAATGCAGGACCAGGGGTAAGTTCTATATCATCGTCATAAACCACCGCGTTGTTAACTAACGGTAGTTGTATACGGTCTTGTTGATATTCTAAACCTGAAAAACCTTTATTTCCTTGGAAAGCTTCGTATTTACCTGCATCACTTCCAGTCGTTGGTGGGTTAGTAATCGGAACATTAGCAGTGTAGACAAAAAAGCTTTTTTTCAGCTTACTAGCAATATTAACCCAGCCCGTATTCCCAACTAAACTAGCACTTGTTCCTAAAGTATCTTGACAACCAGTGCTTACACTACCAGAGGTCATGGGCGGAGTTCTGGCCTCTAGAGGATTTCTAGCACGGCTGTATGTGCCACTACTTATGGGCGGAGTTCTGAAGTAAATTCCATAAAGAGTATAGGTGTCAAATTTCCCATTGTTATTTGTATCAACAGGGAACATCCATGCAGTTGGTAGTGCTGTTTGACCTGTATAATTGATATTTAGTTGAGTTTCGTCTCCAAAAGTATATTCATTCAAATTATTTTTTAAGGTACTTTCTAAAACTATATCTGAAGGTGTAGCTCGTGGCAGTCGGCGGTCATCAAATAGCTTGTCTAATTTTGCTCTAGCACGATCAATCGCTGGGGTAGCAGCGTTAAGCACAGCCTCATTCACGCGGACATTACTAGCGTTTTTAGAGCGCTCAAAAGACCGAAATAAAATTGCAGTTGTTAACAGCACGACGACCAAAATTACCATCGCCACTGTTGGTAAAATAAAGCCAGCATTCACCGAACTGCGTCTTCTTTGAGTGCCAGAAATATTCCGCACTAGCCAAATGATTTGCTTGTTAATTGCAGATAAAAATTGCTTGCTAATTTGTCTAAAACTTTTTTGAATTGCCTTGAATAGCTGACGTTTTCGAGACATAGCTGCTTTCCTGTCAAGTGATCTATAGCGGATTTACTATTTTTTAGACATCTTAATCTGTGCCTGTAAAAATACTTTACAGGCAAAATGTGAGATTATATTTAATGTAACTACTAGATCTGGTATTGCTAACTTCCAAAGAAAGTGGCTACAAGAAAAGATAATTTACTTCAAGTTATATCATTGATGAATGGTTGATTTTATCCGTGAAACACTGAATTTTTTCAGAATTATTTAATTCAAGTCTGATAAAGAATAAGAGCATAACTTTACAGTAAAATTGCGGAAATGTATTTTATCTAAAGGCAAGTTTATAAAGATGTTGTTAACAGAATAAGCTTATAATACCCACCTGTTAAAGGAAAGATATCAGTTGGGTGCAAAATAATCAGATATAGCGGTTCTCACTTCGGTGCAATACTGTTGTAACTTCACCCTATCCTGACTTTAACCCCTCTCTTTGTTAAAGAGAAGGGATATAGATTAAGCGCTAAAGTATTTTGCTATTGGGTGGTAAGCAATAATCGCAGTGGTAGACTGTTCTGGATAAAGTTGTTCACTTTCATCCATATACAAGTTAATCCTGTCAGTCCCCAATAACTCCAGCTGCTTGTACTGGTCTTGAATATTGGGGCAAGCTGGATACCCAAAGCTATATCGTGAACCACGATAGCGTTGTGCTAATATATCACGAATATTGTCGGGTTCTTCAGCAGTAAAGCCTAACTCCCGGCGAATTCTAGCGTGTGTCCACTCAGCTACAGCCTCCGCCATCTGCACCGCCATTCCGTGGAAATACAAGTAATCTGTGTATTGATTAGCAGCAAACAGCTTTTGGGCGAACTCTGTTGCAATATCCCCCACAGTTACCGCCTGCATTGGGAACACATCAATAATTCCCGACTCCTTCGGTGCAAAGAAATCTGCTATACACAGCCGCCTTAACGACCTTTGTCTGGGAAACTCGAAAGTTGCAACTTGTTGTGATTGGTTTTGTGAGTCATATATATGTAGAGAATTCCCCTCAGCTTGACAAGGTAAATACCCGTAAATCACCTGGGGATGTAACAGATTCTCTTCAATAATCCGCTGTTTCCAATTTTCCAAAACTGGGTGCACTTTCTCAGCTAAGAAAGCCTGATATTCTTCCTTAGATTGCTCCTTTGGTTTGCGGAATTGCCACTGTCCAGCAATCAAAGCTTGTAAATCTAAATGCCAGAATATTTCCTCAATGGGAATATCATTAGGCTGCAATAACTGCGTTCCCCAAAAAGGTGGTGTCGGGCGTTCAATATCTATCGCTACTGCTTCTGAATGCCGCGTATCCACTTCTTTTGGTTCAGCAGATGCTATTTCTTTAGCAGTCGTAGTTACTGATTCTTTGTGACCATTTGTCGAAACTTCAGCAATTTCAACTTCGTTCAAAAATCCCTGCAAATCTTCCCAGTTACCAGTAGCTTTAGCTGGCATTAATTTATCCATGAAGTGCAAGTCAGAAAAGGCATCTTTGCCATAAACAACCTTACCTTTGTAGGTTTTTTGGCAATCTTCATGCACAAATTTGGGAGTCAGCGCTGCACCGCCTAAAATCACGGGGACGGTAATTCCTTTTTCGTTGAATATTTCCAAATTCTCTTTCATGAAGGCGGTGGATTTTACTAGCAAACCACTCATGGCAATACAATCAGCTTTGTGCTGTTCGTAAGCGTTGATGATGTTTTCCACTGGCTGCTTAATTCCCAGGTTAATTACCTTGTAGCCATTGTTGGACAAGATAATATCTACCAAGTTTTTACCAATATCGTGGACATCACCTTTGACAGTGGCAATAATAAAGCTTCCCTTGCCATTGTTGCCTGATTCTGACTTTTCCATGAACGGTTCTAGATAAGCTACCGCCGCCTTCATGGTTTCCGCAGATTGCAAGACGAAGGGTAACTGCATTTGTCCTGAACCGAACAATTCCCCGACAACTTTCATGCCATCTAGCAGGAAGGTGTTGATAATTTCTAAGGGGGGATATTCTTCTAAGGCTTTTGTGAGATGTTCTTCTAAACCAATGCGTTCGCCGTCAATGATGTGACGCTTGAGACGTTCTGGGATGGGGAGACTTTCATCTAAGGAGCGATCGCGCTTAGTTGTCACCCCAGCAAACACTGTGGTAAGCTCTCCCAAGGGATCGTATACGCAAACATTACCCTCAAATTTCCGTTCGTCATAAATCAACTGCCGACAAATTTCTTGATGGCGTTCTTCAATCTTGGACAACGGTAAAATCTTGTTGGCACTAACAATCGCTGCATCCATTCCCGCCGTCGTCGCTTCGTGTAAAAACACCGAGTTCAGCACCATCCGCGACGCTGGATTCAAACCAAAGGAAATATTGGAAACACCCAAAATTACATGACATCCAGGCAATCCTTCACGAATCCGCCGGATAGATTCAATTGTGGCTTTACCGTTTTCTCGGTCTTCTTCAATCCCGGTGGAAATTGGTAACGCTAGGGTATCAAAGAAGATTTCGGTAGGAGCGATACCATATTCTACAGCTTGACGGTATGCACGCTGTGCGATCGCAAACTTTTTGTCTGCTGTCCGCGCCATCCCATCTTCATCGATAGTCCCAATGACTACACCAGCACCGTACTTCTTCGCTAACTCCAACACTTTCAAAAAGCGCGGTTCTCCGTCTTCGTAGTTGGTGGAGTTGAGCAAACACTTACCACCGGCAACCTTTAAACCCGCTTCCATCTTTTCCCATTCGGTGGAGTCAAGCATTAAAGGCAATGTCACATTATTGACGATGCGCGAAACTAATTCGTGCATATCCCGCACGCCGTCGCGTCCCACATAATCGACGTTGATATCGAGGATGTGTGCGCCTTCTTTTACTTGCGCCCTCGCCATTGAAACGAGTCCATCCCAATCTTCGGCGTTTAGCAAATCGCGGCACTTTTTGGAACCACTAGCGTTGAGACGTTCGCCAACAATCAAGAAGGAATTATCTTGGTCGTAGGGTTGAGTGGTGTAAATTGATGCTGCTGCTGGTTCTAAACTTGGGTGTCTAACTTTTGGCTTTAGGTCTTTAGCGAGTTCTGCCAATTGTTGAATGTGTTCTGGACGCGTCCCACAGCAACCCCCAATCACTTGGACACCCAAATCTTCAACAAAATGCATCAGCGACATCCGTAATTCTAACGGTGTCAGGCGGTAGTGCGCTTGACCGCCGACGTTCTCAGGTAAACCCGCGTTGGGAATACAGGAAACGATGAAAGGTGAATGTTCTGCTAGATACTTGATATGTGGTTTCATCAAGTCTGGGCCAGTGGCACAGTTTAGACCGAGAATGTCAATTGGGTAATGTTCCAGAATTGTCAGCACCGCACTGATTTCTGAACCAACCAACATTGTACCCATGCTTTCCATTGTCACAGATACCATCAACGGTCTGCGATCGCCCTTCTTAGCAAACACTTCTTCAATTCCATTCAGCGCCGCCTTAATTTGCAGCACATCTTGGCAAGTTTCCACCAAAAATAAATCGACACCACCATCCCACAGCGCCTCTGCTTGTTCAGCAAAAGTCGCTTTCATGGTGTCAAAGTCAATATGTCCCAAGGTAGGGAGTTTCGTTGTGGGGCCGATGGAACCAGCCACAAACCGGGGTTTTTCGGGCGTGGAAAATTCCGCAGCCACACGCTTCGCTAATTCTGCGGCTGTCTTGCTGAGGTAGTAAGCTTGGTCTGCTAAGTCATATTCTGCCAGCACCAGGGACGTACTGCCAAAAGTATCGGTTTCAATGACATCAGCACCAGCAGCGAGAAAGTCACGGTGAACCTTAGCGACTGCTTCGGGTTTAGTGTGGACTAAGTATTCGTTACAACCTTCATACTGTGGGCCGCCGAAGTCTTCAGCAGTCAGGTTTTGGGTTTGCAGGTTGGTTCCCATCGCCCCGTCGAAGACGAGGACTGGGCTATCTGGACTACGCAGGCGTTCAAGGAAAGAATGAGTCATATTTTCCGAGAATAAATGAGCAAATCAAGTGAGTCTTGTGATACTCCACTTACTTTATTATTTTCTCAAATTGTGATATTTTGGGCACTATTTAATAAATTCAGTTTTGCTGAAACTCACCATTCGCTCATTTTGACCTGATTTATCAAGGTTGGCGACGGCAGAATTATGTAAAAGCGTCCTTATATCATGTCGCTTGATTGCTTATTAAACTCGTAACCCCACCTCGCCAAAGTTGCGCTTTGTCTTCCCTTCCCGCTAGCCTACGGTTTACACACAAGTCTGAAATAGCTGAAAAACCCAAGGTTTTACCCCACCCTAACCCTCCCCTTATAAAGGGGAGGGAACTGGATTTCTTGTTTCCCCCCAATATATCGCGGGGATTAAGGGGGGTAATTCGACTTGTGTGTACACCGTAAGGGGTTGGGGGTAGGTGTAATGACTGTGGTTAGCATAACTAAATTATGCGGACATGATATGGCTCTAGAGGTCGCTGTCTCACAAACAAAGTCCAGATTTTTAGGTTGGGTTTCGTTCTTCAACGCAACCTACATTAAAGTTATTTTTTAGGCAAAACCTACGCAGTATTGACACAAGTGGGGTTTGACTGATTCTACATATAGTCAGATGAAATATTTTCGCCAAGTTTATTATCTTAGGATCACAGCTGAGAGTTGTCACTCCGTTCAGCTTAAAGATGGAAAAAACATTAGGAGTATAACTTGAGTCCTATTATGGATTTAAATTCTTTGTTCAATCTAAATACATTTATTGAATTATTACTAGGGATTAGTTTGAGCGCGGCGGCTGGCTTTCGAGTATTTGTACCCCTGCTAGCGTTGAGTGTGGCTTCAGTTTTTGGACATTTTGATTTGCCAACTAACTTTGATTGGCTGGAAACACCTCAAGCTGTAATTGTCTTTGCAGTCGCTTGTTCGCTGGAAATTACCGGTTATTACATTCCTTGGTTAGATCATCTGCTGGATATTGTTGCCACACCTGCGGCATTTATCACTGGGACAATCGTAACAGCATCTGTTGCTCCAGAGATGAATCCACTGGCGCAATGGACGTTAGCTTTAATTGCAGGTGGTGGAACCGCAGGATTAACTAAGGGATTAATGAATACGTTGCGGATAAGTTCTACTGGCGTTTCAGGTGGATTAACCAATCCATTTGTGTCAACCATTGAGTTGGTTATTGCCATCGGACTGTCTGTGCTGGCGCTAGCTTTACCAGTGCTAGCAGGAGTGATTGTGATTGGTTTTTTAATAATAGCTATTCAAAGAATCTGGAGTTTCTTCAATAAACCATCTTCCCAAACTAACGAAACCGTCTCTACATCAAGAGAATTGGGATAAGTAGTTATGGATTGTCATAACTGCGTAGGTGTAGCTCGTCGTAGACATCGCAATTATAAAGCGATCGCTATTAATGTTAGTGCCAAAGTTCAGGAGAATCGTAGGCTGGGTTGAGGAACGAAACCCAACATCACCGCGCTATAAGTTCATCAGCAAATACTTCGGTTCTTGACGAATATTTATGGAATTGCCGACTGCTAACTATATTCAATGTATGCCATAAAGCGATCGCCTGTAGGGTTGGTGGTGCCGCAGCTACGCCCGTCGTAGACATTGCAATTATAAAGCGATTGCAGTCTTCGGGTGTGTTAGCGCGAAAGCGTAACGCACCCTTTGAACTCGGTTAATGAGTCTTTGATACTCGTGAGCGAATCTTTGATACTCGTGAGCGAGTCTTTGATACTCGCCGACGAGTCTTTTATACTCGTGAGCGAGTCTTTTATACTCGTGAGCGAGTCTTTGATACTCGTGAGCGAGTCTTTGATACTCGTGAGCGAGTCTTTGATACTCGTGAGCGAGTCTTTGATACTCGTGAGCGAGTCTTTGATACTCGCCGATGAGTCTTTGATACTCGTGGACGAGTCTTTTATACTTGCCGATGAGTCTTTGATACTCGTGAGCGAGTCTTTTATATTCGTGAGCGAGTCTTTTATACTCGTGAATGAGTCTTTGATACTCGTGGATGAGTGAATGTTATTGCAAGGGATGACATGTCTACGACGGGCTACGCCTATGCACCCTACTAATTTAAACATTACAGCCCTTTCTACGTAGATAGAACAGATTAATCTAGCCCCACTCCCCATAACCTGCGATACATTAATCTGGTAAATATCGTTACAGAGTTGGTGAGGTTTGCAGGTGACAAACGAAGAACTGTTGCAAATTATAGAAAAAGCTGCCAGGGAAAAGGCAAGGCATTTATCCCTCTCTAATAATCAACTAAGCAGCCTGCCACCAGAAATCAGCCAACTCTCCAACTTGATAACCCTACACCTCGATCACAATCAACTAAGCAGACTGCCGCCAGAAATCAGCCAACTCTCCAACTTGATATCGTTATGCCTCTCTAATAATCAACTCAGCAACCTGCCGCCAGAAATCAGCCAACTCTCTAACTTGAAATGGCTATCCCTCTTTAACAATCAACTCAGTAGGCTGCCGCCAGAAATTAGCCAACTCTCCAACTTGATATCGTTACGCCTCGATCAGAATCAACTCAGTAGTCTGCCGCCAGAAATCTGCCAACTCTTCAACTTAACTGAGTTATACCTCTCTAACAATCAACTAAGCAGACTGCCGCCAGAAATCAGCCAACTCTCTAACTTGAGATGGCTATCCCTCTTTAAGAATCAACTCAGTAGCCTGCCAACAGAAATTAGCGAACTCTCCAACTTGACTGAGCTATACCTCAATTACAATCAACTCAGTAGCTTGCCGCCAGAAATCAGCCAACTCTCTAACTTGAGATCGCTATGCCTGAATCACAATCAACTCAGTAGCTTACCACCAGAATTCAGCCAATTCTCTAACTTGACATGGCTATCCCTCTATAACAATCAACTCAGTAGCTTACCACCAGAATTCAGCCAATTCTCCAACTTGATAACGCTACACCTCTCTAATAATCAACTCAGCAGTCTGCCAGCAGAATTCAGCCAATTTTCCACCTTGACATGGCTATCCCTGAATCACAATCAATTCATTAGCCTGCCGCCAGAAATCTGTCAACTCTCTAACTTGACTGAGCTATCGCTGAATCACAATCAACTCAGTAGCCTGCCGCCAGAAATCTGCCAACTCTCCAACTTGGTTGAGCTAGACCTCTCTAACAATCAACTCAGTAGCCTGCCACCAGAAATCAGTCAGCTCTCCAACTTGACTGAGCTATACCTCGATCACAACCAACTGAGCAGCCTGCCGCCAGAAATCTGCCAACTTTCCAATTTGACTGAGCTATACCTCGATAACAATCCACAATTAAGCTCACCGCCGCCTGAAATTGTTCAGCAGGGAACGCAGGCAATTTTGACCTATCTTCGAGCCAGGATAGAAGGTAAACAATAATATCTTTCTAAGCTGCTAATCGTTTGCTCATAACAGCACTATTGCAGGGATTATAAACGTATATTTAACTAGAATTAAAGTATCTATAGCGATTCTTATTTAGATACCATAGGCGTTAGGGGCGTACAGAAGTGCGCCCCTACAAAAGATACATCAGTTTAGCTATAAATTAATATCTACCGTTTTACGGCTATTAAAAAAAATGAGGTTTACAGACTGGGCGACTAGGGTGCTACTAATCTGGCTGATGTTCGCCACTCTAATTGCAGTGCTGCTAATTGGACGAGCGACACAATTACACAATAATCGGATAACATACCATACATCCAATCCCCAGGTTACAGCCTGGAGTCAATATCCCCAGGCACAATTCCAATCAGCGAAAGAGCCAGAAAAGAAATTTCAACGTGTAATCAAATCCCCAGTCAAGATTAGCAAGTCTCTAGCAAGGTACGTAACCACTCAAACTTTTGCACAGTACAGACCTAATTATCAAGTCGCTTCGGTTGACCCAAGCAACTATGGAGAACGGTACGCCCAAGATGTTAACGGTGTAACTCTTAACAACCAACCGATTATCGTCCTCCATGAAACTGGTTATTCTGCTTCCAGCGCCATTAATTTCTTTCAAGTAGCCCATACCGATGAAAGTGTGCAAGCAAGTTATCACGCCTTAATCAAGCTAGACGGAACCGTGATTTATCTAGTACCGCCAGAAAAGCGAGCTTTTGGTGCAGCTAACTCAGTATTTGAGAGTCCAGGGGGAGTGGAAACTGTGCAGACTAATCCGAATTTGCCAGCTTCTGTAAATAATTTTGCTTATCACGTTTCTTTAGAAACACCACCAGATAGTTATGACAGTAGCAGCCAACAAACTCATAGCGGCTATACGAAAACTCAATATGATTCTCTTGCTTGGTTAATTGCTCAAAGTCAAGTTCCAGACGATCGCATTACTACCCACCATCTGGTAGACCGTTCTGGTAAAAAAGTTGACCCAATAAATTTTGATGGGAATAAATTTCTGGACTTACTTAATACTTATCGTCAGGTAAGACCAATCTATAGAGTAAGTAAATAAAAAGTGGTGCCGTACTTTCGGCAATCACACCCCCTTGTATATTGAAAGAAAATTATCGAAGCTATTTGCTAAAGCTATAAATTTGCTGCGTCTCCAGGCGATCGCTAATCGATGAAGGCAGTGTACCATCCGGGAATGTCTCTCGATCCAGTTGAACTTGTAAATTACTCAAAGGATCGCAACCAGAGGAAATCAGAAATTCTAGTTTCTGGATGTAAGGCAAAGTTGCTAGGTTGTCCAGAATTTGGAAGATAGCCTGGATATAAGGATGACCACTTTGCTCATACCAATCGCAACTAGCAACTTTTGCTTGATCCAAACCCAAGTGTACTGTTAAGGATGGCTCGTCAAATATAGCGATCGCTAACGGACGCGCTTCTTCCTGCAACAATAAATCATTAGTTCTCGCTAAATGTCGCAGTTTCTCTAAGCGTTCATAACGTTCTGTCACAGCTTCCGGGTCATCTTGCCAATGAATTGCTACTGTTACCAGATAAGTCTGTAACAGCATGTGACCCAGCTTTTTCGCCTTTGTGGCCAGGTAATAAGAATTGTAGTCGGTTGCCTCAATTAATAATGGCAAGCGATCGACTACTTCCAACCCATAGCCCTTAACTCCAGCAATTTTACGGGGATTATTGGTAATTAGGCGTATCTTTTTGATGCCTAAGTCCATAAGCATTTGTGCCCCCATCCCGTAGTCTCGCAAGTCAGCAGGAAATCCTAAACGCTCATTAGCCTCTACTGTATCCAGTCCCATATCCTGCAAAGAGTAGGCTTTCAGCTTGTTAATCAAGCCTATTCCCCGTCCTTCTTGCCGCAGGTATACAACGACACCTTGACCAGCAGCCTCAATCATTTTCAGTGCAGCTTCTAACTGCATCCGACAGTCGCAGCGCAAAGAACCCAAAGCGTCGCCAGTTAAGCATTCTGAGTGCATCCGCACCATCACTGGCTCATCTTTGAAGTTAGCGGGATCTCCCTTGACAATTGCAACGTGTTCTGTATTATCCAGAGTGTGGCGGTAGGCGTAAATTTCAAACTGGCCAAATTGACTAGGCAGCTTGGTTATCACCTCACGATACACGAGGCGATCGTGCTGTAGGCGATAACTGATTAAATCCGCAATACTAATAATTTTTAAATTGTGACGTTTAGCGTATTCAACTAATTGTTGCAACCGCGCCATTGAACCATCGGAGTTTTGAATTTCACAAATTACCCCGGCTGGGTATAGCCCTGCAAGTCTAGCTAAGTCCACAGCAGCTTCCGTATGTCCAGCACGTTTTAGTACGCCTCCAGCCTTAGCCCGAATCGGAAAAATATGTCCAGGACGACGTAAATCAGTAGGTTTTGTGACTGGGTTGAGAGTAACCTGGATAGTGCGGGCGCGGTCTTCCGCTGAGATGCCTGTAGTCACACCCAATTCTGGCCCGGCATCAATACTAACAGTGAAGGCAGTTTGGTTAGTATCTGTAATGTTGCTTACCATCAAGGGTAAGTCTAGTTCGTCTAAGCGATCGCCTGTCATTGCCAAACAAATCAGTCCTCTAGCTTCCACCGCCATGAAATTAATCGTGTCGGGTGTGGCAAATTGGGCAGCACAAATTAAGTCGCCTTCATTTTCTCTATTTTCATCATCTACCACTACAATGACACGACCAGATTTTAGGTCTGCTAAAGCGGCATCAATCGAATCAAATTTAAAAGCTTGGATAGTATTAGGCTGTGACACAGAAAGATTTCCAGCTACCAACGTAAATTTTTTTAACAATTTCTTCTTTTAGATTGTAGCTTCTTTATAAGACTAGAGAAGTAGACTAGCATTGACACCCTCAGGTCTAAAGATACGCTCATTTCTCCAAGCCAAGCATGGAAGGGATAGTCAAGTATACCCTAGATGCTCAAAAAAACTAGCAGTACTAGAGGTATTGCAATTGCGCTTAATTTATTGTTTTTCTTAAAGCTTTCAGAGTTTATTCCGCTTGCCAACACGTGGTAAGACACACAACCTGCCTAACGGAAAACCCTTCTTCTAAGGGAGATGCTACGCGAACAGGACTGGACTCACCATTATTTGCTCTTTCAAGTCATACTGCCATTAGCTCTTATTGCTAACCGTTGTTTCATGGGAGCCGGGATTTCTCCGTACCAGGATACTGCAAAACGTAAATACTTATTTCTACTCACAATTTAATTTTAACACAGACTGACTGCATCTATCACTGCATTAGTGGTCACTGAGCTTGCCCTTAGTGGCACTTCCCTAGTAAACTCAACGAGGTTGTCACCAACCCCGTTGGTCTTCAAAACCGTGCTTAATAGTTTCCCATTACACGGCTCCTCAATGAATCGGCACGT
>NZ_JBALDF010000007.1:0-33007 GCF_036917275.1 Nostoc sp.
ACCTTCTATACCAAAAACATTTTGCTGAATGAGGGTATCCGCGCTTGGATGGCTCCTCAAGATCAACCCCACGAACAATTTGTATTCCCTGAGGAGGTATTACCACGTGGTAACGCTCTCTAATAGACCAAATATCTTAGGCGGCGCTGGACGCGACCTAGAATCCACTGGGTTTGCCTGGTGGTCTGGTAACGCACGTTTAATCAATCTATCTGGCAAACTACTGGGTGCTCACGTTGCCCACGCTGGTTTGATTGTATTCTGGGCTGGAGCGATGACTTTGTTTGAAGTCGCTCACTTCATTCCTGAAAAGCCCATGTATGAGCAGGGCTTGATCCTGTTACCTCACCTTGCTACCCAGGGTTGGGGTGTTGGCGCTGGTGGTGAAGTCATCGACACCTTCCCCTACTTTGTTGTTGGTGTACTCCACCTAATTTCCTCAGCCGTCCTCGGCTTTGGCGGTATCTATCATGCCGTCCGTGGTCCAGAAACCTTAGAAGAATACTCTTCTTTCTTTGGTTACGACTGGAAAGACAAGAACAAGATGACCAACATCATCGGGTTCCACCTGATTATTTTGGGATTCGGTGCGCTGCTGTTGGTAGCAAAAGCAATGTTCTTTGGTGGTTTGTATGACACCTGGGCACCAGGCGGTGGTGATGTTCGGATTATTACCAATCCAACACTGAACCCAGCAGTTATCTTCGGTTATGTAATCAAGTCTCCCTTCGGTGGCGAAGGCTGGATTGTCAGCGTCGATAACTTAGAAGATGTGGTCGGTGGTCACATCTGGATTGCCTTTATCTTAATTGCTGGCGGCATTTTTCACATTCTTACCAAGCCTTTTGCTTGGTCACGTCGGGCATCCATCTGGTCTGGTGAAGCTTACCTCTCCTACAGTTTGGGCGCTCTCTCTTTGATGGGCTTCATTGCCTGCCTGTATGTTTGGTTTAACAACACCGTTTACCCCAGCGAATTTTACGGTCCTACCGGTCCAGAAGCTTCTCAAGCTCAGGCTTTGACCTTCTTGATTCGTGACCAACGCTTAGGTGCTAACGTCGGTTCTGCCCAAGGCCCCACTGGTCTAGGTAAATATCTGATGCGCTCTCCAACTGGTGAAATCATCTTTGGTGGTGAAACCATGCGCTTCTGGGATTTCCGCGGCCCTTGGTTGGAGCCTCTACGTGGCCCCAATGGTCTTGACCTGGAAAAAATCAAGAACGATATTCAGCCTTGGCAAGCTCGTCGCGCTGCTGAATACATGACCCACGCTCCTCTGGGTTCTCTGAACTCCGTGGGTGGTGTGGCTACCGAGATTAACTCCTTCAACTACGTATCTCCTCGCGCTTGGTTGGCGACTTCTCACTTCGTACTAGGATTCTTCTTCCTAGTTGGTCACTTGTGGCACGCTGGTCGCGCCCGGGCCGCTTCTGGTGGTTTTGAGAAAGGAATTAACCGTGATACTGAGCCGGTGATGTTTATGGACGACCTTGACTAGGTTGTAAGGTTTATCTAATCACTGATAGCTAAATAATTTAAAGGCTCTTGCATAAAAGCAAGGGCTTTTTTTATAGGAAAATTAGTAATCTATTGATAAAACTGAGCGGCCTACCAAGGTAATTAATACTATGAGCGACTCTAATTTTATTGATGCTTTGCGATGGACAGATGAAGCTAAAGAAAAGTTACAAAATATTCCCTTTTTTGTCCGCGCTCAAGCTAGAGCCAGAATTGAACAGGTGGCTCGTGAAGCAGAGCAAGAGATTGTGACAGATGATTTGGTAGAACAAACTAGGCTTGAGTTTGGACAATAATAACATTTTCAATCCAAAATCTAAAATCTAAAATTCCGTCAACTTCCTCCAACATTCATCGCTGCTAAGACAGCTTTCTGGCTGACATCTGTGTAAACCCTAGTCAAATACTTCATTACCACATCACTCGAAGTTGAATTTACTGCATTTTCCTCTTCCTTCGCTAGAGGAATTGCTCCTAATACATCTAATACCGTCTCACTATTTGACGGCGCAATCACTACCAAAGATGACTCTAATGGCTCATTATATTGCCAGAAATAGTCAATTTTTATCGAGTATTTGTTATTAAGAATTGACTGTTGAATATCAGGCGTTTCTGTGGTACTGGGTTGAATCTTGGCACTACGTAATTGACGTAAATCGCTGATAATTTGCTCTTTGGTGCGTCCACGCAATTGAAATAGTACAAAGGGGTCTTCACTGAAGCGATCGCCTAACTGATAGTACAGGGCACCAATATGTTTACAGGGATTTGCTTTATCAGGGCAAGAGCATTTACTCTGGACATCAGCAAGGGTAAAAGGAAATATCGAAAGACCGTTTGCCGTGAAGACTTCTTCTATATTTTGTGGCATTTCTCCTGCTAGTAGCTTGGCAGCAAAAATTGCCCTTTGAGACATGGTTTCAATTACATAACCCCACTGTTCATCGCTAAAAGGTTCAAGGGAAAGGGAAACTTTATAAGGTTCGACTTCACTACCTTGCACCCTAGCCAATACTTTTGCACCTTTAAATTCGATGCTGAGAACATTTCCTTGACGAGCATAATTTCTCGCACGTTCTAAACGCTTTTTAAAGCGATAGGAATCTAGCAAATCTAGCCATTGTTGTGACCACCATTCGCGGCTTGCTTGTAATGTGTAATTAGTCATAAGTCAATTCAAAGTTCAAAATTATGCAATGGATAAGTTGATCTCATTTTGTGACAGTTAACTCAGACTATAGCGTTTATCGTTGGGAGCATATCAGTTTCGCAAATATACACTTATAGACTGGAAGTTGGGGACAACACAGGGGCGTGAAACCTTGAATTAACGTGAATTCGACGACTCTATTCATGTAGTGTCCGCCTAATTAGCTGAATAAAAAGACCTCTCCCTGGTTTTACTACGCAAAACCGTCCCTCTCCGACTCGGAGAGGGACAGACTTGAACTTTAGTTTAAGGCAGGGAGAGGTTCGTCGAACTCACGTTGAATTAATTACGAATTACGAATTACGAATTATTGCATCCCCGCCTTGCGCCGCAACCCCTCAACCAATTGGCGTAAAAAATCCAAACTCTTATCGCGCAGGCGCTCTCCAATTTCCAGGGCAGCCAGTGCCAAGGGTAGCGCCTCTGCGTAGCGCCCTTCCTTCTCCAGAACTTCCGCCAGACCAGATTGAGCAGCTACCTGGTCTTGCCGTCCCACTTCCTCGGCTAGGGCTAACTGACGCTCGTACCAGGGGCGGGCTTCCGTAGGGCGATCGCGGTTAAGGGCTATAAGTCCTAAGTTGCCGCAATAAACTGTATAAACTTTCTAAAAATATCGATTTTTAACTCTTTATTTGCACCTCCGCATCAGGTTACAAAATATTTATGCAAGAAGTCTAGTGCATACGAACAAATAGAAATTTGTAGTAGCTTGGCACAGTTAATACAGTTAAGTTGGCACTACGAACTTATTCTGCATCATCGTCAATTACTGCACTGCGGTCAAGTATTAGTAAGTTTCGGAGTTGGTCTGTATCTAGTTCAGTCAACCATTCTTCACCAGCACCCACAACTTGTTCAGCCAATTGTTTTTTACTTTCAATCATGTCATGAATTTTTTCTTCTAAAGTGCCAGTGCAGACAAATTTATGTACTTGTACATTGCGGGTTTGACCAATCCGAAATACTCTATCTGTGGCTTGATTTTCCACGGCTGGATTCCACCATCTATCAAAGTGGAATACATGATTTGCTCGTGTTAAATTCAGTCCTACACCACCTGCTTTTAGAGAAAGAATCATAATTGGGGGACCTTGGGGGTCGTGTTGGAAACGGTCGATCATTTCCTCTCGTTGTTTTTTACTGGTGCTACCATATAAAAAGAATATTTCTCGCCCAAGCTGTTTTTCTAAATATGGTTTAAGTAATTTACCCCACTCAGCAAATTGTGTAAAAATTAAAGCGCGATCGCTTTCTGATAAAACTTCTTCTAACATTTCTTCTAGCCGCAGAAGTTTGGCTGAATTATGTTGCTCTAATGTCGCCTGTTTCAAGTATTGGGCTGGATGATTGCAAATTTGTTTGAGTTTGATTAGTAAAGCCAAAATCATTCCCCGACGTTGCAATCCTTCAGCAGAATCTATCTCTGCTAAAGATTGTTCTACAACTTGTTGATAAAGTGCAGCCTGCTCGCCAGTCAGACCGCAAAATACGGTCATTTCTTGCTTATCTGGTAAGTCTTGAATGATATCGCGATCGCTTTTCAATCGCCGCAGGATAAAAGGTTGAACTAATGAACGTAATTGATTCAAAGAAGCCGTATCACCATACTTTTCAATTGGCATGGCAAATCGCCGCTGGAAAAATTGCCGATTGCCTAAATAACCTGGATTGAGAAAATCTAAAATAGACCAGAGTTCTTGCAGCCTATTTTCTACTGGTGTCCCCGTCAACGCAATCCGAAACGTCGCTTCTAATTGCCGCACTGCTTTTGACTGCTTCGCCTCTGGATTTTTCACATTCTGGGCTTCATCTAAAACAATTATCTGCCAAGATACACTTTGCAATGACTTGATATCTCGATGAAGAAGTGAGTAACTAGTAACGATTAAATCGTGATTTTTCACTGCTTCTAAAAAGGCTTTCCCTTTTGGGCGTTTGTCACCGTGATATTGCAAAATTTTCAGGCTGGGGGCAAATTTATTGACTTCCCTTTCCCAGTTGCCTAAAACAGAAGTTGGGCAAACTAATAGAGTTGGATTTTCTAGTGCATCCTGTTCCTTCAAGTGCAGGAGAAAGGCAATGAATTGGATAGTGTTATGGCAAATAATATTGTTAGCAACAAAATTATGATGTTTGCTAACTTCAAAATCGTAAACCCACCCTTCGTACTCCACATCCTCAATAGCCTCAATCCGGCAATAAAAGACCTCTTGATCGAGAAGACATTGCAAAGACTCTCTCGTTAAGCTCAACTGTTGTACATCTAGGTTGCCATAGGCTGACAAAGTTTGAGTTGTCCACTTGAAAGGTTTTAGTAGCTGATACTGCTCTTGGGCTTCTCCACTAATCATGCGGTTCATCCCAGCTATTACTCGCTGTAAACTATCTTTAGAAAATTGCTGTGATCCATTGATATAAACAGTGTTGTACATCCCAAAATGTCGTAACGGTAGCCCCGTTGCTCTGACTGTTTGGGCAACAATATCAGAAGCAGGAATTCCTTCAATATTTGTGTTACTTACCAGTTGACAAATTTGTTCTAATTTGCACTGTTTCCCTGAGTTATTAAAACCAATTTCTAGCAGAAACCTGCGGGCAGAATTTCCTCCAATCACACCGATATAGTAGGTGCGTAAAGTACGAGTTCTATTAGTAGCACACTTCTGTCTAGAGGATATTCGTAACCAAATGCCTAAGCGCCGCAATAGTGCAGAAAGTTGCTGAATTAGTAAAGCTGAAGCCGTAGCAATCTCAATACTTTCCATACTCAAGACAACAGCAGATTCAGCATCAAAATAGTTTTGTAAAAATATCCGCACACTATCCAAGTCTGCCTGCATAATGCAGGGCGGAATAGATTTTTCTGCCGAGAGTTTACCCCAAACATAACCTTTAGCTTCTAAGAATTGCCGATAGGCTTGGCTGTTAACTCGAAGATTAGAAACTCTGTTAGGGAAGGTAGAGATATTAGGGTTGTTAATTTTGAGGTTATAGCGCTTTTGAATGCGTTGGCAAATCTGGAGTAAATCCTCTAATACTCTGGTATCTTTTTGGGATATTGTGACTCTTCCCACATCGGGTAGTTCATGCCCTTCGGCAATCTGCCAAGCAAGAAACTTGACTAAATCAGGGTCTTGTGGTTGTCCATTCCAGAGCGTTTTACCTGGTACACAAACATAATCACCCACCTGTAAGTTATTTGTCCAACCTTTACTTGTTAGCAGCTTGTGACGATGAGTGATGGTGATATTGCTACCGTCTTCTAGCGTGACTTTTCGTAATTTCTCGCGGACTTGCTGCCGATACAACCGTCTGACATTAGCCTGGACAATTTTGCCAGTTTTTTCATCTATGGAATTAACTAGTAATTGCTCTGTGGGGTTAGCCCAAAATCCTTCGCCGTCAAACTCTGTTTCTCCAGCGTGAGTTGTCCAGATTGTCTCAGCTGTGCGTAACAGTCCATTTACATTTATTAGTGTATTATTTGCTACGCATTTACCGAGTCCCATATCGTCGGCGAGACACGCGCCTAAGCCCCAACGTTCTAAGAATGATAGCCAAGCAGCACCTCGTTCTTGATAAGGTCGCAACTGTCCTTGAAAGCCTATTGGTGTGGGCAAAGGTGCTAAAGCCTGGTTATTTGTTAGCGCCCCAATCAACTCTTGTAATGCCCCAGATGCCTCAAAGCTGACCACTGGTAATTTTTCAATTACCTGAGTATCCCCTGTACTGAAACGTAAGGCATCTTCTAAGGAAAGCGCCATTTGGTCTTTGCGAGTGGTGAAAAAAGTTTGGGCTGTTTTGATGTCTTGGGGCCGTAATTCCACCCACTCGCCGTTAATTTCCACTAGCGGACTATTTAAAGCCACAAGTTTATCAAACTCAGCTTTAGAAATAGTTTGTCCACCAATTGCCAATTGCCATTGGAAATTCAGCAGACTTTGCAACCCTAAACGTCCCTGCTTTTTCTTTGGGGTTTCAGCACTAATTTTCAAACCCAAACGGTTCGCCCATCCTTCACGGTTAGCTAAACTGGGAGGTAAAATTACTCCCAAACCACTGTCTTCCAACCTCCAAGCTACAGCCTTGATAAACTCATAAGCTTGGATGGGGGTGAGACGACAAGATTGGGGATATTCGGTTTCCAAACTGGGTGCGTAGGCGCTTTGCGCCTTGTCGCCAGATATCGCTGGGTATAATCGGGAAGCTACTCCCAAACCCCGCAAAAATGTTTCTTGTGGTTGCTCAATTGTCCGATTTTCATAAACCAACCGTTCAACTGGATTGTTCCAAATAGTTGCCGCATCCACCACAAACTCAGGTTCATCAGCCGCTTGCAGAAAATACGCCAACGTCCAATCTGTTTCGCCAGACTGTGGAGAACGTAGTTCAAAACAAGTACGAAACAGAGTTAATTGGTATTGTAGCGGCATCGTCCAAGCCTTCAGTGCCGCTTCCAGTCGTTCCACTTCAATGGTATCTGCATTGACTGGATGAGATGCACTAGTTAAAGCTTGCAACCACTGTTGCACCGCAGATGGTAATGCGATTGCCTTAGCTTCAATTGGAGGTTGAGAACTTACCATTTCTCGAATTTGGGCATCTATCGTACTGTTGAGAAATCCCAGCAACAATTCTTGAGGTTCGGCCGGGAAGTCTAAATAGATTGGGCTTTGGACATGGTTATTTTCCTCATCTCCTTGATAGGTGCGACAAACTAACGGCATATCCGCAGAAAATTTTTCTAGGCGAGTTCCATCTACAGCGCTGTCTAGAAGTACTTGCCATTTAGCGGCAAACGCACCATCTGATTGTCGGTCAATTCTTGGTAAAAACTTACACCGCGAAATTAAATCTAAACTCCATCGAGAAACTTGCGACCAAAAACGTAAATCTCCACCTAAAAATGCATCTTCCCCTTTAGCAGCATTTAAAGGAATAGCAGCGAGAAATTTTACTGCTTCGCTGGGGTTGAGACAAAAACCCTCAACTCGCCACGGTTGCAAATATTGCGGGGAGTCTGTTTCTAATCCCAAGCTGGCAGAATGTACGGGGAAAATCGCAAATGTTCCTTCTGCACTCTCTTCTGGGATATAAGTTGGTAGGGCAATGATTTGCGAATGCGTTGGTAAACTGATCTCATTAGCACTGGCGGCTTTACGTGTTCGCCCAGTAGTTGCGTTCGCAACTTGAGGTTGCTGGATGAAGTTGGTAATCGGCATCTTCTGGGAAACCAACCACTCGCTTAACTCCACTGATGTCATTGCCAATGGATGTACCAGGATATCGCCAGATCCATTAGATTCAAAATTCACTCGTGGCGATCGCCAAGTTTCTCCCCAAATAAATAAACAACCCTTTTGACTTTTTAGTAACCAATTTCCGTGTAAAATCGCCATTTTCTAACTACTTATATTTTCCCAAAACTCATGAAATAAAATCGGAACTATTCTACTTTTTGCATCTTATCAATAAGATTTTTTCGCTAGATTTTGTATACAATAAATATTTCAGTATATTGCATATAAACATTATTAATAATAAGATTTCCCCTAATTAAAGTGTTAAAAACCGGGATGCTGGTTGAACCAGATTATATGCATCCTCAAAAACAGGAGGTTGTAAGAGCATTACTCAATGTTTTATTGATTGAAGGTAAAACTTATCCCCAAAAGCAACCTCTATCTCAGGTAGAATTTTCAACTTACTGGTTAAGCAAGGATGCCTTTGTTGTCAGGACATCTGTTCAGGATGCTACACACAAACTAAAAGAAATATTAGGGGCATTTTATTTAAAGCCAAACTTTCTAGGTCGGTGTTGCCATATTTGCAACGCTGGTTTTATTGTACAACCTGGCTTTGGCGGTCAGGGAATCGGGCGGTTCATGGGAGAGGCGATGCTCTTGATAGCAGCCAGCCTGGGCTATGAAGCACTAATGTTCAATTTGGTCTTTGAAACTAATATACCTTCAATTACACTTTGGCAGTCGTTATGATTTGAGATTATTGGGCACATTCCGCGTGCAGCGAAGCTAGGGGATGAACAAGTGGTAGACGCGCTGATCATGTATCGTGCTTTGGGTTGAACAACAAGTCTGAATCTTTGTATGTACTAAAAGTCAGTCATAGGGCATAAATGTTAGGATTGCCACAGAAAGAGAATAGCGAAAGAGAAGGAAAAAAAACTGAATGGCAGAAGTTGACAAGTCAATATCCTTCGATGGAAGGGATATTCGACTGAAAGTAGGCCTACTAGCTCCCCAGGCTGGGGGGTCGGTTTTGATAGAATCAGGGGACACATCCGTTTTAGTTACGGCTACGCGATCGCAAGCCAGAGAAGGCATTGATTTTCTTCCGCTCACAGTAGATTATGAAGAAAGGCTATATGCCGCTGGTAGGATTCCCGGAGGAATCATGCGGCGAGAAGGTCGTCCACCAGAAAAAACAATTCTCACCAGCCGTCTAATAGACCGTCCCATGCGTCCCCTGTTCCCCTCATGGCTACGGGATGACTTGCAAATTATTGCCTTAACGCTGTCGATGGACGAGTTAGTGCCACCCGATGTGTTAGCAGTTACAGGTGCTTCCATTGCTACCCTGATTGCCCAGATTCCTTTTAATGGGCCAATGGCAGCAGTTCGCGTTGGTTTAGTGGGCGATGATTTCATTATTAACCCCACTTATGCAGAAATTGAAGCTGGAGATTTGGATCTAGTAGTAGCAGGTTCACCACATGGGGTGATCATGGTGGAGGCGGGAGCCAATCAGTTGCCAGAGCGAGATATTATTGAGGCAATTGACTTTGGTTATGAAGCAGTGCGGGACTTAATCAAAGCGCAGCAAGATTTAGTAGCAGAACTGGGTCTAGTAATAGTGCAAGAAGCACAACCAGAAGTAGACCAGACGTTAGAAAATTATATCCGCGATCGCGCTAGCAGCCAGATTAAGAAAATCCTGTCGCAATTTACTTTCACCAAACCCGAACGCGATGCAGCTTTAGATGTCGTCAAGGATGAAATTGCCACGACGATTAAGGAACTGCCAGAAGAAGATCCAATTCGAGTTGCTGCAACTGCAAATAGTAAGGCACTTGGTAACACTTTTAAAGATATTACCAAATACTTCATGCGGCGGCAAATCGTTGAAGATAACGTTCGCGTTGATGGTCGTAAACTTGATGAAGTCCGTCGTGTTTCTTGTTTAGTTGGTGTCTTACCAAAGCGAGTCCACGGTAGCGGTTTATTTAACCGAGAACTAACTCAGGTATTATCCACTTGTACTTTGGGTACGCCAGGGGATGCCCAAAACCTCAACGATGACATGCAGCTAGATCAACATAAGCGTTATCTGCATCATTACAACTTCCCGCCGTTCTCAGTTGGGGAAACCAAGCCAATGCGTTCTCCAGGAAGGCGCGAAATTGGTCACGGGGCATTAGCAGAGCGATCGCTCCTACCTGTGCTACCCTCAAAAGAACAATTTCCCTACGTGATTCGCATCGTATCGGAAGTCCTTTCCTCCAACGGTTCCACCTCAATGGGTTCAGTCTGCGGTTCTACCCTCGCCCTCATGGATGCTGGTGTGCCAATTCTCAAACCCGTCAGTGGCGCAGCAATGGGTCTGATTAAGGATGGGGACGAAGTGCGAATCCTGACCGACATTCAGGGCATTGAAGACTTTTTGGGCGACATGGACTTCAAAGTTGCTGGGACGGATACCGGAATTACCGCCTTGCAAATGGATATGAAAATCTCCGGTTTGTCGTTGGATGTTATTTCCCAAGCAGTCCACCAAGCCAAAGCAGCCCGGTTGCACATTCTGGAAAAAATGCTTGCCTGCATCGATCAACCCCGGATAGAAACCTCACCTTATGCCCCACGTCTGTTAACAATCAAGATTGATTCAGACATGATTGGTCTGGTCATCGGGCCTGGAGGCAAAACTATTAAGGGGATCACTGAGGAAACTGGTGCTAAAATTGACATTGAAGATGATGGCACCGTGACAATTTCTGCTGTGGATGAGAACAAGGCCAAAAGAGCCAAAAACATCATCCAAGGCATGACCCGTAAGCTGCACGAAGGGGATGTCTACGCAGGACGCATCACTCGGATTATACCGATAGGTGCATTTGTGGAATTTCTGCCTGGAAAAGAAGGGATGATTCACATCTCACAATTAGCTGACTACCGCGTTGGCAAAGTTGAGGATGAAGTAGCGGTGGGCGATGAAGTGATTATCAAAGTGCGCGAAATTGATAACAAAGGTCGGATTAATCTCACGCGCTTGGGTATCCACCCAGATCAAGCAACAGCAGCACGGGAAGCGGCGGCGGTGAATCGGTAACTCGATTTGGGATTTTAGATTAAATCTAAAATCCGCGATGCCTACTGTGAAGGCATCGCCGTATGCTTCTCTAATTAGTTGCCATGCTCTAAATAAACTTACCCCGCTCCCAATTGTTAATTTATTTATTAAATACTTGACAGCTTCAAATTAATATATAACTTGATATTTAGTGTGTTGAAGTTCATTGTTGATAGCCTAGATGCTATCAGTGTTAGATACTCCAAATTCTGTTTGAAAACTACTACTTAGTGGGTGACTATATCGAGCCTGGGAAAGCTGAAGAAAAACTTGTTGGAGGTATTGTCAAGGCAATGGAATAAGGAGAAAAACAGCTTTTTAGATCGTCCAGTGATTAGCGGTGTACCAAGCTTGATATGACATCGGAAATAAATTGAAAGCCCAGAAAAATTGTGTTCACTTATACAACAAAGTAGTAACAATTGTTATAGGCTTGAAAAGCCCTTTACTTTTATACTTTTGGCGAAACTTCACCGCCAAAAAAGCACCAGAGCGATAGGATAATTACCTGTGACCAAGTGTGATTGATACTTATCAAACACAAACCTGGTTAAGTTGAACATATTCCTGTCAGCAGCATAGATGATTTCCTACGCCCTGGTTATTTATTTTCATTATTTTAGGTCAACAGCTTCAGGCGATGCCCTCCTTTTTTAACCTTGTCATTGCTTAATGCTGAATGAACAGCGATGCCTGCGGCTGGCTGCGCCAACGCTCTGAGACTGGGGCAGGTTCGGTTGGAAGTTTACTACACCTTTTCAGAAATATTCTCAATGACATCCAATACCAACTTCAACAATTCATTTACCTTGAATAATACCTACCCCTGAATCTAACTAATTAATTTCTGCCAGCTAGCAGGCCCGACAATTCCATCGGCATCTAAACCATTTTGCTTTTGAAAGTTTTTAATTGCAACCTCTGTTTGCGGCCCATAGACGCCATCATTCTCAACACCTAGACGATATTGCAAGTATCTGATAACTGCATTACCAGCATGGTTTGGTCTGAGAATTCGTTTTGCCAAAATTAAATTTATGGCATTCCATGTAGCTTCGTCAGCAATTCCAGTCGGCTGAACCCCAACAATAGTCTGAAATTTTTCTACAGTAGATTTGGTGTTAGCCCCGGTGAAGCCATCTTCTACTAATGCTTTACCATTTTTATCGGTTATCTTGAGTCGATTTAAGGCTTTTTGCAGTCTGAGAATAGTGGTATCTACATTCTGCTCTTCATCTGGTACGGGGTTAACAGGAACACTTGACACTTTACCAGTTAAGCCTTTGACGATCGCATTAGCCATTGCTTCTGGATTATAAAGATTCATATCTTTTTGCGAATCGACAAAGCAACCTTCTACAAGAATCGCAGGCATATCCGTATTTTTCAGAACATACAAGTGGGAACCACTCTTAACACCGCGATTAAAAAATCCTAACTTGACGATTTCATCTAATACAGGTTTAGCAATTTTACTCCCAGTATCGCTAGTTGCAAATACTTCTGTGCCATTAGCTTGCCCGTTAAAGGAGTTAAAATGAATCGAGACGTAAATATCTACTTTACTCCCATTAGCTGTAGAACATCTTTTTGAAAGCGATTCCCGGACTGTACTAGCACTACTTGGTCTACATACTACGACTTCATTCCCCAAAGCTCTTAACTTGGCTATAACTCTATTACCAACATCGAGAGTTAAATTATCCTCAAATTTAATCCCCCTGGCTCCTGTGTCTGGTGGACAATTGTGCCCACTATCAATTCCGAATTTCATGATTTTATCCTCAACTTACTTATTTTTACGCTAGTTCAAAACTCTTCCAATTATAGAGACAAAGTTTTGTTAATAAATTTGTTGAAGTACTTGTTAGCAATGTCCGCATTATTTTAAGCATTACTACGCTGGTAAGTAAAATAAGTTTTTCTGCAAACTTTGTCAGCAGATTTTATGTGGTAAAATATGCTGATTGCAAGATTTTTTGGAATAAAAAACACAACCATCATAATTTATCAAAATCGGAAATAATCCGGTGATTGTTGCAATAAATTGAAATGCAGCAGTTACCCCCATTGTTAAGATAATAACGCTTCGTAAAAGTAGAAAGCTATGACAAATCTACCTACTGCAAGAAGGCAGAGGGGCACAGGGGCAGAGGGGTAGAAGGAAGAAAAGCGATAACACAGGCTTTTCAGCCTGATCGAATGGTATGTTTATTTCCGCCATCCTGTACTAGTACGCCTGAATGACCCGAATCTGTGGGCAGATATTTAACAATCAACCTATGAGCCAGTTTAAAATTTAAGTAAAGAAATATTTCGTAGCTTACAGGCATGAAACGCATCGTCTTGGTTGCTGGGTTTGAATCGTTCAACGTTGACTTGTACAGGAAAGCAGCTTTTTTGGCTAATCGCTGTCCTGAGTTGGATATTCGGGTATTTAGCGATCGCGATCTTACCAATAAACGCACCGAGGTAGAAGCAGCACTTCATGACGCTGATGTGTTTTTTGGTAGCCTACTATTTGATTATGACCAGGTTGTGTGGTTGCGCGATCGCATTTCCCAAATTCCCATCCGCCTGGTGTTTGAGTCAGCTTTGGAATTGATGAGTTTAACCAAGCTGGGTGACTTTGCCATTGGCGATAAACCCAAAGGAATGCCCAAACCAGTTAAATTCATCCTTGACAAATTTAGCAACGGACGAGAAGAAGATAAACTCGCTGGTTACATCAGCTTCTTAAAAATTGGCCCTAAGCTACTGAAATATGTACCAGTGCAAAAAGTTCAAGACTTACGCAACTGGTTAATTATCTATGGTTATTGGAATGCTGGCGGTTCAGAAAACGTCGCTTCATTATTCTGGATACTAGCAGAAAAATACTTAGGTTTAAAAGTCGGCGACATTCCCCCATTAGTCGAAACCCCCAACATCGGCTTACTCCATCCCGACTATCAAGGGTTTTTTGAATCGCCCCGCGAATATTTAGAATGGTATAAAACCCATTGTAAAGACGCGATTAATCGTGTCTCCCCGGTTGTCGGAATTCTCCTCTACCGTAAACACGTCATTACCAAACAACCCTACATTCCCCAACTGATTCGCAGTTTTGAATTAGCCGGGTTAATTCCTTTGCCTATTTTCATCAATGGCGTGGAAGGACATGTGGCGGTACGGGATTTGATGACAACCGATTATGAAATTCAGCAACGACAACTAGGTAATATAGAGACTGCCTCATTATCTAGTGAAGCAGTCAAAGTGGATGCGATCGTTTCGACAATTGGCTTTCCTCTGGTGGGTGGCCCGGCTGGTTCAATGGAAGCAGGGCGTCAGGTGGAAGTAGCAAAGCGCATCCTCACTGCCAAGAATGTACCTTATATTGTTGCTGCACCACTATTAATTCAAGACATTTCCTCGTGGACACGCCAAGGTATCGGCGGATTGCAAAGTGTAGTGTTGTATGCTTTACCAGAATTAGATGGGGCTATTGATACCATTCCCCTTGGTGGTTTGGTGGGCGAAAATATTTATCTGGTTCCCGAACGGGTACAGCGATTGATTGGTAAGGTAAAAAGTTGGGTGGCTTTGCGGCAAAAACCTGCTTCAGAACGCAAGATTGCAATTATTTTATATGGCTTTCCTCCTGGTTATGGTGCTGTGGGCACAGCTGCATTATTAAATGTGCCGCGTAGTTTGTTGAAGTTTCTCCACGCACTTAAAGACCAAGGTTATACCGTGGGAGATTTACCCGAAGATGGAGAAGAATTGATTCGCTGGGTGAAAGAGGCGGATGAAATTGATGATACAAAAAATATTCCCGCGTCTGTTAACGCCCACACTTTAGAAAAATGGCTGGGATATCTGCAAACCTCCCGGATTGAGAAACAATGGAAATCTTTGACGGGAACTGGAATTAAAACCTATGGCGATGAATTTCAAATTGGTGGTGTGCAATTAGGGAATGTGTGGATAGGTGTACAACCACCTTTGGGTATACAAGGCGACCCGATGCGTTTAATGTTTGAACGAGATTTAACGCCTCATCCGCAATATGCTGCTTATTATAAATGGCTGCAAAATGAGTTTCAAGCTGATGCTTTGGTTCACTTTGGAATGCATGGGACGGTGGAATGGTTGCCTGGTTCTCCGTTGGGTAATACGGGTTATTCTTGGTCGGATATTCTGTTAGGAAATTTGCCTAATCTATATATATATGCGGCGAATAATCCTTCTGAATCAATGTTGGCAAAACGTCGCGGTTATGGTGTGTTGATTTCTCATAATGTACCGCCTTATGGGCGGGCAGGTTTGTATAAGGAATTGGTGGCGTTGCGAGATTTGATTTCGGAGTATCGGGAAGAACCACAAAAGAATTATGTTTTGAAGGAAGGAATTTGTAAAAAAATTGTGGACTCTGGGTTGGATGCTGATTGTCCGTTTGAGGATGCGAAGAAGTTGGGGATTGCGTTTACGCCGGAGAATGTGCGGATGTTTAGCGATCGCACTTTTGATGATTATTTGGTGGTGTTGTATGAATATTTGCAGGTTTTAGAGAATCGGTTGTTTTCTTCTGGGTTGCATACTTTGGGGGAAAGGCCGAGTGAGGAGGAGTTGGGGGCGTATTTGGAGGCTTATTTTGGGGGGGAGGAGGAAGAAAACGAACCGCCAAGACGCCAAGAGCGCCAAGAGGAGGAAAGGCTAATAAGGGATTTGTTGATGCAATCTACGGATGAGTTAACAAATTTGTTGAGGGGGTTGAATGGGGAGTATATTCCGCCTGCGCCGGGTGGGGATTTGTTAAGGGATGGGGCTGGTGTGTTACCGACTGGGAGGAATATTCATGCTTTAGATCCTTATCGGATGCCTTCGCCTGCGGCGTATGAACGGGGACGGGAAATTGCTCAAAAAATTATTGTGCAGCATTTGGATGAATATGGGAAATATCCGGAAACGATCGCGGTAATGTTATGGGGATTGGATGCGATTAAAACTAAGGGTGAATCTCTGGGGATTCTGTTGGAGTTGGTGGGGGCTGAACCTGTTAAGGAAGGAACTGGTAGAGTTGTTCGTTATGAATTGAAGCCGTTGGCGGAGGTTGGACATCCCCGCGTTGATGTGTTGGGTAATTTGTCTGGGATTTTCCGGGATAGTTTTGTAAATATCATCGAATTGTTGGATGATTTATTTCAACGGGCGGCTGATGCTGATGAACCGGATGATCAGAATTTTATCAGGAAACACGCTTTAGCTTTAAAAGCTCAAGGGGTGGAGAATGCATCGGCGAGATTGTTTTCTAATCCGGCGGGTGATTTTGGTTCTTTGGTAAATGATAGGGTGGTTGATGGGAATTGGGAATCTGGTGAGGAGTTGGGGAATACTTGGCAAAGTCGCAATGTATTCAGCTATGGGAGAGAAGATAAAGGTCAAGCTAGACCGGAAGTGTTGAATACGTTGTTGAAAACTAGCGATCGCATTGTCCAAGAAATCGATTCGGTTGAATATGGTTTAACTGATATTCAAGAATATTACGCTAATACTGGCGGTTTGAAAAGGGCAGCAGAAAAACAAGGCGGTAAGAAGGTTACAACTAGTTTTGTGGAAAGTTTCTCGAAGGATACTACACCGCGTAAGTTAGATGATTTGCTCAGAATGGAGTATCGCACTAAGTTGCTAAATCCCAAATGGGCGCAAGCGATGGCGAATCAAGGTTCTGGTGGTGCGTTTGAAATTTCTCAACGGATGACGGCGTTGATTGGTTGGGGTGGTACTGCCGATTTTACCGATGATTGGGTTTATGACCAAGCGGCTGATACTTATGCGTTAGATGCAGAGATGGCGGATAAATTACGCAAGGCAAATCCTGAAGCTTTTCGCAATATTTTAGGGAGAATGTTGGAGGCGCATGGACGGGGTTTCTGGGATGCTGATGGTGAGAAGTTAGATAAGTTGCGCCAGTTGTATGAGTTGACAGATGAGGAATTGGAGGGAGTGACGGTTTAGATTGGGTACGTTAGCATTTGATACAGCAGATTGCAAGTTAATGAAGTACAAAAATACCCCTCCCTAACCCTCCCCTTAGAAAGGGGAGGGAACTAGATTGGGAATTTCCCCCCAATACATCGGGGGGATTAAGGGGGGTAAGGATGTACTTCATTTAGATGCAAAATGCTGTATCTCTTTGAGAAGGTGGAAGGCATACGATTTATTACAATCCATCAAACAACAGAACCTCGGCAGTTCCAAGACATACTGAGATTGTTGATATTCTAGCTATCAATATTTGCAAAGATTTGGAGATTTCCCCACCCTAGTATTGTGGGGTGCGTTACACGTTTCACACTAATAGATTTCCAACAAATAAATTATCCAATCTTGTGGGGTGGGTCTATTTATAAATTTTCCCACCCACCTACTTAATTGTTTTGACTAACAATGCCATTGTATCGATTCACATTGCCATTGCATCGATTGACAATGCCATTGTTTCAATTAACAATGCGATTGTATTGACTAACAATGCCATTGTATCGACTGACAATGCCATTGTATCGATTCACATTGCCATTGTATCGATTGACAATGCCATTGCATCGATTAACATTGCCATTGCATCGAATTACAAAAATTAACCTACGTTTCCTTAACTTTGTTCTATCTAAATATCTCATTTACTGTTAGTTTTTTTGTTGTAATGGGCACATTAAACTTATCCATTTCAACAGTATGCATATATGCCTACCCAAGATAAAACCCGCCGTTTGCCCTCTCAATCAATTAGTCAAGATATTAACTCATTACACGGTTTGCAAACTGTCAGTACCTATGATACAACCCGTGCTGATGCCTCTGTAGCAAATTTATTGCAAGCTTATCAAGATATGTTGGTGCAGCAACAAGCCGAAACCGAAAAACTAACTTTGTACCGTGCTGCTACCGATGCGGCACGATTAGCAGAATGGGAATTTCACAATGCTATATTAGCCATGAAAGAAGTAATTCGCGGACAATATGGATCAGATAGCGACGAAGCCCAGGCGGTTGGATTAAAGAAAAAATCGGAGCGCAAGCGTCCCAGTCGTAAAAAGTCAGTTGCGATGGCATAACCGCCCGCTCGAAGGCAAGTTAATCGACAATAATAAAACTGACGTAGTAAACCCGCCTAAAGCGCTAGTTCACTGCGTCTTTTTTGGTAACAACAAGCTTTACTAAGGAAGACACAAACCCAATAGCAAACTTGCCCCTGTCCCCTGCCCCCTGCTTCCTTGCCTTTGTTCCCGTTATCATTAGAAGTTAATACGCATTACGGGTGCAAACCGGAATATAAAGTAACGAATTGCTTTAATAAAACCTCTTTTAAACACAAAAACCTAGTAAATTCTTTAGAAATAAGGCTATGGCAACCGAACAGTTAACTAGAGACAGCGACAATCTAGATTTAAATCAGCTACTAAGAACGCTGAATGCTGTTAAACAGGGTGACTTCTCGGCTCGGATGCCCATAGACCATACTGGTGTGGCGGGGAAAATAGCTGATACGCTCAATGATATTATTAATCAGAATGAGCGGATGGCGGCAGAGTTACAACGAATTGGTAATGTTGTCGGCAAAGAAGGCAAAATTGCTGAACGCGCCTCTTTAGGAGATGTTCGTGGTTCGTGGTCAGATTGTGTTACTTCTGTCAATACTCTAATTACAGATTTAGTTAAACCAACAACTGAAACTACTCGTGTAATTCGGTCAGTTGCCAGTGGTGACTTATCGCAAACGATCGCTACAGAAATTGACGGCAAACCTTTGCAAGGTGAGTTTCTCCAGACTGCTAATATTGTCAACACGATGGTGGATCGACTCGGTTCTTTTGCATCGGAAGTAACGCGGGTTGCGCGTGAGGTGGGAACTGAAGGTAAGTTGGGTGTCCAAGCCGAAGTGCAAGGTGTTGCTGGCACTTGGAAAGATTTAACTGATAGCGTTAACTTGATGGCGGGTAATCTCACCGGACAGGTGCGAAATATTGCCGAAGTTGCCACTGCGATCGCTAGCGGTGACTTATCCAAAAAAATCACTGTGAATGTGAAAGGCGAAATTCTAGAACTCAAAAACACTGTCAACACGATGGTGGATCAGCTTAATTCTTTTGCATCGGAAGTGACAAGAGTTGCGCGTGAGGTGGGTACTGAAGGAAAATTGGGTGTGCAAGCCGAAGTTAAGGGAGTCGCAGGGACTTGGAAGAATCTCACCGACAACGTTAACTTAATGGCAGGGAATTTAACTGCCCAAGTCCGTAACATTGCGGAAGTGACAACGGCGGTAGCAAACGGCGATTTGTCTAAGAAAATTACTGTCGATGTCAAAGGCGAAATTTTAGAGTTGAAAAACACCGTTAACATTATGGTGGATCAACTCAATTCCTTTGCATCAGAAGTAACGAGGGTTGCGCGGGAGGTGGGTGCAGAAGGCAAATTGGGCGGTCAAGCAGAAGTTCGCGGGGTAGCGGGTACTTGGAAAGACCTTACCGATAGTGTGAATTTCATGGCGGGAAGCTTGACGGCACAAGTGCGAAATATTGCAGAAGTTACCACAGCTGTGGCGAATGGCGACTTATCTAAGAAAATTACTGTCAATGTTAAAGGCGAAATACTGGAGTTGAAAAACACTATTAATACAATGGTGGTTCAGCTTAATTCCTTTGCATCGGAAGTAACCAGAGTTGCGCGGGAGGTGGGAACTGAAGGAAAATTGGGCGTGCAAGCGCAAGTGCAAGGAGTAGCGGGTACTTGGAAAGATTTAACTGACAACGTTAACTTAATGGCGGGTAATCTCACCGGACAAGTGCGAAATATTGCCGAAGTTGCCACTGCGATCGCAAATGGTGATCTATCTAAAAAAATTACCGTCGATGTCAGAGGTGAAATTCTGGAACTGAAGAATACCATAAATATAATGGTGGATCAACTTAGTTCTTTTGCAAGTGAAGTAACGCGGGTGGCCCGTGAAGTGGGCAGTGAAGGTAAACTAGGTGTGCAAGCCGATGTTAAGGGCGTGGCTGGCACATGGAAAGATTTAACTGACAGCGTAAACTTCATGGCGGGAAGTTTAACGGCACAGGTGCGAAACATTGCCGCCGTTACCACCGCCGTAGCTAATGGCGACTTATCTAAGAAAATCTCGGTTGATGTCAAAGGTGAAATTTTAGAGTTGAAGAACACCGTCAACACGATGGTAGACCAACTTAATTCCTTTGCAAGTGAAGTTACAAAAGTTGCCCGTGAGGTGGGAACTGAAGGTAAGCTGGGTGTGCAAGCGGAAGTTAAAGGTGTCGCCGGCACTTGGAAGGATTTAACTGACAGCGTAAACTTCATGGCGGGAAGTTTGACGGCGCAAGTGCGAAACATTGCCGAAGTTACCACAGCTGTAGCGAATGGCGACCTTTCCAAGAAAATCACTGTCAATGTTAAAGGCGAAATTCTGGAACTCAAAAACACTATTAATACAATGGTGGATCAGCTAAATTCCTTTGCATCAGAAGTGACAAGGGTTGCCCGTGAAGTGGGAACCGAAGGTAAATTGGGCGTACAAGCCTACGTCAGAGGAGTTGCAGGTACTTGGAAAGATTTGACAGACAACGTTAACTCAATGGCGGGGAACTTAACCGGACAAGTTCGCAACATCGCGGAAGTTACAAAAGCGGTAGCTAATGGCGACTTATCCAAGAAAATTACTGTCGATGCCAGAGGCGAAATTTTAGACTTGAAGAATACCACTAATACAATGGTTGATCAACTCAGTTCCTTCGCAAGTGAAGTAACGCGGGTGGCGCGGGAAGTGGGAACTGAAGGGAAGTTGGGCGGACAAGCCAAAGTCCAAGGTGTTGCCGGGACTTGGAAAGATTTAACAGATAACGTTAACTCAATGGCGGGGAACTTAACAGCCCAAGTGCGCGGGATTGCTAGAGTTGTAACGGCGGTTGCTAACGGTGACTTGAAACGCAAACTGATGTTAGATGCCAAGGGAGAAATAGAAACTTTGGCAGAAACAATCAACGAAATGATTGATACCCTAGCGACATTTGCCAATCAAGTAACCACAGTGGCGCGGGAAGTGGGAATTGAAGGGAAGTTAGGGGGACAAGCGAGAGTACCTGGGGCGGCTGGAACTTGGAAAGATTTGACAGATAACGTCAACGAACTCGCTGCTACACTTACTACCCAGTTGCGATCGCTTGCAGAAGTTGCGACAGCTGTAACTAAGGGCGATTTAACTCGTTCAATTGCTGTCGAGGCACTAGGGGAAGTTGCTATCCTCAAAGACAACATCAACCAGATGATTGCTAATCTGCGGGAGACAACGCAGAAAAACACCGAACAAGATTGGTTGAAAACTAACTTAGCCAAGTTTACCCGAATGCTTCAAGGGCAGCGAGACTTGGAAACTGTATCTAAACTAATTCTCTCAGAACTTGCACCTTTGGTAGGAGCGCAACACGGCGTATTCTTCTTGATGGAACATGGGGAAAATACACCGTATTTGAAACTAATTAGTAGTTACGCTTACCGCGAACGCAGACATTTGGCTAACCGCTTCCAATTGGGTGAAGGTTTGGTGGGACAATGCGCTTTAGAAAAAGAGCGAATACTGCTGACGGAAGTACCAAGTGATTATGTGAGAATTTCTTCTGGTTTAGGAGAAGCAACTCCACTCAATGCCGTAGTGTTACCTGTAGTTTTTGAAGGACAGGTGACAGCAGTGATTGAATTAGCTTCCTTTCGCCGCTTTAGCGAAATTCATTTGACATTCTTCGACCAACTAACCGAAAGTATAGCGATCGTCCTGAACACGATCGCAGCATCGATGCGAACTGAAGAATTACTCAAGCAGTCGCAATCTTTGGCTGAAGAACTCCAAACCCAGCAAAGTGAACTCCGCCAAACCAACCAGCGCTTAGAACAACAAGCCCAATCTCTCAAAGCTTCCGAGGATTTACTCAAAGGACAGCAAGAGGAACTGCAACAAACCAATGCTGAGTTAGAAGAAAAGGCAGAGTTGTTAGCGACGCAGAAGAAAGAAGTCGAGCGCAAAAATCGGGAAATTGAACAAGCAAGACTGTCTTTAGAAGACAAAGCTGAACAACTCACTCTCTCCTCAAAATACAAATCAGAATTTCTCGCCAACATGTCCCATGAACTGCGGACACCGTTAAATAGCTTGTTGATTTTGGCGAAGTTGTTGGCAGATAACATTGATCACAACCTTACCAACAAGCAAGTCGAATACAGCCAGACAATTTACTCAGCAGGTACTGATTTGTTGACGTTAATCAATGACATTCTGGATCTCGCTAAAATTGAATCTGGAACTATGTCAATTGACATAACCCAAATGCTGTTAACAGAGTTGGGCGAACAGACTGAGCGCACCTTCAAAAAAATAGCTCAAAGCAAAAGACTTGGCTTTGTAATTGAATTTACTCCAGAATTGCCAATCAGCATCAATACAGATGTCAAACGCTTACAACAGGTGTTGAAAAATCTCCTCTCCAACGCTTTTAAATTTACAGAGCATGGGGAGATACGCTTACGGATTGCGGTGGCGAAGCAGGGATGGAGCAACGACCATAAAACTTTAAATAGCGCCCAGCTTGTGATTGCCTTCTCAGTCAGCGATACAGGGATTGGCATTGCCCCCGACAAGCAGAAAGTGATTTTTGAGGCATTTCAGCAAGCCGATGGCTCTACCAGTCGGAGATACGGCGGCACCGGATTGGGCTTATCAATTAGCCGCGAAATCGCCCATCTCTTTGGTGGCGAAATTAAATTAGTTAGTCAACCCGGTCAAGGTAGCACGTTTACGTTCTACTTACCACAATTGAGTCAACACTCAAGAGTCCATAGTCAAGAGTCTACATTAATATTTCCCACTCCCTACTCAACCCAGGCTAAACCAGAGCTATCCGCTAACAGCACTCAGCCCAAGCTAAACCAGAGCTATGCGCTAACAGCAGGTTTGAATGACGATCGCACTACTATTGGCATAGGCGATCGCGTGTTGTTGATTGTCGAAGATGACGTTAACTTTGCGCGTATCCTCATAGAAATGGCGCAACAGCAAGGATTCAAAGTAATCACTGCCCAAAACGGCAGTACAGGTTTGACACTAGCGCAGCAATTTTTGCCTTCAGCCATTTTGCTAGATATTAGATTACCAGAAATGGATGGTTGGACGGTATTGGATCGCCTGAAACATGACCAAAACACGCGTCACATTCCCGTACATATTATGAGCGTTGAGGAAGGGAGACAACGCGGTTTGCAACTAGGAGCGATCGCATATCTGCAAAAGCCTTTAACCAGCGAGACAATATCCCAAGCGTTGACCAAAATTAAAGGTTTTGTTGAGCGCCAAGTGAAAAATTTACTGGTAGTTGAAGACGATGATACTCAACGGCTTAGTATTGTTGAGTTGATTGGCAACAGCGATGTTTCTACTACTGCCGTTGGTACAGGTGCAGAGGCGTTAGAAGCCATCCGCGCCCAGCATTTTGATTGCCTAGTTCTCGATTTAGGACTACCTGACATGACTGGGTTTCAACTTATCGAGCAGATAAAGCTTCTACCTAACGGCAAAACATTACCAATTATTGTCTACACAGGTAGAGAAATTAGCAAAGCTCAAGAAACAGAACTCAGGCGGATTGCCGAAACAATCATCATTAAAGATGTGCGATCGCCCGAACGTCTCCTTGATGAAACAGCATTATTTTTACACCGAGTCCAAGCAAATTTACCTGCACCCAAGCGAGAAATACTTGAACAACTGCATTCACAAGACTACTTACTCACTGGCAAAAAAGCGCTAATTGTAGACGACGATATGCGTAATATCTTCGCGCTGACCAGTATGTTGGAGTGTTATCAAATACAAGTTTTATATGCTGAAAACGGCAGGGAGGGAATTACCCTGTTAGAAACTACACCAGATATTGATGTCGTTTTGATGGACGTAATGATGCCAGAAATGGATGGTTACGAAACAACACGCGTAATCCGCCAAAACGATCAATTTAAATCTTTGCCGATTATTGCACTCACCGCTAAAGCCATGCAAGGCGATCGCGAAAAGTGTATTGAAGCCGGCGCATCCGACTACATCACCAAACCTGTAGATACTGAACAACTACTTTCACTATTGCGTGTTTGGCTATACCATTAACCGCAGAGAACAGCGATCATGAAACATCTTGAAGATAGAGTGGCATTGGTAACAGGTGCTACGCGGGGAATTGGTAGGGGAATTGCTATTGGCTTGGCTGAGGCTGGTGCAACTGTATACGTCACCGGCCGCAGCCTTAACAACTCTTCCAGTGATGCGGTTTTTGGGAGTCTTAGTGAAACCCAATCAGCCATAGAAGAAGTCGGTGGTGTATGCATTCCCGTGCAAGTAGACCACAGCGACGATCAACAGGTGCGTTTACTGTTTGAGCGCATCCAAGATGAGCAGAATGGACAACTCGACCTACTGGTTAATAATGCTTACTCAGGAGTTCAAGCAATAAAAGACGCTTATGGGCAACCCTTTTGGGATTGTGAACCAAGTATTTGGGATGCTAGCAACAACGTTGGTCTTCGTAGCCACTATGTTGCGAGTATTTTTGCTAGCCGAATGATGACCAAGCGTAACTCTGGACTAATTTGCACCATTTCCTCGTGGGCTGGGATGTCTTACTTCTTTAATACAGCATACGGTGTTGGTAAAGCAGCTTGCGATCGCCTAGCAGCTGATATGGCTGTTGAACTTAAACCTTATAATGTCGCTTCTGTTTCAATTTGGCCAGGTATTGTTGGTACTGAGCTTTTTTCCCGTTTTGCTTCTGAGATGAATCAAACCAATGCTACTGACCAAAAAAGCTCATTCATCAGTGAACGCTACAACTGGGAAACTCCCTTATTAACTGGACGGGTGATCGCTGCACTTGCTTGTCAGCCAAATCTCATGCGCCATACAGGACGGGTGCAGATTGTTGCCGAATTAGCCAAGCAATATGGAATTGTCGATGAAAATGGCGATCGGCCTGCATCGCTTCGCTCTCTGCGTTTTGTGTTGCCAGTTGCACTACCTATACTGAGAAAGTACTCATGGCTCATACCTGATATTAAAGTGCCGTGGTCACTACTACTATTGAGTGCCGTTAGCTCACCTAAAATTTAATCGACATTGGGGATGGGGCATCCACCTTTGATACTCGTGAACGAGTCTTTTAGCTCCGTTCATCCACCTTTAATACTCGTTCATCCACCTTTGATACTCGTTCATCCACCTTTGATACTCGTGAACGAGTCTTTTAGCTCCGTTCATCCACCTTTGATACTCGTTCATCCACCTTTGATACTCGTGAACGAGTCTTTTAGCTCCGTTCATCTCGTTCCCAGTCTCTGACTGGGAATGCCTAATGTGAGGCTCCGCCTCCCTAACTCGCCGCAGAGCCACAATGATCAGCATTTCCAGCCAGAGACTCTTAACGAGGTTTGCCTAATATGGGGGCTGTCGCCTCCCTCAAGCCATGCAAGGCGATCGCGATAAGTATAGCAACAGCCAAGCTGATTAGGACATTAACAGATGATAAAACTTAGACACAAAAAGGCTTTTCACCCAGTCCCCAGTCCCTTGCTATAAATAAACTACACAGGTAGGGGCACAACATGTTGTGCCCCTACGATTATCTGTACCTCACCTTGGCGTAGCCTAAGAAGAGAAGTTAGAATCTATTGGCAGTCAAAGAAGGTCGTGATTTTAGTCTATATAATCCGTTGGTATTTGCGAATCAACAGTGTTATCTGAAACTATTGGGCGGCTACCATCTATCTCTATAGTATCTTGAACCTGAAAATTACTCTTAGCAATCGGACGTTGACCATCTATTTCAAGAATTTCCTCAACCTCAAAATCACTAGGATCAATTGGACGTTCGCCGTCTAGGACTAGCATCTCATGCTCTTGAAAAGCGCTCTTACCAATGGGGCGTTGACCATCTATATCGATTGTTTTATCAGAATGATTTTCATCCTTGACAATTGGGCGCTCACCATCTATATCAATTGTTTCCTTAATTTCAATGCTACTTGGATCAACTGGACGCTGACCATCTATATTAATTGTTTTAGTTCTCTGTATCAGTTCGTTAGATGATGAACGTATATCAGTTTCATTACCTATTGTCTGCTGATCCAAATTATTTTTAGTAGTATTAGTCTTGTTCGTATTATCCATATTTACCATTGTTTTTGTGAGATTATTTATATAATAATTTGTTTGTTAACAAGGATACTGAAATAGAATTAAAAAATCCTCTACCACAGCACATATAGCATCTCAGACTTGAGAGAGATTTATCACTACTGAGTGCCCTTAGTTCACCGAAAATTTAATGTGCATTGGGGAGCTAGTACCGCAAGGCGGAAGTCAAAAATCAAAAGTCAAAAGTCAAAAGTATTATGGAATAAGCTCTTTAGGGATTTAAAATGGTCTGCTTATTTACGCCGTGCTGTACTAGCTCCTTCTCTAGGAGACACCCGCCGTAGGATGCCCGTAGGGCTGTAGGGCGAACGCGGAGCGTCTCGTAGAGAAGAGGGTTTTCCCCCATGAGTGACTGGTGTCATTAAGCAGTTATTACTGGAGGTAGGAGTTAGAAAACTCGGTTCCTCTATCTTTGATACTCGTGAACGAGTCTTTAAACTGGATGAATCCACCTTTGATACTCGTGAACAAGTCTTTAAACTGGATGAATCCACCTTTGATACTAGCTTTGTACTTCATGCAAAAGAAAACTGGACGTTGCATAGTTGCGGGATGATTTAGCAACTTCCAAAATTCCTCCCTGCCCCCTGCCGCCTTCAAAATAATCAAATTTTGTCGCACCTTCACCAAACAAGCGGTTTGAGAACATAAAACTTTGTATGCTGAATTAATAGGTCTTAATTAATAGTTCTTTTAAAACTGGTGCAAGAAGATTTTAGGCTAATTGTTGATTTAGTTTTAGTTCTAGGAGTTGCAGCCTGTGGCGGACTGTTGGCGGCACTTTTGCGACAACCCGTGCTGCTAGGTTATCTCATAGGCGGGATGATCGTTGGGCCAGCCGGACTGGGACTGATTAAAGAAGTTATTCAAGTAGAGACTCTGGCACAGTTCGGGGTTGCCTTTTTGTTATTCGCCTTGGGTGTGGAATTTTCCTTTGCGGAACTCAAGAAGGTAAAAGCGATCGCTCTTGGCGGAGGTGGACTCCAGATTGCTTTGACGATTTTGATCACAGTTGTGGTATGCGGGTTAACCGGAGCCTGGGGAGCCTTACCTGCTAAGGGAATGTTTTTGGGGTGTATTCTGTCCTTATCTTCCACGGCGGTTGTCCTCAAGTGTTTAATGGAAGCCAACGAAACAGAAACGCCCCACGGGCAAGTAATGCTAGGGATTTTGGTAGTACAGGACTTGGCACTAGGACTGATGTTAGCAGTCTTACCAGCCCTTAACCAACCACCAGAAACTATTGGCATCACCGTGCTAACAGCACTACTGTTGATTGGTTTATTTGCTGCCGGGGCAGTAGCTGCGGGGATTTGGCTGATACCACCTTTGTTGCAACTGTTAGCCCGTACCGAAAGCCGAGAACTATTTTTATTAGGGGTTGTAGCTCTATGTTTGGGCATTGCTTTGTTGACAGAGCATTTGGGGCTGTCGATTGAAATGGGGGCATTTGTCGCAGGTTTGATGATTTCTGAGGTGGAGTACGCCGATCAAACCCTGACTTATGTTGAACCACTGCGAGATATCTTTGCGAGTTTATTTTTTGCCGCCATTGGGATGTTAATCGACCCAGTGTTTTTGTGGAACAACCTAGAATTGATTTTGGTGTTAGTGGCAATAGTTTTCGTAGGGAAATTTTTGATTATCACCCCTCTAGTAAAGCTGTTTCGCTACCCTTTAAAAACAGCCATAATCGCCGGTTTGGGACTGGCGCAAATTGGAGAATTTTCCTTTGTTCTGGCTAGTGAAGGGCAGGCATTGGGGCTGGTGTCCCGACAAATATACTTATTAATTTTGGGAACCACCGCAGTTACTCTCATACTTACTCCCTTTGTCCTGCGGCTAGTGCCATTTTTATTTAACTTTGCCGAATCAATGCCCTGGTTGAAACCGTATTTAGAAGAACAAGAGGCGCGGGATGTGTCGGAAGATTTGCCTTTCAAAAACCATGTGGTAGTCTGTGGCTATGGGCAAGTTGGCAAAAATTTAGTAAAGTTGTTGCTGCAACATGACCTGCCTGTGGTAGTAATCGACCAATCAGAAAGTAGAATTCAGCAGTTGCGTGAGATGGGTGTGTCTTACGTCTATGGCAATTGCGTGAGTTTACATGTTCTAGAAACTGCTGGTGTGAATCATGCCAAAGGAATGGCGATCGCCCTCCCAGACCTGATGAGTACCCGTCTTTGCTTGAAACGCGCTTTGGAATTGCGCCCAGAATTAGATTTGGTTGTCCGTGCTACCCAGGATAAAAATATTGAGGTGCTGTATCAATTGGGAGCCAGAGAAGTTGTGCAACCAGAGTTTGAAGCCAGCTTAGAAATGGCAACTCATTTATTAACTGGCTTAGGCTTGTTGTCGCCAGCTGTTGTCCAACGCCAAATGCAACAAATCCGCAATGATCATTATTTAGAATTGCGCCCAGAGCGTTCTGCTACTGAAGTTGCTCGTGATTTGCGCCAAGCAACCCGCGATTTAAATCAGCGCTGGTATCCTTTACCATCTGCTTCGCCTTTAATTGGCATGAGCATAGAAGAAGTAGATATGCGCTACTTAACAGGAGCGAGTTTGATGGCAATTCGCCGCGCTAACGGGGATGAAATCGATTATCCCAATAATCAAACCAAATTGGAACAAGGCGATCGCTTGCTGATTGTGGGAGCAGATGAAGAATTAGCGGCTTTGGCAGAGTTAGCTAAAGGACAAGCTGTTGTTCCTGGAGAAAATAGTGCTTGTCAGTGGATTACTGTGAATGCAGATGCGCCAACGCTAGGTAAAACCCTTAGAGATTTAGAAATCGGCAAGCAATTTGGAGTACAGGTACAGGCAATCCGGCGAGATGGCAAGTTTATCCGCTATCCTGATGGCGGCATGGACTTGCGAGTTAGCGACCAAGTATTATTATGTGGTGGCTTGACAGGTTTGAGTCAACTAGAACAGTTATTTGCAGTCGGCACTAAAGTACCCCTTTCTATCCCAGTAGTAAAAGCTAGTGAGGCAGAAACTCTTTAAGCGCTTCTCCCTATGGATAATTTATGGAAGTAATTTAATCAGAAATGAACTAATCCAATTAGCAAATATTGACATGAATAATTGTCCAAAAGTTTTTAGGACTTACGCAAAAAACCTCTCAAACTCTCATTCCTCCGTGTACTCTGTGTCTCTGTGGTTCGTTCTTTCATGACCCGTGCGTAAGTCCTGGTTTTATCGCATTCTATGCATTCTGTATAATTCGGAGCTTTCCTGCCTAATCTGTTGGCTTTTCTGCATAACCTCTTGCACTTGCTTCAAAAGCTGTTGGTTTTTCTCCTTAATCTGCTGGGATTTCTGTGTAGACAGCCTTAATTCCTCTCTAATGAGCAAGTTATTTGAGCGCAACTGCTTTACAAGAGTTGCAATCCGCTTTTCTTCTAGATTTTCAGTTTGCTCTTGACCACTGCACACGCGATTGCGTCCTGTTGCCTTTGCTTGATACAATGCTTTATCCGCCGCCACAATTATTTTTTGAAAGTTAGAGTCAGATATAGGAATTTCTGTAGCTAACCCAGCACTCAGGGTTATATAAGGATTAATTTGTGAATTTTCATGGGGAATTACCGCTTTCTGTACAGCAAAGCAAATTTTTTCTGCAATGTGAGCAGCACCAACTATGTCTGTGTTAGACAAAATTACAGCAAATTCTTCCCCACCATAACGGGCAACTAAATCAGTAGGACGTTGAACAACATCTTTCATGACGCTAGCAATTTTACTAAGACAGCGATCGCCCATCGGATGACCATAGGTATCGTTGTAGGATTTGAAGAAATCTACATCAAAAAGGATGAGGGAGAGCGGCTGTTGTGAGCGTGTCATGCGCCGCCACTCAATATCAAGATACTCTTCAAATCGTCGGCGGTTAGCTACTTGAGTTAAGGAATCTATAGTAGCTATAATATTTAATTGATGCAATTCTTCATTCTTCGCTTCTAGTTCTTGCTGAAGTTGGCGACACTCTAGTTCTTGGCTGGCTACCAAAAACTGATAGTCCAAAGTGCTTAAGCTTTTCCCCTGTACCCAGTCTAAGACCTCTAGCAATGCCTGCTCCCACAGTAAACATGACTCATCTTGATAACCGGATGCTAGACAAGCACTAAATCTTTGGCAATAATAATTAAGATTATCTGATTGCACAATCATTTTAATCTATACAAAAATTTAATCGTATTATATGTTTATTTCATTGATGCCTTCTTTAATACTTTTGGAATAGAAAAATCTAAAATGCAAAAGCAAGCGATCGCTATTCTCTGCTAACTTCAGCTAAAAAACTTTCACTAATGGTCTGTAAAATCAATACTACTATAGGACTGATATTTGATTTTTGAAATATACGTAGGGTGCGTTATGCCAAAGGCTAACGCACCACCTCTGATTCTAAGTGCGTTACGCTACGCGATAACACAACGCCAGTCCGCTCAAGTCGGGAAACCCGCCCATACGGCTGGCTCCCCTACAGATACTTAGATTTTTTCAAAAATCAAATCGGATTGCTATAGTTTGGGTTTGTAACGTTAAGGATTTTTTGTAATGGTAGTAAAAATGATTTTTACCACTACAAGGTTTTGCTAATCTGGTAAATTTTAGCCAGCACCGTGGCAAGGGGCGTTTCAAACGCCGATTTATGACTAACTCTTGGGTTTAATATAAGCGATCGCTTGTTTCCAAACAGTGGTTTGCTGACTGTTTTCATCAGCAATACATATACACTGTGGGTCTTGCCATAAAACCCTTCCTGTAATTATATCACCAGTCAGCAGCTTCAACTCTACTGGTATCGTTTGTTTAATCAGGTTTTGGACTTGTCTAATACTAGGCAAAGTGGTGTCAAATTCGGTAAGCATTTTTAGTAAAGATGAACCTACGAGGCAAAATAAAGAGTAACTGATCTTTGATAATTCATCCTTGAGGAAATGGCAATCGAATTTACTAAGTATCATGGTCTAGGCAACGACTTTATTCTGATTGACAATCGCTCGTCATCTGTGCCTGTAGTGACGCCAGAGCAAGCCGTCAAGTTGTGCGATCGCCACTTTGGTATCGGTGCTGATGGTGTAATTTTTGCCCTACCTGGAGAAAACGGCACTGACTACACCATGCGGATTTTTAATTCCGATGGTTCAGAACCAGAAATGTGTGGCAATGGCATACGCTGTTTAGCTGGCTTTTTAGCAGACTTAGAAGGTGAATCCCGGAATAAAGACTCATATCGCATTCATACTTTGGGTGGTGTAATCACTCCCCAACTCATATCTAATGGTCTAGTGAAGGTAGATATGGGTTTACCCAGGTTACTCGCAAGCGAAATTCCCACCACTCTTGCACCCGCCGAAGAAAAAGTAATTTCTCAGCCGTTGGAAGTGGCGGGGAAAACTTGGGATGTCACCTGTGTAAATATGGGAAATCCTCACTGCATTACTTTTGTGGAAGATGTAGCAGCAATTGAGCTAGAAAGCATCGGCCCGAAATTTGAGCATCACCCAGCTTTTCCCCAACGCATAAATACGGAATTTATCCAAGTAGTGCGCCGTGACTATTTGAAAATGCGGGTGTGGGAACGGGGGGCTGGGATTACATTAGCTTGTGGTACTGGTGCTTGTGCTTCTTTGGTAGCTGGAGTGTTAACTGGAAAATGCGATCGCACTGCCACTATAGAATTACCAGGTGGCCCCTTGCAAATTGAATGGTCAGAAATCGACCAACGGGTTTATATGACAGGCCCGGCTGAGAGAGTATTCAGGGGTAAACTGTAACCGACTTAGCAGTGGCATTACTCAAGTAGTAGTGCCATAGAAGTCTTGCAGCAACTGCTCGCCACGGTCGCCAGTGCTGTGTCATTGCTTCTAATTGAACTGGTGTTGGCCGCGTCGCCAATCCTTTGAGTTTTTGTAAAGCGATCGCGATCGCTAAATCGCCTTTGGGAAAGACATCAGGTCGTTGCAGCGCCATTAACAAATAAATATCAACTGTCCAGTCTCCTATCCCTTTGAGACACTTTAGCTCAGTTCTGATCGCAGTTTCATCCATTTTTTCCAACTTGCTGAGGTCAAGCTGACCAGTTGCGATCGCATTTGCCAACCCACGGCAGTATAGAATCTTTTGCCGACTAAATCCAATTCCTCTCAATTGAGCATCATCCAATCTCAGAAAATTTTCTGGTGTCAGCGTTACAACAACCCCACATAGTCGGGTAAATACAGCCTTTGCAGCTGCTACGGAAACTTGCTGTTCCAGAATTATGCACAACAACGTTGCAAAACCCGGTTCTCTTGACCATATAGGTGGAGGCCCCAGTGTTTCTAAAATCCGAGCCAAATCGCTATCGAGATTGGCAAGCACCATTAAACCACGGGTGAGATTTTCTTCAGTCAACGATTCTAGTTCAGGTGTTTGTGCAGTTGTTTCTTCCAATGTCATGTTTGATAAATTACGATCAAAAAAGGGACTGTGAACTTGTTCATCTCTCTCAAATACTCGTTCATCCATCTTAGAACTCCGTTCATCCACCTCAGAACTCCGTTCATCCACCTCGGAACTCCGTTCATCCACCTCAGAACTCCGTTCATCCACCTCGGAACTCCGTT
>NZ_JBALDF010000008.1:0-120453 GCF_036917275.1 Nostoc sp.
TATGGATGAAATTGAACAGCAAATCGACCGTCTTACCAATTCAACACATGAAAAATTTCCCAATCTCGGTAAGTGGTTTATTGATATTTGTTGTGGAGTCACTTAATTTAAACCAAGATTCCTAAAAATTTTAGGCTACCAAAATAAAATTATCCATACTAATTATGATTATGCACCTGAAATTTGCTACAGAGTGCAAAGTTTTTTATTGATACTTGAGGGGGAAGAGGCGGTTGCCGTCGGCAACCACCTCTTCCCCCTCAAATAATGATTATCATTATTATTTAAATTTAGACTCTTGGTTTTTGTTGAGTAATTTATTTCTTGGAAGTCCCTTCTTCCAATAGTTCGCGTTTTGTTGCTGCTAGTGGCGAAATATCTTCTACCTCTACAGCACCGCTAGGCAATTCTAAAACCGTTTTTTTCAGACCGTGGCGATATTGATTTACTAATACAATCTCTTGATTTTTTGTTAAAGCTACAACATTTACCCACGTTGGATATTCCAGAACATAATAGGGGTCAACTATTGTTCCATTAGGCATTTTACAAATATCAGTTCGCACTAAAATCCATCTATCTTTTACTATATGCCTAGATTTTAATACAATCCAATCAAATGAATGTACTATATTGAAATCTCTATTTATTATTTGCTTTTTACAGTAATTGTTTATAGTAATTTTAAATTTGGTAAAGCTAGTACCGCAAGGTGGAAGTCAATCATTCAAAAGTCACTCATTCAAAAGTATTATGGAATGGGCTTTTTAGGGCTTTTAAATGGTTGCTATATTTACGCCGTGGTGTACTAGTACTATAGCCATTGGATGCTCAAACTCCTGCCAGAAAAAGCAGCAATAAACAGCCTCATGACAGTGCCGTGCGACACAATCATTACATACCAGTTGGAGTTTTGGCATCAAGTTGTGCAGCTAGAGATTCGGCCTGCTACAGTAATGATGGACTAGAGGCGACGGGATAAGTTGTCATGTCTACTCCTTCACCAAAACTTCTCGCAGCACAACTGCTAGATCCTGCAATGCACGTTCACCATCTCCCACAAACGTTGAACCATGCATTGTCGCCAGTGTACGCGGCTTGAGATCTGCTAATTCCTGGAGAATGCGATTGCTATGTGTTGTATATGGGATGTAATTGGGAAAAGGACTTGCTTCATAATTGACAATTGTTTGACGGAACCGTTCAATCACATCAGACTCAGTTATTGCTTCCACATCTCCAAACTGGTGGAAAAGGTCTGAGCAAAACAAGGTTTTATGAGTAGTTTCCAAGAATAATCCTGCATCCCAACCATGAGGAACTTGTGGTGTATGGTGAAACTGAAAACTATATTTACCAGTGTTTAAAACTTCAGCGTGTTGCATAATTTTGGATGGACGAATTGCAAAATCATCTACACTCACAAAGGCTACTATGGGGCTACAAACTGTCTGAGCATTTGGCGCAATGGACAGCCATTCATTTAGCGATCCACATTCATCAGCTTCAAAATGGCTAAAGCTAATCCAGCGAATTTGTGATGGGTCAATAATCTTTGCCACTGCATTATGTACTATTGGAAACATCCCCTTTAGACCCGTATGAAATAATAATGGTTGTTCATCCTTCACTAAAAACTGGATGAATTGCATATCTATTTTTGGGTCATAGGTTGAGATGCGATAGATATCTGGGGCAATTTCGGTAATGCTAGTCATAGTTTTAAAATTCACACTGGCAATAATGAAACATGGGCTGAAACTACCTTCCAGCCTTCGGTAAACCTGTACCAAGTCTGGCTTTGTCGCCCGAAACGCTCTACACCATTGATAATCCGGCGAAATTCTAAAGTTGCTGTTGCGGCATCTTTCCCAAAGGCTGCAACCTTGAGATTCGAGATTTCTCGCTCTATTTTTGGGTTTGGTCGATTCTGACGAAAGTTACGAACTTCATCGCCACCATAGAGGTTTTCTGTGATGCCAAACCGCACTACTTCGGGCGCATCCCAAAATAAGCTATCCATCACCTCCAAATTGTTATTAGAAAGGGCTTCTTCATACTTGAGGTACAAATCGGTTACTTCAGCTAAAACAGCAGGGTCATTTATAGTAGTCATTGTTGTTACCAATTTTTGATGTTATGGCTGATTATGCACTCTTTTAAATAGCCAGAGCTATTTTTCTTTTAAGTTTCTTCAGTACGTAGATTTAAACGAACCAGATCGCGGAAGGTGGAGATTTGCTATATACAGCAGATTGCAAGTTAATGAAGTACAAAAATACCCCTCCCTAACCCTCCCCGATAGATTGGGGAGGGAACTAGATTGGGAATTTCCCCCCAATACATCGGGGGGATTAAGGGGGGTAAGGATGTACTTCATTTAGATGCAAAATGCTGTAAATAAAATTGAGCCTGTAATACAAATACTTGCACCAAGGATGACAGTATTGCTATCTAGTAGCCACTTGAGTCATTGACGTACCAATCAGAGAAATTGCCTGATCTGCATAGTACAGGCGAAAATTTATGGAACCAAAAGCACGAAGCATGACCTGCGATTTTGTTGATGCTTCCATACATCACCCCTCAGTAGTTCTAAGTGCTTAACCGTGAATAAAAAAGTAGGCAGTCATGCTGAAGGCAATAATCATGACAAATTTCCGAATTAAGTGCGGTTCAAGTTTACGAGCATAATGGGCGCTTAAATAACCACCAAGAGAGCCACCTACTGCCATCAAAATAGCTTGATGCCAAGCAATCACACCTGCAAAAATAAAAGGAACGATCGCAATTCCATTAATACAACTCCCTAAAAATGTCTTAAAAGCATTTATTGTGTGAATACTTTTGATACCTAAAAATGTGAGAGTTGCCAGCATTAAAATCCCTAAACCTGCGCCGAAGAAACCGCCATAAATTGCGATCGCTAATTGAGCCAGTACCAAATTAAATAAGGGTACAGATTCAGGCGATGACTTCTGGTTTTGACGCTGTAACCACTTTTTGAACGGTTCGCCAAAGGTAAACACCAGCGTTGCTAGCAGCAACAGATAGGGAATAAGCTTTTTAAACACATCTGGCGATGTATATAACAAAGCTACGGAGCCAATTACACCACCAACTAAACTGACACCACATAAAAGTAAAAAATCTCGCCGCTCGATGTTTAAATCTTGACGATATGCTCCAGCACTTGCTAGAGCAGCCACCCAAATCGCAGTATTATTCGTGGCGTTAGCTGCGATCGGGGATACACCCGTAAAGATAAGAGTTGGAAAGGTGATAAAGCTTCCACCACCCGCGACAGCGTTTAATCCGCCTGCAATGAAAGCGGTACTAAAGAGAAGTAAACTATGGAACAGTGTTAAAGATGGTGGCATTATTTATGAATTATTAATTTGAGAATATCACTTGGGGAATGGGCAATCAAGTCAGCACCATGAGCTTTCAATTCCTCCTCAGTTCCATAGCCATAGGTAACGCCAATTGAAGCAATGTGATGGTGCTTGGCTCCAATGATGTCATGTGAGCGTTAGCGTTCGCGCAGCGTTCCGCAGGAAAGCTTAACGAAGTTATCGCCTACCATTACCACAGTGGAAGTTAAAAGTTTTTCTGTTAATAAAATATGGTGAATTAAGTCGCCTTTAACGCTTCGCGTTCCATCAAGCTCACTACTATAAACACCATCAAAAAGCAACGATAAACCAAAATATTCAATAATCCGCATAGCATAAATGTATGGTTTGGAAGTCGCGACAAAAGTTTTATAACCAGCAAAACGAATGGCTTTTAAAATTTCTGGAATCTGAGGATAAAGGGAGTTTTCAAATAATCCAATGGTGGCAAAGCGACGGCGATACAGTGAAATAGCCTGTTCAATTACTGTGCCATCTAAGGTCTTCAATAACTGCGAAAAGCTGTCTTTCAGTGGTGGGCCAATACACCAATGCAATTCATCAGCATCCGGTGGTTTATAACCGAGTTCAGATAGAGCGTACTGAATACATCGAGTGATCCCAAGTTTAGGATCAGTCAAAGTCCCATCTAAATCAAAAAGGACAGCGGAGGAAGGCATATCTTATACAAATTCGTAATTAACAAAGTCAGATTTGTTCTGGATTTACAGGAGAGCATCTGTAGCTTTATTTTGGATAATTGGTATTACATAAAATATTCTAAAAGCTCCAATCCCCGCTCTCCAGTCCCCAGCTTGATCACAATTTAACTCCTATTTTTGAGCGATTTAACAAAACCTTCGGCACTAAGTAACGCAATCCCCAATGTGACAACACCAATCCCCATACTTTGAATCACGTTTAAAGTTTCGCTAATCGTTACCCATGCAACTAGTGCCGTCAATGCTGGACTGCTAGAGCCAATTATAGAGGCGGTAGATGCGCCAACCATCCGAATTCCTACATTGTTTAGAGTGTGTCCAATAAAGCTGATTAGACCCGAAAATATGCTGCCAATCCATAAAGGTGTCCAGTCAAGTTGGGCGCTTTTAGCTGGCCAGAATAGTAAGCTAACACCGGAGAGAAATAGAGTACAGGCAAAACTGATCCAGGTAAAGGGAACTGGATGGAATTTTTCCAAACATTTTTGAGCAATGATGCAATAAAAGGCGTAAACGATCCCAGCACTAACACTAGCGAAAATGCCGATCGCAATAGTATGACTGCTGTAGGTGGCAGAAGATTGGGGAATGGTGAGAGCGCTTCCCACTAGAATAATACCGATCACTAGCCAACGGAACAATGTGGGGCGATCGCCAAAAAACCTCCAAGACAGCAGCGCTGTAAATACGGGATAGGTGAAGAACAGGGTCAAAGCAATGCCTGTGGGAATCAAGCCAATAGCAATGTAGAGTGAGGCAATATACACAAACATCAGTACCCCACAGCCAAGGGCTTGGATTAGAATATCCCTGCGTTCATGTAGTGCGCCGGAGGCATCGCGATTAAATAAGTCTTTTAATTCTTTAAGAGCAGATGGATATAGCTTGAATGATAGAGATGCCATGAGGGGAACTACAAGCAGCATTCGCATGAACATCAGCAAGAATGAATTCTGCAAATCCGGTTTAACGTATCCACCGAGTAAAAATAAACCAAGTACGAGATGTTCTGAAAACAAAACTCGGACAGTAACGTTGTGAAACGTTAAAACAAAGGAGGATAGTAGAACCGTTAGGATGCCCAACACTATAAAAAGTTTCCCTAGAGACGACCTGATTATATTGTTAAAACTTAACAAATCAGATGAAGTTTGAGGAAATCAAAGCCGTCGCTTCAAAAACACTGCCACTTATTCAATCAGAATTTCTATCTCATATAGCGAAACCATCTGCGAGGAAAACCATGTCAAACTTGCCTCGTTCAGCCCTCTGTGCCAGCAAAGGGGAGTGGGGAGCAGGGAAAGAAGGCAGGGGAGTGGAGTTGAAAGACTCATTAACGGAGTTCAAAGACTCGTTCACGAGTATCAAAGACTCGTCAGCGAGTATCAAACACTCGTCGGCGAGTATCAAAGACTCGTTCACGAGTATCAAAGACTCGTTCACGAGTATCAAAGACTCGTTCACGAGTATCAAAGACTCGTCAGCGAGTATCAAAGACTCATTCACGAGTATCAAAGACTTGTCGGCGAGTATCAAAGACTCGTCGGCGAGTATCAAAGACTCGTTCACGAGTATCAAAGACTCGTCGGCGAGTATCAAAGACTCATCCCCTATTCCCCATGCTCAAGTATTATGCAGTCACTGCCTCACGCCGATTGTACCCAGAAGCATCTCCCTTGATAGCTTCACTTTGTTTACCATCGATGCCGACTGGGAGATCGCCGACAATTGTCACTCGTTGAACGTGGCGGGGCTGGTCGCCGTAATCTGCGATCGCATAATGTTGAGTAGCTCGGTTATCCCAAAAGGCTACGTCACCAACTTGCCAACGCCACCGGACTGTGTTCTCAGGACGTGTGATGTAAGCTTGTAACAGCCGCAGAATGTCATCTGATTCAGTTGTTGATAAGCCACGGAACTGACGCACAAATCCGCCGATGAATAGCCCCCGCTCCCCAGATTCGGGATGGACGCGTACAACTGGGTGCAGAGTTTCGTATACAGTCGAGGTGAAGACAGCCCGGTAAGCCTTGGCATCTTCAGGTAGGTCAAATGCAGTTGCATAGTCGAATTTGTTGCTGTGTACTGCCCAAAGTTGGTCTGCGAGATTACGCAGATGGGTAGGTAAATCTTGGTAGGCAGTTACAGAGTTTGCCCAGATTGTGTCGCCACCAGTCGGGGGAATGTCAAGCGCTCGTAAGATAGAGCCGAGAGGAGGACGGTCTACGAATGTCACATCGGTATGCCAGCTATTGGCGCGGGAAGTAGTGCGGCCATAATTCAGGTCTAAGATTTCTGGATTTTCTGGCAGCGCTGGTACAGTGGGGTGGGCTGTAGTGACTTCACCGAAACGACGAGCGAAGGCGACTTGTCCAGCAGCATCAAGTTGTTGCTGATCACGGAAAAAGATCACTTTGTATTTGACTAGAGTCTTGCGAATATCGCTAATGATGTCATCGCTGAGGTTAGAACTCAGATTAACACCGATGATTTCAGCACCGATACGTCCTGCAACTGGTTTGATGTCAAAGTATTGAGAACCCATGTTTTTTATCTCCAAGAAGTTTATGTTTAGGACTAGCCCTTTTAAGGTGGGTGAAAATTTAGATCAAAAAACTCCTCTTTAACCTCTTAACTCTGTGTTGCGCCAGTTGCTAAAGAGCGGGAACGCTAAAAGCGAACAAGTCGGGGAACCGCAAGGGCGCACTGGCAACTCTTTGCCTCTGTGGTTAAATAAAAGATTTTTTAACCGCAGAGACGCGGAGGGTGCAGAGAGAAAAAAGAGATTTTACAAGTCACCTTGCAAAGGCTAATGTTTTTATTTAGGTAGTCGGCAGTCATTCAATTTTGGATTTTAGATTTTTCCTTCAATCCAAAATCCAAAATTCAACATCTAAAATTGAATGACTTCTTTAAGCTGCTAAACACCAGGGGTAGATCCGCCATCAACGATAATCTCTGTTCCTGTAATCGATGCAGCTAGATCAGACACCAAAAATAACGCCAACGCGGCAATTTCTTCTGGCTGGGCGATTCTTTTTAAAGGAATACTTTGGATATTTTGTGCCTTCACTTGCTCGACGGTGATCCCTTGCGCTTGGGCGTTCTGCTGGGCTAAAGTCTCGGCACGCTCGGTAGCTGTAGCACCGGGCGATATGGCATTAATGCGAATCTTGTACTCAGCTAACTCTTTAGAAATGCCCTTTGTGAAGTTGAGCAGAGCTGCATTGCTTGTACCACCAGCTAGGAAGTTAGGACGAGGTGTCCGTCCTGCACCGCCAACTATATTGACAATCCGCCCATCACCCCGATTTTTTTGATGGGGGACAACGGCTCTAACTAGGCGAATGTAGCCTAATAATTTTAAATTCCAAGCATCCAAAAATAAATCATCAGTCGATTCAAGGAAAGACCCAGCACGGGCTGACCCAGCATTATTAATCAAAATATCAATCTGACCAAACTGGGCCAATGTTGTTGAAACAACTTTCTCAACATCCTCTGCTTTTGTAAGGTCGGCACTGATAGCAATCACTTTCGCCCCTGAGGTTGATAGAGACTGGATGTCAGCGACTGCATTTTCTAGTCTTTCTTGATTGCGGGCTGCGTAGGCGTAGCCCGTCGTAGACATCGCTACATTCACACCCTCACTATATAGTGCTTTGGCGGTGGCTAAACCAATTCCCGCACTTCCTCCAGTAACGATCGCTGTTTTACCTGATAGTTTTAGCTCTAAACTCATACACAGTTACGCTCAAAAATGTAATTTACTTGCCAACCAATAATATTGCCGATTGAAAGCCTGTATTGTGGATATCCAAGATGGGCGATCTATCTTGAGATTACTAGCCGCTACAAGCTGATCTAATTTGAAGCAAAAGTCAGCATAATTCGTAATCCTCAATTGGAAATGTGCAATACAGCCTTGCCAGGAAAACGCCTGTCGAGTAGTTGTTGCGCTACATCAGCTATTTGTGTCCAAGAAGCTTCTAAATCAATGTGAGGACGCAACTGACCTGCTTCTACTAAATTCAAAAGCCGTTTTAGACCGACTGCGGCTGATTCAAATCTCAATTCATCGAAAAGACGTAAACCATATAGGCTGACGCTACCAGTTCCAAAGAATTGGCCAGCGTTGAATGTCACTTCTGCTCCCCCGGATACTCCATACAGCACAGTTTTTCCATCCTGTGCCAGTAAGCTAAGGGCTACCCCCAAAGTCTTACCACCCACTGACTCTATAATTAGATGATAGGGGCCATACTCGCTTGCAGGTGAGAGGTCTTCGCTAATCACCACCGATTGTGCCCCTGCTTCCTTGACCAGAGTCTCATAGCCAGCTTGCCGAATGTGTGCCACGACGTGCGCCCCTGACAGCCGCGCCAATTGGATAGCAAAGTAACCAACACCTCCTGATGCACCTGTAACCAGAACTGGGCGACCTAACAGCGAACCGCCTTTAAGCACAGCATGATAAGCGGTTAAACCTGCTACAGGCAGTGTGGCAGCTTGAGCAAAGGATACCGATGGCGGCAGTTCTGCTAAGGCGTTGGTGGGAACAGACACAAGTTCTGCCCAAGCACCGGCACGGCGAAAGCCAACTACACGCGCCCCTTGGGGAGGACCTGAACCATCGGCAGCCGGGGTTTCCACTACACCTGCCAAGTCCCAACCAGGCTGCCAACCAGCCTCAGCAGAAGTTGAACGTTTCACCTCTCCCCGATTCAGGGAAATTGCCGCTACCCGCACTAAAGCTTCATCTGGAGCAGGCTTTGGTGCAGTCACTTCACTCAGTGCCAAACGCCCCGGCACATTGGGATCAACAATCACAGCACGTATTTTGCTCATAAGGTTGCCCTGGCTTAGAGATTAATTTTTAGTTCGTTAGTTCGCAATGTACTGCCTGCAATAGATAAACTCGATAGATTAACTATTTCTTCTTAACTGCAAATCCTGTAACTAAGTTAACGAAATTTCAGAAACTACGGCAACTCAATAGGCTTATAGTATTTTGTAGGATGTAAAAAGAAAGGTATCACAGACAGCCAAAATAATCAAGCAACTTGGGAAAAGATTTGTTTCATGAATGGTTGCATCTATTGCTGTGTTCTAAGCTAGTCGCTCTTAACCTCCTGCCTTCCTCTATGAAAAATCGCCCTTTAGGCGTCTATGGATTCTGGTGTACAGTATGAGAAAATTCAGAATTAATAAATTTTATCTGTTTTATCTGATGAAGCTCAAGGGTTATTTATAGATAAATATTTTAGCCATAGCTGTATTATTGGCTATAATTATGTTAGAAAAAACTTAGTAAAATTAGTTATCAAATATCCTATTTTAAACATCTAAAATTAGCCCTCTAGGGATAACTTTTTGATGGCAATACTAATTTTAAGCAGTTGAAAAAATCCGCTAATTTGCGTTTGGGAATAGTAAATTTTCTTGATGAAGAAATGATTAGATTTGATGACAAGTTTTACTAGGTAAAAGCTGATGGAGTTGCCACAATTGCAAAATGCTAAAGTAGAAGATACTTTCTTAAAGGTTGAGATAAATTTGCCCAAAACTGCCGAATTTGACCAAGCTGATTTGGGAGATGGCAAACCTACTAAAATCAACAGAGTTGAACGGTAACTAAATATTTTTGGATTAAAGCTATGTCACTACCAGAAACTATTGCAAAAGAAAAGGATATCCGTCCCCCAGTGGCGATTGGTCATGTGAGATTATATGTGAGTAATGTACCGGAGGCTAGCGATTTTTTTATTAAGATAGGGCTGCGGCTAATCACCCAATCAGAACAATTAGCTGTTTTAGAATTACGGGGAGGAACGCACTTAGTTTTGAGAACAACTTCAGAAGCGATCGCTCCTGGAATGAATGCGCCTTTTGATCTGATGGTAGATGATGTTTCTACCACCAGAGATACTTTTAGGAAGTGGGGACTGACTGTTTCTGAAATCGAACCAGGTAGAATCCACAGTTCATTTACCTTGACTGGGCCGGACGGCTATCTATTGACGTTAACTTCTTCACATACAGGTGATAGAGAAGTTTAACAAAAAAGAAGAAAGGTGTCAGCCGTCAGAATTGGGAATGAATTGGAGTCAGACTTAGATGTAAGCGTTTAATCAGTAGCGATGCCTACGGCGGGCTGCGCCAACGCGCCTTAGCGACGCAACCCAAGTACCTGCTCTAAGTCTGCTCCTGTAAAGATTGCATCGGTTACAAATGTAGTCTCAATGACTCTGTTTATAACCACTAAAACCAGATCATGCGGAACTGCTTTTTGATGGATTACAAAGTGCGAGTATAGATGACTTTATCGAAAAAGTTTTTTACATTTTTTAACACCAAGTTTGCACAACATGACCCTTCAACTGTTGTCCTAACCAAGGTGTATTTTGTGAAAGTGTATAAAGACTTTTCCGTTCGACTTTCCAGGTTTGTTGGGGATCAAATAAAGTAAGTTCCGCTGCTTGATCAGGTACGATCGCACTGACTTTCTGCCCCAAACACTCCGCTGGACTGCTACTCAATGCCCGCCATAATTCTAAAGCTGTAAATTCCTCAGTTTCAACGAGATATTGCCATAGCAAGGGTAATGCTAACTCGAAACCAATTGCCCCTGGAGGTGCTTCGGCAAAGGCTTGAACTTTTTCTTCGTAGCTGTAGGGTGTGTGGTCAATAGCGATCGCATCTATCACACCTGCACGTACCCCCGCACGCAACGCCGCCACATCATGCAGATTACCTAAAGGCGGGTCTAAATGCAAGCTGGTATTATAACTCTTAACTGCTTTTGTATCAAGTAAAAGGTGCATCCAAGTGGTGCTGGCGGTGATGGGTAAACCAGCAGCCTTGGCTGAGGCGATTAATTCCACGCTGCGAGATGTAGAGACACGCATGATATGGACTGGTGTACCGATGGCTGCAACCAATTCAAGCATTGCTGCGATCGCAGTAGTTTCAGCGCTGGCAGGGATTGGGGGTAAACCGAAACGCAGAGCATCTGGCCCTTCTCTGATTACACCATTTGCTGCTAATTGGCGATCGCTAGGCCAAAATGCTACTGGTTTACCCAACGGCTGGACATACTCTAACACTCCCCGCAGCAGCGCCAAATTTTCTAAGGGCTTACCATCGCTAAAACCAACAACTCCAGCAGACGCTAAATCTGCCAATTCTGTCATTTGCTTCCCAGCAATATTTAGGGTGATAGCACCCCAGAGATGAAGTAGGGGGAGAGGAGAAGCAGGGGGAGCCAAATTAATTTTCTCCTTCTCCCTCACCTCTTTACGTCTTTTTTGCTGCAACTGTGCTACAAGCGCAGGGTTATCAATAACTGGGGATGTATCGGGTAAAATGCTAACTCTGGTAAAGCCACCAGCCGCAGCAGCTTGTAAAAGAGATAACAGGGTTTCCCGTTCTTCAAACCCTGGTTCACCAGAGTGGCTGTACAAATCTACTAACCCAGGCCCGAGAACTAATCCCTGACAATCTCTAATTTGAGTATCAGAATTGATTTCAGTAATGTGCGAAGCCACTGCTTGGATATAACCATCAGCAATCAACACATCAAAGAGTTCGTCGATTTCAGAAACTGGGTCGATTATTCGTACTTGTTGCAGCAGTTCAGTCATAAAAGTTTTTAGTTATGAGTTATATAGCGGTTCTTGTTTATATGCAATACACTCTAACCTCACTTCCATTCCTCTCCCCTTTTAGGCTACCGTGTACATACCCTTATCCACATTGGCTTTAATCTGATAGGGTGCGTTATGGACACTAGTCCTAACGCACCGAATATCTGAGATGATGCCCTACCCTCAGCAATAACACACCCGACAAAACTATGATTTTAAGGCTTTCAATCTTACTCCCCAACGCTACAAAAGTTGGGGCTGTTCTTGTTAGGTCTATATTGAACTTAACCAAGAAGCGCTATAAGTTATTTGTTCCTCAGTAATTGCTTCTAACTTTATTCCTCACTTCCAACTCCTCATTCCTGAACAGACGCGATTAATCGCGTCTCTTCACTCAGCACTTTTTTACAATGCCCCAGCTGCTGTTTTATCTAGTACCCCTCCACCCAAGTGAGTAGTGATGTTCATCGCTTGCAGTACTGGTAAACCATCGATTCCAGAAGGGTAGTCGATAACACTGACTGCGCCATTACCCTGGCGAAAATTCCAGAAATTTTCCAGCGATAAACCCAGAATGTGACAAAGCAAGGTTTTATTAGTAGCGTCATGAGCTACTACTAATACAGTTTTAAATTGATTAGTTAATGCTGCTTGCACAATTGATTCCCAAGCTGCTACGCTGCGTTCCCACACCTGTTGCAAATTTTCCCCTTCAGGCATTTGCACTTGGGCCGGCACTAACCGCCAACGTTGCAACTCTCCCGGAAACTCTTGCTCTATCTCTGCTTCTAATTTTCCTTCCCAGAGTCCGTGGCTGATTTCTCTTAAATCATCTTGCAATTCTAACTTTAGATTAGGATGATGTTTTAAAATAATCTCTGCTGTTTCTTTAGGGCGCAGCATTGAGCTACTAACGGCAAAATCAATCGCTACCTCTTGGAGAAATGCGCCTGCTTTTTGCGACTGTTGTCTACCGTTATCGTTGAGGGGGACATCAATTTGTCCTTGAAACCTGGTTTGGCGATTCCAGTCGGTTTCGCCGTGACGCACCAATAACAACCTTACTCCTTGATGATCCGGTCGCAATGAGGGCAGACTTTCGCCAGTATGTTGCGTCTGATTTAAGGATTCTAGCTGGACTGGTTCCCCCAATCCCCCAGCAAAATTTAGTACGGTGATGCCACAGTTAGATTGCTGTATTGAATGGTAGCGACTTGCAGGGATGGATAGCGCTGTGCTAATTAGGGCGCGATTAATGCCGTTATGCCCCACTATGAGAATAGTTTCGCCTTGATGGTGGGACGACAAAATTTCTTGCCAAAACTGCCGTGCTTGTTCGTATAAAGCCAGAACAGGAAAATGTTCTCTTGTTCCTTGTGCATCATTCAGCAGCATCCGCAGTTCGTCGGGGCGTTGATGCCAAGTGCGGTAGTCTTCGGCAAACTTCTGCTTGACTTCGGCACTCAGCAGCGCTTCCCATAAAGGCAAGTCGATTTCCAGCAGTAAATCAGAAACTTGGAGTACAGCAGACTGTTCACGATGAGTAGCTAACTCACTATGAATAATATCTGCTGTGTGTTTCGCTCGTTGCAGCGGACTGCTGTAAATCGCATTAAATAAAATATTGCTGAGGGCTTTGCCAACAATACTTGCATCGTTACGACCTTTTTCGGTTAATGTTGACGCATCAGTGCGCCCCTGAATACGCCGTTCGGTGTTATAACCGCTTTGACCGTGGCGCACAATGATGACACGAGTCATCTCAAAGCCCTCCTCTATCTAGACGATTAATTCTACTGCAAAATGATTGAAGAATTATCGACTCAGGAAGGCGGATTTCGTAAGGTGCAACACTTTATACTTGTTTGATACTCCCCACCGCATAGGCGGATGGGGATTCTTAAGAAATCCAGAAACGGATTCTTAAAGGCGCTATCAAGTCGCCGCTACTGATTCTACTTAGGTCTAGCCCAAGCTTCACCGCTACCTTTCTTAAAATATTCGCCGCGCCGTTGGCGTCACTATTTATTTTTGTACCATTTGCACAAACGTACAAACCACGCTTAACTCGCTTACCAGACTCTTGCCACCCTTCGGGTTTTTCGCCGAATGTAGGCAGCAAATCCGAGTCCAAAAAACTCGCCTTGCTGGTGTAGCTTTCTTCCGTTTCTTCAAACTTCAATCCGTACAGTTGACAAAGTTGAGAGATTCTATCTTTCAACCTAGCAGTAGGAATCTGAACAAACTTTTGATTAGTCTTGCTGCCAAGATTGATATTTTGGCGCTGACCTTCATTCCACCCAAAAACGATTGTTCCTATTTTATTTTCAAGGCAGTGATTTAAAATCAGTCGAGCAGCTTTATTGACAGCATCTCTAACTTGTCTATTTCGTTTTTCGGTAATGAGAGCTAATTGCTTAGACCAGAAACCTTGAGGCTGGTTTTCCTTTAGAACGGATATTCGTTTGTTATACCATTGATTCAAACTCTTGAGGTGCAAACCATCCACAATTAAAGATGTACCAACATTGCTTACACAAGTTAACCAGTTATTGAGTCCTGGGTCAATGCCAAGACATTTATTGAAATCCACATCAGCTTGGATAGTCGGAAGTTTGTAAACAAGCTCTAAATATAATTCACCATTTTTAGGAAGAATTCGATATTCTCTAATTTGCTTGTAATCAAGGTTAGATGGCATAGGCAAGTAAAATTCGGCTATTCCAAACCATGTTTTTACTTTGCTACCCAATGGAAACCGCAAACCTTGTGGCTTTAGCTTTATAGCTTGAGCCGGATATGTTACCAAGCTTAATCCACCATCTCGATATCCTGGAAGCTTGGGATTTCGCGCGAAGTCTGTGGGGCGGAAGATTCCGTCCCACGAGCTTCGCGCGAAAGTGACCACGGGGATACTCCCCGGTGGCTCACTTTGCCTTACAGTCCCATTTTTTATTCCCTTAAGCAACCCCACGAATGATTTAAATGACTCTGCTACACTCATCAAGCATTGTTGTGCTGCTTGAGAGTACATCGCTGCAAAATGAATATTATCAGCAAGCTCATTATTTAAATCAAATTTGCTAGGGATTCTACCTGTTTTAAAGTAAAGTTGACGGCCATAGTACGTTCCACAGTTAGAGAGCTTTGTTGCTTCACAACACAAAAACTCTAAGATTGCACGAAGATCATTGTCAGGATTTAATAGTATTTGTTGACAGCCATATAGCATCAGTCGAATCATGTAATCGTGTTACTCTTAGCACTATATCATCGATTATAGGCTTGACTCGAAGTGAGTAGAGATAGTTTGAGGAGCGAAAAGTCTGTGCGTCCGGGTCTCCCGGCGCAGAACTTTTTAAGAAAAGGAGCGCACGTAGTTTTTGATATTCATTTACACATAGTTTTCGTGACCAAGTTTCGTAGGTTAGTTTTTACAGAAGCGATGCTTGCAGATATGGAGCCTATTTTTGTGCGGGTATTAACCGCTAATCAGTGCATCCTTGAGGAGTTCAACGGAGAACCGGATCATGTTCATTTGCTTATTAACCTACACCCAGACAACAATATTTCTGATTTAATGGCTTCGCTTAAATCTGCTTCCAGCAGGATTTTAAGACAACAATATAAGTCAGAGATAGGTAAATTTTACTGGGGTGAAAAAGTTAAACTATGGCACGATTCTAAATGTGTGGTTTCATGTGGTGGAGCGCCATTGGAAATAGTTAAAGATTATATTAAAGGGCAGTCAGGTGGCAAAGAATGATTGTCTACGGAGCAAAGCTCCGTAGACCGCTATCCATCCCCACCGTATAGACGGATGGGGTTTTCCGCGAATCTTGATAAAAGGTGGGATGAGCAATAAAAACCGCCGTTGTGTTGACGATGCTTCCTAACAAAACTGTTTTTATTTAAACATAAATATTCGCTCTAACTCTAGTACAGCAAGGCGTCAATCCAGCTACCATCCATCAGTGTAGCGCCTTGTTAGGCTCAGTGGCCCGAGAATGGAGGTGGACAGATTTCCATGGTTTGAATCAAGCCATGCTCAATGGTATAACGATGACCAACGTGCTCATCGGAAAGAACTGTTCCAGCTAGGTCGCGCACGACCTGATGCACATCGACTAAGATCCGCCCGGAATCCTCCGGGTGAAAGGCAACCGGCTCCACGTGCGGATTGATCTCGGACCATTGCTCCGTCCAGTAAGCGCGGACTGCTTGATGTCCTTGGACATAACCGCCTTTAAACGCTTTCGGCCAAGCCACGTCAGGAGTCGTTGTGGCGAGGGCGGCGTCAATATCTCGCGCGTTGAAGGCAGCGTACGCCGCGTGTATCAGTTCAATTTCTGGTGCAGATTTATCTGGCATAAGAGGTGTGGTGAAAGACATGCAGTAGGGCTTAACAATTTTTATGCAGAACACTTCCGCATAATATCCCGCAGGGGGTGGATTAAGCCGAATAATTCTGTATAACACCATAACACCTTACATCGCCTCGACATTCCGATACGGCTTTCAGGGCATGGTTGGGTCTGTGGCGAGTCTTTCGCCACAATGTGTGTACTAGCTTTGTTCCATTCTGAAGGTGCGCCCTGCACATGGACTACTGACTAGAAGCTGAAAAAGGCGTCTACACTCGTAGGGTATCTCCACTAAAAATTACAGCGTCAACCTTGATGCCTGATTATTTTCTATCGATATCTAACTGTACTTCCAATCCATCATTGTCACTCCCAGACTGAGCAGGTGTTAAGAAAACAGAAGTGTCTGGTAATGATAATGATTCATTAAACTGGATTTTGACTGGAGTTTTATTGCCTCTTCTATTATTGTTGGAGATGCTTGCTGGATTAGTTTGCTCAAAAAACCTTCCAAAGTCATCTTGGGCTGTTCTATTATCAATTCCAACTAGAGAATCACCAGTTAATCTGTATTGTTCTAAATTTGAGCTTGATGTCGGTGACTGGGCGTACACCTGACTTCCTAAGCTTGCAAAGGCTGCCGTAATTCCCAACAAAGCAATAATTTTGGTGTTCATTTGTTTCATCCAAATTATCTTTGATATTGCTTATCTTTATTCTATGGGTAAATTATTTTAATTAACTCTATCGCTAGGTTATACTACAATAATTATATTGCGTATATACTTAGCTCGTCAATAATTCCTGCTCTGTATTGCGTAAAATAAACAGAAAAAATATTAGCCAAGCTTTAACCTTGGCATTCCTTTAGACAGTGCGATTATCTAGTTTAGTTTCCAAACGATCGCGGTTGAGTTCGTTGAGATATGCCAGGATTAAATCAGGGATATTTAAGAGGTTGTTTGAAAAGTGGTTAGCTGTGATTAAAATCACCCCCCTTAATCCCCCCTTGTCAAGGGGGGAGACCGGAAATCTAGTTCCCTCCCCTTAGAAAGGAGAGGGTTAGGGTGGGGTAAAAATATTTGATACATCAATCATGACTTTTCAAACATCCTCTAAGAGTCGCAGTAGGGCGATCGCACTCAGCGAGAAAAGCGATCGAAGATAGTAAAATCATCGAAAGATAAAAGTTAAGATTTGTTTAAGCGATCGCTACAGTAGATACTGCAAAATTGCGACACCGATAGCGTACCCCTACGGGGATCTTGCTAGCAAGAGCGTTTCGTAGAGAAGCGTTAGCGAGTCTTCTCCCAAAGGGAGACGCCAAGGGCGATAACGTAGCGTTAGCGAGTCATCGAGCGTCACGAGCGTCATAGCTCGTCGTAAACATCCTTAACAAGATTTGAACAAACTAATCTAACCGACGTTTCCAAATAGTACGGGGAGTAGACTGAGGTTGCAGAATTACTAAATTTTCTCGAATTGTCGCTGTAGTGGGATGATTAACCGCTAAAATGCGATCGCACATTGCCAAGGCTTGGGTGTACCGCCCAAAGCTATAACCAAGCCTTGGAAATTTTTCCCAATTTCAACTTTTATCATAAGTCAAATTACCTGAATGCGATCGCGCATTTGGAGTCAGAGTAATTAAATCGTCAATATTGCGTTTCATTGTGTCGCAAATCGTATCTAGAGGTAAGTCGTTAGGGTCATAACCAAAGGGGTTTTCTATCTCCAAGCCGATGGCTTCAATGCCAAATACTGTAAAACCAACCAAAGCAGCAATTAAACCTGTCCACCAACCCAAACTATCTACTATTTGAAAAGGTAATAGGAAACAATACAATAATAATAATTGCTTAAGATGAATGGCATAAGCTAATGGCATAGGTGTTTTTAAAATCCGTTCACAAGCCCCTAAATTATCAACCAGATTATTTAATAATTCTTGCATAGATGTTAACTGGTAGCTATTAAGGCAATTGCGATGGTACTGCTCCTGTAAATAATCTCCTATCCAAAAGGCAACCTCTATGGGGGGATTATTCATAATCTTCAGTTTTATATACTTAGTAGATGGCATTAAATCTTCTAACTCGCTATTCACTGCTTCTCCCCGCAAATGTAATTTGGTTGTCACAGCAAAAGCTACCAATAAATTTAATGCTGTAATTTTATTGTCTTTATCTTCTGGTGATATTTCATCAATTGATACCCAAATCTGCCGGGCCAGATTTCGGATGTTATTTACTAAAGATCCCCAGCATTTTCTGCCTTCCCAAAATCGCTCATAAGCAGTATTTGTGCGAAATACAAGTAACAAACCTAAAACAATACTAGGAATGACACTTCCTAAAATAGGTTGGGAGACAGGCATCTCAAAATGGTCAAGTATAGAAATCAAAAATCCGAAAGCTCCGCACCATAAAATATGTTTGTAAATTGCTCTCATCACCGAACCTTTAAGTTGTAATTTGGTGCGTAGCCATGTGAATTTTTCGGCTGTCATGCAGTTACCCTAAAAGAATATTCAGTGAACCGATAGATTAAACATCGATACTTTAAAAATAATAACTATAGAAATAGCACAATTGGCAAAGAGGATACTGTAATAAGTAGTGTTGGCAAAATCACAGGATATACTGGCGGCAATGACTGTATCCTACCTTTTGTGACAATCCATTGAAGTGGTAAGGGGAAGCAGGGGAAAGCAGTGCATTGCGCGGCTCAAGAGCCTTGTAGCAACTGCCGTGAGGTAGGGGAAGAATTATTATATAAAAGTCAAAAGCGATGCCTACGGTGGTCACTGACTTGTACTGAGCGTCTCGGCTTCTCTACGAGACGCTACGCGTAGCTTGCTTCCCCGTAGGGGTACGCTCAATGGAGCCAAAGTAATCGAAGTAGCCTTTGCCGTACCCCTCTACGGAGATTTTGCTAGCAAGAGCGTCTCTGAGAGTTGTGCTGGCTACGCCTATGCACCAATTGTAAATTAAATGTAAAGATTTCTTGGTGGCTGCATAAATCCCGTGCCTCATCCCGATAAATCGATAGAACAAAAGGTACATGGCTATCGATGATGGTTATACAACATTAATCTCTATCATGTATGCCAGTAAATTAAAAAGTTCTAACCTGTACAAATCCTGCTCTGTAAATTGAATGTTTAGACATAACTTATTTAGTTATGTCTTTTTTTTGTAGTTAGTCTCAAAACGTTGAATTTCAATCAAATAACCACTGGGATCACGGAAAAAGCAGTGGTAAATGTTGTACTTTTCATTTAGTGTAGGTGGCTTTTCAAATTTGACGCCACGTTCTTTGAGATATTCAAACCACTCATCCACCTGCTGTGTTACCAAGGTAAAAATGACACTTGATTGCTTGTCGGCGGGAGGATCTGATGTTATGGTTGCTTGACACAATCCCAAATATCCAGAGCCACTAACAGTATAAATTCGACAGGTTCCTTGATCAAGCCACAATTCCAAGCCCAGCTTTTGTTGGTAGAATTCTGTGGATGCATCAAGATCATGGGTATAAAAGAAAGTAACCTGCTGTTCAATTGGCGGATGATTAGACATAATAAAATACATTTGAGTATATACCCCAACGACATCTGGCGATCGCATAGGTAAAAATTAATTGATGTTAGAAACCTGTTACTGCTCCAGAATGCCTTAAGGGCGTCTGGAGTTTCTTTTTGGAAAAAGCGATCAAAATTTTCTGAATCATCCGGATATGCCAGAACACGGCTGAATAGGGATACATACTGAATTATTTATATTTAACACACGGCATCACTGTTGATGTACCCCTCCTACCAAACAACTCTCGCAAAGCAGCCTCAAATAAACTAGGGCTGTTTTACGTTACTTCCAACGGAAAAGATGTGTGAACGAGAAGCACACCTCAGACATCCTTAGCTTTATTTGGGTGTATACCCTGATGACGTAGGATGCTATCACGGTGAAAATTTGATATAGGTAAATGCGTATCTTTCCTGGCTCCAGATTTGTCACAAATATTTCTGGAGTTTTTTCATTATTGAAGTTTAAAAATTACTCATCTTGACTCGGTTTTTAGGCATACGATTGACATTTTTTAGATTTATACAGTTAACTTATTGATATTTTCTTAACTGACTCATGAGAGTAAGTATTTATTAGGACTTACGCAAAAATTGCCAAAAAGCTTAATTTATCGAACCGCCAAGACGCCAAGAACGCCAAGAATCGTAGAGTGTGCGTAAGTCCTATTTATATACAAGGTAAAGTAGTTAAGCGATCGCACTCCTATCTTGACTAAAGCAAAGTGCGATGTCTGACGACAAGGCGCTGCGCGTCTATGCACCAAATATAAATGTTTATTTGATTATATATGTCACAAAAATATCCTTTTTCATCTCTACTTCTGCGGCTGCATCTGGATTATAAGTCGGTGATAATAAAAAACCTGCAAAAGACGGTAAAGTAACTCCAGTTTTGGAACTACATGAGGGATAAAATAATGTGTAAAATGGCTCTGCTACAGAAGGAGTCCCAAGTTTAACACTTATAGCACTTGCTAAAGCCTGAGCACGACTTTGAGCGTCTTTCATAGCTGATTGGTAAACTGAACTCTGCAAAGCTTGACAGTCATTGACTGTGTACTCAACGCCCACACTCTTGACAGAAAGATTTTCAATTTCGCTCGTGGACTTGTTCGCTGTAGCAACAATTTCCTGGACGCGATCGCGTGTTGGTTTTTCCAGTTTAACTAATATCTTGCCGTTATTTTCACTGGAATTAGTGTTAAGTTGCACTTGAATTTTATCAGCACTAATCCCTTTGGCAACTAAGCTATTAACTATAGGCTGGAGAGTTGCTTTAGTTAGTGATTTTTTGCTTGGTAAAGATTCTGCTACTGTTTTGTAATTTAAGAGTAGAATTGGTGAGGATATGCGGCGGACTGACCCTAAAGATGACGGTTGCGTTTCTAAGTTATTATTGCTACTTCCGCTACTGAATATCAATTCAATATCTGCTGTATCTGCTGGCACTCTGACCATCCCTTGACCGATTACCATTAATGAATGGCGATCACTTGCTGGTGGGTAAAATAATTGGGCATTAGTGACTTTGGGCGTTAACGCTCCGACGCCGACAGTCACGGAAATACTTAGCATTAGAGCAGTTATTTTTCTCATATCCTGGGAATGTCCTTTGAACGTAATAAAAAAACTTGAATTAGGAACAACTTTTTAATGAAGTTAAGCTTTTTGGTAATTTACATCACTTTTTCAGGTGTGCTGTAAAATTTACTGTTTCATCTAAAAAACTTATTTGTTGCACGTTCGTTTAATAAGTCATAAAAATAACAACTTACTAAAGTGCAAAATCAGTCTAGCGACAGATGAAAGAATCAGGTAAAAACGTTTAAAAAGTTCACATTATCTAAAAGTAGATGATGCAATTGATGATTAATTTCATCAGCCGCAGCTAATCCAGAAAGCAGTAATAGCAATGACACGCTGATTCAGTAATATTTCTAAACCTGGGGCGAGAGATTTAGCGATCGCACTCATTCCCTCAGGTGCAATATAATGCGGACTGCGGTTTTTGGCTTCAGGTAACAAGCCCCATGATCCGCCCAAGTTCCATGCAAGCGGCGTGTAGCCAGTCTTCCTCCCAAGCCACGGGACTTTTCCACCACTAGCACCGAATATCCAGCTTGACTTAACTGCTGGGCGCAAACTAAACCAGCTATTCCGGCACCAATCACTGCAATATCAGTCATGAGTCAATAGTCCTTGATAATTGGTTATTAGTCATTGGTCATTAGTTATTGGTTATTATCAAAGGACAAAATTACTACTAATGACTGCTGAAAGCTAATAGTAGAATAAGGTACAGAAAGCTGCACGGAAGGGAGGAAGGGAAATTGGATGAAATGAGGGCGGCGCTAGAGTTAGCGACCGAAGAAGAATTGCAAGACTTAACGGCAATTCTATTTAGTCGTAAGTTCAATCCCCTAGACTATGTACACACACCCGAACCCATCGAAGTACAAAGCCAAGACCGTAAAGCTTGGTTAGACGCACTAGAGGGTCGCTTTCGCTTTTTGGCGGCAGATGGGATGACAGTATTACGAGGACGCACAGGGCAGGTAACTTACCGGCAAGCGTTAGTTCAAGTATGTAAGTATTTAAAAATTTCCTATTCTAATCAGCTGGCAACTATTGATTTAGAAGCAGAAGTATTTTTGCATCTGCTAGGACAGGTGTGGAAAAAATTACCTGAACAGGAAAAGCAAAAATTGACTGTACGGGTGCAGCATCAGTTGTTCAAATCAGAATTAAAACAACCGCTACCACTTTTATTGCAACGTGACCCCTTGGGGTTACTTTTCAAAGGCGGTAGTGCATTAGCGGTTACTTCCATGCTCCAGCCACTTGTACTTAAGCAAATTGCCCGGCAATTTGCCATCCACTTTGCTACCTATGAAGTAGCCAAACAAGCGGTAATTACAGGTTCAGAAGCAGCTACAACCCAATTCCAAAGCTATGTAACTATGCAAATGGCTCGACGGGGTATGACTGTGAGTGCAGCTCGTTATGGGGCAACCCGTAGTATGTTTGCTGTGATTGGGCCAATGATGTGGGCTTGGTTTTTTGCGGATTTAGGGTGGAGAGCGATCGCCACTAACTATGGTCGGATCATCCCTACCATCTTTGCCTTAGCTCAAATTCGCCTTACTCGTGAGGAATATTGGGAGCCAGCTTGAACAAAGCTTTTTACTATTTCAAGTCTCGTTGGCAATCTTGCTGGAACTATTCTCTATGGGCACTGTTAATCTTTCCATTGAGTCCTTTATTGGGGGCTGTGACTATAGTTGTTGTATCATTAATAACTTTACTGAAACAATACCAGAAAATTAGTCGCCGCCCCCTCAACCGGGGATTTGCCCTTTTGAGTCTGTTGCTGGTCATAAGTGCTGGGTTTGCCGATGACAAGACCGCAGCTTTCCTCGGCTTATTTAATTTATTACCATTCTTTTTAGTTTTCGCTGCCCATAGCACTCTGATTCAAACATTTGCCCAATTGCGGCAAATGGCTTGGATTTTGGTGATCGGTTCCATGCCAGTGGTAATTATCGGTTTGGGACAGTTATTTTTAGGCTGGAGTTTGAAGTTCGAGATTTTGTGGATTGTCTTAGCTTGGACGATCAGACCAGGAGGAAATCCACCAGGTCGCATAGCCTCACTCTTCTTGCACGCTAACACCTTCGCTGCTTATCTAGCGATAGTTTTCATCTTGGGCTTAGGGTTGTGGCTCGAACAATGGCGATTGGGGATTAGGTATCGAAGATTGGGTATTGGGAAGAATTCAGTCTTCAGTTCCCAGTCCCCAGTCCCCTTTCTCTTTTTAACCGTGGCAACGATTACAAATTTTATTGCTTTGGTTTTTACCAGTTCGCGCAATGGGTGGACGATCGCTATTTTCGCCTGTTTAGCTTATGCACTTTACCAAGGTTGGCGCATTCTTGTAGGTACCGTTGCTGCGATCGTCTCTAGTGTGGTTTTAGCAGCTTTTGCTCCCTCACCAATCGCTCAATTTTTTCGTCAGTACGTTCCTGCTTTCTTTTGGGCAAGGTTAAATGACGATATGTATCCAGATAGGCCAGTCGCTTTAATGCGAAAAACTCAGTGGGAGTTTGCCTGGTCTTTAGCTCAGGAACATCCTTGGACTGGCTGGGGGTTACGGAGTTTTAGTAGACTCTACAAAGCCGAGATGCAGATTCCCTTGGGTCATCCCCATAACTTTTTTTTGATGTTATCTGCTGAAACTGGTTTTCCCAGTACTTTTTTATTTTGTAGCTTACTCGCTTGGATTTTGATTACAGGCGTTCAATTATTGCGAAAGTTAAAATATATAAATACAGAAGACAGACTGATATTTTTCAGTTATCTTCTGGCTTTTGTTGCGTGGGTTTTATTTAATACAGTAGATGTAACCCTCTTCGATATTCGTTTGAATGCGCTTTCATGGTTAATTTTGGCTGCCATTTGTGGAGTAATACATCGTTATAACAAAGAAGATAGGTTTGCATCTCATTCAAATTAGTCAGTTATGAAATAGTGCTCAGTAACTTAAAATTGCCATCAATTTCCGTGTATGCACTGGGGACGTTTAGAGTTTTAAATTAATAAGATTACTATATTCACGTCTGTGACTGTGAGAGTGACTAATTAGGTATTAGTCGCTGTTGCTGATTGTTGGGAAGGTGTAGGGACAATCCTTTGCGGTTTTCCTGCATGACGGGCATCTCTTGTAGATGCCCTTTTGTATATTTACTATTTTATTATTTAAAAAATATTTAATTTAACGCAATATCTGAAAAATTTTATCTTTAATCAAGGAAAATAAAACATGATTACTGAAATTAAACTAGGTCTTTGTAACTCGTCATAACCTATTTATTTACATGTAGCGGGGAATTAAATGGGGAATCTTACTTGTGGTATAACTACGATATCAATATCAATAATGATCAAACTATTCCTGTCCACAAAACAGGGCTAACTGGGTATATATCTGAACTGAAATTAAAACCAGGATTCGCTCTGAATGGAACAGAGATGCTGATTGGCTGGCAATCATTGATAGTGTTCAAACTAAGTTGCAGACATCTAAAAATTCCCCTATCGTCTCTGGTGAACCAATACTGTTCTGAAGATTGCCAAGGTTGGAGAAGTGAGGCAGACGGAGAACAACAAATGACCAACAACCACTGAAACAAATAAGTAAGCGCGCAAGAATAAATCAAACAATATTACGCAATCTAAAATTAATTAAATTGGGTGATAGTAAGCGGCTCCAGCCCTATTATAAAAGCTAAAGCCGCTTACTATAAACCTTTAATTATTCACGCCTACTTACTTAACTTTCTCTAACTGAACCGGATTGCAATAACCTTTTTGGTGTAAGCTCTCGGTAAAATGGGTGTGTCGGTAACAAAAAAAAGACGCCTCCAATAACCAACCTTATGCTCACAACAGCTAACTTTCTTCAGTACACCCAATGGTCAGGCATAGCTACCTTAATATTTGCTGCCTTAACAGTTTTGGCTTTTATTCTCAAATGGGGCATCCGCTTTCGCCTGGTGGGTACGACTGGCTTTATGCTGGTGCTGACAGCTGGTTTATTTGCACTCTCAATAGTCCCCTTGAGTCGGACTGTGATTCCCGGAGCAGTCCGGTACACTTTAGTTTATGACAATGGGTCAACACAAGCGGTGATTGCCACATCACCCCAAATTACACCCACACAATTAGAAGCAACTTTACGTCAAGCAGCTAGTAATCTCTTCTCTTATGGCCGCTCAGGTACACGCGAAGACGACAAGTTGACAGTTCGCGCCCGTACCATTATCCACCCAGAACAAGGGGCTTCTGTACCAGTTTACTTGGGTGAGGTGAAGCGATCGCTCGTTTCGCATCAAAATTCCCCAGTCACAGTCGAAATTTACACAGACAAATTCGCCCAATTGCCAAAACCTACTGCTTAAGAGGAGCAGGGGCAGGGGGAAATTGTACAATTTTTTCTTCAGCCCTGATCCTCCTAGAGGACAAGATAATTTACCTATTATCAGAATAACAAAATTTATTTTGTATTTACTGATACATTAATAGTTATTTTTAGATTAAGATATTCACACTTCCGTGATTCCACTGTAAGAAAAGGTCAATCAACGTGTAAGTAATGGGTACTGAGAGTTGTGATTTGTCAGTTATTATCCTCATTACCATTGTTGGGATTTTCACAGTCTTTGCGGCAAATGAATCGGCTGTGGGGCCGTACAGATAGATGTATGCCACGCACCTATCCATAGCTGGAATGACCATCGACAGATTATTCAGTTCTCAATAACTTTTCCTGAGAATCTGAGAGTGGTAATGTTAATTAATTATACGGTTATTCAAAACTTTGATAGTTCGGAATTTTAGGCTAATGGACATCACAGATTCAAGCAACGTCGTTAAATTGCTTAACCAATTAACGATAGACTTTGTATTTTTCATTACATCGGTTAAAACTGAGTTTAGTCAGATGCTTTGTTTGTAGCCATTCTGAAAGCAGCGTGGCAACAAGCATACTTGACTGTAAGTCTATTAGATTAAGAAATATCAAGGTTTTGGCAAACTAGATTATATGTCTAATCAACTTTCTACTCAAGGTTCTTTGTCTACTCAAACCTCTAGTTCATTATTTACGCTCACAGTTGCCCCAGCAAAAGTAATCCGTGGTTCTGGGGTGTTGCAAGCAGCAGCAGCAGAGATCGCCTGTTTGGGAAATCGTCCCTTAATTGTGGCAGGTGAGTCTACTCTCGCCATTAGCCGAAAGAATTTGCAACCAGTTTTAGAAACGCAACAGTTACATACTGCTCAAGCTTCTTATGGTGCAGATTGCTGCGAAGCTAGCCTGAAATCTTTACAGAAAACGGCAAAAGAACATAAAGCTGATGTAATTATCGGTGTTGGTGGCGGTAAAGCCCTAGATACAGCTAAATTAGTCGCGCAGCAGTTACAGTTGCCAGTGGTGACAATTCCGACATCAGCGGCTACCTGTGCAGCTTGGAGTGCCTTGTCAAATGTTTATTCAAAAGACGGGGCGTTTCTCTACGATGTGGGGCTGTCTCGTTGTCCCGATTTACTGATACTTGATTATGACTTGATTAATACTGCACCACAACGGACTTTAGTAGCTGGAATTGGTGATGCGATCGCTAAGTGGTATGAAGCCTCAGTTAGCAGTGGGCATTTGCAAGACACTTTAATTATTGCTGCGGTGCAACAAGCACGAGTTTTGCGAGATATTCTCTTGCAAAAGTCAGCCGCCGCCATTAAAGAACCAGGTAGTGAGGTTTGGCGAGAAGTTGTAGACGCCACTGTTTTACTCGCCGGGGTAGTTGGGGGACTTGGAGGGGCGCAGTGTCGCACAGTTGCTGCCCATGCCGTGCATAATGGTTTAACTCATATTTCAGGACATGGCAGTATTCATGGCGAAAAAGTTGCTTTTGGGATTTTGGTGCAACTGCGTTTAGAAGAAATGCTACAAGGCAATCAACTAGCAGCTTCGGCACGACAACAGTTGTTAAAGTTCTATGCAGAAATTGGACTACCCCAAAAATTAAGCGATTTGGGATTGGGCAATATTACATTAGGCGAGTTGCAAACAGCCGCTGAAATTGCTCTGGTTCCTAATTCTGACATCCATCGACTACCGTTTAAAGTCGCGCTAGAACAGTTGATGGCAGCAATGGTTTCCACCACTGCACCTATAGATAGTAGAGACATGAATCGAGTTTCGCCCAAGGGAATCAGTGACGAGGTTGAAGAATGAGTTTAAATTGGATTGTCCCAGCAGAACGCATACAAAAACTGCCACCTTATGTATTTGCCCGTTTAGATGAACTAAAAGCTAAAGCACGCGAACAAGGGCTGGATTTAATTGATTTGGGTATGGGAAACCCCGATGGTGCAACGCCAGCACCAGTTGTAGAAGCAGCGATCGCCGCTTTAAAAGATCCCGCCAATCACGGTTATCCTCCTTTTGAGGGGACTGCTAGTTTCCGCCGGGCGATCACCAACTGGTATCATCGCCGTTATGGTGTGGTTCTCGATCCCGATAGTGAAGCTTTACCACTACTTGGTTCTAAAGAAGGATTAACCCATCTAGCGATCGCCTACGTTAATCCTGGCGATTTAGTTTTAGTTCCTTCCCCAGCTTATCCCGCCCATTTTCGGGGCCCGGCGATCGCAGGGGGGAAAATCCACAGTTTGATTCTCAAACCAGAGAATGACTGGTTAATCGATTTAGCTGCGATTCCTGACGAGGTTGCTAAACAAGCCAAAATTCTCTATTTCAACTATCCCAGCAATCCTACTGCTGCCACAGCCCCCCGCGAATTTTTTGAAGAAATCGTCGCTTTCGCCCGCAAATATGAAATTCTGCTGGTGCATGACTTGTGTTATGCCGAGTTAGCTTTTGATGGTTATCAACCTACTAGCTTGCTAGAAATTCCCGGTGCAAAAGATATTGGTGTGGAATTTCACACCTTATCTAAAACTTACAATATGGCTGGTTGGCGCGTTGGATTTGTGGTGGGTAATCGCCATGTAATTCAAGGTTTACGGACGCTGAAAACTAATTTGGATTACGGGATTTTTGCAGCATTACAAACAGCAGCCGAAACAGCTTTACAACTGCCAGATGTGTATTTGCACGAGGTACAACAACGCTACCGTACCCGTCGCGATTTCCTGATTCAAGGATTAGGAGAGTTGGGTTGGGATATTCCCAAAACTAAGGCGACGATGTATCTTTGGATGAAGTGTCCCGTTGGCGTTGGTTCCACAGATTTTGCCCTGAACGTGTTGCAGCAAACTGGTGTTGTTCTTACCCCAGGTAATGCCTTTGGGGTTGCAGGTGAAGGGTATGTACGGATTAGTTTAATTGCAGATTGCGATCGCTTGGGTGAAGCTTTACATCGCTTTAAGCAAGCTGGCATCCGCTATCAGCCTGAAAACGTAGTCTCTGCTTCAGAGGCGATCGCCAATCTCGTTAGTTGATTCGAGAAAGTAAACCCAACATTACATGACTAAAATTTTGGTTGATGATGTTTGATATCATCTAAAAAAGTAGATAGAGTTAAAAATGATTGGTACTAATATTTACATCAGTCAAGAAACTCAATAATCTCTAATTAAAGCTGCTGCTTTAAAAGAAATATCTGTAGAAGAACTAGCTTCTCCTATCTTGAAGCAAAGTTTCTTAGCATTTGAATATTATGCGATCTACGAATCAAAATTTTTTCATAATTTTGATGAATAAAGGCAGTACCTGAAAATGATGAAACCCCCAACGAGTTACTACGATGCTGAGTTTGGAGAGATGAGAATGGAAGATAACCACTGGACTTTAGCACAATGTGCTGTTTTGGGCGATCGCCGTGTACCGATTTGTGTAGATTTTGAACAGGGGCAGATTGGGGAACTTTCATCGCCTCAGCGTGAAGCTATTCGGCAAGCTCTAGCCTTGCCACCCGATGTGTTACGCATCACTGCTCCTCTGGTGCTGCAAAATTATGATGTATATCGTGAGATGATTGGAGATGAGTCAATGCCGCTGCTGGCTAATCCCATTCAGGTCTGGGATGAGGTCACTTTCTCATATATCTATGTGCCGCCCCACGTTGAGTATGACCGGCATATTCCTACCTTTGAGTTGCTAGCTGAGTGTGACTGGGACCCAGAACACGGGTTAGAAGTACGCTTTCGCAATGGAGTAGCAGACGATGCAGATCAGATAGGTGAAACAGGACGGTAAAAACTATCTTGTTTGCGATCTAATGCATTAAGGAATAAGAATTAAATAACATACAATTTATGTCCCCGACTTACCTCACCCTCAATCCCTCTCCTTATAAAGGAGAGGGAAGCAAGATAGAGGATGAACTTTTGCATTTTATTTAATCCACGTTCCTAAGTTACAGCAGTTTGACTTAAAAGGTGTTGAGCTGCCTGGAAGAAGCATAAAGTCAAGTTTACAGATTTTGCTGCTGGCATATTGCTGGCGAGAGGCTTTAGTGGAAGGAATTGGCACCTTTATTTTAATGACTTCTCAAAGAAGTTACGGATCTAACGCAGATTGCTACAACTATAAATCAGGTTTGCGATCGCTCGAATTAATTTAGCTGGCTCTACTGGTTTGGTGATATGCTGCTCAAATCCGGCGGCAATTGCTTGTTGATAATCAACCTCAGCTGCGTAAGCTGTGAGAGCGATCGCTGGAATTGTCCCTCCCATCTCTGGTAACATGGCTCTGATTTGACGCATCAGCATATAGCCGTCTACTTCCGGCATTCCAATGTCGCTTAATAGCAGATTTGGCTGGAACTGAGGCATGACTCGTAATGCTTCCACAGCCGATGCGGCCTGCATTACTACCGCGCCTGATTGCTCCAAAATGAAAGCAATTAACTCTCGCGTATCACGCTCATCATCCACAAGCAGAACTTTTACCCCATTTAGATCAGGCGAATCATCAGGTTGTTGCTCACTCTCGTGGCTATTTAGATAAATCTTGAGCAGTGGTAGCATGACTGTAAAGGTTGCTCCCTGTTCTTCACCCAAGCTTTCTGCCTGAACTGTGCCGCCATGTAGCTCTACAATGTGACGAACAATAGCTAATCCTAATCCCAGTCCCCCGAATTTCCTGGTAGTTGCACCATCAGCTTGTCGGAAGTAGTCAAATACATAAGGTAAAAAATCTGGGCTAATTCCCTTACCTGTATCACTAACTCGAAGTTGAGCCTGAGAACCAAGTGACTGTAAACTGATTTCTACCTGTCCACCTTGGGGTGTAAACTTAATAGCATTGGAAAGTAGATTCCAGATAACTTGCTGCAAGCGACCGGAATCACCAGTTACTTGACCGATGTCTGGTTCAAGGACAGCGTTAATCTGAATCGATTTGGCTTCAGCCGCTAAACGTACAGTTTCTATTGCTGCGGCGATCGCACTTTCCAGATTCACAGGAGCAATATTCAAGCTGAGTTTACCTTGCAAAATTCGAGAGACATCCAGCAAATCTTCAATTAGTTGAGTTTGAAGCTTGGCATTGCGCTCAATTGTTTCCAGGGCGCGAGTGGTGGTTGCTTGATCATACTTTTTAGTTTGCAGTAACTTCGACCATCCCAAAATCGGGTTTAGCGGCGTGCGAAGTTCGTGGGAAAGAACCGCCAAAAATTCATCTTTTATCCGGTTAGCTTGGACTAACTGCTCTTTTTGCTGCTGTAACGAAGCCATCAACTGAGCGCGTTCCAGAGCAACCGCCACCTGATCGGAGGTTGCTTGTAATAGGGCAATTTCCCCAGAAGTGAAGTGGGTACGGGTGCGGCTGGCAAAGGAGAGGACACCAAGCAGCTTTCCCTGAGCAATTAACGGTTGACCGGCATAGGCTGTGATTCCAAAAGGATGAAGGATTTGGGCATTTGGATGGCTAGAGTGCAGCACATCATTGACGACAATTTGATGGCGTTCTTGCGCCACTAGTCCGCACATCCCTTGATTAAATTCCAGGTATTCAATCGTTTTAAATACTTCATCAGTAATGCCGTTACAAGCTACTAACCGAAATTTCTGCTTATTTTCATGTGTATCGATTAGATAGTGGAAGTAAAAATGCAAATCCATCTGCGCCGAGAGTTTGCTGAACAAGCTGTTCATTAGATCCAAGGGGCGCTCAGTTGAAAGCAAATCGCTGGTTGTTTCAGAAAGCAGTTTCAGTCGTTCACTGCGCTCTTGCAAGGCAAGTTCAGCAAGCTGGCGTTCACGAAGGGCGCGTTCACGTTCGGTGATATCAACTGCAACCCCTCCTACCAAGCGTTGCCCAGATGCATCTGCAATGGGAAATTTATATACTAAAAATTCGCCGAGGGTGCCATCTGTGCGTGGGGCAGACTCGATCGTTTCAACAACCTGATTCGTCTGGGCAACCATTCTAATGTTATCGAGCAGGGGTTGAGCGATTTGGGCTGGGTATAGGTCAAAAACATTTTTATTAATCGCCTTATTTGTTGCTAAATCGAATGTGCTCAGATAAGTTGGACTGAGGTAAAGTACACGCCCATCTGCATTCGTTATCCATGCGGCGGCTGGAATATTGTCCATAAAAGCTTGAAATTGCTCTTGACTCTGACTCAGCGCTTTTTTAACTTGTTTGAGATCACTAATATCGAGAATGAATGCAACTGATTTGTGCCGAGATTTTCCTAAAAGGGAGTAGCCAACTACAACTGGGACACTCGAACCATCCTTGCGAATGCATTCCTTCTCATAGGGAGTACAGGTTCCCTTCGCTGTTGCTTCGGCAATAGCCAGTTCATCTAAATATTGGTACTCAGGGGGAGTGATATCAGTCCAGCATAGTCTGCCAGCCTGGATATCTTCCTGGGTATAGCCCACAATTCGCAAGAACTCGTCATTGGCTTCAGTGATGCCACCATTCACATCACCAAAGAGAATGCCAACTATATTCGCTTTGACAAAACTCTTGAGGCGTTCATCACTTGCTTGGACTGCCTTCTGTGCTTGCTTGCGATCGCTAATGTCACGGAAGAAAATGTTAAGACCATCCTCACAAGGATAGACGTGAATCTCCAGCCACACGTCATACTTGGACGGGTAGTGGTAGTAGTAGTGATGCTCGAAGTGGACGGGAATCTGTTCTGCCATCGCCCATCGGTACTGACGTTCTACATTAGTGCCTACTGATGCAGGCCACTCCTCCCAGTGCGACTTACCGATAACCTCTGTCCTGAGTTTGCCGTTAATTCGCTCTGCTTCGGCATTTTGGTAGATGATTCGCCAGTCCCGGTCTAAAGTAATAAATGCATCACTCATGTTTTCCAGAGTGCGTGTATTCCGATGATTGGCTTGCTGTAATGCCGCTTCTGCTTGTTTGCGTTCGCTCAAATCAACAACGAAGCCAATCACTGTTTCTTGAGTATCTCCCACAAGTACAGAACCGAGTAAAACGGGAATGCGATCGCCATCTTTGCGGATGTATTCCTTTTCAAAGGGCTTACATACTCCGGTGGTTCTAAGTTCTTCTACTGTACGCTCACTCAATTGAAGATACTCAGGTGGGGTGATCTCGCGCCATTTCATTTGGTTAGCGGACAAATCTTCTCGCGTATAGCCTACCATCTTCAGAAAAGCATCATTGGCTTCGATGATCGAGCCATTTTTTATCTCAGTTAGGATGACTCCAATGATGTTGGATTCTGCTAGTCGGCTAAACCGCATTTCGCTATTTTGCAACAATTTCAAACTTGTCTCTGCCGAAAGTCTAGCAGTTCGTAACTCTGAAGAGAGGGCAGTAATTAAGAAGGATACTAGTGAGAATGTGATTAATCGTACCAAGACGTTCAGGCTGAAGAAATCGAAGGAGTAGACTGGCTCGATCAAAAAATAAACAACAGTTGTAATAGATACAGCGATCGCCACTACTCCAAGTCCCATGCCGCCATACCAGGCACTGATTGCCACAGCAGCATAAAATAATGTAAATACGCTCGGATCGAAGACTGGCACCAACAGTCGCGTCAGCAGCAGCGCCGCTATGACTGCCAGAATCATCACACTATAGTTTAGTAACCAAGAGCGCATCATCAAAATCTTTTCTGGTACTTTCACTATCATCTTAGGAGTCCTCTCGCTGTGCTATTAGGAGATACTCGTTCAGTAATCTTTTGCCTGATTCGCCCATCTTCTGTAACATTTCTTCGATTAGTTTTAGTGCCATTTGTGAAGGCACTGTAGATCCGTTCTCCCAGCGATTGACTGTTCGCAGGGAAACTCCCAACTTAGCTGCAAACTTTTCCTGGGAGAGATTGAGTTGCTGCCGAAGTTCACGGATGAAATCTGAAATTTTTAATAGCTTTCCTAATTCCATAATAAGAAGATTAAGACAGTTGTCTCGCCATTTGTCTTGAACTTGAGGAAGAATTTGAACAGTCATGAGTCGTTATCAATTTCATCTTTTGGCGAAATACTGATATCATTTCTCAGTCTTCATTGGTTACTGTTAACTGGAGAAAGTATCTATATAAACATTAAATTTTGTCAGGTGTATGAAGATAAAATAGTATTATTTTCAGTGATTTGATGAGTTTCAAACATTACACAGTGCCAAAAAATTATAGGTAGTGGATTACATTGTTACGGTTCGTACCCTACTTAATATTTTATATATAGCAATCCTATTTTAGTTGTAAAAATTATCGAACCGCCAACTTTTCGAGAAACTACCTGTAGCAAGATCCCCTTATGAGTACGCGCAGCGTCTCCAAGAGCGCCAAAAGAAGAAGGAAAGAAGTTTATGAATCATTTAAAAATGGTATATAGCAATCCTATTTGATTTGTGATAATTGTAATCCGCAGATCCACGACAACTTTTACGAAGTCGGGGATCTTGTTTTTGCGCGTTTTATTTAGGATTGCTATAGATAGCCTTGATACATAAGTTTTCTCTAATAGTTTGCATATATAAACTTTTCCAAATTATCGTTAATTTTAGTAACCAAATCTGAAATATATTTCCAAACCTCTAATTAATTTTAAATATAGTAAGATTGCCAATGGCAAAATTATAAAGCTATAATGTACATTTAATAAAATTTTTGCCTGAACTTTAACTGTTTTGATTAATCAACACTCCGAAAACCTCCTCAACAGTCAACTGGAAAATACACCAGGTGAAGGCTATATATTTAGCTGGTTTGATTGGTTTTGTCTTTGGTATCCTCCAGGCTGGCTAATTTTATTCAACCGCCATTGGCAACACTATCACACCGATTCAGCCGGTTGGAATTGGCTGGAATATGGATTATTTTTAATTCCTGGCGGATTTTATCTAGCGTTGCTAAGTCGTTGGTTGCGTCTTGGTTTTCGTTCACCTCAAAAAGAAGTTGGTGAATTTGATCCCAAATATCAACAAGCTTTTGGTGAAGAAGTTCTCAGCCCCATCGTTAAATACTATTTTCGGGGAGAATTGCAACAAGTCGAAAACTTGCCGCAAACAGGGCCATTGATTGTGGCAATGAATCACGCAGGGATGAGTTTTCCTTGGGATTTTTTGACTTTGGGTTATTTATTAAGTGAAGCTAGAGGATGGGTGGTACAACCCGTAGCAAGTCCAATATTATTTGAGCATCCTTGGGTGATTTGGTACTTACCACCTAAATGGTCACAGGTTTTGGGTGGTGTGCGAGCCGAATTAGATTATTTTGAGGCAGCGATGGCCCAAGATAAAATTCTCTTATATGCACCTGAAGGTATTCGCGGTCCTCTGAAAGGTTGGAAAAGACGCTATCAATTAGAAAAGTTTGATGTGAGTTTTATTAAGTTGAGCGATCGCTATCAGATTCCCATTCTCCCAGTAGTTTGCATCGGCAGTGAATCTTTACATCCTTGGGCTGTTAATTTAGAGAAATTGCAACGACTAGTCAAATTACCATTCTTGCCTCTCTCGCCTTTGATGTTTGTCTTACTTCTGTTTCCTTCAATGGGAATTTGGGCAATGAGAACTCGTCTGCGTTACTTTATTCAGCCTTTGGAACCAGCAGAATTGTACAACTATTCAAACAAAGAGCGAACAGTAGCTTATCGACAGGCACAACAATTACGCGAAAAACTGCAAAATAAAATTAATCAGTTATTCAGATAAATTTAATCCTACCAGTGGATTTAAGTCAATCTTTTAAAAGGGGGCTTAAGACGTTCTTCCCTTAAAAACCTTGTGATTACCAATATTTTTTAAATCTTCCGCTTCATTACCATTTCGCCTCAAGATCAATCAAAAAATATATTGCGTAGGTTGGGTTGAGGAACGAAATCCAACATTTTTGGGCATTTGTTGGGTTTCACTTAGTTCAACCTAACCTACAATTATCCTTCAATTAACCGTATTGTATTATACCCCTACTGGCTGTCTGACTTGCGATTTCACCGCTTCAACAATGGCATCGGCGTCAATTTTGGCAGCATGGAGCAGTTCTTCTGGTGTACCGGAACTTGGCATATCAAGCACTGCCAACTTAATTAGCCGTAGTTGAGGCCCATTGTAAGTAGGAATACTACTAGTACCAGCAAAGGCATCAAGCACAGCCGCACCTAGTCCGCCTTCCATCCAGTGGTCTTCAACCACGACTAAATTCCCCTTGGTATCGCGTGCAGCTTGATGAAGTGTTTCTACATCAATGGGTTTGACGGAGTAGGCATCTATGATCCGCACCGTGATCCCTTCGTTTTGTAAACGATCGCTAGCCTTAAGTGCTTCGTGTAAAGTAATACCAGCCGCAATCACTGTGGCTTGATCTCGCTCAGAGCTACGGATTACTTTGCTACCACCAATAGGGAATTCTTCATCAGAGCCATAGATAACAGGTGTGCTTTCCCTGGTGGTACGGAGGTAGACAATGCCATTGCGATCGCTCATTTGCCCCACTAATTTAGCCGTCTGATTGCCATCACTGGGATAAAGTACAGTACTACTCCACACCGCTCGGAAGGCTGCTAAGTCCTCCAGTGCCATCTGTGAAGGGCCATCCTGACCAATGGATATCCCAGCATGGGAACCCACTAATTTAATGTTGGCACGAGAGATAGCCGCCATCCGGATAAAATCGTAACCTCTACTCAAGAAGGCTGCGAAGCTGGAAGCAAAGGGTTTGTATTTTCGCACCTGCAAACCCACTGCTGCTGCGATCAGTTGTTGTTCAGCAATGTACATCTCAAAGTAGCGCTCAGGATAGGCTTTGGCAAAATCTTCGGCGTAAGTGGAATTACTCACCTCGCCATCAAGGACAACTACATCTGGTTGAGCGGCTCCCAATGCCACTAAAGCGTCACCATATGCTTTACGTGTTGCGACCTTTGCACCTTTTTCATAAGTGGGAAGTTGCAGGGGTTGAGCATTGCCTGTTGTAGCAGGTTGGCTTTGTGCTTCGGGTTTGTTGACTTGAATTATCATGTGGCGTTCACCACCTAACTCTGCGATCGCCTCTTTCTCTTGGTCAGGTTTGAATGCTTTGCCATGCCAACCACCGATATCTTCTACAGAAGCCACACCTTTGCCTTTCTTTGTGCGGGCGATAATTACCGTGGGGCGATCGTTGATGCTCAAAGCAGTGGTAAAGGCTTGGTCAATCTCTGTCAAGTCGTGACCATCAATTTCAATTGCGTGCCAGCCAAAGCCTCTAGCACGCGCAGCATAGGCTTGTGTGTTCCAACCCAGTTCAGTCTCACCGCGTTGCCCTAGTCGATTGACATCGATAATGGCGATCAGATTGTCTAGTTTGGAGTGTGAGGCATGATCAAAAGCCTCCCATACAGATCCCTCAGCTGTTTCGCTATCACCCAGCAATACCCAGACATGGTATGGAAGTTGATCTAGATATTTACCTGCTAAAGCCACCCCCACACCAATTGGTAATCCTTGTCCCAATGAGCCAGTCGCCACATCAACCCAAGGTAAAACTGGCGTGGGATGTCCTTGTAGACGGCTGCCAAATTGCCGTAGCGATAATAACTCCTCATCAGTAATTGCCCCCGCTGCTTTATACATGGCATAAAGTAGAGGTGCAGCGTGTCCTTTAGAGAGAAGGAAGTGATCGCTATTAGGATTATGTGGATTATCAAAGTCGTAGCGGAGATATTTGGAGAGTAAAACCGCCATCAGATCAGCAGCTGACATGGACGAGGTAGGATGACCTGAACCAGCAACGGTTGTAGCGCGAATACTGTCGATACGCAACTGTTGTGCTAGTTCATGCCATTGGTCTAATTGTTCCTGTGTGGTCATAGTAATATTCCTAAATGAAAATCAAGGGTATTGTGGCGAATCCTTTGTTTCATCACTCGTGTTTTAGCTAGACTTGGCTATTTTTCCGAAAAAATGCTAATACGCTCTAGGTAAAAAGAAAGATTATTCTTTTTGAATTTTACTTTGTGATGAATAGTGTCTTTTTTAACCAGAAGCAGACACAAATCCAACTAAACACTTGTTCAGAGATTTCTTTCAATATCCCTAAGTTTACTTTAGATAGTAAGAGCTGTACTGGCTTCTTTCTAATGGAATAACTAAGCTTTATTTCTTAAGGTATACAAGACTAATTCCAATAAATTCAGAATTTTCTTTATTGATAAACAAAAAATCGAGATTATAGCGAGAGAAAAAAGGTCGTCTTTGCTTAAAATAGTTAAATTTTCCTGGCAAATAATGGCTGAATAAGCTGTAATTCCTTTTTCTATAATAATTAAATTTTAGTCAGCAGTAGCCCTTATATATGCAGATTAAATGCTCTTTAGTGGATTACACCCGTCAAGATTACTGTTTTCAATAAAACCGATTTAGTAATTATTAAATTGATTTTTCCATGACGAAGTTTATCAGCTTTTGCCCTCTCCGTTCTACCTCTTGCTGTTTCACAACAATAAAATCCTGGCTTTAAAAAAAAGTTTAGCTGTAATACTGGCTTCTTTAAATAACTTTTAGATAAATTACGTAGTACAAATATACTAAAATACTGCTAAAATGCCTTAAAAGTCAGCTAGCCTTGCTTGAGGTAGTATGAAAAAAATCGAAGACACAGACAAAAAGCCCATTTTGCTCAAAGTTTCGCTGTTGCAACCTACATCTATAACTACTGCTATAGTGCCATTGCAACCCCAAAATGAAAAAATCATCAGTGAACGGGAGCGTTTTCTAGCACAAGTCGAACGCATCAATCAGATGGCGGGAGAGTTAGAAGCAGCGATATTAGAGTTGAAAGCGATCGCCAACACACTTAATACTCAAAAACGTTACCCAGTTCTAAAATGCAAAAATATTTTTATTTGGCAGTCAATTAGCGTCCCTTGGGTGAAACGAAAGCCAGACGAATCATTTATTCTGACGACGCGAAGAGTTGATTTATTCCGAGCAGAAAGAGAAGCAACGCTACTAGCACGGCAACTTCGTCAGCAAACCAAAAAAAGATTAGCATTGCAGCGACACAGAAAAAACAAGAGTGGGGCTGAGGCTGACACAAAACGCTTCCTTAAAAAGGTATTAGTCAACAAATCTTAATAATTATCAACATTCAACTGTATCTGACCCATGAGATTTAACAGTTATGCTGATTGAAGTGGCAGAAGGAACTTCTTTTTCAAAATTGCTATATACCTACTGCCATTGCTAATTGCAGCCACAGTTGGTGGCAAATAGGCAAAGCTGCCCTAATGATTTGCACTTCCGTAAAACCAGGTGCAACATCAGGAATAATCAATCAGCGCACAGAAGAGGTAAAAAAAGGTGTTAAAGACACTTTTAGTGATTGCCGTTGGTTTTTTACCGTCCCTGTTTTCCCTGTGGATGATCCGCAAAAACTTTGTGCGATCGCGTTTACGGATGAGGCAAGCAGCCATGAATTTTCCAATGGTGCAGGGACGGCACAATATTAGACCGGTTGAAGGCGATCGCTATTATTTAGAAGGGGTGGGTTATCTGATTGGCGACATCAGCTGCAAATTTAATGCCCGATCTGGCTATATCCGCTGTGCTGTCAATCCTGACGGACCATGTAACGTTTGCCGTCACTACGAACCTAAGGGATTAGCTGGTAGTGAAAAAAGGACTTAATAAGTTTTACCTGACTAATACTTAATCAATCTCAAATTACCGAAGAAGGGCAAAGGGAGGCTGGCAAAGCAAGATAAAATTACCGATGTTGTGCCTGCTAAAATTGTAAACTTCCTTTTCAAAAAATCTAATGTCTTTCTCCTTAAATACTGCTCCGTGTTTTGTTGCAAAGATTTGGACAGCTGCAAAGTTGTAATTCCTAAATTTTCCTTTCAGCTTGACTGATATTGTACGATGAAACTACGCACCTATTTTAGATTCAGTCTCAGTTCTAGAGCTATGAAAATTAGTTACAAACCTTTACATATATCCAGTTAAAGCTCAGAACCTTTGTCCGATAGAACTGCTATTATCAGCCGTTGCATGAACACTGGTTGAATTAAACTCTACCAAAGTAAATTTTAGGTAAAATTTAGGTAAAAATTTGTTTTACCTAGCATGGTAAAATCACGGCTAATTATAATTTGTATTGACAAACACTTTGAAAATTTGGCTTTGCATGGTCAAATAAGAATGATTTAATAGAATTCGTGCAAAAGTGTAAATCTGCGTCATTTTGTTTGCAGATTATAAAATTTACTATTAACTTTTGCCGAATATCTAATAACTACATGATTATTTAACGATGAACAACGTGATCGCTCAGACAACAGCATTATTATCAACTTGCGCTTTGCTACTAACTGGCTGTGGTAGTGGCACTAACACTGTGACAAATTCTCCAAATAATAGTCCAAATAGTACCCCAAATAACACTGCAACCAGTACGGCAGCGACAACGGGTACATTGTCGAGTGCAATTCCCATCGGTATTGCCGTTGCCCAAACTAGCAATGTGGCATTACTTGGTCAAGAGCAAGTTGCTGGAGCTAAACTTGCCGAGAAATATTTCAATAGTAAAGGTGGTGTTAATGGCACTCCAATTAAATTAGTGTTTCAAGATACTAGCGGTGATGAAGCAGGGACAATTAACGCTTTTCAAACTTTAATTAACAAAGATAAAGTTATTGGGATTGTGGGCCCAACTTTGTCACAGCAAGCTTTTAGTGCTGATCCGATTGCCGAACGTGCAAAAGTACCAATTATTGGACCATCAAATACTGCTAAAAACATTCCCGAAATTGGTGATTACGTTGCCCGTGTTTCTGCACCAGTTTCCATTGTCGCGCCTAATTCGGTGAAAGCTGCACTTAAGCAGAATCCCCAACTTAAAAAAGTCGCAGTTTTTTATGCTCAAAATGATTCATATAGCAAGTCAGAAACGGAAATTTTTCAGCAAACAGTTAAGGATCAAGGGCTGGAATTGGCAACAGTACAAAAGTTCCAAACCAGTGATACAGATTTTCAAAGCCAAGCTACCAATGCAATTAATCTCAAACCAGATTTGATCATCATTTCTGGTTTGGCTGCTGATGGTGGTAATTTAGTCCGACAATTGCGCGAACTGGGTTATAAAGGCTTAATTGTTGGTGGAAATGGTCTAAATACATCGAATATATTGCCAGTTTGTAAGGCGCTTTGTGATGGTGTGTTGATTGCTCAAGCCTACAGTCCAGAACATCCAGGTGAAATTAACGCGGCATTTCGCAAAGCCTATACTGATGAATACAAAAAAGAGCCACCCCAATTTAGCGCCCAAGCTTTTACAGCGGTACAGGTTTATGTCGAAGCACTTCAAGCTTTAGATAAAAAGAGCAAAGTCAACAAATTACAACTACCAGAATTGCGGACAGAATTAAACAAACAGATACTTGTCGGACAATACAATACACCATTGGGTGAAATTGGTTTTACTCCCATAGGTGAAATTGTGCAAAAAGATTTCTATGTAGCCCAAATCAAGATGGCAAAAGACGGAAGCCAGGGTAAATTCACATTTCTAAAATAGTTGCTACATGAATATCAATCTGTTTTTGCAGCAATTATTAAATGGGTTATCCATCGGCAGTGTCTATGCAATTTTTGCTTTAGGATATACCTTAGTTTATTCCATTTTGGGCATCATTAATTTAGCTCATGGTGCAATTTTTACCTTGGGTGCATACTTCACTTTTGCACTCATGGGTGGTAACTTTGGATTTAACGGCTTGTTAGCTAATGCAGCCCTGCCGATAAAATTACCATTTGCTATATCCTTGATTTTAGGAAGTATCTTGGCGGGATTGGTAGGGGTAGTGATGGAACGTGTTGCTTTTCAACCTTTGCGCCGTCGGGGATCTGACCCTTTACTAACTGTTGTTTCCAGCTTGGGAGTAGCAGTGGTAATTGTGAATTTAATCCAGTATTTAGTAGGCGCAGAAAGTTACACATACCCCGCAAATACTTATGGAAATTTGCCGCCTGCTATTAACTTTGGTAGTTCAGAAAACCCAATTCCTATTCGCAGTGTTCAGGTGGTAATTTTTACTGTATCAGTTGTGATTGTGGCAATTCTTACCTATTTTATTAATCAAACTAAATATGGTAAGGCAATGCAGGCGATCGCAGAAGATGCAACTACAGCTAGTTTGTTAGGAATTAATAGCGATCGCTTTATCATCTTAACATTCTTCATCAGCAGTTTTTTAGCAGGATTAGCAGGAACTTTAGTCGCCTCTAGTGTTAGTATTGCTGGGCCATATTTCGGCATTGCTTTTGGGTTGCGGGGTTTAGCAGTAATTGTCTTAGGTGGTTTGGGTAGTATTCCTGGTGCAGTGTTGGGAGGTTTGTTAATTGGATTAGTGGAGGCGTTTGTACCTGCCGAATACTCTGGATATAAAGACGCAGTAGCCTTTGGAATTTTGTTTATCATGCTATTAGTTAGACCCCAAGGTTTACTGGGACGGCGGTTTATTCAGAAAGTTTAAAGAGATCTAGCATTATGAAAACATACACCAAACAAAAATTAACTTTTGATCAGTTTTTAGAACAGTGTCTAGAGGAAGGTTTATATGAACTTGTGGATGGAGAAATTGTAGAAGTGCGTGCAACCAGAAATCATGATGATGTTGCTGACTTTATGGGTGACTCTTTCAAGGATGAAATTAAACGTCTAAATCTGAATTACGTGGTAAAAAACACAGTAGTCTTTAAAACTATAACTGCCAATGGAATAGAGCAAGGGCGCAAGCTTGATGTAAGTGTTATAGATAAAGATGTATGGCGCTCAAATCGTTCTGCTTATTCTGCACTTGAAGAATCGATCCAGTTAGCTATAGAGGTAACATCAACTAACTGGGAAGATGACTACACTGATAAATTGGATGAATATCAACGTTTAGGTATTACAGAATATTGGATTGTAGATTATTTGGCAATTGGTCTAAGAGAATATTTGGGAAATCCAAAAGTTCCGGCTGTGTTTGTTTTTCTATTAGATGCTGAGGGAAAATACCAATGCACACAGTTTAGAGGTTCAGAACGGATTGTGTCACGAACTTTTCCTAAGCTTGCGTTGACAGCAGAGCAAATATTAACAGCTTAATAGTTGATAAAAACGATAGTTTGATTAAACTTAATCAAAATGTTTTAAAATGGCTGATTTTTTTGCTACTTACGGTTCTCTAATTGTCTCTATGGTATTGGGGGCGCTACTAGGGTTATCGCTTTACTTACCGCTGATGACAGGGCAATTATCTTTAGCTAGTCCGGGATTTTACGCTTTAGGTGGATATATTGCAGCAATTCTCTCCACAAAAATTTTGACATCTAATAGTAGTTTATATCCCATTCCATTGTTGTTATTGGAGATGTTAATCGCTGGGGTAATTTCTGGTTTATTGGGTGTAGTAGTAGGAATTCCAGCGTTGAGATTACGAGGAATTTATTTAGCGATCGCTACTATTGCTTTTGTAGAAGTTCTGCGTGTAATCTCTCTCAATCTGGATATTACAGGGGGTGCTGTCGGGATTTTTGGCATTCCTCAACCTTTCCAAACACAAATTGAATATTTATGGATTGTTTTGCCCTTACTATTAATTAGTATGGTGTTACTTTACCGTTTAGAACGCATCCGAGTAGGAAGGGCTTTTATAGCTATCCGTGAAGATGAATTAGCTGCGGGTGCAATGGGAATTGATCCCACTTATTACAAAGTTTTGGCGTTTACACTAGGGGCTATACTTGCAGGGGTTGTAGGTGCAATTAGCGCCCACTTTCTTAATACCTGGAATGCTCGTCAAGGTACTTTTGATGCCAGTATTATATATTTAACTTTTGTTTTGATTGGTGGTTCGAGAACTTTTTTAGGGCCGGTAGTCGGAGGTATAGTATTTACAGCCTTACCAGAGATTCTGCGAAGCCTAGCTGATACTGGTGGTTTACCTAATTGGTTAGCACAATTTTTGCGCGATGGGAGATTAATTATTTTTGGCTTACTAATAGTAATAGGTACAATCTTTTTCCCTCAAGGGCTAATTACTCCAGATATTTTTCAAAGACGCAAAATCCCAAAGTGAACTATTCATAATAATATGCAAAAATGTCATATAGGATTCCAGCAGATAACAGCAGTATTGTCTTAGAAGCACGAGCATTGACTCGCCGCTTTGGTGGTCTAATAGCAGTTAATAATGTATCTTTTAGTGTAAATAAATATGAGATTTTTGGACTTATTGGCCCTAATGGTGCTGGCAAAACAACACTGTTTAATTTGATTACTGCCTTCATTCCACCTTCTAGCGGTCAATTAATTTATCAAGGTGGAGAAATTTCCCAACTGCGTCCTCATAAAATTGCTGCTTTAGGTATCGCCCGTACCTTCCAAAATATCCGCTTGTTTGGGGAATTATCGGCATTAGAAAATGTGATAATTGCCCGACATTTACACACTAAAAGTAATATAATTACAGGAGTTTTGGGATTACCACCAGCGCCTAGTGAAGAATTGAAAACTAAGCAGAAAGCTTTAGATTTATTAGATTTGGTGGGATTGAGCGATCGCGCCCACGAAAAAGCTAAAAACTTTGCCTACGGTGATCAGCGTCGGCTAGAAATTGCCCGTGCTTTAGCATTAAAACCGCAAATCTTACTTCTCGATGAACCTGCGGCGGGGATGAACCCCAACGAAAAGCAGCAACTCAGTGCATTTATTCGCAGCCTGCGCGATCGCTTCAATTTGACGATCATCCTGATTGAACACCATGTACCTTTGGTTATGGGTTTGTGCGATCGCATTGCGGTATTAGATTTCGGTCAATTAATTGCTTTGGGTGAACCATCTGTAGTCAGAAATAATCCGGCTGTAATTGAAGCTTATTTAGGCAATGAATGACTATCTGTCTCAAATTACAAAACCTGTTGCAATTCCTCAATATTATTTGCAGTTACAACGTTCCGTAAAATTGTCTTCAAACGCTCTAGATCATTAATTTGGTTGATTTGTGGCATTAACTGTAACCCGTTATCACCGAATTTCAACTCTAAATTAATTTCAATACTAGAAAGTATTCCTCGCAGTTCTCCGCGTGCTTCTCCGCGTGCTTCCCCGCGTGCTTCTCCGCGTGCTTCTCCTTCGCGTAAAATTTCCTGATACCAAGGCGACTCATGTAATACAGTCATATCCCACCTCATGATTTCTTGAATTAGGGCACTCTCTAAAACAAACGTAGCAAAAAAAGCTAAGACTGTTTCCAGTTGATTCAGTTGTTCATCAGCACGGAGAATTTGCAATGCTTCTCTAATAGTAGATTCATTTTCACCACCTTTAAGAATAGGTACAAACGGCAGTAAGGAAGGTAAAGGTTGTTCAAAAGCAATGTTAACATCGACTTCCCACAAGTTAATTACCCGATAATCTTGTATTGCCCGTAATCCTGCAAGATTTGATGTAAAGCTTGTGGGTATTTGGTTGTTACCAGTTTTAAGAATGTTGATGAGAACGGGGTATGTTGGTAAGTTATATTTTTCTTCCGCAAGTGCAGCGTATGCACGCATCCGACGTGGCATTTTGGATTGATAGCGTAATTGCAATTCGTTGAGAACCAGAAATTCTCCGTGTTGGGGACTTGTGACACGGATTAATACATCACTTTCTCGGCTAATCCACTGAAATTCACTGGTGAGAATTTCCCCAGCAACGAGATTTGGAATTTGCGTTACCCATCTTACCCAGTTGTCGGGTGCAAGACTGATTAATTTTTTGGTACTGACATCGGCAGGTTTTGCCATCGGGGTGTAGATGCTCTCAAGAAGTGAGATTTATCGTAACTTGAAGTGTGGTATTACATCTAAAGAATATTTATTAAATAAGCTTTTAGCTGCTTTGTTCATCCGCAATTTTGGTAACGGCTAGTGATGGGGTTGTGCGATTCTCCTTTGGAGACGCTACGCGATCGCCTGCTATAGCAACAGCCAAGGTGGTTAGGACATTAACAGATGATAAAACTTAGACACAAAAAGGCTTTTCACCCAGTCCCCAGTCCCTTGCTATATCATTGAGCCAATTATCTAAGCTCGTCCTACTAGGTGTGCAACGAACAACGCTAATTGATCTGGCTCGACAGGTTTAGCAACGTGCATTTGAAACCCAGCCTCAATGCTCAGTTGTTGTTCTGACTCACTTACATAGGCAGTCAGCACAATGGCTGGAATTTGCCCTCCGGCTTCTGCACTGAGCGATCGCACTTGCCGAATCAACCAGTAGCCATCTAACTCTGGCATTCCCAGATCACAAATTAGCAGATCGTACCGACTGGGGTTTTTACTTAGAACCGCTAAAGCAACTCTTGCAGATGCCACAGTCAGCACTTGGGCCCCGTACTCTTCCAGCACAAATTTAACTATGTCACGGGCATCGACTTGATCGTCAACCGCTAAAATCTGCAAACCCGACAATGAGGGGACAGGATCGCTCGAACGATCTGGGGCGACTTCTAACGCAGTCGGCTCTAAATCGCTCGACAGTGTAAACTCCCCTTGTAGACCCCTTTTTGGCAGCCTAACGGTGAACGTTGCTCCTTGTCCTGAACCTGGACTGTCTGCCTGAATCGTGCCACCATGCAGTTCAACCAAATACTGCGCGATCGATAGCCCCAGTCCCAGCCCTGGCTTCGCTTTCGTGGTGCTGGAATCTCCTTGACGAAATCGCTCAAAAATATACGGCAACAAGTCTGCCGAAATTCCTTGTCCTGTATCACTGACTTGAATTTGAGCGTGAGTTCTGTCAGACACGAGGCTAATTTCGACTTGTCCACCTTCGGGCGTAAATTTGATCGCATTCGATAAAAGATTATACAGGACTTGCTGTAAGCGATCGCCATCACCGACGATCATCTCAGAATTCAAGTTTGAAACGATTTGAATATTTTTTACTTCGGCTGATAATTGCACTGTCTCGATCGCGGCTTCCACTACTAAAAGCAGATCGAGCGGACGGGTGCTGAGATTGAGCTTACCGTTGACAATTCCAGAGGTATCTAAAATATCATTAATTAACTGAGATTGCGCTTTTGCACTCCGCTCAATGATTTCTAAAGCACTAGTAACCTTGGCTTGATCGAGTCCGCGGGTGCGTAGCATTTGTGTCCAGCCCAGCATGATGTTTAGGGGATTGCGGAGTTCATGTGAGAGGTTCGAGAGGAATTCATCTTTGGCTCGGTTAGCTGTTTCTGCCTGCTGACGAGCTAACTCTAAAGTGGCGGTATGGCGTTTAAGCGCGTCAATATCCATGAAAACCATTGTCACCCCATCAATCCGGTTTTCTGTCGTGCGATAGGGGCGAATGCGGAGGGTATACCAATAGCCTGCTTGGGTTTGAATCTCCTGTTCAATGGTATTAAGTGTCTCCAGCACCTCTAATATCATCGATTCTAGGTTGGGAACGTCAAAATTGGTGCGGAGGTCGCTAAAAGGTCGCCCGACATCGGCAAGGATAAAATTGAAGAGTCGCTGGGCTGCGGGCGTAAAGCGGTAAATAATTAAATCATTGGTCAGTATGAGAATCGGAATACTGATGCTGTCAATAAAATTATTCAGATCGCTATTGTCTCGGTTTTGGCGCAAGTTGCGGTTGCGAAGTTCGTCGTTGGTCGTAGAGAGTTCTTCGTTGGTGGCTTGAATCTCTTCTTTAGCCGTTTGGAGTTCTTCATTTGTGCTTTGCAACTCCTCGTTGCTCGACAGAATTTCTTCGTTTGCCACTCGCAGGCTTTGGTTGAGATAATTGTGTTCTTGAATCACCACTTGCAGATGCGCTTGAACTGAGAATTCGCGTTGCGTCGCAGCTGCTAGCGCCTGCCGTAGCTGAATAATTTCACGGTCTGAGCTTTCGTTTTCTGATTCTTGGCTTTGAGCAGTAGCGGAGCTTGGTTGAACCGCAGGTAAAGCCGCTTCAAAAATCAGCAGGAAATAGAGAGGGTTCGGCGTAGCGGTCGCGGGTTTGAATGGAATCACTTCCAGATTCAGCAGGGTCGAGCGCTCACCCGCTTCAATGCGAATTTGCTCTTGTCGAACTGAAAGGTTTTGGGTTTGGGCTTGATAAATTGCCGTTTGCAGCGCAACAGTCAATCCTTCTCTTGCCATCAGCAGCAAATTTAAGTTGGTTGTGTCAGCAGCCAACTTCAGGTAGGGATCGGCGTCTCCTCGCACTTGCAAAATCTGCATTTGGTCATCGATTACGACAGATACAGGCGCGTAGCGATTTGAGATTATTTGCTCGACTTCTCGCGCTAAATCAAAATTAGCAGCGATGGTTTTAGTTCTTGGCTGCCGCTCAACGTTCATGGTGCGGTAAGAACTGGTCGTGAACGAAAACAAAGGACGGGTCAAGCTCAATTTTCTTGCATAGATTTTGAAGGTCTCGTGGACAGGCTTAAACAGGTCTGAAGAGTTTTTGACGCTTTCTGAACTACCCAACATTAAAAAGCCACTCAAGTTGAGACTGTAGTTAAACAGGGACATAATGTATTCCTGCAACGAATCTGATAAGTAAATCAGCACGTTGCGACAGCTAATCAAGTCGAGATTCGAGAATGGCGGGTCGCTCCCCAAATTATGCCGAGCAAAGACGCACAGTTCGCGAACAGTGCTGCTAACTTGATAGCCACCGCTTGCCAATGGCACAAAAAAGCGGTTGCGGCGCTGCGGTGAAATTCCTTGTAACTGAGCGTCTAAATAAAAACCTAAGCGAGCTTTGCTGATCGCAGCTTCGCTGATGTCTGTGGCAAATATCTGAATTAAAGGGAGGCTGGCGCGATCGCTAAAAAACTCTAATAGGCAAATAGCAATCGTATAAACTTCTTCACCCGTTGAACATCCCGCTACCCAAATCCGAATCGGATTGTCTGCTGATTTTTTTTGACTAATGCTAGGAAAAACGTGGGTTTTCAAATATTCAAAGGCTTCTGGCTCACGGAAGAAACTGGTGACGTGGATCAGGATTTCTTCATACAGCGCTTGCACTTCATTAGGATGCGCTTGCAGGTACTGAGCATAGTCTTCCAGGTTTTGTAACTTGTACAACAGCATCCGTCGCTGTAGTCGTCGATCCAGTGTTGTCGGTTTGTAGAGGGTAAAGTCAACGCCAGTTGTCGTCCGCAGGAGCGAAAAAATGGTGGTCAAAGCATCACCTGGTTGAGGCGGTTGTTTGATCACCGTTAGCGGCTTTGGGTGAAACAAAAAGGGACTACGACTAAGCTCTGCCAGTTTTTCAGCAATGGCTTCAGGCGGCAGCACAAAATCAACGTTTCCGGTAGCAACGGCAGTATTCGGCATATTCTCAAATCTAGCCGTGCTTTGGCACTGAGCAAAGGTGACGCCTCCTGCAATCTTGACAGCTTTGAGTCCTTGCGCCCCGTCTCCATCAGTACCCGATAGAACGATAGCGATCGCTTTGTTGCCCTGCTGTGCTGCCAATGAATAGAAAAACGTATCTCCTGGCATATATTTTCCAAAAGTTTTCTGGCGGGGAGCCAAATGCAGCATTCCATTGTTTAGCGTCATCTGAGCGTTAGGTGGAATGACGTAAATTTTGTTTGGCTCGATGATCATCTGGTCTTCCGCTTCACACACAACCATTTCCGTCACTCTACCCAGAATTTCGGACAGCAGGCTTTCGTAGTCCGGGGATAAATGCTGAATCAGCACAAATGCCATACCTGTATCTGTAGTTAGGTGGCTGATTAGCTCTGTAAATGCTTCTAGTCCACCCGCTGAAGCAGCAATGCCGACCACAGGAAAAAGGGCATCGGGTTGACTTGGGTCAGATGCAATAGAAGTATTCAATTTATCTGAATTATCTGGTGCAGGTGAGTTAGAAGTCATAGAAAGGAACGGTTGAAGAAGAATTCAGAAGTCAGAATTCATGAGTCAGGGATTCAATCCGATTATTCATCCGCTAGTCATACAGAAAACATTGCTGAATTCTGACGACTGACGCCTCTATTCTGTTTGATAAATACGTATACAAAATTATTTATACTTAGTTCGGCTGGGTGTAGTTAAATTTAATTAAACTCATTCCTCTGCTAGTTGCATATTTTAAACCATAACAGTAAGTTAAGGTTTACTACCTTAATTGAATAACTAACGGCTCAATGCCATCCACAAGCAAAGAAAATTTGTCGGCGGTAAATTTTTTTTGTGTGACTAGCAGTGAACAAAGAAATTTATGCCTGGACACGACATCATCGTTATTGGAACTTCAGCGGGTGGACTTAGAGCGCTGAGTACCATTATTAGTGCTTTGCCTGCCGACATTGATGCTGTCTTGTTGATCGTTCAACACTTGGCAGCAGACAAACCCAGTCTTCTGCCGGAGATTTTTGAAAGCCTAAGCTCTCTTTCCACATCCCACCCCAAGGATGGTGAGAAAATTCAAAAAGGACACATTTACATTGCTCCGCCAGATCATCATTTGTTAGTCAGCCAAGAACATCTCCGGGTGGTGCGTGGCCCTCACGAGAACAAATTTCGACCCGCAATTGATGCGTTATTTCGTTCCGCCGCGATTACTTATGGCCCCAGGGTTGTGGGTGTAATTCTCACTGGCTACCTGGATGATGGCACAGTCGGTTTACAAGCGGTTAAAAAGCGGGGCGGAGTTGCCATAGTGCAAGACCCACAGGAGGCACAATACCCCAGTATGGCAAAGAGTGCATTACAGTTTGTCGAGGTCGATTACTGCCTAACATTAGCAGAAATCCCAAACCTGCTAGTCCGTTTAACTAAGGAACCAGTAGCAGAAGAAAAAGCTTATCCAATACCAAAAGAAATGGAGATCGAGTCAAACATTGCTCTACAGCAAATGAATACTAAAGAGTTTTTAGAGAATGTAGAAGAGATTGGGACTCGCACGACTTATACTTGTCCTCAATGTCATGGTAATATTTGGCAAATTAAGGACTCGAAGCCGCTGCGATTTCGCTGCCATACCGGGCATTCTTTTACTGCCAATGTCTTATTGAGTGAACAAACTGAGAATATTGAAAATGCTTTGTGGTCGGCTGTTCGAGCTTTAGAGGAAAAGGTAACATTTTCGCGTCAAATGGCTCAACAAATGAAAAGTTACAATTTGCACAAAGCATACATGAAATATGAAGATTATGCGCGTAACTTAGACAAAGAGGTATCAATTATTCGCGGATTAATCCTCAACGGCTTTGCCACAAATCGAGACATTGTAGAGTCAACTCAAGAACAGCAGGAGTAAGCAGAGACTGCTCTTGTTGTGATAGCACCTCCTTTGATATCAGTCGTCATTAGTGCTAGTGCTGACAAGACGCAAACAACCAGTGAACAGGCAAATTTCAAACAAAACGCGATGGCAGCTTAAGCGCCCGCCTGATTGCGATCGCCCTACAGCCCTTTGGGCATCCTACGGCAGGCGTTGGCAAAGCGATCGCTTTCGTGTTTAATAAAACCAAATTTGCGAAGTTCCTATATTAGACCTCTTGCATAAGTCGAATAGACCCCCTTTATCCCCGCTTATAAAAAGGGAAAACTTGAAATCTTGCCCCCTCCCCTTTATAAGGGGAGGGTTGGGGAGGGGTAATTCAAGGATTTTTGCAAGAGGTCTATTGAATTCGGACAGTCGTTTATTGAATTCGGGCAGTCGTTTATTGAATTCGGGCAGTCGTTTATTGAATTCGGGCAGTCGTTTATTGAATTCGGGCAGGCGTTTATTGAATTCGGGCAGGCGTTTATTGAATTCGGGCAGTCGTTTATTGAATTCGGGTAGCCACAAAAGGCTTACACACCCTTCAACGTGCTTTTCAGCGACTCGTTTAGTACTACCGTATTTTACCGTATTCGGTTACTTGACAGAAAAACGCATGGAGCGAGCAAAAACCACTTGCGGGAGTTACTGAAATAACAGTAACAAATTTGGATGCTAACACCATCCGGGTAACGGTAATTGGTGAAGCAAATTCCCTTGAAGATTTGAATAATTTAGACAGATAATAATTGTGAAAAATCTAAAGGCGATCGCTGTTTGCTCAAATAGACAAAATACTCACAAATTCGTCTAAAGAACTTACAGCGATCGCGCTATCCATTAAAGTTTCTAATTGATCGACATTCTTGCCCTCAAGCCTTATTTCTGCCTCATGGGAAATTTCACCAAAGCGTTGTTCCAATACGCGGATTAGCTGCCGTCGCGCACCCTCTTGAATACCTCTTTGCTCAATTTCATGATACCAAGGCGATTCTCGCAATACTGCCATATCCCACCTCATGATTTCTTCCACTAAAGGCGTGTCTAAAACAAAGCTAGCAAAAAATGCCAGCAATGATTCTAACTCGTTCAACTCTGCATCTGCTCGTAGCGCCTGTAGTGCGCGTTGCACAACTGCTATCTCTCCTCCTCCTCGCAGGATTGGCACAAAGGGTAACAAGGATGGTAGTGGTTGCTGAAATACTATCTCAGCATCGATTTCCCACAAATTAATCACGTGATAATCTTGGATGGCACGTAATCCCAAAAATTCCTGCTCGTAGCTATTGACAATAGTTAAGGTGGATGGAGGCGGTAAAATGTTGATCAGTACTGGGTAAGTTGGTAGTCGGTAGCGCTGTTGTGCTAAGGCAGCATTGACTCTCATCCGTAGAGGCATCTGGGCTGTGTAACGCAATTGTAGTTCGTTAAGTACCAAAAAATCCCCGTGGGTAGTGCTGTATGCCTTCACCAACACATCTGTTTCGTGGCTAATCCACTGAAACTCAGAGCCGAGAATTTCTTTCGCCACAACTTCAGGACGCTGTGTCACCCACTGTACCCATGCATCAGGAGCTAAATTAATTAGTCGCTTGCTACCAATATCTGCTGCTTTTGTCACAAGACACTTGATATGCTTATCAGTAATTAATGGTATATCACAATGATTGCAGTATTCTGACGTTATTTTTTAAGTTGAAGCAATGACTATAACGGAAGCATCTCAATGAGTGGAAAAACACGCCTGTCTTGGCAAATAGAATTCGCGCGTCAGTTGCTTCTTCTAAGGGAGACGCTGCGCCAAGCTTGCTTTTGAGTAGGGGTACAAGTCGGAGAACCGCAAAGGCACACTGGCTTGGCTATATGAGACTTTACCTACCTCTGTGGGTTTCAAATTCTTGGAGTTTGCGTAGGCGGACGAAAGTTTACGTAGCTGCGATTTTTAATCGCCAGGTATATTTGCAAAGGTGAGATGCTCCCGACTACAACAGGCTATGACGCTCGAACGCAAGAGGGTGTCGCAGACAAGACTCACTAACGCTTCCCTATCGGCGGCGCACTGTTTGAGTAAATGTATGATTGATGTATGTTAGGTTTTGAATCAACATTTCTGGATATAAACCGCCAATGAACGCCGATATTAAACCTAATTATACAATTCTAGAAGTTCAAGAACTTGATGTTAATTATGGCGGTATTCAAGCTCTTAAAAAAATTAATTTAATTATTAAAAAAGGTGAGGTAGTGACTCTAATTGGTGCTAATGGTGCTGGTAAAACTACTACACTCCGCACCATATCTAAAATAGTTAATCCTAAGAGTGGTGTGATTATCTATAATGGACATAATATTACCCGCCGACAAACTCATGAAGTTGTACAACTTGGTATTGCTCACTGTCCAGAAGGACGCAGAGTATTAGCACGGCAAACAGTGTTTGATAACTTACTTTTGGGTGCTTATATTCGTTCTAATAAAACAGAGATAAAAGCAGATATTCAGCATCAATTTGAGCTATTTCCGCGATTGTCACAAAGACGTGATCAACTAGCAGGAACCCTTAGCGGTGGTGAACAACAAATGTTAGCGATCGCTCGGGCTGTAATGAGTAAACCACAACTCTTACTTTTAGACGAGCCTAGCTTAGGTTTAGCACCTGCGATCGTCCGGGAAATCTTCTCTATTATTGAAAATCTCCGGGCTACAGGCGTTACTATTCTGTTAGTTGAACAAAACGCTAATCTTGCTCTCCAAATTGCCGATCGCGGTTATGTTCTAGAAGCTGGTTCTATAACTTTAACAGGCGCAGCATCAGAATTAATTAGTAATGAGCAAGTTAAAAAAGCTTATTTAGGGTGATTAATTAAATGAAAACTAGGGAGGTACAAGCGTATGGTAAAATCACCAATTAAATCCTTAACTTTAGAAGAATTTTTGAAACTACCAGAAACGAAGCCTAGCTCAGAATACATCAACAGTCAAATTATTCAAAAGCCAATGCCACAGGGAAAACATAGTATTCTTCAAGGTGAACTAGTCAGTAATATCAATTCTGTAGCTAAACCTCAAAGAGTTGCCCTTGCATTCCCAGAATTGCGATGTACTTTTGGCGGACGTTCAATTGTGCCAGATGTAGCTGTGTTTGCTTGGGAACGGATTCCCATAGATGAACGTGGAGATGTGGTGAATGTCTTCAAAACACATCCAGACTGGACAATTGAGATTCTTTCGCCAGATCAGAGCCAGACTAAAGTAACCGGAAATATTTTACATTGTCTAAAGCATGGTAGTCGCTTCGGTTGGCTGATTGATCCAGATGAGCGTTCTGTTTTAGTCTATCCACCAAAGCAGCAACCTGAACTTTTACAAGAAGAACAAGAAATATTACCAGTTCCAGATTTAGTTAGCGGCTTTCAGTTAACTGTAGGGCAACTATTTGGATGGTTGAAGTTATAAACAATTGTATAAATTCATATCTGGCTTTGGGAATACTAAAGGTAGTAATTTACTGAAGTCAGAGTCAGATAATGGATTTCGTGAATTTAATAAAGAGGGGTAATAGTTGGAAATTTGCGACTGAAGCTGATTTAGAAGATTTCGTCTGGGCGAATTTAAAGGAACTTTTCGGATTAATTCCGCTAAAGCGACAATATTATATTAAAGGTCAAATTTGTGATGTTTTAGCATTGAGGGAAAATAAACAGTTAGTTGTATTGGAATTGAAAAATGCTGAAGATAGATATATTGTTCAGCAGCTAACTCGATATTATGACGCTTTATTAGTTGAGGTAGCTTTAGAAAAATGGCGAAAAAGGCTATAGCCGAAGTATCACTATTGCAATCTTAAATATTTCAGTAGATTACTATAGTCGATATTGCTTTAAATAGTTACCTAAAAAAGCTTTAATAAAAGCTACATTGATAGGAATGATAATTTTTCCTCATAACTATTATTATTAAAAAATATTACAATTTTTATCATATATTAATATTTATAGCCCTCCTTGCAGATATCTATATTTGTTTAGCGGCGAATTCTATTCACCGGAATAATTAAACCCATGAGTCAAATAGTCTGGATAGCAAGACACGCTAACCGCCTCGACTTTGTAAACCCTGATTGGTTTCTCACCGCCGAACGACGCTACGATCCACCTTTGTCTGATGATGGTATGGTGCAGGCACAACAGTTAGCTAAACGATTTAGAAGAGAAAATATTTCCCATATTTTCGCTTCTCCTTTCCTGCGAACCGTACAAACGGCAAACGCAGTTGCAGAAGTGCTTAACTTATCGATCAAATTGGAAACAGGCTTGAGTGAATGGCTAAATCCAGTTTGGATGACAGAAGAACCCGAAAGACTCTCAACTCCAGCATTAGCAGAGTTATTCCCCAGGATTGACACCAGCTATACTTCGCGCATCGCCGCCAATTATCCTGAAACTCGCGAAAAAGTGCGAGAACGTTCTGGACAAACTGCTAGATGTTTAGCTACTGAATTCCTCCCAGAAAATATCCTGCTAGTAGCACATGGTGCATCAGTGTTGGGGGGAGCAATGGGGCTAGTAGGGGAAATTGCCATAACAGAAGTTAAAGCTTCTTTATGTTCCCTGGTAAAAGTGGTACGCGAAGATCCAGAATGGTTATTAGAACTAAAGGGAGATACTTCCCACTTAACCCACATAGAAGAAGTTATTCGATTTGCTTAAATCTCTGATCGGGATTTGCGTTCATGGCTTCTGCGAGATTGGCTATATCCTACAAAAAAAGTAATTAATTCACGAATAAATTCTATGACTTTGTTACTAGCAGGAGACATCGGCGGTACGAAAACTATTCTGCGATTGGTTGAAACATCAGACTCACCAAGTTCAGATCCTATTTATCAGGAAAGCTTCCACAGTGGCGATTTTCCCGATTTAGTACCGATAGTGCAGAAGTTTTTGGTTAACGCTAATACAGCTATACCACAAAAGGCTTGTTTTGCGATCGCAGGTCCCATTGTCAAAAATACTGCCAAGCTGACCAATTTAGCCTGGTTTTTGGATACCGAACGTCTAGAACAAGAATTGGGTATCCCACAAATTTCTTTGATTAACGACTTTGCCGCCGTTGGCTATGGCATTTTAGGTTTACAAAAACAAGACTTGCTGACATTGCAGGTTGGCAAATCTCAACCCGAAGCCCCGATTGCCATTATTGGTGCTGGTACCGGCTTAGGACAAGGATTTTTAATTAGGCAGGGAAACAACTATCAAGTCTTCTCCTCAGAAGGTGGACACACTGATTTTGCTCCCCGAAACGAGATCGAGTTTCAATTGTTAAAATACCTGCTGAATAAACATGATATCCAACGCATTTCTGTAGAACGCGTAGTTTCGGGAATGGGAATTGTCTCAATTTACCAATTTTTGCGCGATCGCAAAGTTGCCCACGAATCACCAGACATCGCCCAAATCGTCAGAACTTGGGAACAACAAGCAGGACAAGAAGAGAAAATTGATGCTGGTGCTGTCATTGGTACAGCTGCACTAGAAAAACGCGATCGCCTCTGTGAACAAACTTTGCAATTATTTATAGAGGCTTATGGTGCAGAAGCCGGAAATCTTGCCCTTAAACTCTTACCTTACGGTGGCTTATACGTCGCTGGTGGAATTGCACCCAAAATCCTGCCCTTAATCCAAGACAGCAGTTTCTTATTAAATTTCACCCAAAAAGGCAGGATGCGCCGTCTCCTTGAAGAAATACCCGTGTATATTATCCTCAACCCGCAAGTGGGACTAATTGGTGCTGCTTTACGTGCTGCTGGGTTATAACAGCTAGCATCATCAGTAATATCAGCATCTCGAAAGGCAAAAAATATGACAGTTAAAAGTCTGTTGCCATTAATCGCCGCCACCTTTGTCTGTGGTGGATCTATTCTGGTGGAAGCACGTCAACTCAAACCTCCGGCGGCTGTTATCAAACCAACCGTTTCTCAACCCACACAGCCACAATGGAAGTTATTCACCGCTCCAGATGGGCGCTTTTCTATTCTGATGCCGGGAAGCCCCAACAGAAATACTCAATCGCAAAAAACTTACATGGGGGAAATTACCTTAGAAATATTTGTCGCTCAACCACCAAAACAGCAAGTAGCATATCTAGTTGCTTACAATGATTTTCCTTATAGTTACGGTCAAATGGCTGACCCCCAAGCTCTACTTAATAATGCACGGGATATGGCTTTAAAGACTACGAAAAGTAATTTAATTAGTCAACGAAATATTCGTAGTTCCAATAATCATCCTGGCAAAGAAATTGAGTACATCAATTCTGGAGGGAAAATCACTAAAAGTAGAATGTATGTTGCCGAAGGAAGACTATATCAAGTAATGGCAATAACTACAAAAAAACAGCAGAAGACATTAGCTAAAACTATTACAGGATATTTAAATTCCTTCCATTTAGTTTTGAAAAAGTGAAATAACTTATTGAACCTCACACGACTCAAAGTCGCGTGATTCCTGCTTCAACGATCTCTGCCTGTAGTAATTCAGGACTTACAATTTTAAATAAAAGATTTTTTGGTTCATGCCCCGCCCCGGATAACTCTTAGAGACGCTAACGCGGGCGGAACAAATCCAAAATTCTCAATTTTATTATTCGGCTTGCCCCATACCCAATCTTGCCTGAGTCAGTCACTGAGCGACTTGCCTTGATGGAACCGAAGCCGAAAAAAGCCGAAGTAGTCAATCCAAAATCGTTCGACTGAGCGTAGCCCTACCACTTCTCTACGAGACGCTCCGCGAACGTGGAAGCAAGCTACGCGTAGCGTTCCGCAGGAAAGTCCAAAATTGATTGACTCCTAAATAGGACTTACGCACACTCTACGAACTCTTGGCGTTCTTGGCACGGCAGTTGCTTCAAGTCGGCAGAGCCGCCCAACGCACTGCCTCGTCTTGGCGGTTCGACAAATTAAGCTTTTGGGCGATTTTTGCGTAAGTCCTACTAAATTCTGCTGTATTTTAATTATTTCAATTTTTTAGCTCAGATTATACAACTTATACACTACTCAACCGCTTGCTCAAACATGATTTCTAACACTAGGATGTCATCCTAAAAATCATTACCTATCATAAAACCAAGTCAAATAAATGGCTAATACTACTGATACCGCCGTTACTGCTGGTTCTTTTAGCACCCTAGTTGATGCAATCAAGGCTGCCAATCTGATAGATACTCTCAAAGGTGTTGACTCGTTTATCGCCTCTGCATCCACAAATGAAGCTTTTGCAAAGCTTCCAGCAGATACTGTAGAAACATTGCTTAAGAATATTGATAAGCTCCAGCAACTCCTGACGTATCACATTGTTTCTGGCAAGGTGATGCCCATAAAGTCGATTGAAGGTTCAAGTTTAAAAACTGACCCTTTCTATAATGTCAATGTTGATTATGACTCACAGCCTCAAAACCCGATGCTGCTGATGATAACGGTGTCATCTACATCATTATTGATTCCTGGGTCAACAAACGTATAGATAGCTAATAAGGTATGTGGACTTGAAACTATTTATAGTAGACCTCTTAAATAAATGCTTAAATTGTCATGTTGAGCGGAGTGAAACAGAATACTAAAATTTTTCTCTTGACTGCGTTCCGCTCAGAATGACATTCCTGATTTTTTAACTTTTGCAAGAGGTCTAGTCACTACCTTACGTTTGTCTAAGTATATGTTAGTAAATACTTTAGACAGCGATATGATTATTGTGCAAATGGGTCTGAGAGGATGTTTTAAAAGTCATGATTGATGTATCAAATATTTTTTACCCTACCCTAACCCTCACCGATATATTGGGGAGGGAACCGGATTTTCTTATTTCCCCCCTTTATAAGGGGGGATTAAGGGGGGTAATAATTCGATTAAAATCACAGTTAACCACTTTTCAAACAACCTCTGAGGAGTCAATACAACATCAGTTAAATTGCTTTAAAAATTCAAGATTTTCAGATGGAATCTTTATTAAGGAATCTAACTAATCTGAGTATTGGTTGCAGTCAAGGTTTTATATCTACAGAAATCAATCCAGTTATGCTCAAGAGGCATACTTGCCTTTGCTGTTCTAACACTTTACTCCGCTATATGCGTTTAAAAAGACTTTATTGGCGTTGTAGCCACTGTAATCAGCAAATGCCAGTTTAGAAAATGCAACCGGAACAGCTAGAGATTGATCTGATGATGCTAGCTACTTTAGCCCTTTTGTATTATTTTCATCAAATAAAAATCGTTCGTGATCGATGTAAAGAAACATTTGTATTTCTTAGGAGAGCGTTAGTTAAACTTGCTTGCGATCGCATCTGTGTCTATTAGCAAACTTACTCATCTAACACTCAACAATAAACTACAGTAACCTAGAAGCTTATTTAATGCAACTATAATTTATGAGCAAGCAAATAGCTGTTAAGTAACCATTCAATATCTACTTAGGTATTACAGATAAGTGTTTGAGTTCATATATTGGCAAAAGATTGAAATGTATATAATGTTTAATTTTGTCACAAAAGTTGAAAGTTTTTAGAGTAGACTCCAGTGTTGTGTATAACTTTAAGCGAGTAAAATTGTGTTAATACAAAAAAACTATAAAGTTGCAGATATTAATAAAAGTTAAAGTTCATGATTTGACGTTCAAGGTGTTGTCCTATGGTCAAGCGATCGCTCCAAGCATCACTCACCGGGATTCAAGAGGCTAAAAAAGCATTTGCTCGCAAGTGGTGGACACAAGACAATCTAGCAGCGGAAATCAACCTCAAGACTAGACAACCAATTTGGCGGTTTTTTAGTGGTCGTCCGGTTGAGCGTCATACTTTTATTGAAATTTGTTTGGTATTAGAACTGAATTGGCGGGAGATTGCTACTAATCCTCCGGCAGAATTCTTGGAACTAGAAGAATACACCCAGTCTCCTGTCCTAGATATTGATATATTAGTGCAACAAGTGCGATCGCAACGCTTTGACAAAATTCAAGATCAGTGTGGTATTTTGCAGTTATTGGATATCAGCCATCCTGTTGCGATCGATGACATATATATTGATGTGAATATTTTGGAGGAAATTGAAAGCCTTCAGTGGTTAGATATATCGGAACTACAAAAGTTTAATTCAGAAGAATTTGATCGCTTTGGCTTAGGTGAGATTGACCGAAAACAAATACCTGGTATACGGGCAGTGGAAACCTACCACAAGCTCAGGGTGTTAGGCAAACCTGGGGTAGGTAAAACTACTTTTTTGCAACATCTCGCTATTCAGTGTAACCAAGGTGCATTTGCGGCGAATCAAGTTCCAATCTTCATCACACTGAGAAATTTTGCTGAAGAGTCTAAAGTCACCAACTTCAGCCTATTAAAATACATCCACCAGGAGTTTCTCACATCTAGAATTTCAGATCCGTCAGTCATAGAAACCTTGCTTAATACAGGCAGAGTCTTACTGTTGCTTGATGGCATGGATGAAGTTCTTAACCAACAGAGCAATCCTATCTTAAGCGAAATTCGGAGGTTTTCAGATAGGTATCACAAAAATCAGTTTGTGGCAAGCTGTCGAACAGCAACTCAAAGACTTAGACTCCGAGGCTTTACTGATGTTGAGATTGCGCCATTTACCTCAGAACAAATCCGAGCCTTTGCTGAAAAATGGTTTGTGGCCTTTAGCAAGACGAATATTCAAGATGGTCAGGTGCAGTCTATTGAGTTTATTCAGAAGCTGAACTTACCTGAAAACTGGCAATTTCGCCAACTCGTCATCACACCCCTATTTCTGCATCTTGCCTGTTTGGTGTTCCACGGTCAAGAAAAATTTCCGACTAAGCGGACTGAATTTTATAAACAAGGGCTGGATCTTCTATTGGGCAAATGGGATGAAGTTAGAGGTATTGAACGGGATGATGTTTACCGAGGGTTTTTATTACCACAAAAGCTCAAGTTGTTAAGTCAGATTGCAGCAGCGACATTTGAGAAAGGTCAGTACTTTTTTGAGCAACGCCTCGTTGAGCAATACATTAGTGAGTATATTCAGAATTTGACCAACGTGCGAATGGATGCAGAGGAACTGCAAATAGAAAGCGAAGCGGTACTGAAAGCGATCGAGGCTCAACATGGGCTACTGGTAGAACGGGCGCGGGGAATTTTTTCCTTCTCCTATCTGGCGTTTCAAGAATATTTCACAGCCAGAAAAATCGTTGCCAGCCATAACCTACAGGCATTTGAGCAAGCTCTGGAAGGTCTGGTCAGTCATATCACCGACCCACACTGGCGCGAAATCTTCTTGTTAACCGCTACCATGCTTCGGAGTGCAGACTCTCTGGTACAGTTGATGAAAAAACAGATTGATACACTGGTTGCCCAAGACTCTTATTTACAAGAGTTTTTGACGTGGGCTAGCCAAAAATCCCGCAGTATTGCCACTGAACAAAAAAATGCAACAATTCGAGCATTTTACCTTGCCTTGAGTCGGACTCCTCACATAGCTCCTCACTTTGCCCTAGCTAGCAGCCTCGACCAAGGGATGTTTCTGGATGCGGCATTAGATGACCTGCTGGTAGATTGTGCAATTGATGGGAGCCAGGACTTTGCCCACATCCACGCCTGTGGAGATGCTTTATCGAGCATTCTGGGCATTGTTTTGGATGTTGGACTCTATAAATCCCTGCAACAACTCTCTAACCAATTTCCAAATTCTCATCAAAATCAAAAACGGTTTGAGCTATGGTGGCAGACGAACTATTCAACCTGGTCTAAAAAGTTAAACTTAACGATCATTAATTATCGCAACATTAACAACCAGTGGCAGTTTAGCCATGAACAACAGCAAGTGCTACAACACTACTACGATGCCAATCAGTTACTACTCGATTGCTTGCATAGCAATTGTGAAGTGACGCCTGCTATCAGACAGGAAATTGAAGTCACCTTATTGTTGCCGAGCAAGGAACTTGAAGACAGGGAATGGCAATAATTTAGTTGGTTAATTCCTCAAATTGGGTTAGGTTGCAAAAATGGTCTTGACTACGTTTTGTGTCGTAGTTAATCAACTCATTCGGGAAATCAAACGATACCAACTGATAGTGCTGAAATCAAGTACTTATTTCCTGTACTTCAGGTAGTATATATGGACATATTGGCCGCTCTCAACCACCACCTTTCTGGCTCTCTAGTACTCCACAGAGATTTGGGCTTGCTATTAATTACCGAAATATATTCTTATAGCTTCGAGCAGGTGAGGGTAAGGATGAAATGCGGGAGAGAAGTTAATATACAGCTTAAGTTTCTGAGCGAGATTGAGCAAAGATCAGAACGAAAATAGAAATAGGACTGAAAAGACTTGATTTTTTATTTGAAGTTCGATAAAACTAGACTGTCAAAAATTTTTGGATATCAGGTTGCAGTATTTGAGCAGCTAATGTTTGCTCTAAAATGATGGAAATTTCTTCTAAATTTAGATATACCTTGCTGGCTTTGCTAGAACTAGCTAAACAGCACGAACAGGGAAAATTATTGCCAATTGAACAGATTGCATTTGTTCAGCAAATACCAGAGCATTATTTAGAGCAAATTTTGATGCTCCTACGGCGTTCTGGTTTAGTCTATAGTCGGCGGGGAGTCGAGGGGGGTTATTTACTGAGCAACCCACCAGAACAAATCACACTGTTGGAGATTCTGAATTGTCTGGAAGGAGTTAATAGTCAACAACAGTGTATAGATGCCTCTCAAACTATAGGGAATATTCTCATCCAGCAAATTTGGCAGGAAGCAATGTCCTCTGCAATGACAGTTTTTGAGGGCTATACGTTACGAGATATATGCTATCAACAACAACAAATGCAACGCTCCGATTCTATATTACGCAAAAATTGCCAACTTCGCTTAATTTATCGAACCGCCAAGACGAGGCAGTGCGTTGGGCGGCTCTGCCGACTTGAAGCAACTGCCGTGCCAAGAGCGCCGAGAATTCGTAGAGTGTGCGTAAGTCCTATAAATAGCTGGAAAAGTAACTCTTGAAAAAGCTTATAAGCAAATTGAGGCGCTTTATAAACAGTTGGACAAGAGCAAAAATACACTAAATATTGGTACAAATAAAGGCATTTAGACTACAACCTCACAACAGCCAATCTCAGCATTGTCTCTTAAACATCCCGACAAGACAGCACAACCGCAGATGTCACTAGGTTTTAAGGCAATGGATTTTCTTACTGAGGGGTGTTTGATATCAAACTTGAATTTTGTTACACACAGATAATCAGTAAAAGGCGATTGCGTGCCGCACTGCCCGTTGCGGTAAAAGTAGCCAAATCACATTTTCACGCCACCCATCGTCTGTGACATCTCCCTGACTGAATTGGAGTACCAATTTCAGTAAATTTTACTCAGACTAGGTTTTGGGTTGCTAAATTGGTCTATTATTACGTTTTGTGTCGTAATCAATCAAATAAATGAGAAAATAAAACAACGCTTTGTGATATTAGAAGAAGAGAACTTTTCATTTAATTTCTTGCAAAAATCCTTCTTTTGGTAGTTTTCTCTGAGCCTACCCTGCTGCTGACACTTAAGACTAAAGATTTTTCAGCCCACTTTGCACTTGAATCCCTAATTGCAGGTCTTGTTATGAATTCAATCAATGGCTTTTGCTTGAGAGTTGGGATACTCAAAGGTGTACAAGTACTCGTTGTAGACAACGATCGCGATAGTAGAGATTTGTACACGTTTTTACTCACAGACCTGAGTGCAACTGTGATTACCGCTGGTTCGGTAAAAGAAGCCTTAGAAATCCTGAATTGGTTCACGCCCAACATCATTGTCACTGAAATTAGATTTTTAGGTGAAAGTATTTATACATTGCTAAATAGATTGAATGCTATGAAAGCAGACAATGGCAACCGTATCCCAATCATTGTGACTTCAACATCTACCACAGGTACTCATGACCAAATTCCAGATGTAGAGTTTGATGAATATTTACTTAAACCATTTGACCTTGAGAAATTTGTTTCCATGATTAGGAATCTAGTACAGGAAGTTGTGGTGGAAAATTTTGGCTCCGATGTACTAATTTTACACTAGTAACCCAAGTTGCTAGTTATCGGGGAATGCGATCGCCTTAGACATAGGAGTAAAAACTTTTATAGAGACGTTACATGTAACGTCTCTACAAGGGTTTCAGATAACGCATCCTTAATTGGAGATGTCTAATCCCCATCACTAAGCACTTCTTAACGCCACAATCGGGTCGAGTTTAGCAGCGCGACGTGCAGGAACAACGCCAAAGAATAAACCAATACCACCAGAAACACCAACTGCCATAATAATCGCTGTTGGAGAAAGTGCGGCTTCTAAGGGAGTTAAGGCTGCCACTAATAGAATGCCACCGACACCAACCGCAGTCCCAACTAAACCGCCAGCTGCTGAAACTATTACTGCCTCAATGATAAACTGTAGCAAAATATCTTGCTCAGTTGCGCCGATCGCTTTTCTCAATCCGATTTCTTGGGTGCGTTCGGTGACGGAGACAAGCATAATATTCATGATGCCAATGCCGCCGACAAACAGCGATATACTTGCGATCGCTGCTAACATAATTGTCAATGCACCTGTGATTTGACCGACAGTTTGCAAAGCATCTTTTTGAGAGCGAAGAGTAAAGTCATCTTCACCATTAATTTTGTGCCGGAGGCGCAGCAAATTAGTAATTTGAAATTCTGCTGCATCCACACTCTCTGAATCACGAGCGGCAGCCACGAGATAATCTAAAGCAATACCATAAGGAGAATTCTTTCCCACAAGTCGGTTTGCTGAGGTTGTAATCGGTATTACCGCAGCATTATCATAATCTGCTCCGACGCTGGAACCTTTGGCTATTAACGTCCCAATCACTTGAAAGCTGGTATTTCCAACTCGCAATTGCTGACCGATAGCGTTACTATTACCGAATAGTTTTTCTGCCAAGTCTCCACCTAGCACAACGACTTGGTTACTTCGCTTGATGTCTACCTCGCTAAAAAACCTACCTTTAGCAGTTTCAAAATCCCGCACCGACAGAAAACTGGGAGTTGTGCCAATAATGTTGACATCAGTGTTTCTGTTGCGGTATGTAATTACTTGTCTTGTATTTAATTCGGGAGAAACTCCTACTACAGTTGGTACTTGAGAGGCGATCGCTTCGGCATCTTGCAACACGAGAGTTTTTGGCACTTCAAAGGAGATCCGCTGAGTTTCTCGATTACCCGGGAGGATAAACAGCACATTTGGCCCTAATGACTCCAGCTGTTTATTCACGTACTTTTGCCCACCTTCGCCAATGCCAATCATGGCAATCACTGAGGCGTTGCCAATAACTATACCCAGCATGGTGAGGGCACTACGCAGCTTATTTGACAGCAGGGTTTTACCCGCCATCTTAAGACTTTCTAAGGGGTTCATACTAATTTGTAATTCGTAATATTTCGGCTGCGCTCAATACAAGTTCCTAATTCGTAATTAAAGTTTCAAAAATCTTGTAATTAGAGGTTTTCTATGCGTTAACCTGTTGAAACAATATATTCTTGCTAAGGGAATTATTTATTATTTTGTTCCTTAGCCTTTTCGATTTTGTAGTCTTTGGGTGGGTTGACAAAAATGCGATCGCCTTCTTTAACTCCCTCTAAAATCTGAGTTTGGTCTTGGATTTGTGCCCCAACTGTAATTTCGCGGAACTGGGGTTTATTTTTTGCATCTGGTACAAGTACGCCAGTTTTACCCTTTTCGGTGACGATTGACACCGTTGGTAACACCAAGGCATTATTAACGCGATCGCCTACAAAAGTCAGATCGACATTTAAGCCAGAACGCAGTTTATCTGTGCCAGTATCGAGAGTAACCCGCACCTGGAAGGATGTCACACCTTGTTCTATCACTGCTTCTGGAGCAATCAGGCGCACATGACCTTTAAAAACTTGATCGGGATAAGCATCGGCGACAATTTCCACCTGCTGTCCCTGTTTAATTCTGCCAAGATCGGCTTCGGGAACTTGAGCTAATACTTCTAAACCGCGTGCTACGGCGACAATTGAACTAGAAGTTGCCGACGCACTAGCAGAAGCAGAAGTTGTGGGTGTGACAAACGCGCCTGGATCGGAATACTTTTGCGTCACAATTCCCGAAAGAGGAGCGCGAATAATTGTATCTTCTAACTGCACTTGCACACCCTTCAATTGAGCCTCAGCAGCCGCAACAGCTGCTTGGCGCTGGACAACTTCCTCAGGACGGGTGCCATCTTGCAACAGTACCAATGCAGCCCGTGCTTCAGTAACAGCTGCTTGGCGTTGGTCGATTTCCTCAGTGCGAGTGCCAGTTTGGACTAACGAGAATCGTTTTTTAGCTTCTTCTAGACTGGCTTTAGCACTTTTGTCTTCACTGATGGCTTGATCGAGTAATTGTTTATTCTCTGCTCCCTGCTCGTATAAGTATTGATAACGCTTTACCTGTCCACTGGTGTAATTCGCCTTTGCTTGAGCCGCATCCACTTGGGATTGAGATTGAGCAATTTCTTGGGGACGATTACCAGCCCTAGCTGCGGCTAGCTGGGCTTGAGCTTGTGCTAACCGCGCCTTTGCTTGAGCGATTTCTTGAGGACGACTACCAGCAACGGCTTCGGCTAGTTGTGCTTGACTTTGGGCTAAATTAGCACGGTACTGGCTTCTTTGAGCCTCAATGCTGGCACTATCCATCCGAGCGAGAATTTGCCCTTGTTGAATGCGATCGCCTTGTTGTACATATAATTGCGATAGCACTCCAGGGTTCTTCGGACTAATATTTACGCTCTGAACTGGCACGATTTTACCACTAGCTGTAATCCTCAAGGTGACGTTTTTCGCTGCCACTGGGACAGTTAATTGAGCAATGTCTTCTTTTGTCCCTTGATTTACCAGGGTGTAGGTTGTGATACCAACAACCAAGGCACTCCCTGCTATCAGCCCCATCAGCCAGCGGAATGGATACTTAAGTTTGCCAAAATCAGGAATTTGTATGTGCGTAGCCATATCTAGAAGCCTATAAATCTTGCTTTATGGGAGTAGCCTGTATATTAAAGGACAAGTGCAGGAATGCGGAGTTGTTAAAATTTTTGGATTAAATCTTTAATTAGTAAACTAACAACTAGACGCATAATTAGCTTCATGTTGCTTAATCTTACTTCATAATAGGTATTATATGTCTGTATGTCTTCACCTAAATGGGTGACTTTTACCACATTGTCAGGTCAAATGCCAGCAGACGGACTATAAGTGAGGTTGCACTTAATTTTCTACCCAGGCTTCAGCCTTATGTCGTTACCCGTATCTTTTTAATCTGTGGGTTCGTTGCCAACCCGTAGCTTGCTTTTAATTGCCACATTTTTGGCGATCGCCACTATTGCACCAAAGAAGCCACAATACTTAGGATGCTAGCTTGCAGTATTGAAGCATAATGCTTGACGTAGACGCAAAGCGGAAGACTCCGAAACTCTGGACTTGTCGTCAAACCGATCACCATAACTAGTTACTTCATCGAAAAAATAAATAAAATCGAATTCAATAAGCAAAATACTTAAATGAGAAAGCATTTAGTTCAAATGCTTTCTCAAAATGCCTGATTGCTTTCTGATTTCGGTAGATTCAGCAAGCGAAAAGGCATATTGCTTTCTTAAAATGCCTGATTGCTTTCTGATTTCGGTAGATTCAGCAAGCAAAAAGGTATATTCCTTTCTTAAAATGCCTGATTGCTTTCTGATTTCGATAGATTCAGCAAGCAAAAAGGTATATTGCTTTCTCAAAATGCCTGATTGCTTTCTAATTTCGGTAGATCGCGCACTCATGTTGGTGTTTTGGGCAAGCAAAAAGGCATATTGCTTTCTCAATTCACCTGTTTGCTGACTCATATCAGTAATTTCAAATTTGAAACTGTTCAATCTCAAATCTGTCTTGGAAAGTTCTGTTTGCCCTTGCACCACTGTTAAACCAATGAAGCCACAATTCGTATCACTTATACTACACCTATGTATGTTCATCCGTTACGTTTTGTTGCAATTTGTGTAATGTGCGATCGCCATCATCTCCTAGCAGCGATCGCACCTCACACACCACTAAACTAGAAGTAAGATGCTCACAATAGCTTATGAACGCCACGACAATCACTTTACCTTCTACACTCAAATTGAAAATAGACTTAACTGATGATCAATTTTTCCAGATGTGTCAGCAAAACCGCGATTATCGATTTGAGCGTACTGCATCAGGGGAATTATTAATTATGCCACCTACAGGTAGTGATACTGGCAATCGTAACTTTGATATGGTTGTTGAGTTAGGAATTTGGAATAAACAGACTAAATTAGGCAAAGGTTTTGATTCTTCAACTGGCTTCACCCTACCTAATGGTGCAGAACGTTCTCCCGATGCTTCTTGGGTAAAAATTGAGCGTTGGAATGCTTTAACCCCAGAACAACAAGAAAAATTTGCCCCGATTTGCCCTGATTTTGTAGTAGAGTTGCGTTCTCGTACTGATTCCTTGAAAGAATTACAGGATAAAATGCAGGAATATATCGAAAATGGCGCTCAATTAGGCTGGTTAATTGACCGGAAAAACAAGCGAGTAGAAATTTATCGTCCAGGTAAAGATGTAGAGATATTAGACAATCCTATTAGTTTATCAGGAGAAAATGTCCTACCTGGATTTGTGTTGGATTTACAGCAGATTATGTAGCTTTATCGATTAGGATACACATGGCGCATTTCAAAGCGACTTTGTTCCCAAAGTGGTAGCAAAGCCTGTTTAGCAGCATTTAATTGAGCTTGCGAGAAAGAGATTTTACCATTTTGTATAATCCAAATAAATGTCCGAGTTATTAAATCTGCCTTGAAACTATTCTCGTATTTACAATTATTTATTCTTGCTACTTGCTGATCTAAGCAATCCATAGCATGTTTAAAAGTTAAGTTTTTCCCATCTCTGGAATTGTGAGGAATTTCTTCTTGCGGATTTTTCCACTCAATTTTATGCAAATTCCCGATAATATAGTCTATACCTATTATAGACGAATCAGTATTACGCACCAAATTTGTATAGGCTTGGTAATATGGTTTCAAGAACGAAGCAGGAATATTTTCTACATATATATGTAGCCAAGATTGGATGTCGCGAAGATAAGGTACTAAATCTCTGAGATTATCAATTTCTCTAATTAACGTACGGTCACTTGTGTAATTCGTTATTTTAGCTAACAATTCCGCTTCAGATAGTTGAGACTTTCCTGAATAATAATTAATAACCTTTGGAATATATTTCTCTAATAACCACTGTTTACTATATCTAGCTGTCCAGGTTCCTAGTACTCCAATATCTTGCTGCAATAAGGTTAATTTATCTGTCTCAAAAGATTGCAAATTAACATCATTTAGTTCATAGATTATGTTAATCTGATTATTAGGAAATAAATATAAATTATTATCAATTTGGGGTAAGATAAATGTATGATTGCGAATTCCTCGACTGACTCGAATTGATATATATTCTCTATGGAATAAATGCCATTCTGACTTACCTTTAGTATAATCAAATTCATTAGCAAACTGCTGCATTAAATCCCATAATTCTTGTTTTACAGAAAAAAGGATAAAACCGCGACTTTCGGAAAATTTTACGAATTCAAAATTCCATGTTTCTAAAGTATTTTCAAATTCAATTATTAAATTTTTATATTGTTGGCAAACTCCATCAATACACAAACACAAATCTACTGTTTCTAACTCTGATAAGATTAGAGTTGTTTGACCTAAATATACCTCAAAAGTATTTTTATCTAACTGTTTAAAAAACCGACGACATCCCCAATCTGGCTGGGTGTGCAATCCAGTCATTAATTGACCTAAAATATCTTGATGATTTAAGTAAATTTTTAGACCTCTTAAAATGATGCTGCTGAACTCTATTTCACAATTACCCTCTGCAAACGCTTTGGGTAAATTACATGCGATCGCTACTTTCGTTTTCACAACAATTAAGCGATAGCCTTCTCTCCTAGTGGAAGGCTCAAAATCACATTGTTCTAAAACATCCTGTAAATCTGGATAGCGTCTGATAAATCTTTCTATTAAGTTATATTTAGTATAAGTTAAAATACCGGGTGTATTTTTATCGATATTTTTAACCAAATCAAAATTGAGTTGATTATAAAAGTTTGAGGCAATATCAATATTTTTAAATGTATCTATATCTAAATCAAATATAGACTCTTCTTTATGGTAATGGAGGCGTTTAAAAACCTTTATTTGATATCCATTAGTAACTATAAAAAATAGTGAATTAAAATGAATACTATAAAATTTGGCTTGCTCAATAGCGTCATGGAATTTATTTGTATACGGTTCTATTGCTTCAATAAAAATCAGTGAGGTATCTGTATTTTGTTGCTCAATATTATCTGTTGTATAATAAATATGAGCAATTTCTGGACTTTTGCCATACTTTCCTGACTTAGATATTTTTAAAGGGTATTCACGATGACATTTCTCTGGATAGCAGAGATAGTGAAACATGGGCAAAATTAACTTTTCTTTTACATCATCTTCATTTTGTAAAATCCGATGGTCAAAGCCTTGTATCCATGTGATAAATTTTTTAATTGACTCTGGTATAGTCATCAGATAATCTACCTGCTAGTATAAGTTTGCTATGCCTTATTTTATTTATTTGTGTAATTAGCAATTTATCAAGTCAGGTTGGATAGTGTAGTGATTTTGAATACTATAATGAAACCATTCGTCTTGAACTTTACCTGGTAGCATCTCAATGAGTGTAAAAATATGCCCAGCCCTGGCGAATAGAATTTATCCGCCAGTTGCTTTAAGTAGGTAAAGCTGGACGCCAGTCATCAGATAAGGTAGACGCACTCGTGTTCAGTGTTGGCTACTCAACGCACTGGCTTGGCTATAGCGATCGCAGATGGCCAATTAAACAACAAAATTAAGAAGCCTTTTTAAGTAGTATTTTTTTAATCCAAAATATATCTGATTAACTAAGTACTTGATTATCCTCCAGGCGTGGTTGCATTGTAGATAACCGAAATTTTATTGTGTGCGATCGCCTAATTAGAATAACCCGATAATTAATAACCCACGACTTGGTTTATTAGTACTAATAGTAACTGAATTATTTATATTTATTGTCAGATATTTTGCCGTAGATATAAGTATGACGTAAGTAAATTTAAACCAAAATTAAGGGCGTTACGAAATCAGAATATGATTCAATAACGCCCTTAATTTATTAAGCCTCGACAATCCAAAGTGTAGCTACACAATTATGGTTGAGATTATATCAGTAAACAACCTAAAAGGTAGCAAATTAGATGGGGCTTTTATTACTGAACAAACTATTAATTAAGTAAAGGCAAAAATTTGCGAATTAACCCAATTGTTACTGCTGGTAATTCCAACTGCGGTGTTAAACCCACATCTTCCAACTGTTGAAAAAATCGGATCGCTTGGGGATTAATTTCGGCAAGGCGGCGACCAATTGAGGGGCCTGTAAATTCTGACCTTTGTCCCCAAATAATGGCGGTGGGAGTGATTAACTGTTGAATGTAAAGGGATAAATCAAAGCATAAATCGCCACGGACAAAGGACAGTGCTGCATACTCAGCATTAGGCTGTTGGGCAGATTGTAAATAAGCATCTACAATTTCTTGGTACACTCGATTAGACTGAGCAAATTGCCGTTGCTCTAAGAAGCTGCGAATACCCCCACTGGTGGCGATTCCAGTGCTGTAAAGTAAACGGTCAACAAGGGGAACGCTGACTAACTGGGCAAAAAAACTATTGGAGTAGTTTTCGCCAAAGTCGGAAAGTCCTGAGGGGGTAGTGAGAATTAAAGACTTGAATAAATCTGGATGAGCTGCTGCTACTCGAATTGTAAATCCTGCGGTCAACGAAGAAGCGATCGCTGTTACTGGTTCAGTACAAGTCTGCTCAAAAAACTCCCGAATAGTGGTCAAATAATCTTCAATTTTATAACTCCGTGCTGGATGCTCAGACCTACCCCAACCGATCAAATCTGGCGCAATGACTCGATATTGGGCGGCAAAAGCCGGATAAACTTTCGACCACTCATAAGCAGAAGATCCACCACCAAAGCCGTGTAGGAACACCAAAGTTTCCCGATCATCTTTGGCAGTTACATTGTCCTGCCAAGGTGACCCAGCGCCAGTATAATATACCATTCTACCTAGTGAGGTATTTATGGAGCGTTGTTCAAATCCTATTGGTTGAAACATAAGTATTTTTTGTTGAATGTAGTGATTATTAGCATAAATAACAGAATAGACCCTCCCTCAACTCGGTTAACGCTGTCACTAGTTCGCAACGGCTAGTGCTTTCCGCCGACGATCGCGATCGCCAACTCCTCGATCAAACTGCACTACCAAGCGCTAATCTTGCCAATTTAGACTCGGCAATTTCTCCCAATACCTGATTATCCATAACTGTGAATAACATCTACAGCGTTACCTTCTGTGCTTTTGATGGTCAATTCACCCTTGAGAACTTTCGTTTTTGTCTTTAAATTCACGCATTCAAAATTTAAAAAGCCTTACGCCCTTGCTCTAAGGCATTTAAAATGTTATCTTGATTTCCGCCGTCCTGTACTAGTCTACTATCCGTCCATGAAAACCGGGCATCTTGTGGTTTGGGGCTTCACCCTTTCTTCATCCCTAGTAAAACTTATACAATAGGTAATTTTGTAATCAAGTAGGTAAACACTGTGGCACAGGCTTCGTCTTCTTGGCAGCAATTGATCAACCAGATCCCCATCTGGAACTGGTCGCTGACAAAGTTCAAGACAAAAGGAGCTACAAAGCAGCAAACATTTAAGCGCTTCTCTGGGCCTGGAGGCTTTCTTGGGTTTCTGACAATTGTTGTTGCCATGTTGTTGTGGAACTGGAAACTGCTATTGGCTCTCTTAATCGGCGTTGGGATAATGGTATTGGTTTACTCAATGCAGGATTGGGACTGGCAATTGCACTGGTCTAAGATCCGTAAGTTCTTAAACAGTTCAAATCGTCGGTTAGCCTTAGCAGTCGTCAGTGGTGGTATTGCTACTGTCAGCACTTACATGGCAGCTGCAATTTGGGTTGACTCTCACAGCCCCTGGATTGCTGCTGGTGCTATTGTGCAAGGCGTGGGAACCCTGTTAACTTTAATTTTATTGGTATGGCAAATTGTCAACTTCTATGAAAATCGAGAAGAAGACCACCTCGATCAGTTGTTGGTGAATTTAACAGAAAAAGATCCATTGAAGCGGTTGATTGCCCTACGTCAACTAACTAAAATCATCAGCCGTAAGCGAGTTGATTCTTCAGTGCAGCAAGATGTTGTCGAATGCTTACAACTCCTACTCAGTCGAGAGGAGGAAGTTGTGATCCGAGAGGCAGCTTTTAAGAGTTTACAAGCCTGCGATCGCCTCCGGTTGGTCGGAGACCATCGCCTACAAGTCCTAGCACCCAAAACAGCAACAACTTTCGTACCCGTATCAGCAAAAGTCAAGCACCACGTTTATTAGTTATTTGCCCCATACCCAATGCTTATTTTCGAGACAGCCGTCCATTGTGAACTTGCACTACCCGATGATTGCATCGCCGCACCAACTGTTCATCGTGGGTAGTAACAATTACTGTAGCCCCAAAGGAATTTAACTTCTGGAGAATCTGGATCACTTGCCAGGAATTATCTGGATCGAGATTTCCAGTAGGCTCATCCGCCAACAGCAGCGGTGGTGTCCCAACGATCGCTCTGGCAATACTCACTCGCTGTTGCTCTCCCCCAGACAGTTGATCTGGAAAGCAGTCAGCTTTACTCAGCAAACCCACCAGTTTCAAAGTTGGTTCTAGGCGTCGTTGAATTTCTTTCCGGGTATACCCTTGAGCTTGCAGCACAAAAGTTACATTTTCCGCTACTGTTCGTTGGCTAATCAATTTGTAGTCTTGAAACACAATGCCAATCCGTCGCCGCAATAATGACAAGCGATCGCCCCGTAAACCTGCTACATTACATTTGTCAACAATTACTTCTCCCTGTGTGGGCAACTCCTCGCCATACAGCAGTTTCAAGAGCGTTGATTTACCTGAACCACTTGGTCCGGTGATAAACAGAAATTCTCCCTTTTTTACCTCAAGGTTCGCATTCAACAAGGCGTGAGTGCCGTTAGTATAAGTCTTGGTTACAGATTGCAATTGTACCTTTGCAGTAGTATTACTACCGTGCTGTTGAGTTTCACTGTCCTCTCTATGAACGGATTTGTGTGTTTTAACTTGAGTTGTTAATACTGGCATTGTTAAATTTTCCTCATACCCACAACCAAACAGTTCGTCGGCTTAGATGTGACATTCCTCTCAAAATAAGGATTCCCAGGTTTCGCCTGGGAATTTAAAATTCAACAAAGAAAATTTAAAATTTTTTAAAGACTTTAATATTAACTAAGTAATAACACTCACCACTCTCAACTAATTGCACCCCTTGCTGTCAAACGATAAACAAACGCTTTCACAGCAAACGCTGGCAAAGCCAACATCCGCCGCCAGCGCCAAGGTTCTTGATAAAGCCGATATAACCATTCCAAATTATTATTTCCTAACCAGGCGGGAGCGCGAGTTTTAGTTCCTGACCAAATATCAAAACTGCCACCGACGCCAATCCAAATTGCTTGAGGACACAAATGGCGGTTTTCGGCAATCCATAACTCTTGACGTGGCACTCCCAAACCGACAAAAATAACTTGTGGCTGCAATTGAGCAAGAGTTTGTTGCAATTGTGCTTCTTCTTCTGGGGAATGGTAGCCTGAGTGAGTGCCTATTATACTCAAATCTGGAATTTGCTGCTGCCAAAAATCTGCCGCAATTGAGGCGACTCCAGGCGCTGCTCCATAGAAAAATACCTTTGCCCCTGTTTTCTGTTGTCCAAGTTCTTGCAAAAGTTTTTCTGCTAGTTCAATCCCTGGAAAACGCTGCACTTTTTGCCATAACAGCCACCGCAAATACAGAACAACCCCGGCTCCATCTGGAATCACTAATTCAGCATTTTTAATCACCTGAGCTAAGAAATGATTTCGCTCTGCCTGCATAATCATTTCTGCATTGAGCGTTACTACATGAGTTCCTCTGCCTGCGTGCAGGCATTCTAACAACCAGCCTGGATAGTTAGCCATTACATGAACTGGTATTCCCAACACTGAAAATACTTGATTGCCGTTAGACATAGCCTATTCTTGAGTAATTCTCACACCAGATTTCCTTGAATGTTAAGTTTATCAAATTTTTTATATTAGAACTTAGGCAGGAGAGATTCCCCCTTGCCCTGCAACAATAGAAAGCATAATTAAACTAATTAGTTTTGGGCGCTTGTAGTTGGGCTGAATCAGTCCAAATTTTATTGTTAAGGTGTAATATTCACTCAGTATAAAACGCTCAACTCTCAACTCTGGTTCCGGGAACAGAAGCCCCCACTATACTGCTAGCAGTTAGTGTGGGAGTATGTCACGAAACTCGACTTTACGGTTAAGGTAATGTAACGGGCTGAAGTTGGCTATGAGTAAAATTCGTATCGCTCTGATTGAAGATCATGATCTAACTCGTGTGGGTATTCGGACAGCATTACTGCAAAAGGATGAAATTGAAGTTGTAGGTGAAGCTGCCAATGCTGCTGAGGGACTAAAAATGTTAAAAATGGTACAACCAGATATTGCCATTGTAGATATTGGTTTACCAGATAAGGATGGCATTGAGCTGACACGGGAGGTAAAATCTACTGCTAATGGGCAGCAGCTAGTGACCAAGGTGTTAATTTTGACGCTGCGGGATAACAAAGAAGCTGTGTTGGCAGCTTTTGCTGCTGGTGCAGACTCTTATTGTATGAAAGATATCAAATTCGATAATTTGCTGGAAGCAATACGAGTAACTTACAATGGCAACGCCTGGATCGATCCAGCGATCGCTCGAATTGTATTACAACAAGCGCAACAAAATCCTCAAAAGTTGGAATCAGCTTTTGTGGATATCAAAACTATTGCCTCTAACGCTGATGATGTCGAGAATCTGGAAGGAATTCAACCTTACAGCCTGACAGAAAGGGAGTTAGAAGTGTTACAGTTGATTGTCGAAGGTTGTAGTAATGCAGTAATTGCGGAAAGACTTTATATCACTGTTGGGACTGTTAAAACTCACGTTCGCAATATTTTGAATAAGCTATGTGCCGATGACCGTACCCAAGCAGCAGTCCGCGCCTTGCGTTCTGGGTTAGTTGGATAAAGTTAATTTTGGTGTAGACCAATTGAGGATGATCAAGAGAAACTCACAACTTTGAGAAAGTTATTTCAAAGTGAATGGCTTCTCTGATTTTCTGTTATTTATCAGGTGGGATAAACATCACACTATCTCGCTATTCAAATATGTGAAAACTAAAGTCAAATATGGCTGAGATCGGGTTAGACAAACTTAAGCTCATGGTGGTAGATGATGAGCCAGATAACTTAGATTTACTTTACCGCACTTTTAGGCGAGATTATCAAGTATATAAAGCCAATCATGCCTTTGGTGCTCTGGAAATCTTGGATCAATTTGGCGAAATGGCGGTGATTATTTCTGACCAAAGAATGCCAGAAATAAGTGGTACGGAATTTTTTAGTCGCACTGTAGAGCACTTTCCGGACACGATTCGGATTTTATTAACTGGTTTTACTGATGTCGAAGATTTAGTGGATGCGATCAATTCTGGTCAGGTCTTCAAGTACATTACCAAACCCTGGAATCCAGATAAACTCAGGGCATTAGTTGAGCAAGCCGCTGATACATATCGCCTAGTTAAGAAGCGCACGCAAGAGTTGCGTCGGTCCCTACGGCGAGAATCTTTATTTAATGCGGTAACAACGGCAATTCGGGAATCTTTAGACTACGACAGTATGCTGCAAAAAATTGTAGCAACTATTGGACAAAGATTTGAAGCTACCAGTTGCTTGCTCAGACCAGTAGAGGGCGATCGCCTGACACAAGACCAGTTCTTATACCGCGATCCTCAATCGCGTGGATCAGATTCCTTCTTCGATCCCAGTCCTTTAATTGAAAAAGTACTGGAAACCCGTCATTATCAACTTGCTCAAGAAATATACGACGGCAACCCCTGTCACCACCTGGTTGTGCCACTTAGCTACCAGCAGCATTTGTTGGCTGTGCTGGCCCTGCACCAATGTGGAGGCGATCGCTTCTGGCAAGACGAAGACATCCAACTGATTGCAGGTGTTGCCGAACAAGCAGCCTTAGCCCTCTCTCAAGCAAAACTCTACCAGCGTCTCCAAGAAAAGCAACAGCAGATTCATAATGAGTTGGAAGTAGCTCGCAAAATTCAATACAACTTGCTACGCCAAAGTTTACCCGACATCAAAGGTGTGAAGGTGCAAGCCTGCTGTTACCCGGCGCGAGAAGTAGGAGGCGATTTTTTTGAAGTTTTTGTTCATCCCAAAGGTGATTTGTGGTTAGCAGTGGGTGATGTCTCTGGCAAAGGCGTCCCAGCTGCTTTATTTATGGCTAGTATTATTTCAGTTTTGCGCCGGGAATTATCTCAAGAAGCACCAGCCGAGCCGAATGTGGTTATGCAAAACCTCAACCACGCTCTCAGTGAAGATTTAATCAGCAACAATTATTTCATCACTCTTGTGTTAGCCTGTTATACCCCTACCACTAAGGAACTTGTCTACACTAATGCCGGTCATATCTACCCACTGTTATGGTCACGCCAAGGCGCTTTAGCCGACAATCCCAATTACCTGAAAGTCCGTAGCGTTCCTTTAGGGATCTTGCCCAAGTGGCAGGCACAGTCTGGTCGCTTGGTTCTCGCTGCTGGAGACACATTGTTACTAGCCAGCGATGGAATTACAGAAGCAATGGTATCAAATGATTTTTATTTAGCAGTAGAAACTGGGTCTGGCGTTGAGTCAGTTAATCGTTCTATGCTCAATCAAGATGGTCTTTGGCAACTGTTACAACAAGAGCAACAACCACTTTCTCTTAACCATTTACTAGCTCGCATCCAGGCAGATAACCACGTTCAAGAAGACGATCAAACTATACTTTCGCTGGAGATTTTGTAAGTAATGAAAAGTGAGCTTCATGTACCAAGTGACTTGAATTTTCTGAATATTGTCGAAAACTGGTTGCTGGGATGTTTGAAAATCCAGTTAGGAGATTCTGTGGATTGGTCGCGGCAATCAAGTCGTTTGAGACTGGCTTTGGTGGAAGCCTACTCAAATGCAGTCCGTCATGCTCACAAGGACAAACCAAATTTACCGATTTTATTGCGTTTGGAAGTCAAAGATCGGGATCTTGCCTTAGAAATTTGGGACTACGGCGAAGGCTTTGATATGTCTAACTACTACGCTCCAAATCCTATGGAAAAACAAGAAGGTGGTTATGGTTGGCTAATTATGAATCGTCTCATGGATAAGGTAGATTATCAGTTGCAGATTAATGGTGCCAACTGTCTCAAGTTAGAAGCTACTTTACCTGAATTAGTTTAATTGACAAAACTTACTATTTTTCTAGTAATCTGATATACGAATTTTCAATGGCGAGATTTTGTTTTGGGTATAAGCACACGTTTCTAAGTAATTATACTTATTTACTAATTTTAACGACGTAAAGAAAGTAACTCTTGGGGAGAAGCTAAAAGTTTGATTCTAGTATAGAAAATTTGCCGTTGTTGATTGAGGATAAATAGCCACAAGACATTCACACTACACCATGAGGTTTGTGCTTTGCCTGTTATCTGAACTTGGATATCACCATTTTCTAAAGTCTCAGCTATTCCTGCGTTGGGATAAGCTTTAATGTTTTGGCCTTCTTGTTTTAAGTAGGCTGCGATCGCATCTGTCCCCACAATATCAGATTCAAATGGTGGACGCATCACACCATCTACCGCAAATAAGGCAGCAGTTTCCTCAAATTCTCCTGCATTTAAGGTTTCAAAATAACGCAGTACACTTGCTTCTGTAATTCCCTCAATCTGGAATTTTTCTTTCAAATGCGCTGGCGATATAGATTCAGCAGAAGTCATAAAATTACCTGTATATCCTAGCTAAATATTAATTTAAATACAAAAATCGGTAAAAAGAAAGCCGCTATTGAGATAGATTGCCATACATATACAAATCTTTCTCACGATAGAAGTTTTGCTCAGACCAATCTCAAATAGCATCTTCTGAATAATTAGTTACCAGGATATAATAAAATTTATATGTAGAAAAAGCAACAAATCTTAATAAAAGGTATTGACTACGTAATGTATGATTTATATGCCTTTAATGAGGCAAAATCCAAATAAAAAAATGAATCAGTATTCCGTAACAAGCAGTAGTGTAGTAAAAGAGAGAGCCAGCGAGTTGGGCTTTCACAAAGTTGGAATTGCTGCTGTCGATAGGGTAGATGCCACAGAAGCGCAGAGGTTACAAGCATGGATTGAACTGGGTTATCACGCCGATATGGAATGGATGGCTAACCCAAAACGTCAGGATATCCGCTTAGTCATGCCAGAAGCGCGATCGCTAGTGTGTGTGGCGCTGAATTACTATACAGCACATCAACGTCCCCAAGGCGAGGAATACGCCAAAATTTCCCGTTATGGTTGGGGAAGGGATTATCACAAGGTAATGCATAAAAAACTCAAGCAACTATCTACATGGCTAGAATCACTTGATCAAGGTGTACGAACTCGTTATTATGCAGACACTGGCCCGGTGCAAGAGAAAGTGTTGGCTCAACTTGCCGGAATTGGTTGGATTGCCAAAAATGGTAATGTGATTACACCGGAATTTGGCTCTTGGGTATTTTTGGGAGAAGTGTTGACAAGTTTGGAATTAGAGAGCGATCGCCCGCATACAGAACACTGCGGTAGCTGTACTCGTTGTCTTCAGGCTTGTCCTACGGGTGCAATTACTCAGCCTTTTGTCGTGGATGCTAATCGCTGCATTGCTTATCATACGATTGAAAATCGGGCAGAGGAATTGCCACAGACACTCACACCTCATTTGCAAGGCTGGGTTGCTGGTTGTGATATTTGTCAAGATGTTTGTCCTTGGAATCAACGTTTTGCCAACACAACTGATATTGAAGACTTTCAGCCAAATCCAGTGAATATTGCTCCCCAACTGCTAGAATTAGCCCAAATCTCAGATCAGGAGTGGGATAAACGATTTCCAGCATCTGCCTTGCGGCGGATTAAGCCAGAAATGTTACGACGCAACGCCCTAGCTAATCTTGACGCATCCAGGCGAAAGAATGACCCCGAAAGTAATTATTTTTGATTTTGATGGCACTATTGCTGATACAGTAGATGCCCTTGTTAGTATTGCTAATCGTCTAGCTATAGACTTTGGTTATAGACACATAAGTCCAGAGCAATTAGCCCTCCTTAAAAACTTAACATCTAGGGAAATTATTAAGTACTCAGGAGTTTCTCTATTTAAAATTCCTTTTCTGGTCAAAAAAGTTAAAGGGGAATTAAAAAACAAAATCCCAGAATTAAAGCCCATTCCGGGAATTAAAGAAGCATTAATGGAACTCCAAAATCAAGGATATAAACTGGGCATTATCACTTCTAATTCTAAAGATAATGTTACGCAATTCCTGACAATTAATGATTTAAATCACCTCTTTGATTTTATCTACTCAGGAATTACAATTTTTGGCAAAACAACCATAATCAATAATGTATTGAGGCAAAATCAACTAAAACCTGAAGAAGTTATTTATGTCGGAGATGAAACCAGAGATATAGAAGCATCAAGAAAAGCAAATATCCAAGTAATTGCAGTGACTTGGGGTTTTAACTCACCGGAAATACTAGCCAAGCAAAATCCAGATTATTTAATTCAAAGACCTAGCGAACTACTTGAAGTCATGAATAGTCGCTAATTAATTAATAATCAAAAGTCGATAGTAAAAATCTTAACTATTGGCGATTGACCAAAACAGTAAAGAGGGCAATATCTACCAATGCCGAAAACTTAAATTTTAATATTTGTGACATTGCCCACCTGACAAAATAGCAAGATATCAGGAAAACTTAATTTTTCCGTTCACCCTTTTCCAAAGCTTGTTGTAATAGATCATCACTGACATTACTTACACTCTCATTATTATAATTCCCAACTTCCTTGGCTAACTCTAGAAAATCATCAGGATTACCAGTTGACTGCGCTTGAGTTGTTGTCTGTTGGGGTTTAGAGGTTTGATATTGAGGTGCAGTGGCTGCTTCGGCTGCTGCTGCACCTTCACCTGTACGATCTACATCACTAACGCTGAATTGTTGTGCAGTTGCATAATCCTTATCAAAATCCACCGTTGGCGCTTTTTCTTCACCACTAGCTATACTTTCGGCAGCTAATTGTGCATCCTGGGTGGAAGCTTCATTCAAATTGGGCTTCACTTCTTCATCAGGCATAATTAAAACCTTAGGTAAATTTTTTATTACTGTAGCGATTGTAGCAAAGTAATGTGTTGCTTCATTGCTTCTTGCGGGAGACTTTTACCTCTATTAAAAGGTAGATTAAAACTGCAATTTTAAATTATTTTAAATCTTTCTATCGGTAGTAGAATTTGATGCTCAAACTTTGGTAAGCCTTAGTTCGGCGGGTAAAATTTCTTTGGAAACAAATTTATGACTGCAAGTTACGATAAAAATATTTCTCAAGCCCAAAGCAATGAAACTCAAAACTTGGTGGATGCGTTTAATGCCTTAGATACTGATGCAAAATTAGCCTGGTTCTATTTGGTTTATAAAAAAATGGGTGACTCGATCACCCCAGCTGCTCCTGCTGCTGCCGAACCAGACTTAGCACCACTTCTGCTAGGAGACTATTTTGAGTTATCAGATGAGCAACAACTAGATATCATGCGGGATATAGTTAACCGCAAAGATACAGAATATTCTCGTGCTTATGGGGCGATCAAAGAAAACAACCAACTGTTAGTTTGGTATGCTTGGGCGGTAGCTATGGGGGATACGGTAGTTGATTTGCCAAGCACCTACCAGCCAGCTAAAGAAATTAATGATTTGGTTTCCCAAATTGAAGGATTAGAATTTGAAGAACAAATGTCGGTGTTTCGGACAATAGCTGGTGAAGTGGGTTACACGGATGTTAAGCCGATCGCAACGCAAGCAGAAACTGGCAAAACATCAAGTTTGTAATTAGACTAAATCCATATCCATAACCGGGAAAAACAAGATCCGCGACTTATTAGAGAAGTCGGGGATCTGTGGTTTTCAATTCTTAAAAATCAAATAGGCTTCACCATTGCAGCACAGAATTTGAGAAATGTTGCAGTCAACAAATTAAAAATTTATGACACAGCAAGCTGATTCAAGTCAGATGGTGTGAGATTGGAGTGTACTACTTCACCATCACGGAACCAAACGATGCGCTGAGTTTGACGGGCAACTTCTGGCTCATGGGTTACCATGACAACAGTGATTCCACTGGCGTTGAGTTCGCCAAAGATGTCCAATACTTCTTGGGTTGTGCGCGTATCAAGGGCGCCAGTAGGTTCATCGGCTAAGAGTACCACAGGACGGTTAACGATCGCTCGGGCGATCGCTACTCGTTGTTGTTGTCCACCAGATAGCTGAGTTGGTTTGTTGTTGAGGCGATTTGCCAAACCGACTCTTGTCAGTGCAACTGTTGCGCGATCGCTTCTTTCTTTTGGGTTGACATTAGCATACACCATCGGCAACATCACATTTTCTAATGCTGTTAATTGGGACAATAGGTGGAATTGTTGGAACACAAACCCCAGTTTTTTATTACGGATGTGTGCCAATGAGCGATCGTCCATTTGAGCTACATCAAGGTTATCTAAGTAATAATGTCCGCCTGTGGGACGGTCTAAACAACCGATAATATTCATGGCTGTGGATTTACCAGAACCTGAAGGTCCCATGATTGCACAATATTCGCCCTGTTCCACAATTAGGTTGACATCATTCAACGCTCGTACTTCTGTTTCGCCACTACCATAAATCTTGAAAATGTTTTTTAATCGAATGATTGCTGGTTTCGGTACAGGATTAGGAACCAGGGAATCGGTAATTGAAATAGTGTTTGTCATAAAAAATAGGTAATCTTGGACTGGAAGAAAGTAGCTTACCAGTTGTCACTATAGTAACCACTGTCGCTCTGAATATAAACGCTTATACCAATTCTGTATGAAGATGCGCCAAACTATATGAGGAACGAACCGCAAAGGACGCAAAGGACACAAAGGAATAAGGTAAGGTTTCAGAGAGTTATTGCGTAAGTCCTAACAAAGAATATTTGCATAGATAAGAGTTAGACCGCTCATGTTTGAGGGGATGACCGAAAGACAAGGAGGATAAACCAGTGTATGCGGTATGAATGACTCCATCACAAGAGCGTGCGGCTATCTTCAGTTTTTCTCTGTCTTGTAAACTTCTTAAAACTGGCTCCATCTCAAGCGCTTTGAGCTTTTGTGCAGATGCTTCACTTCTAGTCAAACCAAAAACGTTGTGATCAGTCTCTTTGAGTCGTTGTGCAACAATTGAAAGTTCATTTCCTTGAAATCAAAACATTGCTGCGGTCTAACTATCTAGCAAAGTAATAATATGCAGTTCAGCACACCTATCTATGGGATTATTCTATATTTTTGTGGGCTAACTCTTATTAGCTCGCTTAATTTTTGAAATAGCGATCATTTATCCTAGTATCATTCGAGCTTGAGCAACTGGTTAAAGGTAGGCAAACTGACGCCACAGTGTACTAGTCCCCAGTTCAACGCAAACAACGAATCGCCTCTAATAGACCTCTAGCTTTATTCAGCGTCTCTTCGTATTCTTTCTCTGGCTCAGAATCAGCCACCAAACCTGCACCGGCTTGTACACTCACCGTATTATCATGCACTACCATTGTGCGAATTGCGATCGCAGTATTTAATTGTCCTTCAAAATCGTAATATCCATACACACCGGAATAAACACCGCGACGACTAGACTCTAACTCGTGGATAATTTCCATCGCCCTAATCTTGGGTGCGCCGCTTACCGTACCTGCTGGGAAGGAAGCTTTCAGTAAATCCCATGCTGTTTTATCAAGTGCTAATTTACCCACAACATTGCTAACAATGTGCATCACATGGGAGTAGCGCTCAACTACCATTAATTCGTCAACTTTGACGCTACCACTTTCACAAACACGCCCCAAATCATTCCGCCCTAAATCAACAAGCATTACATGTTCGGCAATTTCTTTAGGATCTTCGAGTAAATCCTTAGCGAAGGCTGCATCTTCATTGATGGTTTTACCTCGTGGACGCGTTCCTGCAATCGGACGTACCGTTGCTATCACTCCACCATGTGGATCAGTTTCAGCTTTCACCATCACTTCGGGACTAGAACCGATGATTTGCCAATCTTGAAAGTTAAAGTAAGCCATGTAAGGCGAAGGATTTATCTGACGTAGGGAGCGATAAAGGGCAAAGGGGTCGCCTATGTATGGTGTTGATAATCGCTGGGAAATTACTACTTGGAAGATATCGCCTGCTTTAATATGTTCTTTTGCTTTTTGGACACTAGCACAAAAATCTGGGCGGGTGAAGTTGCTGGTGTATTCCTCTGCTCCCCTGCTCCCTTGCTCCTCTACTCCCCTACTTCCAGGCGGTTTCCATTCCAATCTGGTTTTTTGCGGCGATAAAGGTAAAGATAGCTTTTCGAGCATTTGGGTGACGCGATCGCTAGCTTGTTGATATGCTGCTTTTAAATCTACTTTGGGGTCACGTAAATCAGCATAAGCGATCGCCCAAATTTTCCGCTTTACCTGGTCAAAAATCAATAGGTGGTCTACCTGCATCCACAACCCATCAGGGATATTTCGCTCATCTGGTGGATAAATTGGCACGCGCGGCTCAATCCAGCGAATTAATTCATAGCCCCAAAACCCAAATAACCCGCCAATTCCTGGCGGTAGCTGTGGTAACTTAACTGGGTTATAAGGTGCTAAACATTCGGCTAAAGCTGTAAAAGGGTCGCCTGCAAAAACGACCTGCGAACCATCGCGGTTTGTCTGTGTCGTGCGATCGCCCCTTGCTTGCAAAACCCAAACCGGATCACAGCCCACTAAACTATAACGTCCTAGTTTTTCTCCGCCTTCTATCGATTCCAACAAAAAGCTATAGGGCTGACCTGCACAGACTTTATACCAAGCAGATACGGGCGTATCTAGGTCTGCCACCCATTCTTGATATACCGGGACAAAGTTGCCTTGTTGCGCTAAGGTGCAAAACTGGGAGAAATCTGGAAACATGATTATTTTTCAAAGGTAATTGGTAATTGGTAATGGGTAATGGGTAATTATTTTTCTTACCAATTACCCATTACTAATTACCCATTAGCTACTAACAGCTAGTTATGGAGCATCGTAGGTATAAACACCGCTGAACTTAAGTTTAGCGGGACTGGGGTTTTGTCCGATACGGCGGTCTACATAACGTACCTTGTCACGACCTGCGTTCACCTTCTCAGGGAAGACACCATCAGCTGGGTGAAGTAAAGTGGTTTCTCCGTTGGGTAAAATCCGGTAAACTTTATAATCTGTAATTTTGAGTTTCCGGAGTTGTTGACCGCCCAAAAAGATGCCATATTCTTTACGAGCTATATACAGCAGGTTTTCACCTTTCCGCATAATAGCAGCACCACCTGTAGGCAATTCAAAAACTTGCTCTTTCGGGCTAGTCCAAGTGATAGCGTACTTTTCTTCCACTGCTGCTTTACTGAGCAAGCCACCGGTGCTGCCACCGAATAGCGGGGTTTGTCCAGAGAGTGTCTCTGCCATAAAGTATTCTCTCAACGTTTTTAGGGAATCCTAACACCGCAACCAGGATCATATTGCGATCGCGTCATAGACTGTAACAGTTTTTAGTCTTTTAGTCATTTGTGATTAGTCAAAAATCAATGACCCATGCCCAATACTATTTACTCTTGACTTTAGCCCGCTTTTCCTCATGGCTACTCTGAACAATCGGTATGGTGAAGTGAAACTGACTACCCTGGTCTTTCCCAGTTGACTCTGCCCAAATTTCCCCAGCCCAGCCATTAACAATTTGACGGCAAATTGCTAAACCAAGTCCAGTTCCGCCAGTGGTGCGGCGTAGCGCTCCCTCTTCTTGATAGAAGCGGTCAAAAACGACTTCTAAACGATTCGGTTCAATACCGCGTCCAGTGTCAGCTACAGTCACCTCGACCATTTGATGGCTATTCTGAACTGCTTTAATAGTGATTTCTCCTTGGGGTGGTGTAAATTTATAAGCATTGTCTATGAGTTTAGCCAGTACCTCTACTAGCCAATCACCATCAGCTCTAACCAAAGGTAAGTTTTGGGCAATTTGAGTTTTGATTTTGGGCGGCTTTTCCGTTGAGGAACGCGTGCGATTGCGGCTAAGTGATAAGTCTACACACTCTTGTAAACTGAGGGATTCTGGATGCCATTCCACCCGACCGCTTTCTAAGTTGGAAAGTGTGAGGAAATCTTGTACCAGTTTTCGCATCCGTTCCGAGTCGGAAAGAGCAGTGTTGAGCATGACCTGCTGCAATTCCAAGGGCATATCCGGCTCACTAGCGAGACTTTCCAGGCACACTTGAATTGTGGATAGGGGGGTACGCAGTTCATGTCCAGTAATGGCTATGAGGTTGCTGCGGGTGCGGTCTAGGGCTTCTAGCTGCTGGTTAAGTTCTTCTAGGTTGGCGTAAGCTTCCGCTTGGATGAGAGCTGCTCCCACTTGGGTTGCGATCGCTTTTACCAAATCTAATTCCCCAGGTTGGCACTCGTGCGGTGGCATTCGGCAGTAGTGCAACTCCACGATGCCCAATAATCGCCCCTGATAAAATACTGGTTCCATCAGCCAAGAACGAATGGCAAACTTTTTGGCAATCAAGGAAAGTCCCGGTGAGTCGGTAACACGAGGGTCAATCAGCGTATCGCTTACACAAACACCTTCGCCAAGTTCTACTATGTCCTGAAAGAGAGAATTTTTCTGTAACTCCCAGGTTTGCCCACGAACAGATAAAACACCAGGAGTCAAAAACTCGTGTTCCATTATGGCTTGGCTATCTGTGGCTTGAGCGCGGTAAATTAGACAGCGACAAGCTTCTAAGTGTTGTCCTAATTCTTGTGCCGCCACCTGGAGAACTTCGTGAGGATCGAGCGATCGCCGAATGGCAGTGCTAATCGTATTGACTAATCGTTCTTTACGTGCTTGAGCAGCAATTGAACGGTAGGCTTTGTGCAATTTGTACTGACTAGCTTGCAAATAAGTTAGTAAGCGCTGCACAAAGGGATCAGTATCGATATCACAAGCATATTCGTTGATCTGTTCTGCTCCAGAGTAGCTTCGCGGCTCTTTGATCCCAAACCTTTGGCATCCCTCCTCAATTTTACTTGCCAATTCTGGTCTGTAAACCAAAATCCTGTCTAAGAGCAATTCGGCTGCTTTGAGGCTAACTCCCCTTTCCGATGTCCAAATCCCCTCAAATCTTCGCGCTGCGTCTATATCCAGATTCGGGCTTAGTTCCGGTAGTTGCTTGTTTTTGGCAATAGAACCAAGGCTTTCCCGGCAAACCAGACAAGTCGCGTAATTGTCGGCAATCACTATCAAATGCCACTCTTGACTTAAGCCATCATTTGGCTCAAAAGCTACCCTTTCGTAGTGTTCTGAACTATCGGTAAAATTGGTAAAATCAGTTTCTGGAGCAGATAATACGTATACTTGATTACTTCGTAAGGCTAGTCGCTGATAGCGATGAGCTTCTTGGCGGTAGAATCGCTCTCGCTGGAAACTAGCAATTACAAGGGGTTGGGCTAAAGTCCCAGCCAAAACTTGATCTTCCATCGCGTGGGAGAGCGCCGTTAATGAAGCCTTGAAATATAGCTGGGACCGCAAGTAGGGTAGGGACTTTAGCAGATCACTCAGCACAGAAGTTGAAATGCTCATGAATTATCGTTTAACGCCCAATCTCAACAAGATCCACGTCACAGCTGCATTGTACAAATTACAAGGGGCTTTCAAGTTAAATAGACTAGTTGCAATATGTAAAGAACGCTAAAAAGCACTTTTCACCAAGGTAAACGCAACACTTTGTTACTAACTAGCAGGGGCGCGTACAGTTTCATTTACAGAAAGTCGGCTTCTAGTCCATCTCTTCAAGGGGTGGAATCAACCGCTCGACTTGGAGCATAGGGCATGGTTTTTTCCAATGCCCAATCATCCAATGACCCTGAAATCCCACGCCTTCAGGCAGTAGGATCAGGTTAAAAAGATATTTAAAATCATCGGCTACTACGCCCAATATACATTTTCGACTAGCTTTGCATATGCTTGTACAGGTAAAATCTTTCAGCACTAAGTACCAAATAATTAATTACTACTAACCACTGCTCATTGATTGATAGTCCATGCGACTTTACCTACATTGTATTTATGCTCACTAAAGAAATTTTCTTACCCAAAAATCATTACTGCTACATTCCCATAATTTAATCGATAATTAGTGATTAAATTTAATCAATTAATTATTTATCATAAATTTGTTTAATCAAATACCAAAGAGATATAAGACAAAATTGTATAATGGTAGGGAACGAATGCTCTCTACATCTAATAAAAACTGTAAATTTCGCCTTTTTGCTGAGTATACTATATGTCTTGTGTCTTGAGAAAGTTGAATGACTAATGAATTATCTCAAAATCCTCAGTTTTCACTCTTGACTTTAGACTTATAAAATAGAAATTTCTCAAGATTTGCTTATATGGATTTGAGCGCTGCTATTTTGTCAACAGTATGTAAGGATTACTTTGGCTAGAATAGCTCAAACGAGTTTTAGAGAGCGGATTTTTTCGGAAGTTGTGAGTGTCAGCGACCTCTACTCGGAAGACCACAAAAATCTAGACCTGTACACGGAACTTTGACTAATGACACCGGATACGCTATTGACCCCGGAAAAAATTTTCCTGGATGGAAAAACTTTTATTCCTGCCGAACAATTACCAATCCCGGAGTGGCCTTGTGTTGTGAGTCAAAGGCCACAACCGACACTGACGGTAAAAGATGATGATTTATTTTTTGTAACAGATACTATCGGGAACATTTCTGGCTGTTCCCTCAACGATGGCAATCCCAGCATGGGACTGTTTTGTTGTGATACAAGATTTCTCAATCGCTTGGAGTTGCAAATTGAAGGGCGATCGCCTATACTCCTCAGTAGTACTGCTGAGAAAGGGTTTTCACTCTCAGTTTTGTGTACCAACCCTAGAATCGATGAACGCCTCAAAGCCGACACTGTAGGAATTCGCCGGGAAATCGTGCTGAATGGGGCACTATTTGAAGAAATAGAGATATCTAACTACAGTACAACTACCGTCAGTTTTGAACTAAGCATCAGCTTTGATGCAGATTTTCTTGATTTATTTGAAGTCCGGGGCTATGACAGAGAAAAACGAGGTAGGCTTTTACGTCTAGCGGAACCGACGGCTGAAGAAGGAACATTTTCTCCCGTCGATGGCGTTTTGCCTATACCCAAAGAGCCACCATCTTTTAGAGAAGAATCTTTAACACTCGCCTATCAAGGTCTGGATGGGTCGGTGATGGAATCCCGTATTCTATTTCAGCAGCGGCAACCAAACTATTTCAAGGGTTACACTGCGGTTTGGCAGCTAGAGTTGGCTTCTCACGAAACTCAAAAGCTGGGCTACCGAGTGAATATGTTGAAAAACAACCAGTCCAGTTCAACTGTAAGCGCTGCCTTCACCTTAGGACAGGCGAAAGCTGCTGAGTTTATGGAGAAGCAAAACTGGGTACAGCAAATTACACGCATTAGCTCAGATAAGAATACCTTCAATCGAGTGATTGAGCGGGCTGAACAAGATATGTATTTGTTGCGCCAGTCTTTTGGTAAGCATAAGACTGTTTCTGCTGGAGTGCCGTGGTTTTCTACACTATTTGGACGGGATTCGCTGATTACAGCTTCCCAAGCCCTAATGTTAAACTCGCAAATCGCCAAGGAAACCCTGATCCTACTGGCGACATATCAAGGTCAAATCGACGACGAATGGCGCGAAGAAGAACCGGGTAAGATTTTGCACGAGTTGCGTTTGGGAGAAATGGCTCGTTGTCAAGAAATTCCCCATACACCTTATTACGGTACAGTTGATGCCACTCCGCTATGGCTGATGCTGTATGCCGAACATTATGCTTGGACTCACGATCAAGAACTCTTAGAGCAACTTTGGCCAAATGCTCTAGCAGCAATGGAGTGGATCGATCGCAATACCAAACAAACCAGCTACCTCAGTTACTTCCGTAAATCCAAACGCGGTCTTGTTAACCAAGGTTGGAAAGATTCTGGCGACTGTATTGTAGACCACAAGGGAGAATTAGCCAATGGGCCAATTGCCCTTTGTGAGGTGCAAGCTTATGTCTATGCTGCAAAAATGCGCCTAGCAGAAATAGCTAGGATGAAGAAGCGGCTTGATTTGGCAGATCGTTGGCAAGAAGAAGCTAGAAGTCTTAAGGTTCGTTTTAATCAAGATTTTTGGGTGGAAGACCAAGATTTCTGCGCTTTAGCTTTGGATGGAGATGGCAAGCCAGTAGACAGTATTACCTCAAATCCTGGCCATTGTCTACATTTAGGTCTCTTCACACCCGAAAAAGCCTATAGTGTAGCAGAACGCTTGCGGGCACCAGATATGTTTAATGGTTGGGGCATTCGTACCCTGAGTAGTTTGTCACCTGCTTACAATCCAATGGGCTATCACATTGGTTCAGTTTGGCCCCATGATAACGCTCTGATTGCAATGGGATTGCGATCGCTGGGTCTTATCGATCAAGCTCTAGAACTTTTCCAAGGTTTATTCGACATGACTAGTCGGCAGCCTTACCAACGTCCTCCAGAACTTTTCTGCGGCTACGAACGGAACGGTGATAATGCCCCTGTGCAGTATCCAGTTGCCTGTACTCCCCAAGCTTGGGCTACTGGTAGTATCTTCCAACTGCTGCAAATGATGGTCAACTTGGTGCCTGACGCTCAAAATAACTGCTTGCGAATAATCGACCCTGCTTTACCAGAATCGATTAATCGCCTGTCCTTTCATAATTTGCGAGTCGGCCCCACCATCCTGGATTTAGAATTCGAGCGTTCTGGGACTACGACTGCTTGTCGCGTTGCCAGAAAACGGGGCAATCTTCGGGTAGTTATTGAAGCTTAGAAAGAGTAGGGAGTGGGTAATTCACCACTCCCTATTTTATGCTTAGTGCGTAGGCGTAGCCCGTCGTAGACATCGCTTTAAGCATCACCTGAAATTCAGCAGTATGTCTGTCATACCATCCACTCCAACCAACGTAGTGTTAATCTGCTTCATTGCCAGTGTGTAGAGTTCTTAAGAACTGCTCTGTAAGCTCGATCAATTCATATACAGAATTTTGCGTAAGTTCTGTAGTTTTGAAGCCATGAGCAATAGAATTACGTAATAGGAGTGCATTCATTAGTAACTGATACTTAGATTTTGAAATTATACCTTCAATTGCTAATTGCTTCACTAAGTACAGTGGATCAAATCTTTGTAAACTTAGCTCTTCCTTTTGGGCAATAAGTCTCAAAGTTGCTTCTACCAAAGACCAGGAATATAGGATAGCTGATTTTGGATGTTGCGTTGTAAGTTGCCTTGCTACTTGCAACTGTGATTCTATTTCATGTTCTTGAAGAGAACCCTCTGCTTTCAGAGAATACATTATATCCTCTGGGTTGGTCATTACTAATTCAAATCTCCACCCAGGATATTTTTCTACCGCTTTAGCTAAATTACCTAAGTATTGATTAGAAGAAGAGTTAAGTGAGGAGCGTGACTTGACTTCAATAACTACATTTTCTTCTCCTTTACGTACTATCATGTCGGGGCGATAGTTATTAAGAAATTCAGGCAAGTCTTCTATATTTGGATGAAAAAAAACTTCGTAACCCTTTTCACGATACTCCTCTGCTAGTTTAAGTAATCGCTCTCTTTCTAAGTTTGCGGTTGAAGTTGCCATCAAGTAAGTACCTCCTGATTAGGAGCATCAATTACGACAATATGTAAGAACTCATTGCCACGAGCCAAGCCTTCCGCCAATGTCGAGGTCATGTCTTCTATTCTAAAGTTACCTGACAAATTCCTCTTTCTAACTAGGAGGTCGCTTACTTGCTCATCATCAACGTAGGCTAATCCGATAATTGCATCTTGAATAGGCTTCACTATATTGTCTATATCTATTTGAACAGAATCATAGAAATAGGTTATCTGGAGCATAACCAACCCAGTAGCTGTTTTTTGTTCCGAAGACCAATATTTTTCAGCCTCTTGTCGCACTGTCTTTTTCCAATCTTGAAGCCGATTGCCCTTACCGCGTTTACGAGCTTGTTGTGATACTGGTGGTCCATCTACTATGAACTCAAATCTGATCAATGCACTTCTAAATAATAAATCACAGGTTATTCTATGCTAGTAATCTCGAACACAATCAGATAATTACCGCTACTCAGCTGGATTTAGCTTTTCTCTTGCTGCCGTCACTAACTGTTGCTGTCTCGCCCAGTCGCTTCGCTGAGTGCTTCACAAATTATCTCATCACTCACACCATGCCGTTTCAAGCTCGCAATTAATGTTGAAACAGTATCACCCTCAAGTCGCTCAAGATCAGCTCGGAGTCCTTGTCCGATGTAAGCACGAATTAATGGCTGGTAACCAGAAAACCCTAATAATGGTGCTACTCGCTTCAAATCCTCAATCACATCTTCGGGAATGCGAATTGTAATTGTCGTCATTGGACGACTTTTATCGAGTCGCTTTTTTAAAACTTCAGCTTTCATAGTATTCACGTTCCTTGCGCGTCGCTTTCCGAGCCGAGATGAGCCTAATCATGTCGTTTTCACGCTCAATGTAGACGACGTACAGAAGATTCCATCGTCTATCTAAACCAATCACAGCATCCCGCTGCTCATCATTACGGCTGGCATCAACCACCATTAGAAACGGATCGAAGAAAGCTTATACGGCTTGTTGAAATATTATGCCGTCATGATTGCTGGGATTAATCTGAGCTTTCTCCTCGTTCCAAACGAAGGTGACACCATTAAGCACGAAAAACACATCCATACCCCATAGTCTAGGCAAGATGTATTTACGTTGTCAATACTATTTTTTGTAAAAGCTTACAATTACAATTCAAGGCTGAATCTTGGTACGTGCTAGAACCTTATAATACTTACCTGTTTCTTGTCTTCCTCAGATTCGATAAATAATGCAATAGGGCTTTAGGATTAACTGGCAAATGTTAAGTTCATCAAATTCTGAAACCTTTTACCCTGAAATGCAAACTGGCTTAGTTCTTTCGTTTTCTCTAAATATCCCCCTAACCAATTTTCCTGGCTGCTTCAGATTGTCCTAAGCGATGTAATGGATGATAGTTTCTAAATTTCAAAGTGCTTTTGGCGAGAGAATTACTTGGTAGCTCATGCATCGATTATCTGCTCAACCTACTCAATTGGAATGCTTTGCCCTTGGTCAATTTGGTCAAACCCTTCCCGTATAGCTGCAATAAACTCAATTTTATGAATAATTTATCGTCGGGTTACATTGTGGGGTAAATGTTTCACTAACTCAATAACGGCTTCTTTGTCACTCATAGCAACTTAAACCTGTGTCAAGCGAACAACACAATGTTAACTCCGCAGCTTACCGATGCGATCGCCTCAAATTCAAAGATGGTTATAAATTTCTGCTTAAATTTGGGTTCAGGATGTAAAAACAACAATTATTTACACCCAAACTGCTAATTCCTAACTCTTAAAGGATGTTTGAAAAGTATTGTTATTAACATCAAAACCTCAGAAATTTAACCCCCGTTCAAGCCTTCTCTACAAGGGAATGGGGGTTTCAAAGCCTTTTTTCCTATAGAGGAGAGGAATAGAAGCGGGGTTTTAAAGTATACTTTATGACTTTTCAAACAACCTCTTAAGCTTCCTCTGAATTTTCTCTCTTATGTCCTGGGGATGCTTCGTAAAGTGCATCGAGATGTTGACGCGCATCTTCAACGTTAATCGAACGCATTACCAAAAGTGGCTCTTTAATTAAGTTGCCCGCGCTATCTAATAACTCTGGATGGGGTACAAACTGTTTTTTTGATGAATAATAACCATAGTTGCCTTGATTATTCATTGCTGAGGAATTCGGCGGGTAAGTTCGATCGCGATCAAAACTGAACATGATCAGGTTACGAATTAAGTTGCCAACAGCTATAAATGCAAGGATTGTAAAAGCCAAAATGTAAAGCAGGTGTAACATTAGATTTTCCTCCAAGACAACAATTTTTAAAACTTTATTTTGTAAGGCTTTACTTCGCCGATACTGTGACTCACAGTTAGGACAAGTATTTAACGCGCTCTTTTACGTGCGCTTACATTTATATGGAGCTATTTGTCAACCGTTATTCAACTTACGGTAACATAGGATACATTATTTTGTTAATAAAAATAATGTTAAGAAATTGTTAAGATTTTTGTACTATCTCTTTAACGACTGATCTAGCATTTTGTCGTTAGACATCGCTAAATAGTCTGCCAAAATTTAGCAAATGCTCGCATCTACTGCTTAGACTTCACGCTCTTGACGGAAGCGCATTGCCACATTCCAGCATTCTGTTACTAGTTGATGCCAAGGCATTATCGTTGCCATATCAATCCCGACTTGTTTATCAGTTGCAGTAAATAGCATCTTCGCCGTATTTAATTCGTCTTGCGCTTGTTTAACCCGCAAGAGCAAGTCAGATTGCTCTTGGTCACTCATAAATGATAGTTGCTCAGTTTCGAGTAAATGCCGCGATCGCGTGAACCAATGCTGAAAATCTTCTAGCAGAGGTTCTAAAACCGTTTTCAGCAACTCAGGCCCTGGTACATTTGAGTTTGACATAAATGAGAACTATATTTCCAACTTGCTTACTAATATTAACGTTCTTTATGTTTCTTAACACTTTTATTATTTCTCTCATAATTCAAAAGATGTGAAAAGATGTAACAAAGAACACATAATTTATTATATAGTCTTGATATTGGGTTTGTACACTTCCTTTGGAGAGGCATTTATAGGTATAGCTGACACCGAGTTACAATTCATCAGATAATTTAGCGACCGCCTGTAATTTTGAGTTTGACACTCAGCTAACCGCTCAAAAATTTATCTTCATCCCCGATCAGAAATTAATTCAGTAGTTGGAAGAGAAAGCCGAACTGGCAAAAATCAAAGTCGTTATAGTTGAATAAGCTTACAGATTCAGATAAATCACCTTTTGTAATCACTTCGCCAATGGTTCAGCAGCCAATGTCGCCAAATTCATCAAATCAGTCAGAACAAGTTGAAAAAATTTATTTACCGCGTACCAGCGAATCGGACAACTTAAAAAAGATTCGCCACACTGCTTCCCATGTAATGGCAATGGCAGTACAAAAGCTGTTTCCCAAGGCACAAGTTACAATCGGCCCTTGGATTGAAAACGGTTTTTACTATGACTTCGACAATCCAGAACCATTTAGCGAAAATGATCTCAAAACCATCAAGAAAGAGATGGTGAAGATTATCAATCGCAAATTGGCAGTTAGTCGGGAAGAAGTCAGCCGCGAAGAAGCCGAACGCCGGATTCAGGAAATAAAGGAACCTTACAAGCTAGAAATCCTGGGAGATATTAAAGAAGAACCAATCACGATTTACCATCTGGGGAATGAATGGTGGGATTTATGTGCGGGGCCTCATCTGGAAAATACCAGTGAATTAAACCCGAAAGCAATTGAACTAGAAAGCGTTGCTGGTGCTTATTGGCGTGGGGATGAAACTAAAGCCCAACTGCAACGCATCTACGCCACCGCTTGGGAAAGTCCAGAACAACTCACTGAATATAAGCGGCGCAAAGAAGAAGCGCTGCGGCGAGATCACCGGAAACTTGGGAAAGAACTGGGATTATTTATATTTTCTGATTTAGTAGGACCGGGTTTACCTTTGTGGACACCCAAAGGCACTCTGTTGCGGAGTACTTTAGAAGACTTCCTCAAGCAAGAACAGGTAAAACGGGGTTATTTATCTGTAGTAACACCTCACATTGCCAGAGTAGATTTATTTAAAACCTCTGGACATTGGCAGAAATATAAAGAAGATATGTTCCCCTTAATGGCAGATGATCAGGAAGCTGCCGCACAGGAACAGGGCTTCGTTATGAAGCCGATGAACTGCCCTTTCCATATCCAAATATATAAGAGTGAGTTACGCTCTTATCGGGAACTACCGATGCGACTGGCGGAATTTGGTACTGTTTACCGCTACGAACAATCAGGGGAATTAGGCGGTTTAACGCGGGTGCGCGGTTTTACTGTGGATGATTCTCACTTGTTTGTTACCCCAGAACAGCTAGATAGCGAATTCCTCAATGTGGTAGATTTGATTTTGTCAGTGTTCAATAGTCTGCAACTGAAAAACTTTAAAGCTAGATTGAGTTTCCGCGATCCTGCTAGTGATAAGTACATCGGTTCAGATGAAGTTTGGGACAAAGCCGAAGGTGCAATTCGCCGTGCAGTTGAAACTTTGGGGATGGAACACTTTGAAGGGATTGGAGAAGCGGCTTTTTATGGGCCAAAACTTGACTTTATCTTTAGTGATGCCCTAGATCGAGAGTGGCAATTAGGAACTGTGCAGGTAGATTACAATTTGCCCGAACGCTTTGAGTTGGAATACGTTGCTGAAGATGGGGTTCGCAAACGTCCAGTGATGATTCACCGTGCGCCTTTTGGTTCACTGGAACGGTTGATTGGGATTTTAATTGAAGAATATGCAGGTGATTTTCCTTTGTGGTTAGCGCCAGTGCAAGCTAGATTACTGCCAGTGGGTGATATACAGGTAGACTTTGCTAAAGATGTGGTGGCGAAGATGCGTGCATTGGGCATCCGTGCAGAAGTTGATACTAGTGGCGATCGCTTGGGTAAACAAATTCGCAATGCAGAGAAAGAAAAAATACCCGTGATGGCAGTGGTGGGGGCTAAGGAAGTGGAAACTAACACCTTGAGTATCCGTACCCGTGCTTCTGGGGAATTGGGAGTCATCCCTGTAGATGAGGTGATAGATAAGATGAAGGATGCGATCGCTAAGTTCGAGAATTTCTAAAATCTAACCGCAGACGCACACTAATCACAATTGGTGTGCGTTTTGTAATATATTTACAGCTTTTTCAGGTAAATAGACCTCTCTTAATCCCCCCTTTATAAGGGGGAAAACTTGAAATCTTGCGCCCTCCCCAATACATCCGGGGAGGGTTGGGGAGGGGTGATTCAAGGATTTTTGCAAGAGGTCTAATAGACCACGTGGTAGGGGCACAGCAATGCTGTGCCCTTACGACAGATGTGGTTCAAATACATGAAAACTGCTGTAATCTGACGTCAGTTCCACAAACCTCTCCCTGGCTTGAACTAATTTCAAGTCTGTGCCTTTGGAAGTCGGAGAGGGACGGTTTTCCATAATCAAACCTCTTAAATCATGTCTGCTTGATTACTTATTAAACCCCAAGAACCCCACCCTACCAAAGCGTAGCTGTCTCCCCAAGGCTCATTAATGGAGTTCAAAGACTCGTTAACGGAAGTTCAAAGACTCATTCACGAGTATCAAAGACTCGTCAACGGAGTTCAAAGACTCATTCACGAGTATCAAAGACTCGTTGACGGAGTTCAAAGGTGGATTCATCCAGTTCAAAGACTCGTTGACGGAGTTCAGAGGTGGATTTATCCAGTTCAAAGACTCATTTTAATTTTAACTTTTCACTGCATCTGGAAAGTCAGAAAGTATCACAGACAACAAAACCTTTCTCAATCACCGCACCCAAGAAAACTTTTTGAGTTATTCAAAATTGATAGGATCGATTCAAACACTTATGGAATCTGCTCTTCCTAAACAGACTGGATTTGAACAGACTGGACTTGCATAAATTACTATCAACAATTTTTGACTGACATCATGAACCGCTTTACCTCTATTTTGCTCGCAGGCTTGATAGCATCTGCATCAGCTTTGGGTATTTCTCCAAAAGCTGATGCTAATACACGAGTGGATTATCTTGCTGGGTTAGATAACTACGGCTATCAACACAACGATGATGGTTACTACGAACGTCAGAGTCGTCACCACAGAAATGATGATTATGAACGTGAGAACGATCTTCTCAACATTCGTGACAATAACGATCGCTATGAGCGCGAAAATTATCGCCGCCATGAGCGTGACAATAATGATCGCTATGAGCGCGAAAATTACCGCCGCCATGAGCGCGAAAATTATCGCCGCCATGAGCGTGACAATAATCGCCGCTATGAGCGCGAAAATTACCGCCGCTATGAGCGCTATAATAACATTCGAAACAATCGTGATAATAACAACCGCTATCAACACGATCGTGACTGGGGTCGTGGTTAATCCCTCCACCTTCATTTATTAAGCTTGGTTCCAGGTGAACTGAGCATTGATTCTAATTGGCGGTAGGACAGACACAATCTCTTTTTCCGCTGATTCCAATATCTGACTTTTTACTCTTATCTAGAAAACCTCGCTTCCATTCCCTAGTAAGAAAGCTTGCTCAGGGATTAGGTTTAGCGTAAGCTTTTCTATATAGCAGTCCTAAATCATTCGTGAAAAGTTAAATCCCCGACTTCTTGAAGAAGTCGGGGATCTAGACACCGCGAATGACGTGAAAAGTCAGATTTTTATTAAATAAACAATTTACCCTTAGCCTAGAAGTTTCTTTCTTAATTACGAATTACAAACTTGTATTGAGCGTAACCAAAATATTACGAATTACACCCTTGGGCGCAACAGTTGCACGAAGGTATCACTCACAGTATGGTCTTTGGTATCGGCGGCGTATTGAACTAATTTTTCTTTCAGTTCTTTGGCAGCATCTAAAGGCAGTAAGTTTACTAGCAAAAAGTAGACACCGCGAAAAGGGTTTGGCAGCTTCCCCTAGATTTACTAACGCCTCTGTTGCACCGAAACGAGCACCTGAGTCAACGGTTTTATCTTTGAGGAAGTCGAAAATGTCTTTGACGTAGGGTTTGGCAGCTTCCCTCAGATTTCCCAATGCCTGTGCTGCACTGGAACGAACAGAGGGATCGACGGTTTGATTCTTGAGGATTTCAGCGATATCTTTGACGTAGGGTTTGGCTGCCTCCCCCAGATTTCCCAATGCCTGTGCTGCACTGGAACGAACAAAGGGATCGACGGTTTGATTCTTGAGGATTTCAGCGATATCTTTGACGTAGGGTTTGGCTGCCTCCCCCAGATTTCCCAATGCATAAGCTGCACTGGAACGAACAGAGGGATCGACAGTTTGATTCTTGAGGATTTCAGCGATATCTTTGACGTAGGGTTTGGCTGCCTCTGTATCGTCTGCCAATAACACAAGTTGTCGTATTATTACTTCCTCCCGCAGCAGAAACAGTAATTGAAACTGTCTTCTGTGTCGAAACTACCCGTCATGAATATCGCGTGATTCGCTTATGGGAAGAAAATCCCGAACTATTCCTCAATAACCCAGCTTTATTACCATTAGCACCCCTGGCAGCAACCACGCAACCCCAAGCATTGTTGCAACAAGTTGTGGTCAAAGTTAATCAACTTGAGCCAAGACAACGACCAGAAATTTCTGCTTACACCCAAATCTTAGCGGGATTAAAATACAATCAAGACTTGATTCGACAATTATTTCGGGAGGGTATGATGCGCGAGTCAGTGATTTATCAAGAAATTCTCGCTGAAGGTGAACAACGCGGCGAACAACGCGGACGGGAAGAAGGACGAAAAGCAGAAGGGCAATTGCTGATTCTCCGTCAGCTTACTCGACGGGTGGGAGAATTACCCCAAGAGGTGCTAGACCGAATTGAAACTCTCTCTTTAGAACAATTAGAAAATCTCGGTGAAGCATTGTTGGATTTTCAAGCGATCGCGGATTTAGAAACTTGGTTTAGTACATTAGACGTAGGAGTGAAAATGACGTAGATACAATTTATGAATTATGCCTACCAAGGATTTCGGGCAACGCATAATTAATTTCACTCCTATGTCTATTAAATGAATTTTTCCATTTGAGCCAATGTCTGATGGCGCTAAGGGAAAAAATAGTTTCAGAAGAACGAAAGCGAGTTGAGCTTGTCAGTTTGCCATATTATAGTTCAATTAACTTGAAGCCCCAAGGTTTGAGAGCCGCTTCAGCTATTTCTGAATTTACACCTTCATAAGCCTCCCATTCCAAGGGATGCTCTTTAGGATGTCCGTCGCCGACATTACCTGCAACTTTGATTATCGGACAGTTGGCAATGCGATCGCGCTCTAACTGTTTTGGCACTACTAATTCGATTTTGTGCCCGACAAACTTCGCTGTACTTTCATTAGCTACAGATTCACGGATTAAACAAATATCACCAGCAGTCCCCCAAGTCGTCTGGTAGATGTGGAGGAACGATATATAGGTTTGTGGTTTGATGGATCTTTTTAGAACTTGCATTATCTGTAATCCTTACACTATGAGCGAAAAATCATATGAGTATTTTCTATCACCTTCGTAGGCAAGAATGTTTTTAACTCACATTTTGCACCTAGCCCAGGCGATTATAAACCGCCTGGTGGAATAGATGTGAAACTCAAAACACAATAATCGCCCACATACTAACTCCCAAAGCGATCGCGGCTAGGTGTTGCAACATGAGCGATCGCACTGGTTGCTTGGCAATCTTTTGTGTTAATAACATAGTCATCAACACTGAGAAAATTATCGTTGCACCTTGCAAAAAGGCAATCACAGCCGGGTGAGCAACCAATATTGGCAATTGTTCACCACTCAAACCAAGAGTAGCAAAGGTCACGGGTAAAATCCGCCCACCTTCTCCTAAGCCCAAACGCAAATAGTGAGCCAAGTTTCCCCCCAAGACTAATGGTAGGTAGCCATAGGCAAGCTCTACAAATGATCGAGGCTTCATCCAATTTTGGATTTTGGATTTTGGATTTTGGATTTTAGATTTTGCCGCTTCGATATAGTTCGCTAACCAGTAAGACATTTGTATCAGTTTGTAGGCCGCAAAGGTAAAAATCGCTGGGATAATTAACACTAGCAGCGATAATCCGAAGTGCTGCCAAAACTGAGTTAAATCCAGTTGTAACCCCAACCAAGATTGCAATTCTGGCAGGCGATGCAGATATATCCCACCCAACAACAAAAACAATAATGCTACTTCATAGGTGCGGGGTACATGAGTTGTCCACAGTTCAATTCCAGGGGGACGCAAGTTGAACTCAACGGAACGATGGGGACAGGCTTTCAGGCAAGTCATGCACAGGACGCAATCTCTGTTATCTTCTAACTGGGCTGGGTGCGAGTATAAGGGACATCCATTGGTTTCCATCCCTTCGCCCTTTTGTGGCCCGCCTTTATAGCACTGATAAGTGGTGCAACTGGCAGAACAAATACCTTGCTGTGCCCGGAGTTCCGTCATTGAAAGTTTGGCAAATAAACCATTCATCCCGCCGATGGGACAGAGATACCGACACCAAAACCGCCGCTCAAAAAGAGCAGAGAAAATCATTGCCCCAGCGGTAATTAACAGCAGCAAACAAGCGCTAAGGTAGGCGGTATTTTCTAAATGCCAGAGTTCTTCCCATAAGAAAATTAGGGAGAACAAACCAAACATGAACCATCCACCCCATTTCTCAGCTTCCTGTCTGGGCCAACGCTTGAGTTTTCGAGGCCACAGCCAGAGAGATAACTTTTGGGTAATTTCCCCGTAAATCATGAAAGGACAAACAGAACACCAGATCCGTCCCAAAAAGGGAAAGAGAAATAAGAAGAAAGGCCACCACCAAGCCCAAAAGAAATTTAATACGAAATTGCGATCGCGGGTTTGCGGGCCAATAAATAACACTGCAATAATAATCGCAAAAGCCGTTGCAGTGAAACCATAGTTAATGCGATCGGGCCACCAGGGACTACGTAAAAACCGCCGTAAACGCGGATAGGCATTTAACAGATTCACCCGAAATCGTTTTTTCTTAGTTTCGGCTGGCCAGAAAATTTCTTCTGTTAATTCATTCGCCCCCTCCGCTTGCACGATCGCCCTTTCTACCAGATTTTTCAATTCTTTGAGGTTGCCAGGAAAATCATAGGACTGGAGGCGACGCAAAGCTTCTGGGGTAATATGCGGTTTCGGAACGCCTCTAGCTCGAATGTATAGACTAGTATAATATTCAACCTGTGCCTGAACATCGGTTTTCCGCACCCGGAGCGGTGGTACTTTAATAATGTGACCAACACAACGTTCAATTGTCGGCTGAGTTTTTTCTGAAACAATCAGAATTCTGGCTGTACTGGGGCGAGGTTCAGGTGCTGCTTCTCCCGAACGAGCCACGGGGGTATATGTGCCAGTTTTGAGCAACTGCGTCACGGGAGGTAATAATTCTTCGGGCAATTCTTGGATGTTGTTGAGAACTAGAGTCCCTTCTCCCAACCATTCCAACAGTCCTGGTTTACCGCCTGCGCGACCGAATAAATCTGCACCGCTCGTTTGGAGAATACCACAATTTACTTTAATAATTGGTTCTCGCCGTTTTGGAGAACCAAAGTGGATTAGAGCTGCTATATTGTCTTTTTCTAACCCCGGTTCTCCGAAAATATCCACTGATTTGCGGTCAGCAGCCGCTCCTCGAATTTGCTCCCGCAACCGCACAGCATAGCGACTTGTACCGATAATTCCGCGTTGTGCTTTGGTGACTAAATATGGTCGCAAAGCTACTGATCGTTCTTGTTCATAGCCAAGTGCAGATGTCACCTGAGCTAATTCTTGAGCCAATTGGCGGGAAAAAGCCAGAGCAATGTCGGGGTATTGGGTGACTAATTCCCGAAATTTAGCAGCAGGTACAACCCACAAGTGACATTCAGTTACCGTAGTAATTGTGAATGGACTTAATTCATCCAACAGCAATTCTTGGAGTTCAATCACTGCTCCAGGGAGGAATCCACAAGCTAAAGCTGGGTTGGTTTCATTGGTACTATTGCTTTCAAGTTGACCTTCGACAAGAATATAAAGGGCTTCTGAAGGAGTGCCTTCGCTAACTAAGTCAGTTTCGGCACTCACTACTTGTTCTTCAATTACTTGAGCGATCGCATTTAACACTTCAGGCGAGAGAATTCCTAAACTCGTCCGTTCTTGTAGCCATGTAACCGTTTCTGGAGATGTCATATTAAGTTCTCCGTGTAGGCTGCTGTATAAGAAGAATTATCCCTGAAAGCTGGGTCAAAATATCTGTATGTGGCGATGCATGACAAGTTATCTCATGTCCGTCCATATACCGATGATTCCGTATTGGAATATGACGCCGCCACCTCAGTGAAATTGTGAGTAGTATTAAATATCTGGTTTTTGCAGCCATCGGGCGACCCTACCCGCCAAAACTCCACCTAAAATTGGAAACTCAATTGACTTTTTTATAGCTATTTTTGACTTTTCTTTCTTTTGTGCTTACTTGTTGAAAGAGTGTGGATATTCTAAAACTACTATAGACAAAGAATTTTTCTATTTATATACAAAGGCTAGAAATGAAAATACGGTTATAAAAGCGACATTTTGATACTAACTATAAGGTTTTCGGACATCAAAGAAAGCTGTATATTTGCGCTGTAAGAATAAACAAAAAATAAAAAATGATTGACTTTAGCCTCACTCAAGAACAGCAGATGTTGCAGTCACTTGCGCGTGACTTTGCTCAAAACAAAATTGGGCCTATTGTTCAAATAATTGAAGAGTCTAACAATCTAGAGATGGAACCTTGGGATTTCTGCAAACAGGTGTTCTATAAGGGGGCTGAATTGGGATTCACATCCTTGATGGTTCCAAAAGAGCTAGGAGGTGTGGGTGGAAAGTGTATAGACTTAGCTGTAGTGTTAGAAGAAATAGGCGCTGTTGATGTCAGCATTGCTTGTAGTTACTTTAATCTCACCGCAGCGATGTCACTGTTTGTCAGCAGAGTTGCAACCCAAGAACAGCAAGAACGAATATTATCTTTTGTCAAATCAGGAAAACCACATCTATTCAGTGCCGCAGAGAGTGAATCTAATGTCGCCACCTCTGATTTGTTCTGCCCGCTCCCAGATCCCAATATTGGGATGAAGACCTTTGCAGCACGTGAGGGCAATGGATACATTCTCAATGGAACAAAATCCTCGTTAGTCACAAATGCTGGAATTGCGGATGCCTACTTCATCATTGCCCGTACAGCCATAGATAAACCATTGCGCGAAAGTTTGTCTATCTTTTACGTTCCAACAGATACACCTGGGATTAAGTTTGGCAAAAAGACACAGATGATTGGTTGGAAAGCCTCCCATCATGCTGAGATTTGCCTGGATAACGTCCTAGTCCCTCCACAAAATCTGATTGGACAAGAAGGGGAAGCAGGAAAACTACTGATGTTGGTTCCAGAAGTAGCTATTGGACTGGCAGCTTCTTATGTTGGTTTGGCTCGTGCTGCTTATGAGTATGCTTTGAATTATGCCAAGCAAAGAGTTAGTTGGGGTCGTCCGATTATCGAACATCAGGCAGTGGCTTTAAAATTAGCAGATATGATGATTAACACCCAGGCTGCACGACTGGTAGTATGGGATGCTGCCCGTACAGCAGAAACTTATCCTCAACTTGCCGCCACAGTCAAAGCACCAGCCGCCAAGACTTTTGCAGTGGATGTTGCAATTAAAAACGCACAAACAGCAGTTGAAATTCTTGGGGGCTATGGGGTGACAAAAGAGTGTTTAGCTGGCAAGTTCCTTGCTGATGCAACTATCGGGTATTCCTGTGACTTTACGCGAGAAGTCTTGCGTCTGGGGATTGTGAATTTTTTGTAATGGATTGAGGAGTAGCTAGTTACTTCCAGTAGCGGGCGTGCCAGGACGATATCTCATACCAAGTTGCCCCTTCTCTTTAATCCTGACTGATTTTTTCCCTCTTGGCAAAAAACTGGGATGCTTCCACCTGTGTTCTATCCAATTAAAAACTGTTGTAACTTGGGACTAATCACGTGCAGCTATTGCATAATAATATCGGGGAATTGATCGGGAGAAATTATGGCAATTTATCTAGACTCGGCGATCGCATCTGAAGCTGAAGTTGTTAAGCTTTGGGGATGGGTGAAAGGCATTACAACAAATCCCACGTTGTTGGCTCAAAGCGATATCCCACCAGAAACTACACTCAAAAAATTGGTTTCCTTGACGAATGGCCCTTTATACTATCAACTTGTGGCATCTGATAAAGCTGGAATGTTAGCTGAAGGTAGAAAAGCTTTCGAGATTATTGGTTCGCAAACAATTTTAAAGATTCCTGCAACACCGTTAGGTTTTGAAGTGGTGGCGAGTCTATCACCAGAAATTACCTGTTCAGTGACAGCGATTTACAGTGCAGCACAGGCAGCAGTAGCACGGGAAGCAGGTGCTAAAATTGCCATAGCTTATGTAAATCGCGCTACGCGGTTGTTAGGTGATGGTATTGCCTTAATCCGAGATATGGCTAGGGTACTCCAAGGCAGTGATACTGAAATCTTGGCAGCTAGTATCAAATCTCCCGAAGAAGCAGCCGCTTCATTGCAAGCTGGAGCGGATCATTTGACTTTACCATTGGCAATGTTGCAAGCGATCGCTACTCATGAATTTTCACAAAAAACTGTTGAAGAATTCGCTAAACGTGGCATCGGCTTAAGGATTTAAATCTAAAATCTAAAATCCAAAATGGTATGAGTTTGTCAGATATCCCTAATCTCTGGGTTCCTTTAGCACTTTTAGGTTTAATTGTCCTAGCTGCTATATTTTTTAGTCGCAGTTAATCTGTGATAACTCCAAGATTGAATTACTACCTTCGCAGTGCAAAATTAGCTAATTTCTCTACTTCTGTTCCTCTGTGTTTTTTGTCTTGAAAAGTTCCGATCATCCCTTCAGTCCTCTTAAAAATCTTACCGTTCGTGTTTTGTAAAAAAAGCAGAGAAACGGCGTTTGTGTCGGGCTTGCAGACTCATACTGAGCAACACACAGGCAAATATGGCGGTTGAAAGCAGCACTACACTGGCTCCAGAGGCGATATCGAGGTAGTAACTGAGGTAAATCCCCACAAAGGAAATTGCTGCTCCTAGAATGCCAGAAATAATCATCAGATAACCAAAGCGATCGCTCACTAATCGGGCAATTGATGCTGGAATTACCACTGCTGAAATAATCAGTGTCACCCCCAACACATTCAATGTTGCCACCAGTAAAGTTGCTAGCATCAAAGCAAATAGAGTATCCATTGCAAAAACGGGTACACCGTGAACTTGAGCAACTTCTCGGTCAAAACACCAAAACAGCAATGGGCGATAAAACAAGAAAACAAGACTGAGTAAGATGATCGTCACACCAGTCACCACCCACAAATCATTAGGGGAAACCCCCAATACATTGCCAAACAAAGCGGCTTCAAAGTTTTGGCTAAACTTCCGATAGCTGCTGATCACAGCTACTCCCAAAGCAAAGCTAGCAGTTGTCACAATCCCAATTGCTGCATCTGAGTAGACTTTGCGTCCAGTCAGATATTGAATCAACAAGGCAGCTGCAAAACCCCAAATACCAGAGCCAATGTAAAAATTCAAGCCCAGTACATAACTCAGCACAGCTCCACCTAAAATTGCATGAGATAAGCCGTGGGCAATGTAACTCATCCTGCGAGTTGTAATATAAACTCCCATAATGCCGCATAATAGCCCCGCCATCATGCCTACTAAAATCGCACGGCTAAAAAATTCATAATGAAAAGGTGTGAGTAAAAAATCCATATAAAGTATTTAGAATTGCTGAATTTGAGAATGAATTAGTCTTTTTTCTTTTGCTCCAGGAGTGTGAGCTTGTCAATCAGCAACGTTAAGTATTTATCTTAAGCAGACTTCGAGTCAGATCGCCGTAGTGCGTCGGGCAAATTATCTTGCATTTGATGGCGTAGAGAAGTACCGCCACTAGCGATTAAAATTCGGTCTTGTTGGTAGAAAACTACCATTTCTCCACCAAAAGTCTGCTCAAGGTTGGCGGGAGTGAAGACATCGATCGGTTGACCTTGGCAGATTAAACCGTGGTTGAAACAAACTACCCAAGGCAAATGAGTGGCTACTGAGTTGAGGTCATGGGTGGAGAGGATAATTGTCAAACCTTGCTGATTCAAATCAGCTAATAGGTGCAAAAGTTCGTGTTGAACGTGCAAGTCTGAACTACTGGTAGGTTCATCTAAAAGAACGATTTCCGGCTCTCCTACTAAAGCACGGGCAATGAAAACCCTTTGCTGTTGACCACCGGATAGATTACCAATAGGTTGATGGGCAACATGGGCAACGCCAACGCGTTCTAGGAGTTCGCTGGCAACAAGGCGATCGCGTTTTGAAGACCAAGGCAGCATTTTCTGTTTTTGGTAACGCCCCATCATTACCACTTCCAGAGCCGTGACTGGAAAAGTCCAATCTACTGTTTCCACTTGCGGCACATAGCCTACCAAAGGCGGTGCTAATCCAGGCTTTAAGCGCTTTCCTCGAAACCAAATCTCTCCAGTCCAAGGAATCACCAACCCTAATATCGCTCTAATTAAAGTGCTTTTACCACTGCCAGAAGGCCCCACTAAGCCGGTCAGTTGACCGGGGTAAAGTGTCAAATTAACACCCGTAAAAACTGGCTGGGTTTGGTAGCCACAAGTCAAATTTCTAACTTCAAGTATCGGTTCCATGCACTTATTTTATCTATGCTACTTAGTTGCTGTTGGACCGACGACATTTGCAGTATTTAAGTTTTTCACTAAATCAGAATTTCCCCCTAAGCTAGAGGCGATAATCCGCATATTGTTAGCCATCATGCCAATATAGGTATGCTCAGGATTAGTATTTTCAATTGCATTGGCTGACCCCTTACCTGGTAACTCATCATCGGCGGTGTTAGCGGTTTTTACATTTGCTTCGCGGGCAATTTGTTCTTCTACCTTGCTGGGGTAGACCTCAGAACCAAAAATTGCTGGGACACCTACTTTCCGAACTTGGTCAATAAGCTTTGCTACATCTTTAGCGGAAGGTTCTTTGAAATCTGAAGGTTGGATTGCACCAATCACTTGAAAACCATACTCTCTAGCCCAATAGGCCCAAGAATCGTGGTAGGTCAAAAGTTTACGGTTTTTAGCGGGAATACTGGCGACGATTTCCCGTGTTGCTTTGTCTAGGGCATCTAGGCGTTGTAAATAATTTTTCAGATTGGTAGCGTAGTAATCTTTGCCAGCAGGGTCTAGAGTGGTTAATTGTTCGGCGGCTAGTTTGGCATAAGCCTCAGCATACTTAGGGTTTACCCACAGATGAGGATTGGGATCACCTTTTTCTTTCGGAAAGCTGAAGTCGAAAAGCCATTGGTCTTGGGTAATAGTTTTACTGCCTAGTTCAAAGATTTTAGTTTCTTTGAGCTTGGAGGCGATCGCTAGTTTTTCGGTTGGGGATTCTAAATGCAACCCATTGGCGATGATCAAATTAGCTTTGGATAGAATATCGGCATCGCTAGGACGAGGCTCAAAGGTGTGAGAATCGGTTCCTTCTGGAATAATACCTTTAACTTCTAGGCGATCGCCTGCAATGTTGCTGACAATATTTGTTAAAGGAGCAACTGTCGTTACAACTAAAAGCTTATTTTGTGTCTTTTGCTCTCCTGCTGGAACTGGAGTGGTTGTTACTTCAGGGCTGGGAGACACCGCCGTATTCTGAGGCGGACTGCAAGCTACTACCATGAAGCTGAGTGCCAATAGCAATCCAGAGAGGGTCTTCATTACACTCAAGCCTTCTAAAATTCAAGGGTCAGCCTATTATTAAAGCTCTACCCAGTATCAAAATGCAATGCCCCCATAGAGTATTTTCGCAGTGAAATATTTAGATTTTTTTTACCAACTGATCCCATGTCCGGCAAATTACTTGTAATAGATGATTGCGAGGGCTACGTAAACGCTAAACATGGCTTCCTGTTGGGGAGCATCCTAAGAGGATGTTTGAAAAGTCCATAATGATATATCAAATATTTTTCTACCCCTCCCTAACCCTCCCCGTATGTATTGGGGAGGGAACCGGATTTTTCTTGTTTCCCCCCAATATATCGGGGGGACTAAGGGGGGTAACAACGCAATTAAAATCACAGTTAACCACTTTTCAAACAAGCTCTAATACAAAAACCTTGATATCCCTCATTCCCTAACCCCTTCTCCCATGTTTGGGCTACGGTGTATACACAAGTCGTCATGGCGATGCCTGCGGTTCTTGCTCGCCAACGCATTTGTTATTTCGGCGTACGCATTTGTTATTTCGGCGAACTCATTTGTTATTTCGGCGTACGCATTTGTTATTTCGGCGAACTCATTTGTTATTTCGGGGTACGCATTTGTTATTTCGGGGTACGCATTTGTTATTTCGGGGTACGCATTTGTTATTTCGGGGTACGCATTTGTTATTTCGGCGTACGCATTTGTTATTTCGGGGTACGCATTTGTTATTTCGGCGTACGCATTTGTTATTTCGGCGTACTCATTTGTTATTTCGGCGTCTCCATAACGCACCCCACGAAACAACTAGAATTGAAACCTATGCCGATCATACTTGTGTGTATACCGTAGCCCATGTTTGGGAGAGGGAAAATTAAGCAAAATTGGGGTGCTCCTGCTTCCCATAGGGTAGTAGAACGTTCGCAAAGCCGCTACTTGGTACGATAAAGTCAGAGTGTCACAACTGACTCTCAAGTAAACAGAAAAGGAGTGCGGACATGGGAAAAGGGAGGTTAGAAGCATTCAGCGATGGGGTGATTGCCATCATCATCACCATTATGGTGCTGGAAATCAAAGTGCCGCATGGGTTCGATTTAGCGGCGCTGCGTCCGCTGATCCCAGTACTTCTGAGCTATGTACTGAGTTTTATTTATATCGGTATTTACTGGAACAATCACCATCATCTATTACAGGCAGTCCGGCACGTTAATGGGCGTATCCTTTGGGCTAACCTGCATTTGCTGTTTTGGTTGTCGCTAATCCCTTTCGTCACTGGCTGGATGGGCGAGAATAACTTTGCCGCAATGCCAGTTGCCCTTTATGGTACGGTATTATTGTTGGCTGCGATCGCTTACTTCATCCTTACCCGCACCCTCATTTTGCACCACGGTAGGGATTCCGCTCTAGCGATCGCAGTCGGTGGAGACTTCAAGGGAAAAATATCGGTGGTGTTCTATGCTTTGGCAATTCCACTTGCCTTTGTGAATTCATGGTTTGCCTGTGCATTGTACGTTTTAGTTGCGATCATATGGTTTATCCCCGACCAACGTATTGAGAAGACTCTCACTTCCTAGACTAGGAGATTATTTTATCTTTCCTCCAGCTAGCTGATTTGAGCAAATCTGCATCTGTTGTGGATGTCCCTAATTCCTTTCGTTACCGCTTAGGAGAAAATTATAATCTGTCTATCTATATAGCCTTTTGTACAAAGCTTCAGGTTTACAGCAGATTGCAAGTTACAGCTATTTTCAGGTAAATAGACCACGCGGTAGGGGCGCAACGCCTTGCGCCCCTACGACAGATGTGGTTCAAATACATGAAAACTGCTGTAATCAAGTACAAAAATACCCCTCCCTAACCCTCCCCTTAGAAAGGGGAGGGAACTAGATTAGGAATTTCCCCCCAATACATCGGGGGGATTAAGGGGGGTAAGGATGTACTTCATTTAGATGCAAAATGCTGTAGTAGTACAGTTGGCGAGATGCTCTCAAAGCCCTTCCCACAAATAGCGATCGCTTGATTTGGCTGGGGCAATGATATCACAGTTGATATCATTCTCACTCAAGGAAAGCGATCGCTTAATTTGGCTGTGATCAGCCAAAACCCAATTCTCTCAACTTAGTCCACTCATCGGAAATCTCGCAAGCAAACCACTTATACCAATTCTCCGTCAGCTTGCACTTAATGATTACTCCTTCTGTCTTGGCGTACTTGGCGTACTTGGCGGTTCGTTTAATAATTAAGTGCATCTTCATAGAGAAGTCGTCCTCTCTGGAGTAACACATTCTACGAAATTTGCTCTTTATTAAATCTGTGTTCCTGTGCAGCGTTTATTCTTTGTAAACCAGTATAAATATTGAACCGTTCTCCGCGCAGGAATCCAATTAAGGTAATCCCGAATTCCTTGGCGACAGACACCGCCAAACTACTGGGAGCAGAAACAGAACAGACAATGGGAACTCCAGCAGTTGTAGACTTTTGTAAAATCTCAAAACTAGAGCGGCCGCTGACCAGGACAATACAATTATTTAAAGGCAAATCGTCACTGAGCAAAGCTGTACCGATCAATTTATCCAAAGCATTGTGTCGCCCAACATCCTCCCGCAGATTTAACAGTTGTCCTTGAAAATCGAAGGTAGCCGCAGCGTGTAAACCCCCTGTAGCAGTAAAGATACCTTGAGCAGCCCGGAGCTTGTCTGGTAGGCTGTAAATGATCTCAGGTGTTACCGTTGGGCCAGGAGGAATCACCGGACATCCGCGCAGACGCAAAGCCTCAAGGCTAGCTTTACCACACACCCCACAGGCGCTACTAGTGTAGAAATGACGCTCCAAAGGTTGTAAGTCTGGAATCAATCCATCCCGCAATTCTACATTTACGATGTTATGCCGCTGCTCACCATCTACCAATTCATCTACGCAGTAGCTAATTCGTCGGATATCTTCCCTGCGGCTAACGACTCCTTCACTGTAGAGAAAACCAGCAGCTAGTTCAAAATCTGCCCCTGGTGTCCGCATGGTTATAGCTACTGTCTTGTGGAAAGGGGCAAGACGAATTTCTAAAGGTTCCTCAGTAGTGAGATGATCTAAACGAGACCGTACTTGACCTTTTTCCATTACCCAAACAGTGGCTTTAGTTTTGCTTTTAGTTGGCGTCATATTTATGAGAGTTGGTGAATTGAAATTTTGATACTAATCTGGAAACAAAGTAATGCTATTTGTATATCAGATGTCAGAGTGATGCTCATCAACTACTTTGTGTCGTTGAACTAGATCAGCTAGGTTTCTATTTGGAAGTAAAATGAATCTAAAATTTTTGGCTTTCCGCAAAATTTTATTTGCAATAGTCTTTGTGATTTCCCTTGGTTTTGCAGGATACTTAGTGGGTACTAACGTTAGTCAGAGCCTGATTGGAAAATCTCTTGCTAAACAAGTGATGTCTACCTCCACCGTAGGAAAAAGTTCTCAACTACAGACACTTTTAAATGAGATAGTTGTAGAACAGAAAATCCCAGGTGCAGTAATGTATATTAGTACACCAAAAGGTTATTGGTTAGGAGCATCTGGTGTCAATAACTTGTCAACTAAAACCCGGATGAAACCCACAGATGGTTTTGCCATTGCCAGTATGAGTAAAACTTTTATGGCGGTGGTTGTGCTGAAATTAGTGGAGCAAGGGAAGATACAATTAAATCGGGCGATCGCAACCTACCTACCAAGAGACATCACTCCTCATATTATCAACAGCGATAAAATTACAGTTCGTCAACTGCTTAACCACACCAGTGGTGTTGCTGAATACCTAGACACAAAAAAGTTTATTCAAGCTACTGCGAAAAGAAGTCGCTCACAGCCTTGGACAGCTAGAGAAGCTATTCAATATATGTACCAAAAACAACCGCAGGCAAATCCCGGAGAAAAATTTATTTATACTGATTGTAACTACATTCTTTTGGAACTGATTGTTGAAAATATAACTAAGGGAACTCTTGCACGAGCAATCCGCAATCAGATTTTAAAACCATTAGGATTGAAACATACCTTCACGGAATTGCGCGAACCGACAATTGGAGAAGTAGCTACAGGTTATGGCGATCGCAATAAGGATGGTAAGCTAGATAGTTACGCCAAAGTTAATGATGGCAATGGTTTAGGAGATGGTGGATTGGTTTCAACAGCAGAGGATTTAGCCAAGTTCGCTAAAGCGTTATTTGCCAAAAAAACCTTACTTTCCTCGAAGATGATCAAAGAAATGTTGAAATTTAAAGATACTGGCGAAGGCTATAGCTATGGGTTGGGTGTAGAACGGTTCTCATCTCCTTTAGCAAAAGCAATTGGGCATAGTGGTACAGCCTATGGCTTCGTAACATTGCTTGCATATCTCCCGAATCAAAATACCACTATAGTAGTGCTGCTAAACAATCAGAATGTTGATATTAAATCAGTAGCTAAAACAGGTTTACAGGTTGTCGAGAATAAATGATTCTATTTGTAATTATGCTTGTAGGGCTGGCATTATAAATTTTCTGGGTCAATGTTTAGTTCTCGCAATTTGGCTGCTAGGCGTTCAGCCCGTTGTCGTTCTTGTTGGGCGCGTTGTTTTTCTTGTTCAGCCCGTTGTCGTTCTTGTTCAGCCCGTTGTCGTTCTTGTTGGGCGACTTCTTCAGGTGTGGGAATTAGATTTCCTTCCGCAGTGAAATAGCGCAATTTATATTCATAAACACCCAAGTACAAATTTAACTGCTGACTCCACAGCCATCCTTGAGGATTAGGTTCTATCGGTTCATAAGTACCGCCAATCAAGATAAAGCCAGCAAATTCTAAATTATTGGGATCGAACCAAAAATATTCTGGTGTGCGAAAGATATCTTGAAAAATTTGTTTTTTCAAACCCTTGTCAGTTGCCGCTGTAGAATCCGAGAGAAACTCTACAATTATGTTGGGATATTTCCCGTCTTCTTCCCAAACAACCCAACTTTTACGAACTTTGCGTTCACATCCCAGCACTACAAAAAAATCTGGCCCCCGGAATTCTTCTGATCTCCGCTGGCGTTGACTGTAGTAAATTGTGAGATTACCCGCAGCATAAAAGTCATTGCGATTTTGCCACCACAATTCCAAAGATTGTAATAGCAGAATTATTTGGCGTAGATGTAGTTCACTTTCCAAAGGTGGTTCGTCACTATATAAATCCCCTAGAGGAAATATTACATCATTTGGGAATTCAAAATCTTTGGTGGCGGACATGGCTGCAAGTTTTAGGGTGATATAAACTTACCGTAGCAGTAGTTTAAGTTTTAATATCTAGGTTTGTTTTTCCAAACGCGCGATCGCATTATAATCAGGAATCCCTTCAAGCGATCGTTCACTTTTAAATTCTAGGCATTATCACTAAGGTTTGGCTGATTTGAAGAGTAGCTTCTCAAATTGGGGTCATGTCTGGATATAACCAAAACCCTCACAGTCACAAACGTTACTTACAGCTATTTTCAGGTAAATAGACCACGCCCTACGGACATAGTAATGCTGTATCCCTAGATAGATGTGGTTTAAATATTTAAAACCTGTTGTAAAGTATTAGCTTTTCTCTTTGCTTTTGTAGAACTTACGCAATAACTCTCTGAAACCTTATTCCTTTGTGTCCTTTGTGTCCTTTGTGTCCTTCTCTACAAGACGCTGCGCGAATGCGGTTCGTTTTTTCATGATTTTGCGTAAGTCCTGTTTTCTATACATTGAAGCAGGTATTTTTGTAACTAGCAATTTGAGTTATCTCTATCTGTCTTATGTAATAAATCCTATTCATACCCTAAGTAGGATTATCCATCTTTATTCGTTCGTTAAGTTATATGAAGGTACTGAAAGCAAGTTTTTTCAGTAAATAACTCAGGAAATTCAGAATAGTCGTTAATTTAGTTGGAGTTTATTATGACTTACACAGCTGATGAAAAAACAAAACCAGCTTTAGAAGTTTTTAAACGCTTTGATGTAGATACTCAGCTAGGCCTACTTTGGTTCGGTTACCTGGATATTAAAGAGCAGCTACAGCCTGCACCTCCTGAAAGGATAGAAGTTCCTGCTAAAGCGGTGTTTGACCTATTTCTGGACTTGTCTCCTGAAGAGCAATTGCAAGGACAACGCGACATTATTAAAGGTGCAGCTAACAATATTAGCCAAGCCTATAATGCTCTAAGTGCCAATTCCAGATTAGATGTTTGGTTGCTGCTGGCACAAGGAATAGACAATGGAACCATCATTCCAGTGCCATCTGACTATCAACCACCTGCTGAAACGGATGAATTTGTCGCATTGGTCAAAAAGCTAGAGTTTGAGGAGAAGATTAATTTCCTGCTGACTCTGGTGCAAGAATTGGGTTAGTCAAGTTCAAGAACTCTCACTAGCTTTCTAGAATTGGGAATAACTGAAAGTAGCAAATTACAGCAGTTTTCATGTATTTGAACCATATATGTCGTAAGGGCACAGCATTGCTGTGCCCCTACCGTGTGGTCTATTTACCTGAAAATAGCTGTAAGCTAGACTTGGCTATTTTTGCTCTACTTTTATAATCGTTAACTTAAAACTACCGCAGAGATGCTCATCTTTGCGGTAGTTTTAAGTTAATCTGGCTAAGAGGCTGTTTTAAAAGTCATGATTGATGTATCAAATATTTTTTACCCCACCCTAGCCCTCCCCGATATATTGGGGAGGGAAACGGATTTTCTTATTTCCCCCCAATATATCGGGGGGATTAAGGGGGGTCTATTCGACTTATGCAAGAGGTCTATTTTTTACCCCACCCTAACCCTCCCCGATATATTGGGGAGGGAAACGGATTTTCTTATTTCCCCCCAATATATCGGGGGGACTAAGGGGGGTAGTGCCTCTGTTCTTCCTCGATAAGATAGAATCCACTTTGTCAACAAGTAGGTTTTGTTTAAAAAATATATAGTTGGAAATTAGGACTTACGCAAAAATTACCAAAAAGCTTAATTTATCGAACCGCCAAGACGAGGCAGTGCGTTGGGCGGCTCTGCCGACTTGAAGCAACTGCCGTGCCAAGAGCGCCGAGAATTCGTAGAGTGTGCGTAAGTCCTAGAAATGTTAAAACTAGGAAAATAAGACTTGATTCAAATTTTTTCCAACTGCACGATCGCATTATAATCAGGTACTCCTTCAAGCGATCGCTTACTTTTATCTAGTAGCACGTTCCCTTCTGGCCAATGGACTTGCAAGTTTCCTGACTGAATTGGCGCAATATAGACTTGACACAATAACTCGCCTAAATCATTCTTGAGAAGGACGCGATCGCTATCTTTTAAACCAAACTGAGCCGCATCAGTAGCATTCATTAGTACCGCCTCTCGCATTGCCCCAGTAATTGCATCTTTGCGTTCCTGCACCATACTATTAAATTGTTTGCCTCGGCGCGTTGCTACTAAGAAATGACCTTTTGGTAATTCTCTTTGGCGTGGCAATAATACCCCAAAGTGTGCCTTCCCATCTGCTGTCGGGAAATTCCAACCAAAGCACAAATGTGACCCGCCATACTGAAACTGATCGCCAGCCTGGTGTAAATGTTGAATACCTGCATATTGAGGGACAACTTGAGCAATTTCTTGACGGATAGCAGCTGTGTCAGCAAAAGCCAGCTTCTCTGCTAAATCTGGTTGCACGCGTCTTGCCAATTCGAGAAAGACTTCCCACTCTGGACGCGTTTCCCCAATACGCGGCCCCGGTATTTCTGGACTGAAAATTACCCGGCGTTCGGTGTTAGTTTCTGTGACTCCCCCTGGTATTTCATAGCGAGTCGTCGCGGGTAAAAGCACTACAGTATCAGCAGGTTCCACCAACATTTGGCTGGAGAGAACAATATCCATATGTACCCGCAACGGTATTTGCTTCAGCGCCGCTTCCACATAATCTGGTTCTGGCAGCACTTCTAGGAAATTCCCGCCCACAGAGAACAACACATCTAATTGCCCTTGATGTGCGGCGTTAATCATTTCTGGAGCAATTAAACCTTTACTTGCTGGCACTTCAAAGCCCCAATGTTGACTCAATTGGGCAGCATTTTCTAGGGTAATAGGTTTACCACCAGGAAATACTGTTGCGTAACATCCCATCTCTGCACCACCCTGCACCCCAGAGTGACCGCGAATTGGCATTAAACCGCAGCCTTCCCGACCGACAAAACCTTTGGTGAGAGCTAAGTTGATGATACTTCGCACATTATCTTCACCGCATTCATGCTGGGTAATGCCCATACTCCAAACAAATACGGCTTTATTCGCTTCTTTGACCATTTTGGCAAAGGCGTACATTGACTCGCGGGATGTACCAGAGAGCCGCTCTAATTCTTCCCAAGATTGGCTTTCTAATGATGCCTTGAGTTCGGCAAAGCCATCTGTGTACAAATCAATAAATGACTCGTCTACCCAGTTGTTAGCAATTATATGTTTAATTGTGCCATTTAAAAATGCTATATCCCCGCCCATGTTGATTAAGAAGAAGTCTTCGGCAAACTTTGTACCGAAAAGGGCACTTTCTACAATTGAGGGCACCCAGTAGCGCTCCATCCCTGGCTCACGGTAAGTATTAATGACTACAATTTTTGTACCAGCTTTCTTGGCGTTATGGAGATATTTGACGGTAACAGGCTGATTATTGGCAACGTTGGAGCCAATGAAAACTAATAAATCAGTACCAATCCAGTCTTTATATGAACAGGTGGTAGCCCCTGCACCGATAGCAGCTTTTAGTCCCGCCGTACTGGGAGAATGGCAAATGCGAGCAGCGTTATCAATATTATTGCTTCCCATTGCCCGCACAGCTTTTTGAGTGGCATAATAAGTTTCGTTGACAGTACCGCGACTGGTAATATAGAAGCTGAGGCGGTCTGGTGTAGTAGCACGGATGCGATCGCTAATTACCCCTAAAGCTTCATCCCAGCTAACACGGCGAAAGCCTTTTTCCCCTCGTTGACGGATCATCGGGTAAGGAAGCCGTCCCAAGTCTCGTAATTGGGCACTTTTTTGCTTTTGCAACTCCGAGACATCCGCCACTAGCACAGGGTCAAAAGCTGGCATAGTATTCATTCGCAACAGCCGCAACCGGACATTGCACAGATGGATGCCATCTAAAGTCCAATCTTTCATCCCGGTTGTTCCGAGAGCGCAACCATCGCAGACACCTTTATCGAGAATATTCCACGCATAGGGTAGTTTGTCACGAGATAGCCAGATTGCGCGAAAAACCTCCCAATAGTTGTTGGGGTATTGTTCGCCAATCCCGAAAGGCTTCCAACTTGCCCAGTGCTGGGGTGTCCAATACTTCTTGGGTTTCGGCAACATGACGCAAAGAGAGTGAGTGAGGAAAGTGACTCTACTAGGCTACCGTTTTAAGTAGCATTTAAGTAGTATAACTTTAAAAATCTGGGCACTCAGTGGCAAGGGAAAAGACGACACTGCTCACCGTGCTGGCTCCTGCTGACTCCTAAATGTGAGTTGTATTAAAATCTCTTGACAAAGAACGATTATTTTCTATAATATATATCGCACACGTGTGCAATGTATATCATAAGCTCAGATAAAAAATGAATAGACGAAGAATTTCAATTGAAGATATTGCTCGTGTAGCAGGCGTTTCTCATTCCACAGTTTCACGCGCTTTGCGAGATAACGCTCTAATTAGCCCTAAGGTGCGAGAGGAAATTAAGCAACTGGCGCAGGAGATGAACTATGTGCCGAATGCTATTGCTCAAAGCTTGCAAAATAAACGCACTGATACCATTGGTGTAGTAGTAACTTCAATCGCAGATCCCTTTTTTGCAGAGGTAGTAGAGGGAATCGAGAAGATAGCCAGACCAGCAGGCTTGAGTGTTTTGTTAAGTGCTTCACACCGAGGTTTTGAGCAGGAAATAGCAGCTATTGATAGTTTTCATCGCCGCCGAGTGGATGGGATATTAGTAGCCGACTCACGAATTAGTAAGCAGCATACCAAACAATTAACACAAATTGCTGTGCCAACAGTTCTGATTAATAGCCAGACGGAAGATCAATCTGAAATATTTCATTCAGTAGCAATAGACGATCGCTTAGGTGCTAGATTAGCCACAGAGCATCTAATAAGTCTTGGACATACCGCTATTGGTTATCTGGGTGTAAGCGATCGCAGCAGGTCGAACCAGCAGCGCCTGGAAGGATATCGAATGGCTCTTGCTGAAGCTGGTCTACCACAAAATACTGATTGGGTTGCAATTAGTGATGAATATGATCAAAGAACAAGCGATGTTACTACTGGACAACAGATGCTATCTAAACTATTGACTGCTGAGGTAACAGGCATCTTTTGTTACAACGATATGGTAGCAGTTGGCGCTTTGTTAACTTGCAAAGAACTAGGTATTTTAGTACCGCGAAATTTAAGCCTGGTCGGATTTGATGGTATTGCTCTGGGGCGTTACGTTACGCCGGCACTCACAACAGTTAGTCAGCCAATGTTAGAAATTGGTGGCATAGCTATGCAAATGTTACTCGATTTATTAGAAGAAAAAACTGTGGAAAACCGCGTTTTATCACCTTTTCTAGTACAGCGTGATAGTAGTGCAGCATTGATAAAGTAATCTTAAATCGTGTTTATTTGGATGGAAAACTGTAGTTTTTTTGTAATTCAGAGGAAAGCTGATCTTCAAGCCACAACCGAAAATATCCTCTTCTTAAAAACTCTAGGTTTCAAAATGGACGGGGTTTAATTTGAAAAAATTGGCAACTCTTACTCTCTGCGTCTGGGGTAAAGCAAATTCATATTTTCACTCAGCAACACTAAAAATTTTAACTAAACAAAAATTATGTTAACCAAAAAACTGAGTTTATCTCCCGATCGCTGCTTTTCTTCAGAACCCGTTCAAAGGAAATATACCACGCGGTAGGGGCACAGCATTGCTGTGCCCCTACGATAGATGTGGTTCAAATACATAAAAACTGCTGTAAGGCTGCGGTGTACATACAAGTTGAATTACCCCCCTCAATCCCCCCGTATGTATTGGGGGGAAGCCGGAAATCCAGTTCCCTCCCCTTTATAAGGGGGGAAGCCGGAAATCCAGTTCCCTCCCCTTTATAAGGGGAGGGCTAGGGTGGGGTAAACCCTTGGTTAATAAGCTATTTCAGACTTGTGTGTACACCGTAGCTTACCAAGGGGGGTTAAAACGATCTCAAATTATCACGAATGATTTAGGACTGCTATATAAGCACCAGATACCTCCAAGTCGTTTTGAGGTACTCCAAAGTCGTTTTGAGGTACTCCAAAGTCGTTTTGAGGTACTTCAAAGTCGTTTTGAGGTACTTCAAAGTCGTTTTGAGGTACTCCAAAGTCGTTTTGAGGTACTCCAAAGTCGTTTTGAGGTACTCCAAAGTCGTTTTGAGGTACTCCAAAGTCGTTTTGAGGTACTCCAAAGTCGTTT
>NZ_JBALDF010000009.1:0-225576 GCF_036917275.1 Nostoc sp.
CATTGGCATTGTAGAGGGACACATTAACATTGTATCGGGATGCATTGGCATTGTAGAGGGACACATTAACATTGTATCGGGATGCATTGGCATTGTAGAGGGACACATTAACATTGTATCGGGATGCATTGGCATTGCAAGGTATTGCCAAATTTAGTTCGCTACGAATTAATGAAATGCTGTACTAAATAAATGCAAGCATTTAGGCAAAACTGGGACGGCAGAACATATTAATGTAATCATGTCTGTTTTCAGACGTTTTATTTGGGATGAGATACAGAAAATAATTCATACCCTTGATGATTGCCTGTTAGACATTAGTTGTGAGTCTGAGCAAGAAGAGAAAGAACCACAAGATTGAATTCCTATATTATTCGCGATAAATAGTCGCGAATAACATGGATTCTTTTATTTTTGCCAAATAGGGATGTTCCCGCTACTGGCGTAATTGAGGGTGCAATTCGTTACTTAATTAAAGACAGAATGGACATTATTAGCGCTCGATGGAGTCTTGAAGGTGCTGAAGCTGTTTTACGTCTTCGTTCTCTCCATGTTAGTAGTGATTGGAATGAACATTGGCGCTTTCATTTACTGCAAGAACGTCCACGTCATCATCTGGCTTTACATCAAGGTAGCATTCCTTTGCTCAAAGATGTCACTCAAGCTCGTTGTTTTACTACTCCACTACCAATAGCGTTGCTTGACTACATCTTCTTAAAAGAGCCGCACCCCAAACTTAATATCACTACAACCGCACAGTTGAGCGCAGCAGAATCACCTTACGACTATCTACTATACTTGCAACAAAACCGCCATTGTTCAGCTTTTGCAATGTGTTGTATGCTTCAGTTTGGTTAGTGGTATAAACTGCCAACAAGTAAGGGCGTTGTCCATAAGAAACAAAACCTACGTTACCTTTTACTACTTGCTGCACACTATTTACTAATTCTGGACGGTTGTAATAATCTACCAGCACTGCATAACCCTCTCCTAAGGCTTGAGGATTATAGTTAACTGTCTGCTGAGGTGGCTGTTGCTGTGCCTGAACATTTGGCGTTGTTGGTCGAGTGGTAATTATGGCAGACAAGCCAACAATATTGCTGACATATCTCGCCCAACGATTGGCATCGTCAATTTTGTTAAAGCCCCCTACTCGCGTCACAGTTTCGTTGAGATATTTGCAAGTAATGGTTTTCAGTTGAGGTGGTAAGGCACTACGTAACTGCTTTTGATTATTTGCTGTGGGACTGACTACTAATAAAAGATACTCACCCGCATTTGGTGGTTGACAAAGGGGAATGGCTTGTTGGGCAAAGACAGAACTCATGCAACCAATCAACCCTACGTAAGCGAAGGTCGTCGTAGACATCGCTAATCCTAAAACACTTGGTAAAGTCTGAAATCTATGCACAAAAGTTAGATTATGTAAATCAAGGTGTCCTACAAGATTTTATAAGAAAAAACCTGAAAACCCAGTTACTTCAGTATGGGGATGAAAGGAGTGTAAAAAAATATATTTTGTTATGTGCAAATAAAATAGGAAGTGGGGGACGAGGGGGATAAAGGAGAATTTACTCCCCCTTCTCCCTTGTATCTTTTCCATACCCGATGCCCAATGACGCCAGTTAGCTTCTTTTGTTCAAAGACGCTTCTCTACCAGAGGCTGACGCTCGATGACTCGCTACCGCTTCGCTAATGCCAACGCTAACAGCGGATAGCGTCCCTTGCGCGTCTCTAAGAGTTGCGGTAGCGAGTCCTCTCCCAAAAGCAGACGATGCCGCGCAACAAGCGTCGGGAAACTTGCCGAAGAGCGCTGGACTCACCGCAACGCACTGGCTCCCCAATGCCCAGATTAGGAAACAGTAGCAAGCGATGCCAAGGCATCGGGTATTGTTTCAGAAGGAGCCTGAAATTCTCCAGTGATGACGTACTCTAAACGCAGTTTTAACCAAGTAATAAACTGGGGATTAGTGGAAATAATTGCTACTGCTGGTTGGGGACATTTCGCCTTTAGCTCTATAAACTGCGGTGTTTCCAAGAAAGCTGGTTGCTGAACCAACCAAAAATCTATTTGTTTTTCTTGTTCGTGGTAATGACGGGTGCGCTCTTTAATAACTTCGTGTATCGGTTCTTGTTGGAGAAGAAAGCGTTGACTGGCCAAAACGTAATAGTATGTTTGCATTTTCATCCTTTAGTTACTATGTAAATAATTTAAGGGTACAGAGTGGAATGGCACTAAGAAAAGCCTCTGCCTCTGGTCAAGAAAGAGGAGGCGGAGCCTCCCAAAATAGTTTCCTAGCCTGGAGGCTAGGAACGAGGCAAAACAAGACTTTGGACTTATCTTAATGGCATTCGGTACAGAGTGTAGCACTGTACCCTTACAAACTAACTTTTTTGGAATTTCTTGAACCAAGAACTGAACGGACAAGCACTTTGCTGGTTTTCAGCATTTGTCTTGCCACCAGATGTTAGCTTTTCCAAGAACAGACTATTGTCAAAGTAGTGTTCTAAGGAAACAATCTTCAAGTCATCGCTAACTTTTGCAATGCTCATGCCGATAATTTCTATTGTCTCTCCAGTCGGTGCATGGTCTTTATATTCTCCGTTAAAATGTCCCCAATGCCGCCATTTGAATGTCACATTTGGTGGCCCTGAGAAAACTTCTACCACTTCCCAAGGAAATCCTTGGGGAAATGTTGTGTGGAAGAGTTTTCCGGATGATTCAAAGGTTTCTTCTGAAGCCTTGTAATGTTCTGAATCAGCCATAAACAAATTGTAAGTACCTTGGGCTGATACATCTGCTGCTGTGTACTCTACTCCACCATTGGTACTCACACGAAACTTGTCATTCACAATAGACAACCACTCTTGCGGGTTAGCTTTGAAGGATACCTCCATCTCAAAGGTTCGTACCAAGTTTTGCACGATCGCTTCCAGTGTACCTTCAAGGTGATTGTAGTTACTTTCTTGGGCGAGATTCTCGTTTGAACGCGAATAATCAGGCGGTGTCTGATAGCGCCACTCGACATCAGTGCTTTCCGCTATCACCTTATCTCTATCCTGTACCCAAAGCGGCAGGTTGTTAGATTGTGTTGCGCTCATAGAAGTTTTTGTTGAAGATTTGATCCCAATTTCTAGATTTCGCAGTGACAACCCCTCTTTTAAGACAGATTATAGGGGAGCAGGCAGTGGGGAGTGAGGAGTGGGGAGCAGAGGGGAAATTGTAGTAAGTGTTTCCCCTCTGCCCAATGCCCTATTCCCCATCCCTTCGGATAGCTTGTTTCATCTCACGGACTGCCCTTTCTATACCTACTAATGCTGCCCGACTGATGATGGTATGACCGATGTTAAGTTCTTCCATACCTGGAAGCGCAGCCACTGGATAGACATTCCAGTAGGTGAGTCCATGTCCAGCGTTGACTCGCAATCCAGCTTGAATCGCTTGTTCACACCCTTTAGCTAATATGGCTAATTCTCGCTGGCGATTTGTTTCATCCTTAGCCTCAGCATATTGTCCGGTGTGCAATTCAATAAACCGCGCCTGTAGCTTGACAGATGCTTCAATTTGTGCTGATTCTGCATCGATAAATAAGCTAACTGGAATGTTAGCGCTTTGCAATTTATCAACTATCTCACCTATTTTAGCAAGTTGCCCGACGATATTTAGTCCGCCTTCAGTTGTAACTTCTTCTCGCTTTTCCGGGACTAAAGTCACGTAATCTGGTTTGATATCGAGAGCGATCGCTAGCATTTCATCTGTAGCGGCCATTTCTAAATTAAGATGCGATCGCACTGTTTGCCGCAACAGTAACACATCCCTGTCTTGGATATGCCGCCGATCTTCGCGCAGATGCACCGTAATTCCATCTGCACCCGCTAATTCTGCCAGCACCGCCGCCGCTACGGGGTCTGGTTCCACCGTCCGCCGTGCTTGCCGAATGGTGGCGATGTGGTCAATGTTAACGCCAAGTGTAGCCACCCCAAATTTCTCCCAAATCCACAGTCCTCAGAACTTGATTTTACCGGAAATAGTGGGAGTTATGCTTGAGAGCCAAAGATAAATTACACACGTTAGAGACTTCCAACTCAATAGTTTTGTTACCCAAGCGATCGCCCACAAATCCCAATACTTTCTTAAAATTGGCAAGACTCACCTCAGCCTGCAACACTCCCAGCAGAAAACCCCCAAATGCTTTTGATCCTGGAGGGGTTTGTGCAACTGCTACAAGTTCAGCACTTTCTACATCTAAATCTCTGATCTCTCGTAGCAGATTTCGTGTTTCCTGTTCTTGTTCTTCTGCATCTAAATCTGGATTAGAAAGAGCGATCGTCAGTTTGACGTTAGATTGAGAACTCATTTTGTACCCTTTTCGATTTTTTAGCAGTTGAGTGTCAACTATATTTGCGTGATTTCTCTATTGACATAATAACTGCTATGTAAATTTCCTGATACTTCTCAATATTTTTACAAAAATTCATAAAATTTAGCAGGACTTACGCAGTGAAAACCTGAAACCTGGTTCGCGTAGCGTGCGCTTCGCGCATTCCCCTTAAAATGCTGGAGAATTAAAAGCCCCCTTTTTAAGGGGGTTGGGGGATTTTTTGTGCGTAAGTTTTATTTAGCTCATTTAAAACAACTCCAAATCTGTCACAGCACCAATACTGCTAGAAGATACCAATTTGGCATATTTCGCCAACACGCCTTTAGTGTAACGCGGAGCGGGAGGTTGCCAGTTGGTACGACGACGAGCCAATTCTTCTTCAGATATGTTCAACTGCAATAAACGAGCCGGTGCATCAATAGTAATACTATCGCCTTCTTCTACAAGAGCGATCGCACCTCCAACTGCGGCTTCTGGTGCAACGTGACCAACCACCATGCCGTAAGTACCGCCAGAAAAGCGCCCATCGGTAATTAATGCCACCGCATCACCCAAACCAGCACCGATAATTGCTGAGGTAGGAGCCAACATTTCTCGCATCCCAGGGCCGCCCTTAGGTCCTTCGTAGCGAATGACTAAAATATCACCAGGTTGAATTTTACCCGCCAAAATTGCATTTAAAGAGGCTTCTTCCGATTCAAACACCCGTGCAAGACCTGTAATTACTGGCTTTTTAACTCCGGTAATTTTAGCAACAGCCCCTTCCGTTGCTAGATTACCTCTGAGGATAGCTAAGTGTCCTTGGGCATACATCGGGTTATTCCAAGGACGAATTACATCTTGATTGGCGGATGGTTCTTCTGGTATATCTGCTAATATCTCTGCAATCGTTTGACCACTGATGGTAAGGCTATCACTATGTAACAAGTCATGTACAAGTAGCATCTTCATTACTTGCGGAATGCCACCAGCTTTGTGCAAATCTGTAGCTACATATTTACCACTTGGTTTCAAATCACATAAAACGGGAACACGGGCGCGGATAGTTTCAAAGTCATCCAGTGTTAACTCTACATCAGCGGCGCGGGCGATCGCTAAAAAATGCAACACGGCGTTGGTCGAACCACCCACCGCCATAATTACAGAAATGGCATTCTCTATAGATTTGCGGGTGATAATTTGGCGGGGTAAGATTTGTTTCCGAATCGCTTCAACTAACACAAACGCTGATTTTTCCGTGCTGTCGGCTTTTTCGGCATCTTCCGCCGCCATTGTGGAAGAATAAGGCAAACTCATCCCCATCGCCTCGAAAGCTGAAGACATGGTGTTAGCTGTGAACATTCCCCCACATGAACCAGCACCAGGACAAGCACGGCTTTCAACTTCTAATAGTTCTTTGTCATCAATCTTCCCAGCACTATATTGACCAACAGCTTCAAAAGAACTAACAACTGTTAAATCGCGTCCGTTGTAGTGACCGGGTTTAATCGTGCCACCATAAACGAATATTGCGGGGATATTCATCCGGGCGATCGCCAACATTGCTCCGGGCATATTTTTATCACAACCACCAATGGCCAGTACACCATCCATACTTTGTCCAGTACAGGCGGTTTCAATGGAATCGGCAATGACTTCCCGCGACACTAGGGAATATTTCATCCCTTCAGTTCCCATCGAAATCCCATCGCTAATGGTAATCGTGCCGAACACTTGCGGCATAGCTCCGGCGGTTTTTATCCCAACCTCTGCTCTGAGCGCCAGTTGATTGATCCCCATATTACAGGGAGTGATCGTACTGTAGCCATTGGCAATGCCCACAATAGCTTTATTGAAATCTTCATCTTTAAAACCAACAGCACGCAGCATAGCTCGATTAGGCGATCGCTGCACCCCTTGCGTTACAACTTGGCTTCTCAAATTCTCTGACATCTTTTTTCCTTGCGTGCCTCGTCGCTTGTATTGCGATTGTATTACCTGATTTTCTCATGTATATGTGGCGCGATCAAACAACTATAAAAGGGAGAGGTAAGTTTAGCTTGCCTCTCCCCGCGACTATTAAATTATCAGAATTCTGCCTAGTGCATTTCTTGTTAAAGGATAATGTCGCTTGCCACTAATTCTGGTGTTCCTGCTAACCTAATTTCAAAGTCAGTCAACAGATTCTGAGCAGTATTGTTTAAAGAAAGCAAGCTCTCTTTAAATAAAAACATTAGATTTCTTTAGGACTTACGCACACTCTACGAATTCTCAGCGCTCTTGGCGTCTTGGCGGTTCGATAAATTAAGCTTTTTGGCAATTTTTGCGTAAGTCCTATTCTTGTATAAATTAAAAACAAGAACCCCACTCCTAAGAGCTTGCTCTTAGGAGTGGGGTGTTAAAGACTTTTGTAAGAGTCTATTAAATTAAAGGATAAAGTCCTGTGCCACTACTAGTGGTGCATTTATAAGGCGAACCTCAAAATCAGGCGACAGCTTCCCATCAATATTACCTTGGAGAATACCTGCTGAATAACGAACCTGACCAGGTGCGGAGAATGCGGCAGCCCCAATGAAAGTGAAGGCTTGATTGCCCAGTTTAGTGGAGTCGGCGTCGATAGCAGATAGATCGATTTGGTCACCTGGCAACTTACCGTTTCCTACAAAGTCAGCGATCAGATCCCGTCCAACAACAGCACTATCTGAAACTGAGCTGAACTTGAAAACATCGTTACCTGCTCCTCCAGTGAAAATATCAGTCCCAGTACCGCCAGCAAGTGTGTCGTTACCAGCACCGCCATTGAGGATATCGTTGCCACCACCACCACTAAGGATATCGTTACCATTTTCGCCAAAGAGGGTATCTTTGCCACTACCAGCGTTAAGGATATCGTTGCCATTACCACCTTTAACGGTATTGTTGCCATTGCCGGCGTTAATGATATCGTTGCCATTGCCGGCGTTAATGATATCGTTGCCATTGCCGGCGTTAATGATATCGTTGCCATTACCAGTGTTAATGTTTTGGTTACCACCAGTAGCGTTAATGATTTTGCTACCATTAGTGACGACCTGGATCTTGTCACCACCGCTTTTTAAGATTTCGTCGATGTCAAGACCGGTGATATTATTTAAATTGATACCGTCGATAATTGCCATGATGAGCTTCTCCTAAGTTTAGAGGGGATAAAAATTACCTCGTCACTTCCCCATGAGAAAACGGCGTTGCTGATTAAGAGGATGAATTTCTTTTCCTCTAAAGGCGCAAAGGAAACAGTTTCAAACATTAAATCTTTCAATTTGACACTTCTATTCAGCAACGCCGAGAAAACAAGGTGGACAAATAACGAGTGGGAAGATATAACTGAACTACACTTGATTGGAATAGGTCTTTGCTGTTAAGTCTGAAGACTTGAGAAGATTTCAGAAGGACTGGATGTATTGACAATATTGGCATTAAGATTGTGCCAAGAGTCATGTTATATCCTTGTGCCTTATGTATTCAATGGTTCCAGTAGTAAGCTGCTAGGGAACAAGCAGATTTTCTCCTACGGAATTGCATGTGTTTTCGGACGTTTTTACTGTACATCATGAATCACAAGACTATGATATAACCCTCAAGCGTACTTTTTTCTATCTATAAGAAAGAATAATTAACTTTAATATTTTACTCTCATCAGAGTAAAATGTGAAATCCTTAGATTCAGATCGGGTTTTTTAATTTATATCTGAATAACAAGGTTGTAATAGTAAGTAGGTTGGTGGGAAAAAGCTAAACAATTTAAAGGTATGTAAACGAGCAAATAAGCTTAATTAAAGCATACTTCAGAAAATTTACAAAAATTTACATAGTTACTTTTAATAGCACCAACCTATTTACTCTGGAAGGTAGTTTGTTTTATTTATAAAAAAAGTGGCATTCATTTGTAAAGACTGAATGCCACTTTGTATTTGATCAAAATTCCTGATGATAGAGATATTTTACCCAGGTAGAGTTATGCCAGTGACAGCGATCGCACTAGCTGCAAGAGAAGTCAATGCTGTCCCAAATAACCACCAAGCAGCACTTGCAACGGTTTTTTTGGTTTCTTCAGCTTGCTTTTGGATCGCTTTCAGGCGTTTTTGTGTTTCTTGCTGGATGCGTTCGGCTCGTTGCAATACGCCATCTCGGGCCGTTTCTATTTGGTCGATAATGCGATTAGCATCCGCCTCAGAAATATCCTCACGAGAACTGATGACAGCAACTAAGGTGTCACGATCAAATTCACTGAGGCGATCGCACAACGCTTCAAATCCAGCTTGCGGATCGTCAAATACTTTAGGAAAGTCTTGCTTAATCCCTTCATAGTTGAGTTCCGAACGATCCAGCGAGTTGAGATAGTTGCGAACTTTGGCAAAAATCCCATCCAGCACTGATTGCACTTTTTCCTGGATCTGCTGGAATTGTTCGACAATCGAACTGTGAACAGACTCAATTTGCTCCACAATTCGGTTAGCTTCCTCTTCTGAGATATCTTCTCGCCCAGATAGCAGTGCCACAATTGTCGAACGGTCAAATTTGGAGGCGCGATCGCTTAAATTACCAATTCCAGCCTGGGGAGAAGACAGCAGCAATTGCAAATCGCGTTTGATTGCTTCTGGGTTGAGTTCTTCTTTGTTGGTATAGCAACAGCCAAGGTGGTTAGGACATTAACACATGATAAAACTTAGACACAAAAAGGCTTTTCACCCAGTCCCCAGTCCCCAGTCCCTAGTCCCCAGTCCCTTGCTATATCTCGAACTGCTTCTAGCTGATCGAGAGTTTGGTTTACCTGTTCTTCGCTCAAATCTTGACACTGACTGAGCAATTGTACAAAAGTATCGCGGTCAAATTGCCCGAAGCGATCACTTAAATCTTCAAACCCAGCTTTTGGATCTTCTATCAACTTGTCGAAATCCCGTTTAATACTTTCAGGGTTGAGTTCTTCTTTCCCCGTGGAACGCAGATAATCTTCGATGCGGCTAATCCTACCAAAATTTTAGGATCAGAAAAAAGAACTGATGCTTCTTCTGGAGTTAATACTTCCTGAGCTAAAGTTATCGGCGTTAATCCAAAAGGCAGCGAGTTCCATCCCCAAATAGTTAAAACATCTTGAAACATAGTATTTTCTCACTTGCATTCAATCAAATACCCATTTAGAAAATGGCTTACTCATCACTTTAATTATCAGATTGAAAATGTTGAGAATGCGTGAGGGCAAAACTTTAAAATAAAGCAGATTTCTCCTTAAGCTGTCACAGATGCATAGCTGTGTTTGCCTACCACATATTGCATTTAATCAATAAGTTTGTAACATAAATGTAGTTAAATTTATAAATAAAGTTATTATCTAAAAAAATCAAAAATCTTTGATAAATAAAATCTTTTAATATTTTTTCTATCAAAAATATATTTTATCGAGGAAATTTTTACTTTTTAGTCTTTAGATAAAATCACCTATGTCTCATGATAGAGATAAAAATTCTTCCAAGCGATTGATGAAAAGGGAACATAAACATGTATTAATAGGGTTTGTTGCCCAATGGCATTAAAAAAGTGCAAATCCTTAAAAATGGCTGATTTTTGGCTATAAAGGTGTAAGGGAATAGGGGTTGCACGGTCAATAACTAGCACGTGAAATGTAATATCCGAGTTAGTGAGTGCGTCATAGCCTCTCGGTTACACCCAGCCCTAGCAGGGGTTTGACCTTTTCTTAGTGACATTCGGGTTATTACCAGCTATAAATTTGTTTGTAAGTAAATAATTGATTTTTCCTGAGGAGAAAAAATAATGGTTGTAGGTGTACATAAACGTGGTGTAGGTGTATTTTCTAATCGTCGAGATGTTGAACATGCCCTACATGATTTGAAAAACACTGGCTTTGACATGGATAGAGTCTCTGTTATTACGCAGGATGGAGACAAAGATGATATTGCTGGCGCTGAGGTGAGCGATCGCGTCGGTGACAAATCTGACGAAGGTGCTAAAGTTGGAGCAGTTACAGGTACTGCTTTGGGCGGATTGACTGGCTTATTAGTTGGTCTTGGTACTTTGGCTATTCCTGGAGTCGGGCCAATTATGTTAGCTGGAGCTGCTGCAACCACCTTAGCTACCACCCTGACTGGAGCTGGTATTGGTGCAATAGCTGGCAGTTTGCTCGGTGCATTGGTTGGGTTAGGAATTCCTGAAGAACGAGCTAAAGTTTACGACGAACGCGTCAGACGAGGACACTATTTAGTCATCATAGATGGCACAGATACAGAAATTCTTAGAGCAGAAGCAATTCTACGTCAACAGGGTGTGGAAGAGTTTGGCATTTACGAGAATCCAGATGCTAGAAATGCAAGCACTGGTTATGTAGCTCCAACTTCTACTGCCACTGATTATGTGACTCCAACTCCGACTGCGGCTCGTAGTGGTGTAGAGAGACGAGCAATTGGAGTATTTTCTCATCGCCGAGATGCAGAAGCAGCACTTACAGATTTGCGAGATGCTGGTTTCCCAATGAGTAGAGTCTCGATCATTGCTAAGGATGCAAACGGTCAGGGGATCGCAGGTGTAGATGTAGATAGAACCGCAGGTGCAGGCAATAAAGCAGACGACGGCGCAAAAACTGGAGCAGCTACAGGCGGAGTACTAGGCGGCTTGACTGGTTTATTAGTAGGTCTTGGGACTTTAGCAATTCCAGGAGTCGGGCCTGTAATTTTGGGTGGCGCAGCAGCGACAGCTTTGGCGACAACAGTAGCTGGCGGTGCTATAGGTGCAGCAGCTGGGGGTATTGTTGGCGCACTGGTTGGCTTGGGAATTCCTGAAGACAAGGCGCGAGTTTATGGCGATCGCTTCCAAAGAGGCGATTACTTAATAATTATCGATGCTAATGAAACTGAAATCCACCAAGCTGAAGCTATTCTCAAACGTCGAGGGATCGAAGAATTTGCGATCTATGATGGCACTGATCTCGGTGAACATCGCCCAAGTTTAGATCAAGCAACCGATTATAGCACACCAGTTGCTAATAGCGATCGCACCAATTACTCAACAACTCAAACTGCGGGTCCTAGTGGTGTAGAGAGACGAGCAATTGGAGTATATTCTCATCGCCGAGATGCAGAAGCAGCACTTACAGATTTGCGAGATGCTGGTTTCCCAATGAGTAGAGTCTCGATCATTGCTAAGGATGCAAACGGTCAGGGGATCGCAGGTGTAGATGTAGATAGAACCGCAGGTGCAGGCAATAAAGCAGACGACGGCGCAAAAACTGGAGCAGCTACAGGCGGAGTACTAGGCGGCTTGACTGGTTTATTAGTAGGTCTTGGGACTTTAGCAATTCCAGGAGTCGGGCCTGTAATTTTGGGTGGCGCAGCAGCGACAGCTTTGGCGACAACAGTAGCTGGCGGTGCTATAGGTGCAGCAGCTGGGGGTATTGTTGGCGCACTGGTTGGCTTGGGAATTCCTGAAGACAAGGCGCGAGTTTATGGCGATCGCTTCCAAAGAGGCGATTACTTAATAATTATCGATGCTAATGAAACTGAAATCCACCAAGCTGAAGCTATTCTCAAACGTCGAGGGATCGAAGAATTTGCGATCTATGATGGCACTGATCTCGGTGAACATCGCCCAAGTTCAGATCGAGCAACCGATTATAGCACACCAGTTGCTAATAGCGATCGCACCAATTACTCAACAGGGTCTTATACAGGCGATCCTGCCGTAGTCATTGTTGACCGCCGTGATGAAACACTCTAAGCTAAGGTAGTTATCACTCACACTAGTTTCCCCAAAATTGCCGGAGCAAGAAGTTGAAAATTTTGCTCCTCATTTAAGTAAACTTGCTTCTCACTTCTGCCGTGAATATCAATAAACTCCACAACTTTCACTTTGCGATTCCGAATTCAATATATGCAAAAGCTAACTCCTTTTTTAATTAGTGGCCTTTTAATTTTTGGTGTTGCGGCTTGTGATAACGCTTCTAAAACAAGTGAATCTGCACCCAATAGTACGAATGAAGCTCCCCAAACGCCGAGTGTACAAACAACACAAGCTTCTCAACAAGACGCACAAAGTGATGTCCGCAGAAGACAGCTAAATGAGGATATTCGCGCCCGCGAACAGCGCAGTAATATTACTGGTGGCGATACACAACGAGCAAAAGGTGACCTTAAAAGTGAAGTTCGCTCTAAGTTAGAGGCTAATATACCCAAGAGTCAACTAACAGTTGATGCCGCAGACAATGGAACTGTCACTGTCGCCGGAACTGTGAACAATCAGCAGGAGTTAGCTAAAATTGAACCTTTAGCTAAACAAATTAAAGGTGTCAAAAGTGTAGTTGTTAAAGCAACTGTTCTCGCACCAAAAAAATAAGGTAGGTAACAACAAATCTGCGTGAGTAGGTAGGCATAAATAAATTTAGATGCCCCTGCTCATTCTTGGTGGTCAGTCATACTCAATACTGACCATTAATAATTGACAACTGACGACCTTAATAATTATATTTATTGACGCTCAGTCAGTTATATAAACTCTTGTACTTCCCGAAAATAAAAACTATGGAAACTGAACAACAACGTGAATCCATTAATGCCTCCTTATCACAAGGTACCCTAGCGCTTGAAGGTGTAGATACAACAAACTTGCCAAAGTTACCACCAGCAGCTGAACCGGAATCTCAATTGCAGCAAATTAGCAGACAAGTTTCTGAATTTTTGGAGCAATTACCCGAATACTTAAGTAGCTTTTTTCAGGACTACAAGCAGCCTCTAATAACTGTGGCTTTAATTGTAGCAGCGATTGTTACAGCCAAGATAGTACTAGCAGTCCTGAATGCAATTAATGGGACTCCACTACTATCACTACTCTTTGAGTTAGTTGGAATTAGTTACGCCACATGGTTCATTTTTCGTTATTTCTTGAAGGCTTCAACTCGGCAAGAATTAGCGGATGAAATTCAATCATTGAAAAGCCAGTTTTTAGGCGGATAAATTTCCAAACCATTAAAGTAGTACACTATGGTGCAAATTTATCTATCTTTAACAAGGGGCTTAAGCCCCTTGTCTTGTTAATTGAAATGATAACTAAAGATTTACACGAGTTATACTAGCCTCAGCACAGTATTAAGTATGGTTCGCTAATTAAATATATCCAATCTAAAGGTTCACATTCCCGACTTCTCTAAAAAGTAGAGAATTTTGTAACTATCCTATTTTACATGCAAAAGACAGTAAAGGTAGAATAATGTTCATTAGTGTCAGTGTCAACTTCAGCTTAAACCCTTGTTCTACGTAATTAATGTAAATTATCAGTATTTAACCTGACTTAAATATTAGTTTTTTTGGATACATCCAAAGATAGAGTATATAACATTATTTTTAAATTTAAATCACTTCTAAAGATAGTAGATTTTAGATGAAAAACAGCCTAATCTGGTTTTTGAAGTTATTTAATACATTCTTTAAGAGGACATAATTTATGGCTAATGAAGGTATAGATTCATCTGATAGAGCCGAAGTAAATACATACGATCGCGGCATTATCCCAGCTGAAACAGCTGCTCGAATGGAAAGAGAAGGAGATGAGTACAAAACACTCCCCACAGAAGAAAAAGAGGCAGATGCATCTACCGACGATCAAACTGATTCAGAAAGTATACGCACCACTGACGGCTATACCATAGACAAAGAAGGTTTGTCTAACAACTATGCAATTGAACCGGAAATGTACTACGAAGAACCGGGTGATGCACGCCAACAAGCAGCAGAAGATAAGGCAGCACGTATTCAAGAACTTGCAGAAATTAGTCAAGACGACGAGGAAGGCAAATTGACCGAAAAGGGTGACAAACGTGGTAGAGGTCCAGGGGTAATTTAATTAACACTATCGTTTTTGCTGTGTGTAATTACACGTAATAAAACTAAATAGGCGGTAAGTAGAGACGCAATCATTGCGTCTCTACTTTTATGGGCTAATATTTTCAGAAGTATGTTACTCGATGATCAACGGCTCAAGTTCCCGATTATGCCATTGCCTCTGATGCCATTCGGCAACCAAGGGACGGACAATGAACTTGGGATGATGTTCGCCTTTAACGTCAATGCGTAAACCTGAGTAAGGTCGTCGCTTCTGAAAACCTTGACCGTTGCGACCAATGAAGAGATGCGATCGCGCCACTAATCTATTTTCGTTCCCAAAAGTCTCCATCAAATCTGCTCCCTCAATCCGCTGGCGTCGCAAACTAAACCCGCTACCACCACAAATAATCCAGTGAATATGAGAATCAGCGTGTCCCGTATCCATTGTTTCCAGGTGTTCAAAGCAGTGCGCGTGACCGGTTAATACCAAATCAACCAAAGGACGCCCCTGATTTAGGGAACCTATTTTTTTAGCTACTGCATCCAGCACATCACGGAGGCGATCGCGAATAATCAGAGTTTGTGCTTGTTGCCACTTTGTCGCCTCAGTTACATAGGGAGGATGATGGAAATAAATTACCCTTCCTCGAACTTCAGCAGTATTCCAAGATTCAATTAATCTTTGCTTGAGCCACTCCAGTTGTTCAATATCAGTTAGTGTTGTTTTATCAGCAGCTAATTGCTTATCGATATCAACAATAATCTCTTCAATTTGTGACAGCTTGGCGTGGAAGTCGTCTAATTGGTCGGCTTCGGTGGGGTTTTCTGGACGAAGCTTGGCTGAGGTTTCAACGATTTGCAGCTTTTCTTGCTCTAAATCTTCACGACGTTTTTCTAAGACTTTGCGATCAGCGTCACCTTTTTTTGTTTTAGGTAGCGGTGGTGGATCGTTAAATGTATTAGAATCTAAGGCAAAGAAATCTATACCGCCATAGCGAAAAGTATAGTAGCGATTGGGAAGGCGGGTGAAGTGCCCAGGTTCATAGCTAAGACAACGACCTGTATCTGTCTTGGCTGTGTAATACTGATCTAAATGATGATTTAACTCTCCTGGAAGTTGAAACGCCTTAAGATAGTCCAAAAATGCCCGTGCGTAAGCGTCACCCGTTCCTGAGCCATGCAAGCCCACATCTAAGTCTAACCGCGATCGCAACAGGCCACGAATGGGTAATGTTGTTAGAGATGCCAAGCTTAATAGAATCGGCAAGTTGTAGTAATCGTGATTTCCCGGTACAGGTAGAATGGGCAGCTTAAAAATCATCTGGTCATAGGCAATCCGTCTGGGATGCTCTCCGCCCAAGAGAAACTCTCGATAAGGCTGGATGAAGTTCTGCTGGTAGTATTCACTCGACCCCACTAAATAGATCACATCCCCCATGTGCAACATAAAACGGGATTCGTTGTGATGGGGCAGCATCAGTTCAGCCACTTGTCGCTGGGGATTGTGTCCCCGGTGCTGGCCAGAACCACTATCACCTACAACTAAAAATGAGAACTCTGGATTATCTGATTGACCATCTTCCAACACCAGCCGAGTTTGGTCGATGTTCCGTTCCACAATTAACGGATCTTGCCACCGTACCCGCTGATTCATTTTACTAATTTTGTTAGCGATCGCTGGATCAGATACAAGTTTCAATGCAACCTACTCCTGAATCTTCTATTAAAGGGGACAGGGGAGCAAGCTTGTAGCAAGTCTTTCCCCATGCCTTTATTCTCCTACTGTGTCTTTCATCTCAATAATCAGGTTGGGGAGTCCCTCTAGTTTTTCAGTAGGCTCAACTTCTTCTACTAATGGCACAAAAATTCTCAAGCCTGCTGGAACACACTTAATTTCTACTGGAGTTGTGCCCACTATTTCACCATCTAGAACAACCTTTTGTGGTGGATTAGTCGTAATTTTAAATTGTTTGGCTCGCAGGAAGCCAATATCATCGCGTTCTACGGCGTTACCTGTAGAAGCCGTTTGAAATAGATGAAATGTAGCAGCGATCGCTCCTGCCTTATTAACTGAAGCTACAATCGTTAAATCTAGTAGCCCATCATCATAAACCAGACCTGCTGGACCCTGAGCTAAGACAGAAGTCGCAGGTGCAGCATTTGCTACTGTTACTGCACAGGCGCTAGTTTTAATTATTTTGTCCTCAGTTTCAATTTCAACATCAAAGTTTTTTAAGTTTCTCAGTTGCTGAATTCCAGCCAAAACGTAGGCCATCATCCCAAAACGATTCTTGGCATCTCGGTCTGCCAATTCTACAGTTTCAGCTTCAAAGCCAATACCTGCCAAGAGTACCATTGGTTGCTCGTTGCAATAGGCTACGTCTACACTGCGGGTTCCTCCCTGCAAAATTGTGTGACACGCAGATGCTATCGTGTCAGGAATTCCTAAAGCTGTGGCAAAAGCGTTTGCTGTTCCTCTGGAAATAATCCCAAATGGGATCTCAGTACCTATTAAAGCCGCTGCCGCTGCTGAGAGTGTGCCATCTCCTCCCGAAGCAATGATTGCATCTACACCCCTCGCTACCGCTGCATGGGCCAGTTCGTCAGCGTCGATTTCTTCAGTTGTGAGATAAATATCTAGGTCAATCTCTGGCTCCAATATTGTCCGAATTTCTGCCAGTTCTAAATCTGGGTCACCCTGACCCGCAACTGGATTGAAAATGAGGCAGGCGGAACGATTCATAAAATATAAAAGCTAAACTTTAGATTACTAAAATACCAAATTATTTTTAGCATTGTTGTGAAATTTCGACTTCCATCTGACGGCTGGTTTACTTTTTGTGAAAAGTTCAGAAGTATTCTCCGTTGGAACACACCAATGCTAACGCGTATTTTGGTATCTTTTATTTATACTTAAACAGTAAAAAGTTTGCCATGCGTCAATTATTACTAGTTTTGGCAAGTATTCTAACTTTCAGTAGTTTAGATACCCCCACCATAACAATAGCAGGCACAACGCCTGATTTACCAATGCGCTTAGTTCAAAAGCTTAACTGCAATAATCCTCAAACTCAAGCAGCAATTAATGAATGCACTGGGTTATCTTATCAGAATGCAGATAAAAAGCTGAATCGAGTTTATCAACAATTGCTATCTACGTTAGAAAGCTCTAGGAAACAGAAATTGATTGCTGCACAAGTAGCATGGATCAAGTTTAGAGATACCAATTGTGAGTTTGAGAGAAGCAGATATGAGGGAGGAAGTATTGCCCCAACCATTTATTTTGGTTGTCTAGAAAATTCCACCAAATTGCGTACTCAACAATTACAGGAATATCTCAAAGCCGACCCTTAATTTGATAAAAGTTGTTAATCTTTTTGAAATTTTCCGATTTTATGCATCCATTACGATGTAAAGTAAAATGCGATAAAAAAGTGTCTCTATGACCGGAACTACCGCGAAGTGGACAATAGATGAATATCACCGCATGATCGTGGCAGGTATCCTAGATGATCGGCGTATGGAACTTATTTACAGAGAATTTTAACAAGGCTTGCTCACTCTGCTTTCATCTTTAACCAACCAAATACCTGTTCTACTGTCAGTTCTAAATCAATACCATCTAGAACAGCCAAGCTATCTGCTTTGTGGCAAAATTCTGGTTGTTGATGTGGTTTAAATACGAGAACTGAGCGGTCATCGGAATCAATCAACCATCCAAGCTGACAACCATATTTTAGGTAGTGCAAGATATTACTTGTAACCCGATTGGAACTCTGATCTGGAGAGAGAATTTCAATTGTCCAGTTTGGAGCAATTAGCACATCATCTACAGGTTCTCCGTTATCGTTAAACTCAATTTGTTGCCAACGATTAACCGCCACATCTGGAACAATTGACCGACCACCAAAAGTACAACGTAACTCTGGAAAAGCATAAGCGATTTGCCTCTCCTCTGTGACTTCATTAATCCCATTAATCAACTTAGCCTGAAGTCGGGAGTGGCGGGTTTTCGGCATTGGTTTCTGGCTAATTTCACCATCAATATAAATACTTGCAGGCTTCGTTTCTGGTAACTTCAGAAACTCCTCTAGGGTTAGGGATGCGGATTTTGTAACACTCATGACTTCTGCTATTCCGAAAGTCCTGCATCTAGTTTATCAACGTTCGCTACTAGCTGAATGCAACAAGGCGATCCCTTATACATAGCACTAACTCAAAAGTACTCCACCAATAACTTCAAAGTACTGCTTTTGCAACAACTCCACAATAACTTGATGTTCGAGTTTACGAACGGTGAAACCATCCTTACTCAAATCTTTCTTGCGATTAAGGTTACGTTTATCTAGGGATTCACATCTTTTATAGTCTAGGGTAAGAGGTTGTTTGAAAAGTGGTTAACTGTGATTTTAATTGCGTTGTTACCCCCCTTAGTCCCCCCTTATAAAGGGGGGAGACAAGAAAAATCCGCTTTATAAGGGGAGGGGTAAAAAATATTTTATACATCATTATGGACTTTTCAAACATCCTCTAAGGCTTTCTTGCACCCCGGTTTAGATAAGTAACTCAATATCCTCCTCTTCCCAATCCCAAGCATCTTTTATACTAAATACTTTTGTAAGGATTCAAATTCACTTTAGCAGCCTGATTGCGCGAACAGCCCAACTAGATAGCAAAACACCTACTTTTACCCCTGTATCTTTGGGACTTATTGATTGCTCATCAGTGCGATCGCACCCGTATATGGTAATTTGGGGAAGTTCAGTTGATGAAGCAACTTGCAACCCAGGTTGCGATCGCCATCCAACAATCAGAACTTTACAAATAGCTATAAACACTCAACGCTGAATTAGAACACTGCCTTCAACAGCAGATTCAAGAGTTCGTTTTTAATGTTAGCTGACGCATTGGCATTGTCAGCTGACGCATTGGCATTGTTAGCTGACGCATTGGCATTGTCAGCAGACGCATTGGCATTGTCAGCAGACACATTGGCATTGTCAGCAGACACATTGGCATTGTCAGCAGACACATTGGTATTGTCAGCAGACGCGTTGGCATTGTCAGCAGACGCGTTGGCATTGGAGAATATTACCAAATTTAATTCGCTACAAATTTAACGAAATGCTGTACCAAGTAGTAATGTTAGAGATTCCTCAAACCAGCCTTTGGTAAAGAATTGTAATCCAAAATCCAAAATTCAAAACCCAAAATTAGTATGTGTCCCTGACTACGGTAGTCTAGATGAAAGTGAATTAATCGCTTACTGATATATTGTTATATGATTTCAGTTGTTTCTAGTCCCCCACGCACTATTCGCATTGGTTCACGCAAAAGCCAACTTGCTCTGGTTCAAACCTACTGGGTACAAGAGCAACTAGAGAATTGCTTTCCTGATATCACTTTTGAAGTCCACACCATGTCTACCCAAGGCGATAAAATCTTGGATGTAGCATTAGCTAAGATTGGTGATAAAGGACTTTTTACTAAAGAACTTGAAGTCGGAATGCTCAATCAGGAGATTGACTTTGCCGTTCATTCCCTCAAGGATCTGCCAACTCACTTACCAGAAGGCTTAACACTGGCAGCAATTACTGAACGGGAAAACCCAGCAGATGCATTAGTGGTGCATGAAAAGCACAAAGATAAACAAATCGATACTTTACCAGAAGGTGCAGTAATCGGTACATCTTCTCTACGGCGGTTAGCACAGTTACGCCACCATTTCCCCCACTTCACATTTAAAGATGTGCGGGGAAACTTGATTACACGGTTGGCAAAACTGGATGCAGGCGAATACGATGGTTTGATTTTGGCAGCAGCAGGGTTAGAGAGATTGGGAATGGGCGATCGCGTTCATCAAATTCTCCCCGCAAATATCTCCCTCCACGCTGTTGGACAAGGAGCTTTGGGGATAGAATGCCGGGCTGATGATAGTGAAGTGCTATCTCTACTCAAAGCGATCGAACATCCCCAAACACGCGATCGCTGTCTTGCCGAACGCTCTTTTCTACGCTCTTTAGAGGGCGGATGTCAAGTACCTATTGGTGTAAATACAGAAATATCTGGTGAGAATTTGACTTTAACAGGGATAGTTGCCAGTGTAGATGGTCAAAAGTTCGTAAAAGATACCGTCACAGGTATTGCCAACAATCCCGAAGGGCTAGGCATAGAACTAGCAGAACTGTTGCGTCAACAGGGAGCGCAAGAAATTTTATCAGAAATTTTTGCGGTGATTCAGCGCGGTTCCTAAGCAATTGGGCAAGCCGATGTGATTAGATAAGAATTGATCGCCGTTGCACTCTCATATGTGCCAGACGCAACATATCGCGTTGGTCGGGATCATAGAGTTAATTTGATAATCTCAGGGAAGCAAAAATTACCATGCGGATTCTATTTGTTGCAGCAGAGGCAGCACCCATTGCGAAAGTAGGAGGAATGGGTGATGTTGTCGGGGCATTACCCAAAGTCCTAAGGGAAATGGGGCATGATGTGCGGATATTCTTGCCTTACTACGGCTTCCTGCCAGACAAAATGGAAATTCCCTATGAACCAATCTGGTGGGGAGATGCGATGTTCCAGCACTTTGCAGTATACGAAAGTGTTCTGCCTGGTACTGATGTTCCCTTGTATTTATTCGGACATCCCGCCTTCATGCCCCGCCGTATTTATTCTGGAGATGATGAAGATTGGCGGTTCACTTTGTTTGCTAATGGTGCAGCCGAGTTTGCCTGGAATTACTGGAAGCCAGAAATTATCCATTGCCACGATTGGCACACAGGGATGATTCCCGTGTGGATGCACCAAGATCCTGATATCAGCACAGTGTTTACCATTCATAATCTGGCTTATCAAGGGCCGTGGCGTTGGTATTTAGAGAGAATTACTTGGTGTCCCTGGTATATGCAAGGACACAATGTAATGGCAGCGGCGGTGCAATTTGCCGATAAGGTAAATACAGTTTCGCCTACCTATGCTGAACAAATTAAGACACCTACTTACGGTGAAACATTAGAAGGTTTGCTGTCCTTCATTAGTGGGAAGTTATCTGGGATTATCAACGGTATTGATACCGAAGTTTATAATCCAGAAAATGACAAATATATTACCCAAACCTTCACTGCTGATAGTTTAGATAAACGCAAGGCCAACAAAATTGCTTTGCAAGAAGAACTAGGGTTAGAAGTCAACTCCAAAGCCTTTTTTATTGGGATTGTGACCCGATTAGTGGAACAAAAAGGCATTGATTTGATATTACAAATCCTTGAGCGCTTCCTATCTTATACAGATGCACAGTTTGTGCTGTTAGGAACAGGCGATCGCTACTATGAAACTCAGATGTGGCAATTAGCATCCCGTTTTCCCGGACGCATGGCAACTTATCTACTGTATAACGATGCCCTGTCTCGCCGCATCTACGCTGGTACTGATGCCTTCTTAATGCCTAGTCGTTTTGAACCTTGTGGTATCAGCCAAATGATGTCTTTGCGCTATGGTTCTGTACCCATTGTCCGCCGCACAGGTGGATTAGTTGACACTGTAACGCATCACGACCCCGAAAATGCCGCAGGTACAGGTTATTGCTTTGACCGCTATGAACCGTTAGACCTTTTCACCTGTATGATCAGGGCTTGGGAAGGCTTCCGTTTCAAACCGCAATGGCAAGAACTACAGAAACGGGGCATGAGTGAAAACTTTAGTTGGTATCAATCTGCCAAAGAGTACGTGAAGTTGTACAGGTCTATTTACGGTTTGCCAGAAGAAGAGGAGACACCAGAACCTGAGTTAGTTTTAAACGAAGCAGTCACTAGTAGCAAGTCCTAAACTGCCAGGGGCGTACATCTGTATGCCTCTACTCCCATCACTGATAAGTTAACGTAACGTGACTTCGACAAACCTCTCCCTGCCTTGAACTAAAGTTCAAGTCTGTCCCTCTCCGAGTCGGAGAGGGACAGGTTTTGCGTACTAAAACCAGGCAGAAGTCTTTTGATTTTACTAATTAGGCGGACACCATCTAAGGAACGTGGATTAAATAAAATGCAAAAGTTCATCCTCTATCTTGCTTCCCTCTCCTTTATAAGGAGAGGGATTGAGGGTGAGGTAAGTCGGGGACATAAATTGTATGTTATTTAATTCTTATTCCTAACCCGTCGAACTCACGTTAATCCCCTAAGAGCTTGCAAAGCTACGGTGTACACACAAGTCTTTTGACCTGCAATGGCATTGTATTGATTAACAATGCCATTGTGTTGAATAACAATGCTATTGTATTGACTGACAATGCTATTGTATTGACTAACAATGCTATTGTGTTGACTAACAATGCTATTGTATTGACTGACAATGCCATTGTATTGACTAACAATGCTATTGTATTGACTAACAATGCTATTGTGTTGACTAACAATGCCAAGGTATCGACAATTATAGCAACAGCCAAGGTGGTTAGGACATTAACAGATGATAAAACTTAGACACAAAAAGGCTTTTCACCCAGTCCCCATTCCCTAGTCCCCAGTCCCCAGTCCCTTGCTATATCTAGACTTGATAGAACTCCTAACTTCTAACTCCTAACTATTGAGTAGTCGTCGCTTTCGCCTTAATTAACCAGTCAGCATCGTGAGCGCAAATTTCCCGATCAGACGAGTCTCCTAAGCGATCCAGCGCCAATAAACAAGCATATTTCAAGTCCCAAATCGGCGTATTGAGGCAAGTTTTGAGTTCAATAATTGCTCGTGAATCACCTAATTCACCAAGAGCGATCGCACAAGCAGCACGAGATTTCTGAAACTGGGGTTCGCGATTGTACAGGTTTTCTACTAACAAATCGTAGGCGGGAGCATATTTCAGCCAGCCGAAAAGTTTCATCACATGATAATGAGCGCCATAATCGTTATATGCCTTGTCCGAATAAGTTGCTAGAAGTGCTGCTGGTGCTTCTTGTGCATAGATATCCAGTAAGGTTTTTGTTGCTAAATAACACCGTCCAAAATCGGTTTCGTAGAGTTCATTAATGACAAAATCTAGTACAGGGGTAGCGTCATACTCATGTACTAAATCAAGATCGTTGGGATGATCGTAGAGTACTTGCTCTAGATAAGGTTGAATTTCTGTAAAGGTAATTTCACCACTGGGGACGCCTGCATCCAAAAGTATCCGCAATCCTCGCAACCGAAACACCAGAGATACAGGACAACGGGCAATTTCTGGGATTGCTTTGTAGTAGTGTGAATCAATCAGGTCTTGAATGCAACCGCGCCGGGCATTGATGCTAGAACTTTGCAGCAGCGCCATCACCTCAGTGATTCGGGAGTAATCACCTGTGAACCGACAAACTGTAGCGATCGCTGCACTACGGATAGGTTCATCCTCAGCTTGGGTAAATTTCCGAACACGTTCTAGGGATGCTTGATAGTTAGCGTTAGCTAGGGTGTGAATAATCACTCGATAGATTTGACCTGGTTTATCGAGCAGTTGCGCCATTTCTTCGAGAATTTCTGGATCTTTAGTCCCGATTTCCCCGATCGCCCACACGGTATTTTCAACAGTATAAATATCATCATCTTTAAGACACTGCCGAATTACAGGTAAAGCTGATTCTGCCTGCAATCGCCCCAGACTTTCTACAGCCTTGCGTCGGACAATCCGGTGGTCTAATTCCTTGGGGTTACTGGTTTCAATTGCCCGTACCAAAGCCGCGATCGATTGCTCAGTCGGGAAGTTAATTAAATGGGAAACAGCAATATACTTATCAGAAGCGTCTTCGAGTTGTTCTAATGGTGTATCGATAATTGCGATCGCTTGTTCTTCTGTTAGCCCAAACATTTTAAAAAAACGTTTATCCATTGATTTATAAATGGCTTTTGGATAATTGCTCAAAGGTCACGTTTACTATCGTACTAGGGACTGGGGACTGGAAAATAGTGGTAAATAATGTTTATAAATTGAAATATCAAAAAATGCAGTTGCTTTTCATTGGAGTTGAGACTAAATGCGAGAGATTGGAAGATAAAGCCTACAGACTTACGGAGCAAAAAAATACACTTTATAATGATAAATGAAAATGTCATTAAAAATTAAAAGTACTCAGTTTAACATAGCTGATAACTTTATAGTTTTATTGTTCTTGTAGCCGAAAAACTTCGGAAATCAACATGGCGAATGCTCCCGAATTATCATATTTAGCTGTCAGTCTTCTATACTCATTTTTTGTAACCAACTTACCACATACTATCTCAAACTCTTCTCCAACATTCACCTTTTCAGGTACATTCACAGCAATATCATCTGGCAGAGATATCGTCTTATTTTTTTGTTCTGTTGGCTCTAACACAAGCTCTTGATTTTCTGCTGAAGCCGATACTTGTAAATCACTATTCATATACTCTTTTTGTCCGCTCCACTTTCCAGAATACTTTTCTATTTCGGACTTGGCTGATCTATTGTAAAAGCTATTTAAATGCTCGTTAATTATCGTAATTCTCTCTAAATTGCCACTCTCAGCATAGATACTAGCTACACTAGTTCGCCAATCTTGATATCGGAAAAATAACTCTGTAGCAAATTTTTTTCCAGCTTCCAGTTTTTTTGATACCCAGGCACTCTTACCCTCACCAAAGGACACTGCCCTCATCGATAAAAATGTTGGGTATATGACTCCATCAGGTTGACTACAAGTTTGCTTTTCAATCTGCCAGGTTTTTTCTGATTCCGTTCCATCAGAGTAACTGTATTTATTAGTTTGAGTAATCAATGTTTTCTCTTCATTAGCTTGAATTTTTCTGACAGATTTAAATGAATTCAGAACTTCTTTATTTAGAGAATATATCGTCCATATTCCGTGCCAAGCACTACCTTCTGTCGTGATAGCTCCAAATAAATTTTCCCAGTTTTTATCTTGTGAATTCATCGTTTTTCTGATTGATAAGTTGAAAAAAGCTTTTTAGTATTCCTATTATACGATGGCTACAGGTGTTAGATATTCCTTCGCTCTCATTGGGGGTGTGGTGGACTGCGATCGCCCTTTAGTCAAAAAATCTAACCACTCCCGCTACTCTTCTAGACCACAACAGCAACCGGGGTAGATCAGTTCATCAGCAGTAGACCTGACTTGAAGACCTCCTGGCAAAATCAGTGTCTCGGACTCAATAACTTGATACAGAACTTCGTAGGCATCGCTCTCACTGTCTAAATCGTTGTACTTTACCAGTTGGGCAAATATTAAACCAACCTCAAAATCCGTCATCTCACCATATAACTGAATGCGCGAGAATGGTTTATGATCTGCAACGAACCACGGACATAATGGCTCACCCTCATACCACGAAGCTTCTATAACAGCTTGAAGACAAGGATTGGTAATCATCACGACTTTTCCTGTTGCACTGTGCTAGACCATGCAAGCGCGATGTCTACGACGGGCGTAGCTGCGGCACTTTCATTCAAAAAAGCCTAAAAGACTTATCCTAAGTTGGATCGAAGTTTATAATTTGGTTCAACTTTTGAAGATTTCCGTCAAAAAGCTTTACCAGTGGTAACGCGATCTGAGAAGATCGGAATATATGCATTTGTCAGCTATTAGTCAGTAGCCTCTTGCCAATTGCTCGATTGTATGTAACAGCTAAGTGCTGGTTTTTAGCGAGTAACCAAATACAAACGATAATCGAACACTGACTACACATCATTATATAAACACGCATTTAGGAAACAAAAGTTATGGATGAAGCCTCAGATTTAACAACAACTGATAACCAAACTGCTCAAGATGTAGCAGAAGTGATTGCAGAACTTGAGCAGTATCGGGAACGTCTAGTTCAAGAAACTACAGAAACAGCAAAACGGGCTAAGTTGATGAGAGTAAATGTTATGGCAAAACTAGAGCCTGAGCTTGCCAAGATTGATTCTGCCCTGCAAGAACTCCGTAATCAGCAAGCAGCCCTGAGCGTCAGCAACTAGTAATCCATCTTGATAATTTAAGCTATAAGCCATATGCTCAACTCCAAAACTCAATCCGGGGAAGATTCGTTAAATCTGTCTCAGGCAGAAACTGATGCTTTATTTGCAGTGGTGAGTGAGCAATTAGGCTTAAACACCTTCAATCCTGATGACCAAGACCTACTCAAGCAGATGATTGAGAGTATGGGAGACTCACGGGGGATGGTTAGGTTGAGTTTTGCAGAGGCATTGGGTAAAATCGGTAAACCAGCGGCCCCTTTATTGATGGAAGCTGTAGCAAATCACCCAAACCCAGTTGTACGCAGAGCTAGCACCAAAACCTTGACACTAATCGCTGACCCGATCGCAATTCCAACTTTGGTCAAGGCTCTGTTAAATGATGAAGATACAGTGGTCAAAGCCTCATCGGTGGGAGCGCTAGCCAAGATAGGTAAGGCCGCTGTGCCAGCATTACTAAAAATATTAGCGTCAAGCGAGTATCCAGAAAGTGCCAAAGGATATGCAGTATGGGCGTTAGGATTTATTGGAGCAGAGGCGAAGGAATATTTATATCAAGAGATTAACTCAGACTCGCCTGAAGTTCGCGCTGCGGTGGTGGGTGCGATCGCTAAAATAGCTGAAGAAGGTACTGAAGAAGGAGCATTTAATATTTTAGTTAATGCCCTTACCGATCAATCTGCAATTGTCCGGTGTGAAGCAGCTGCTGCTTTGGGCAGCCTGACCTATCGGCCAGCGATTCCTAACCTCATTGAGTTACTGGATCATGCCGATTGGGAAACTCGAAAAGCGGTAGCCCTGGCATTGATGAAGATTGGCGATGGGGCTGCCTTAGAACCCCTGCAAGCCGCATTGACCAAGGAAGGGGAAGCGGGGGTTCAGGCAGTGTTCAAGTTGGCGATTTCTCAAATTAAGAGACAGTTAGAGGAAGATGCTTGGGAATAGAGCGATGCACATTTACTATCACTTTTATCTAGAAATCAACCCAGTATTGCAATTAGTGGTAAGACAACTTATCATCAACTGCCCTGATCAAGGCACTACAAACCAAATTTATTTATAGAGCAAAGCAATTAAATTAATCACATTGCAACTAGCACCCATTTTGGCAGAACAAAGTAACTTGCAGCGATCGCGTTGCTTCCGTCAAAACGCAACCTGTAATGTTTAACTCAACCAAAGTTGATCAGAGCAATTATGGCTGGAGTAAATTGAAAATACTATCATTAATAGTTTGAGACTTTGAAGATAGCTTTCAATTAACTTAGTCCCTCAATTGACTGAAATCCCTGTATTTTAATTAAAAACTTATTAAGTAAGTTGCCACAATAAAATCAAGCTATGTGAAGAAAAGTAAACAAAGCTAAAACCCTTTTCCTCCTGCCTTATTCCAACGATAATTATTTATGCCGACCTACTTATCTATAAATTATCTTTGTTAAAAAAAGCTGACAATTATTTGCAATTGATTACTCATCCCTTGTAAGATTTATTCTCAAGTGGCTGATTATTAATTTCAGGAACTAACAGCTATTTGCTGCAATGTTTAGAGAAAGTGGTAAGTGGAGAGTAAGTGTAGGGGTGTATTTTTTGTCGATTCACGAGCAGGCGATCTGGACAACTCCTTTGAAGTGTCAAGCTATGCCCGTGTTAATGCGGCTACTACACTGCTGACAAATTTAGAGCCGCAATTGCCAGCATCTTTTATAAAAGAAATAACTGGCGGGCGGGAATTAACTTCAAAAATATTTTTAATGTGGACTACATTGAGAATAGCTACAGCAGAGACCAAGCCACTCCTGGCGCTCCTTTTGCTGTTCTGGGGACATTTTCAATTGAATTTTGATTTTCCTGACTACGATTGATTAAGGTAGTTGTATTTAAGAGCGATCGCTACCCTCTGTTATAATTAATTACCTGATCTAATCGTGGTAAGGCACTCACTGCTGACTCTCGGACATATGGATCGACAGATTCATCATTTGTCAATGCCCTTAACACTTCCACTCCCCGGATATCACCCATCGAACCGAGTGCATTGACGATAGCTACAGCCACCGCAACATTATCCGTTGTTTTTAGAGCCTCAGTTAAAATTTCAAAGGCAGGGGAACCAATCTCACCTAGAGCCATCACAGATGCAATATAAACAACGCCATTCGGGTCATTAAGCGCTGTTTTTAATCCCTGTAAGCCCTCAGTTGGGAAGGGTACGTCTGGATGGTTGGCGGCGACCTGTGCCAGGGACTTAGCACAACTGCCGCGAATGGTTGCATTATCGCTGTTCACTAATGACTCTACTAGTGATGGTACAGCATCTATACCAATCGCACCTAGCGCCTTTACCGCAGCTCGACGGTAGGTTACATCTTCTTCATCCAAAATACTCATCAGCCGAGGAATAGTATTTTCATCACGGACATCAGCCAGTTCCCACATGGCTCGTTCCCGCAGATTGGGGTTGGGGTGTTTCAATTGTTCAAATAGAGAATCTATTGTCATAGGAGAAAACTTCGTTGTTTAAATTTCCTAAGTTCAAGATAGAGATAAATGATAAATATTAATTACAACTGAGGGACTCCAAGTCGATTACTCAACCTAATTTAGGCAAAGGAACAGACTGAGAGTCCCTAGTTCTAGAGTATAACGATCGCTCGTCTGCGTCTAGTCAATCCTATTACTATGACAGGGAGTTGATTACGTAGTCGAGGAGATTGCGGAACTCAACCAATGCTTGAGGAGAAAAATCACGAGGAGCGCAAGCGCGATCGCGAGTGTAAGTCAGCGCGGTAACATAAGGAGCAGTGGGCAGATTCAAAGAGCGATACACTTCACGAGCACCTGCAATACCCCACTCATCCAAAGGCCCAGTACCACCCACAACTAAGCTGTAGTTGATTAGGCGCAGGTAATGCTTGATGTCGCGGAGGCACTTATCTTTTTTAACTTGGGTGTCGCCAGCTTCACCGTCTTGGTTCAAGAAAGGATATTTCTTAAAGGCTGCATCATAACCCTCTTTAGCTACAGCATCGATACCAGAAGCCAGCTTTTCAGCAGCTTCTAGACGAGCGTTAGCACGTTGAATGCTACCTTGGACAGATTCTAAATCAGAGGTGCTTGGGAAACGACCTGCTGCATCAGCAGATGTAATAACTGTGGTGATAACTGATTTCATTATTTTTTATACTCCAAATGGGATTTGATCGGGTTTGAATTTCAGTTCGTTTGGCTAATAGCCGTTAGCCATGAGCTATTAGCTCAGAGCAGAAATAATGCGATCAAAGTAGCTAGCAGCTTCAGCAGCTAGAGCAGAGCAGTCGCCTTGAATTACTTCTTGCTTGCGGAATCTTTTACCAGCGTTAGCTTCAGTGTTGGTGTTGGTGATGTGAGCGACGCTGATCGCCTTCAGAAGCTGTACAGCACGTACAGAAGATCCGGTAGGGACACCCAAAGCTGTGTAGGTTTCTTTCAGCCCATTCAGAGCACGATCATCCAAAACAGAAGAATCACCAGCCAATAGCGCATAGGTTACGTAGCGCAGCATGATTTCGGCATCACGTAGGCAAGCAGCATGGCGACGAGTTGGGTACAGGTTACCACCAGCTTGAATTAAACCTTGGTTTTCACAGGCAATCCCAGCAATGGCATCAGAAACAGCACAGCTAGAGTTGCTAGCGATCGCGTTTACAGCATCAAGGCGCTTGTTGCCATCAGCAATGAAAGACTTGAGGGCTGCTAAATCAGCACCACCGATAGGAGCAGTTTTGGCGTCTGCTGTAATTACAGCTTTAGAAAAAGCATCAAGAACCATGAGTTCTCCTTAATATTCACAAATGGCGGATATTATTTCTGGCCTGTTCTCGATCAGATTAACTGCGAGTAGCCAATGAAAAACATAGGGGATCAATAGTACCCTAGTCTTTACTATGAGAGACAAAGTAATAATCTGTAATATTTACCTGTAATTCGGCTAGTCTGACATAAAAAATCAAATTTAGCCTAAATGGGCATTGGGGAGCCAGCGTCGCGGTAGCGATAGCGAGTCATCTCCCTACAGTCCTTCCCTAACGGGACGCCTTGCGGCGAAGGGGCATCCTACAGCAGGCGTTAGCCTCTCACGAATAGGAGAAAGTGAGACGCCAAGACCGCAGTGGCTCCCCAGGAGGAACTGCCGTGTATGGTTTTCCGACTTGTTCCGCGCAGCGTCTCCCTTAGGAGAGGCGACTGGCGTCATTGGACAAAAAAATAAGACTTACGCATTTTAATGAAACTCTACCATTGCGTAAGTCTTAAGGAAAAAATCTTGTTTTTTACTTGATTAAGCTTGTTTTAGGAGATGTTTGACCAAATTATCTTTCACCATCATCTGCCGTAAAACTTCTAACAAAAATTCCTGAGCCTCTTCTTGATTCAAATTCTTTACCTGGTCTTTCAAATTTTGTAAGCGAAACTGTTGCTCTAAGGTTAATTCGACTGGGAAGTCCATGAGCCATTCCTCTGATTTACTGAATCGAAGGGTATTTGTTGTTACTGCTAGTGTGAACGCATAGGTCGTCGTAAACATCGCTTTCCACTATTTTAGCACTGAGATATTAAAATTTCCATATTGTCAAGTCATAACAAATCAAGCTCATAAAAATTTACAATTAGTTAACAACACGTTTGCCTCTCGTTTTGTAGGGAGTTTATTGAAGCTGACCACTAATCGCTATAAAGTTTAGAATGTTTATATACCAACAACTCTAAAAAGAAAAAACCTGTAAAACATCATCCGCAGGAGTAATAAGTAGGAGTCAGAAGATTGATAGACGCAATGGAATTTTTTCAGCTAAGTGCTGGTAATTGGCGATCGCAACGGGCAACTCATCACCTAGCTTTCAAGCGATCAGAGACGGGAGAATCGGATATACAGGTAGAAACTCTGGATGCCAATCATCCAGAAATCATTGAACTGTGCCAGTATCATCAGATTGACCCCAGCCTATCAGTAGGGGGATCACGGGTGCGTTGGCTAGGCACAATGGCTTGGGATAGAGAGGGTGAGGAGAACCATCAGGGGAAAACCATATTTGCGATCGTGCCTGATGGGGATAACCCAAGGATTGGCAAATTACTCCGCGAAAGAGGCTATGCCGAAATTATGCCTGTAGTCGGTCTTTTTCACATGGATGATGAAGATGGACTAGTGTTGACAACCGAATACGAAACAATGAGTTCCATTGAGAGATTCTGGTTCGCCAGCCCAAATACGCGGCTGCGAACTAGTACGGTAAAACGGTTTGGCGGCTTTAGCACTGCATCGTTTTGTACTGAAACCCGCATTGAAACTTCTGTTGAGGTTTCCAACACAGAACAGGTAATAGAAAGACTTGGGGAGGATATTCTGGAAAAAAGAGAGTTTTATTCAGTTTTGGGCTGGTGAATGATTTTTAAAGGAACTGATGCTTTTACTCGTGGGCGAGATTATCTGCATCGGATACAGGGACTTGCTCTAGAACCGGGTATGGTAGATGTCTTTGATAACCTGCGCGATCGCATCCCCATTTGCACTTGGATCGGTGAGAATATTAACACCGTTAACGCTCAGATCAACACCTACCTAGAAGTTTGTCATGAGTGCTTTCACCCCCAAGAGCGTCGCCATATCCAAATTTTTGCAGTCCCCATAGCTCAATCCTTCGGCATAGACGGGCTGTGCAACATTTTCACAAACCCAATCACTATTCTGGTAGATGTCGGTCGAGTTGCACCTATAGACTGGTTTGGTGTAGTCGTCCATGAGTACGCCCATGCTCATCTAGGAGACTTTGGTCATAATCAGCAGTTTGCTAGCATCCTATCTCATTTATGTTTAGGACTGGGATTGGAACCACCCTACTGGGATGTAGGGATGGAAGCAACTTTGCGTAGCTGGCCTTACTGTAAGTCAACTATAGATCCCTTAGAATTTTGGATAGGTCACCGAAGCAGATAGGGGATATAGATGAGGGAGAATAACTAATACGATGCTCCATACCCCATTAATTTCTTTTGCTAAATGTTAAAAATTATTGCTTCGGTTCAAAAAGGTGAAACTGAATCTTCTAATCTGAAATATGTGCGTAAAATTTTTTAGTCATTTAGATAGTCATTAAGCCGCAAGCCCCACTCCCTTTATTAATTAGCTATGGCTTGAATCCAGCAGGCTAATCGTTTTTCCTACGAATACTTAAATTACCCTTAGTTAAGTTTCGTGAAATTTTATCAGAATCTCAGGTTCTGATCCAACTACTCCCTTAATATATGATTTAAAGTTGTTAACTTTAATTAAGAACATGGAGGCCTAAGAGTGGCAATTCCTCTATTAACATATGACCCTTCAAGTCAAAATCAGCGTGTAGCTGCATATGAAGTACCGGGTGATGAACAGCCCAGGATTTTTACTACAGACAATATACTGTCCCCATCAGATTTAGGTGATCTGATCGAAGCAGCATATCGTCAACTTTTCTTTTATGCCTTTGCAGCCGATCGCGAAACATTCCTAGAATCCCAACTCCGTAATGGACAAATTACAGTGCGGGACTTTATTCGTGGATTGGTGCTTTCCAATACCTTTAAGAAAAGCTTCTACGACCTCAACAATAATTATCGCTTTGTTGAGCAAGTAATCCAGCGGGTTCTAGGACGCGATCCATACAACGAGCGCGAAAAAATCGCTTGGTCAATTGTAGTTGCTACCAAGGGTATTACAGGCTTTATTGATCAAGTTCTGAATACTGAAGAGTACCTGAGCAATTTTGGATACTCTACAGTGCCCTATCAGCGGCGTCGGATACTGCCATCCCAATCTGAGGGTGAGTTGCCATTCAACATCAAGTCTCCGCGATACGAAGACTACCACCGTGCTAAACTGGGCTTCCCCCAAATCATTTGGCAGGTCGAAGTACGCAGATTCCTCCCACAAGAGCAAAAGCCCAAGGCTGGCGATCCATCTTTGTTCTTAAATATGGCACAAAGTATCAATGCAACTGGCAATGCTCCACAACGGATCTCGCCATACAACATCGATATCGAAAAGTCTGTACCTTATCGGCAACTGTCAGGAATTAAATAACGATTTTTGGTCGGTGGCTGGCTAATACATCCATTTGATAATTTGCGTGCATAAGCCTTGGGTTACGTAGGAGTTTCATTTAGATATTACTAGTGAAACAGACTCTATCCCATGTCTGATGCACGCTAGTCGTTTTTTTAGATGCATGTCTTAAAGGTTGTTTGAAAAGTGGTTAACTGTGATTTTAATTGCGTTGTTACCACCCTTAGTCCCACCGATATATTGGGGGGAAACAAGAAAAATCCGGTTCCTTCCCCGTATGTATTGGGGGGCGATCGCCTTTGAATAAAAAAAGGTTAAGATGCAATTCGTCTTTTTAGCATCTCCAAAAGTTTTGTAAAGTGGGCGGGAGGGGTAGCTGTCACCTCAATCATCTCGCCAGATAGGGGATGCTGTAATTTTAGTCGCCAAGCGTGGAGTGCTTGACCGGGCAAATTTACGCCCACTGAATGACCAGAACTATAAACTGGGTCGCCGACAATGGGATGACCCATTTTGGCGCTATGGACACGAATTTGATGGGTGCGTCCGGTTTCTAATTGAAAGTGAATTAATGTATAGTTACCGAAGCGTTCTAGTACTTGCCAATGAGTGACGGCAGATCGTCCACCTTGTTCAACAGACATAATAGCCATTTTCTTGCGGTCTTGAGGATGGCGACCAATGGGTAAGTCAATTGTGCCACTTTCAGCTTTTGGCGCACCGTAAACTACGCCCAAGTATTCTCGCCGTGCTGTTTTTGCTTTGAGTTGGGCTTGTAAGTGATGATGGGCAATTTCTGTTTTAGCGATCGCGATCGCTCCCGTTGTATCCTTATCCAATCGATGGACAATTCCTGGACGTTGGACTCCGCCAATTCCTGGTAAATTGGGACAGTGTGCCAACAGGGCATTTACTAAGGTGCCATCTGGATGACCAGGCGCAGGATGGACAACTAAGCCTGCGGGTTTGTTGAGAATAAGTAACTGGTCGTCTTCGTAGAGGATATCTAAAGGGATATCTTCTGCAAGCAGTTCTAAGGGTTGGGCTTGTGGTATTTCGAGAGTGATGCGATCGCCTACCTTGACATTGATCTTCTTGGATGTACAAACTTTATCGTTAAGTTGGACGTTACCCTGTTCAATTAACTGTTGGATGCGAGAACGGGATAAGTCTGGTAATTCTTGGCAAAGGTAACGGTCAAGGCGATCGCCTTTGGTGTTGACACAGTGGATGGTATTTCTGGAGGGAAGTAAGCTAGGTACATCATTCTCCAGTGGAGTTGACAAGCGATCGCTATTTTCTTGGATTTGTAAATTAAATTCGGTCACAATTGCTCTAGATTAATTCCCGTTCTTTAAGTAAAGCGCGGAATGCTTATAGTTGGGCGATTAGAAACTGTATCTACACGAGGCTTTACTTACCTTCCCTACGGGACGCTGCGCGAACGTAGGTTTCAAAATTTTAATTTGCCCTTACTCCGCAAAGACGAACTTTGTTTGGTGTAGCTGCGAATTCTATTCGCCCTGGCTGCTGCAAATCCAACAATAAGGCCATTTTATCAATATACACACCCATATCAAACCCCTGACTTCTCATCTCGCTTCCTTTCTGTCCTCTGCGCCTCTGCGGTTCTTATTCTAAATTTATAACTTCTTGCGGCAACTCAAATAAACCATCTTCCCCAGCTTCAAAATCAATCACTTGATACACAGCATCAATATTTAATTCACCATAAACATGAGGAAATAATTCACCTATTTCAGCAGGTTCATAGCGAATTTCAGCTTGCACTTTTTCAGAATAAATAAAAAGTAGTACCAATTCTTGTTGATTATCAAAAAATCTCTTTGCAACTTTGAGTAATTGCGTTGATTTTGAACAGTGGATAAAGCCTTCACTCTCTAGCGAATCAGCGCGATAGCTACCGATATTTTTTGCTTGTTCCCATTGTTGGTATTTGGTAATGTGTAAAATGGTGTTCATGTTGCTTGTATCATTTTACGAATATCATCTAAAGGTGATTCGGGTTCATTAGGATTATCAGGATAAAATTCTAACATTTGCAGCATTGATACTTATATAGCAGTTCTAAATGATCCGTGAGAATGAATCAAGGCTGTAATGCTTATCAAATAAAGATTTTTATCTCAATAATTTCTCTTGAAGAAGAATTTAGAAGTCAGAATTCAGGAGTCAAAATCAATCAGTCAGGGATTCAGACCGCGCAGGAATTGAAGACCACCAAATTGAAAATTTGGTGGTCTTCAACCCGATTATTCATCCGCCAGTCATACAGAATTCAGAATGAATTCTGACTCCTGACTCCTGAATTCTGTTTGATAAATGATTTCGGATTACTTTTGTGCCTGTATACCTTCGCTCCAAGGCAAATTAGAGCGGGAGCATCCCAATTTTTAAAAAATTCACTTTAGATATATAAAGCTTGAGGCAGGGATGATTTAAGTAAGTGGGCATTTAGATTATGTAACATAGTTTGATTTATCCTTGCCCACTTACTTATTGTGCAGCTAAAGATTTTGATTTTGATTTGACAAAAAGTTGAATGACAGGCGATGCCTACGGTGATCACTGAGCCTATGGTACCCCTATGGGGAAGCAAGCTACGCTCAGTGTCTCGTAGAGGAGTGCGGTAAACTACGCTCTGACAATGAGCAAGGCGCAGCAGCAGCCAGACTTAAGTTTATGTGAACTGCTGAAGAGCTTTACACCTGGGATGTATGAAATCAGAACAGCTACGCCCGGATTTCTTATAAGAGAAATCCGGGTTAATTAGCTATATTTCCGTAATATTACTAGTTTCAATTAGGATGTTTGGCGTATAAATTGCTGTTGTATTACTGTAAATACTTTTATAGAAGGAATATTTTGGTGGATAAAATACAAAAAATTATCAGTGGTAGCAATACTTATCAAATTATTAGTATTAACTATACTTACTGGAACTTAGGGACAATCTTAATAACTTTTATTCTACTGTTGACAGCTATTTTTACTAGTTCGGCAGTTGCAGCAGATAATATTATTTCTGAAAATCAAGAGGCTAAATTGAGTGTGTCTCAAAATCTCAAAGCACCTCCCATAATATTGGAACCTAATTCACAGCAAAAAAAGATCAGAGCGCGGCAAAGGTTGTTGGCATTTAAAAAAAGTAATTCTGTGACTAAATTAGAGACTGTAAGAATTAGTGATAGTTTTATTAGTAACCTTAAGTCTGAAACATTCAGCAATTCTTTTTCTAGAAAAAATTTTTGGCTTACATCTCAAACAAAGATAAAAATTAATGATAGTTTAGCAAAACAGTTATTTGCTTCTCCAATTAGTAATACTGATTTGCATTTAAAACAGCAGACTAATGTATTGAACCAGAAACAACCTCAACTTGTCGTACAAATAGACTCTTCAGAGTTTTCGGGTGATACTTTTGGTGAGACTAATAAATTACGCCAAGAACTTTTAATTGATCCCATTGGGAGGCTAGGTAAATCGCCAAAAGCTGCTCCTAGTTCAACAGCTGGTACTCCTTCTGCCTATGGTGCAAGTTTTGGCCAAGCCTATATTGGCGGTGGTTTATTTTTCCCTTTAGATGAGGATAAAGATAGGGTAGATGGTTCTTTGTCTGTTGGTTTTGGTTTGGGAGATGCAGTTAAATCTGTAGGATTGGAAGTTAATGTCAATATTACTAGTGTAGGTGGTGGTGACAGTTTTGATTTTGGTGATAGTGGCGGTGTAGGTTTTAAGCTACACAAATATTTGGGTGATGGTACAGCTGTAGCTATTGGTTGGTCAAATCCTATTAAATGGGGAGATGTTAACAAAGCTAAAGATACCATTTATGGAGTAGTTAGTAAGTCATTTCCACTGCAATCAAATAACCCTAATAACAAATTACCTTTGACTGTTTCTGTAGGACTTGGCAGTGGTGCTTTTCGTTCTAAAGGTGCAATAGCAGCAGATGAAAATCCTGTGAATATTTTTGCTGGTTTAGGTTTGAGAGTTATACCTGAAATATCTTTAGTAAGTAGCTGGACTGGAAATCGTCTCAATATGGGTGCATCTTTTGCTCCTTTCAAGAAGACACCTATAGTTATTAATACTATTTTTACGGATGTTACTAGCAATCTTAATAATGGTCTAGGTTTTTCCCTGAGTGCAGGGTACAGTTTTCAGTTTTAACTACTGAGTTATCTTGGAATTTCATTAACAATAAAAACAATGAAGAAACAAAAATTTTCTCTCATTCTTACTCTAACGTTAATCTTATTCACTTATCTAGTGGGTGGGTCTACTAGAGTAAATGCTGGTACTGCTGGTATCACGGGAACTAGTGAAGATTCTACTTCCTCATCGGGGGATAATTTTAACCCAGGATCTTCAGAGCCATTTGTTGAACCTGCACCTGGGGTTCAAGTTGAATTTAGTAGTGATGGTAGTATTAACGTAGCAACAGAAGTTCAGAATAATTTGAATGAAACTGTCATTAATATACTCAATCAAAATCCGGATGCAAATAGCCCGGCTGCTATCATTTTAGTTATCTTACTGGGTGGAGTGAATGCAGAAGCAGCAGCTAATCAGCTACAGACTTATATAGTTAGTTTAGGAGTATCATCACCATCAGTAACATCACTGGTAAATGCTTTATTAGCTCTAGCCAGAAATAAATCAGCATCTGTATTAGGCGCTCCTGTAGGACAATTACAACCAGTGCAGCTAGTTGCCAGCACTAAAGGATTAATGGCAGATTTAGTAATAGCCCAGAAGGGAGAAATACCAAATGTAGATATAAAAAAGCTAAATGATGCTATTACTGCTTACAACAAGATTGTGATGGAAAGCAGTCCTAAAGTTATCCAAAAACTTGCAAAAGATCCACAATTTTTAGAAGTTGGTAAGCTGCTCAAGCAATTAAGGGCTGTCCTAAATAAAAGTTAAAACTTAGACGTAATGAGACTAAAGTTATTAGTGGTGCAATTGACAATCCTCTGGCTTAAACCAGAGGATTGTTGTTTACCCTTCTCTCAAGATGAACCTCGTTCTGTAGATTTCCTGTTTGACACACCCAAAGGGATCAAGGCAGATAATTTTATAATTGAGGATGAAAAATTTAAACCTATCCCTTTCAAACTTTAACTGACAGTAGCACTATTTAATTTATTCTCTTTAAGATATAACCTAAAGGCGCAATGAAAAGTTTGGGTCTTTGCGTGAGATAATCATTCTATAAATTAGGCGGAATACAAACATCTGGCGCACATAAACCAGGAAATTGCAACGTCGTCACCTCAAGAGTATTCAAATCTACACGGCGGATGGCATGATTATTGGTATCGGCAATATATAAAAAAGAAGCGATCGCACTCAATCCCGAAGGTTCAAAAAAGTGGCTATTTTTACCCTTGCCATCTTGTAAGCCATTAGTACCATCTCCTAAAACTGTTTGACAATTCCCACTAGGACTGACTAATTTAATTTTGTGATTGTAGGTATCTGCTACCCACAGGTAATTCTGGACGTATTCCACCCCTAGACAGTGTTGTAAACGGACATCTTCACCGTATCCATCAACATCGCCAAAACCAAATAAACTTCCGCTACCACAAACGGTTCGGACTTGGTACGGTTCTACAATTCCAATACTACGAATTGAACTAACTTCACTGTCAGCAATATATAATTCTTGTCCATCTGTGCTGATACCGCTAGGTTGAGCAAAGGCAGATTCAGCAAGTGAACCATCAATGCAAGCTTCTGCACCAGTACCAGCATAAGTTTTAATGATGCTAGTTTCTAAATCCATTTTCCAAATCTGATGGGGTCCAGCCATTGCAATAAACAAGGTATGTCCCACTTTCACTAAATCCCAAGGTGAATTCAGCGCAGTTTCTAAACCAGCACCGCCATGAGGACGGATATTGCGGCTTTGTTCACCAGTTCCGGCTATAGTTTCGACTACTTGGCGCTTCAAGTCAACTCGCCGCAAGGCATGATTGTCTGTATCAGTAACATAAAGAATCTGATTTTCTACATCAAATGCCATTCCCTGTGGTGCAAAAAACTGCGCTTCGCTGAACGAACCATCGGTTAAGCCAGATTTTCCAATACCAAGCAAATGCAAAATTTCCCCGTCAAAGCTACTCATAATCAGGCGGTGATGTCCAGAGTCAGCAATGAATAAACCCGCTTGGGTAGCTAGAACTTTACCAGGAAAGGCTAGGGGTGTGATTAATGGTTGGCGCTGTTTTTCTAAAGTCAAGCTGATTTCTTTGAAATTAATTGTGCCTTTATCTTGGTGTTGCTGAATTAACTTTTGAATCAACTCGTCTAAAGTGGCACGATTTCCTTCACCAGAAATCTGGCCAATCACATAACCTTCTGGATCAATAATTATTAACGTAGGCCAAGCACGCACAGCATACTCTTGCCAAATCTTAAAACCTCTGTCAACTACAACTGCATGTTCAATGTCGTAGCGCAAGATAGCTTGGCGAATATTTTCTGTTTCCTTTTCGTTATCAAATTTGGCGGAGTGAACGCCGATAATGGTAAGGCTATCTTTATATTTTTGTTCTAAATATTTTAGGTTTGGCAGAATATGCAGACAATTGATGCAACAATATGTCCAAAAGTCTAAAATTACGACTCTACCCTTGAGTTGCTTAATAGACAAAGGTTTGTCTGTGTTGAGCCAAGAGTAATTTTGCGGTAATTCTGGCGCTCTAACACGGGGAATCATAAAGTATACTTTGCTTTTAGAGGATGTTTATACTAATTTAGGACTTACGCACACTGTACGAATTCTCGGCGCTCTTGGCACGGCAGTTGCTTCAAGTCGGCAGAGCCGCCCAACGCACTGCCTCGTCTTGGCGGTTCGATAAATTAAGCGAAGTTGGCAATTTTTGCGTAAGTCCTATAATTTTCTGAAATAGGCCGCTGAAAAATAATCATATATTACCGTGTGTTGCTACTAACGGCTTAGACAAAACCAAATCTAAGTTTAATTGCAGGAGAGTTAGATACAGGACTTACGCAAAATACCTCTCCAACTCCTATTTTTACCTGCCCGGTTAAAGCTAAGATAATTGCTATTTAATAAATAAAATTTTAGAAAATTTACAATTTGAAAAGACTTGATAAACTAACTACTACGAAGTTATCAGCGTGGGTGCAATTAGCCAAAACCCAAGTTGAACGAGGACAAGTTGCCGATCGCATTCCGCAATTAGCTTTGGCTGATCCTGGTTGGTTTGCAGTTTACCTCTGTTGTAAATCGGGGCAAACTATCTGCTTTGGGGATACAGCTTGTGTGTTCCCGCTAATGAGCGTTATTAAGACATTTTCTCTACTTTATCTACTAGAACATTTTGGTGCAGAAACAGTTTTTGGGTGGGTTGGGGTGGAACCATCGGATGCACCCTTCAATTCTTTAGAACAACTCATTGCCGATCACGGCCGTCCCCGCAACCCGATGATTAATAGTGGGGCAATTACCCTCGCTGATAAATTACCCGGCAAGGATGCTAGCCAACGCACTCTTTTATTTTGTGAATGGCTCAACCAATTAGCAGGTTGTCAACTCAGGTTAGATGAGGTAATGCTAGCTTCGGTGCGATTAACCCGCTCAACAGCCAATGAAGCGATCGCTAATTATCTCGCCGAAACAGGTTATTTAGAAAATCTAGAAACAGCGCTTGACACCTACGAACAAATATGCTGTATATCTGGGCGAGTGGAAGATTTAGCCCTATTAGGAAAATTCCTAGCTTGTGAAAATAGCTATTTATTAGCACAAAACCGCCGAATTGTCAATGCTGTGATGTTAACTTGTGGACTGTACGAAGCTTCTGCCGAGTTTGCAGTCAGGATTGGTCTACCGATGAAATCAGGGATTGGTGGTGGACTTGTAGCAATAATACCAGGTGAGGGTGCGATCGCTTGCTATAGTCCTGGGTTGGATAATATCGGTAATCCTGTAGCAGCGATCGCATTTATTGAGGTTTTAGCGCAAGAGTTACAGTTGAGTGTCTTTGGTTAAGCTAATCATTATTTTTTTACTTCTCTTCTGGTGTAGTTTCTGGAACTGCTGGGGTAGGTATAGCTGGCAAAGTGGGGGATGTTGGTCTTACCTCTGGCAGTGATTCTGGTGTTGGCGTAATTGTTTCTGGTGCAGGAGACTCGATAATCTCTGGCAGTGTGGGTGGCAAACTAGGAGATGGTGCAACTGTTTCTTGTGGAGTAGGCGTCTTGCCCTTCCGACGGTTAAAAAATCCCCCAAATCTCGGTTTTGTTGGCTGAGGTATAGCTTTTTCGGGTAACGGCGTTGATTCCGGTGTTGGTGTTACCTCTGGCTGTGGTTCTGGTGTTGGCGTAATTATTTCTGGTGCAGGAGACTCGATAATCTCTGGCAGCGTGGGTGGCAAACTAGGAGATGGTGCAATTGTTACTTGTGGAGTGGGCGTCTTGCGCGTCTGACGGTTAAAAAATCCCCCAAATCTGGGTTTTGTTGGCTGAGGTATAGCTTTTTCGGGTAACGGCGTTGATTCCGGTGTTGGTATTACCTCTGGCTGTGGTTCTGGTGTTGGCGTAATTATTTCTGGTAGTGTTGGGGACAAGCTGGGAGATGGTGCAGCCGTTGGAACTTCTAATTTTGGTTGTTCTGGCTGTATTTTGGATTTTTTTGGAATTTCAGTTTCAGGAATGGGCTGTTTTTCTTCCTCAGGTTGTATTTGGGGTGTTTTTTCAACAGAAGGCGTGGGTATAGGTTTAGGTACAAGTTTATAATTCTGGTCTACAACGGGGCGCACCTCATCTGCTGTGAGTTCCCCTCTCACAATTCTCGACAGGGTATCTTTACCTTTTGGCTGGTAGTCAATCAGTCTGACTGTCGTATTAAAGGCATTTTTGACAGGATTTCCCTGGTTATCGAGAAATTCCAGTTTTACCCAGTTTTTTCCTGGACGGAAGCCTTTAAGATAAACTGCTTGCCAGCGATCGAAAATAAAGCTTTCACCATTAATTGTCGAGCGGATGCGCCAATCACTGAATTCATCATTCGCGTTTTCCTTGCCGACAAGGTGCAGAGGAGCGTTAGTTAGGTAAAAGTCCAGTAAGATTGGTTCTGCTCCGTAGCTGCTTTGAGGACGACTGTAAGTTAGCAGGGGTAATTTGGGATCTGGGTTGTTGTCGTCGGTTTTGGTGAAGACGTGAAATCTTGTTTGGGCATAAGCGCCTTCATTCTTAAAGCTTTCATGCCAAGGACGGGAGGCAAAGACGCGCAGGGTATGAGTCCCTGGAGACAAGTCTGGCAAAAGCAAGGGCTGATTCAGGTCGTAAATAGGTATATAAGGTTGGTTATCTAGAATTACGTGTAGATGGGGACCTAGTTGTAATTCTGGGTCTTTAAATATTGGTAGATCCTTAACCTGAAAACTGGCTGTAATTTTATTGTCTTGAAAAACTTCATCAGGTTTTGGAGTAACAATTGTCACTTGTGGCTGATAAACTTCCAAAATTGTCCGCAGTTCTTGGATAACAGCTGGTGGGGAAACTTCCGAAAATTGCTTTGAAATTTGAGAAATCTGTGCAGGGTTTTCTTTATAGCCAGTGGATACTTCCTGGCTTTTGACTTTCTCGCCACAACTGGTCAAGCTTAATACCAGCACTAAAGTCATTACCCACCTGAAAATCGGGAACCTCTTAGGGAGGAGCTTTTCTAACACCCTTTTTTGCCACGAGTTCATGCGTTGCACCCAGTGATAATCTTCGACGATTGACCATATCAATTTTAGATTTTAGATTTTAGATTATTTTGGTTTATACCCTGTCCAAGCGTGGACGGAACAAATCCACTCATTCGCTCGGATAGCGTAGCTTTAGCGTTCACGCAGCGTCTCGTAGAGAAGCGGTAGCGTTCGCGCAGCGTAAAGCCTGCGGCATGGCAACTCTTAGAGACGCTGTTCGCGAACGCTTAGAGCGGCGTAGGAGCGTATGACTAGCTAACGCTTACCAAAATTGGAAATCCAAAATCCTCAGAGCCAAGTACCTGTAGTTCGTCCCGCTACGTTGGCAAAGCGTCTCCTAGAGAAGACAGTGGTCGGGATCAATCCAAAATCCAAAATTGATTGACAGATTATTTTGGCTCAAACTGTCCATAGGGAACTATAGCCCAAAAGGTGAAATCTGCCTCAGATCCCATAAGTTTTCCTGCATATCTCAGGAAATTTTAAAACAAGTCATATTCTTTACAGCTTATTACTTATAACAATTGAAACATGACACAAATATTCACAACTAACAGCAGCAAAAGCTGGAACATCCTCTATATACAACCAAACCATAAATTTTACGAATTGTTATTCTTTGTAAATTAAATAGATAATCTATTGACTTTTGTCCAATTAGTTTGCGGTTAAAAGCTAGATTAGGCAGGAATTTCAGCAATATTTCCACAAGTTTGAATTATTGTTAAAATATCTCTAACAAAGTACAAGTGAAGACTCTATAATTCAACGAGAAACAACTCTCCACATCGGGTCTTCATCGCGGCTTCAGTAAAATTCTGGAGTATGTGGTAATGGTTCATTTTGTGGTATCCATAAATCCTCATTCCTTATCAAGAGAGGAGGTCGAATGACAATAAGTCCTCCAGAGCGAGAGGAGAAAAAGGCAAGAGTAATCGTCGATAACGATCCGGTTCCTACCTCATTCGAGAGATGGGCACAACCTGGACACTTTGACAGATCCTTAGCCAGAGGTCCCAAAACCACCACATGGATTTGGAACCTGCACGCACTCGCCCATGATTTTGATACACATACAAGCGATTTAGAAGACATATCCCGAAAGATATTCTCAGCCCACTTCGGCCACTTAGCCGTAGTGATGGTTTGGTTGAGTGGGATGATTTTCCACGGTGCGAAGTTTTCTAACTACGAAGCTTGGTTAACCGACCCGTTAAACGTTAAGCCAAGTGCCCAGGTCGTTTGGCCCATTGTGGGACAAGACATTTTAAACGGTGATGTTGGCGGTGGTTTCCACGGTATTCAAATCACCTCCGGTTTGTTCCAAGTATGGCGTGGCTGGGGGATTACAAACTCCTTCCAGCTTTACGTAACTGCGATCGGTGGCTTGGTATTAGCAGGCTTATTCCTATTTGCTGGCTGGTTCCACTACCACAAACGCGCTCCCAAACTGGAATGGTTCCAGAATGTGGAGTCGATGCTGAATCACCACTTGCAAGTATTGCTAGGTTGTGGTTCCTTAGGATGGGCAGGTCACTTAATCCACGTGTCCGCACCGACCAACAAGCTTTTGGATGCAGGCGTTGCTCTCAAAGACATACCCTTGCCCCACGAGTTCATCTTGAACAAAGACTTGTTGACCGAACTGTACCCTAGCTTTGCTGCTGGTTTAGCACCTTTCTTCACCTTGAACTGGGGTCAGTATGCTGACTTCCTGACCTTCAAGGGCGGTCTGAACCCAGTAACAGGCGGCTTGTGGATGACTGATATTTCTCATCACCACTTAGCGATCGCAGTTCTGTTTATCGTTGCTGGTCATCAATACCGTACCAACTGGGGTATTGGTCACAGCATTAAAGAGATCCTAGAAAACCACAAAGGCCCTTTCACCGGTGAAGGTCACAAAGGTCTCTACGAAAACCTGACCACATCCTGGCACGCTCAGTTGGCTACTAACCTGGCCTTCTTGGGTTCGCTGACCATCATCATCGCGCATCACATGTACGCGATGCCCCCCTATCCATATTTGGCAACTGACTACGCCACGCAGTTGTGCATATTCACTCACCATATTTGGATCGGTGGCTTCTTGATCGTTGGTGGAGCGGCTCACGCTGCGATCTTCATGGTGCGAGATTACGATCCAGTTGTGAACCAAAACAACTTGCTGGATCGGGTAATTCGTCACCGTGACGCGATTATTTCTCACCTGAACTGGGTGTCTATTTTCCTCGGCTTCCATAGCTTTGGACTTTACATCCACAACGACACAATGCGTGCATTGGGTCGTCCTCAAGACATGTTCTCTGATACAGGAATTCAGTTGCAGCCAGTATTTGCCCAGTGGATACAAAATATCCACGCCTTGGCTCCTGGTACAACTGCACCCAATGCCCTAGAACCAGTAAGCTATGTCTTTGGCGGCGGTGTCTTGGCTGTTGGCGGTAAAGTGGCAGCTGCGCCCATTATTTTGGGTACAGCGGACTTCCTAATTCACCACATTCACGCCTTCACCATTCACGTCACCGTCCTAATTCTGCTCAAAGGTGTACTATATGCCCGTAGCTCTCGTCTGATTCCAGACAAGGCAAACTTGGGCTTCCGCTTCCCTTGCGACGGCCCTGGTCGTGGCGGTACCTGTCAAGTCTCTGGTTGGGATCACGTATTCCTTGGACTTTTCTGGATGTACAACTCCCTGTCGATTGTAATTTTCCACTTCAGCTGGAAGATGCAATCAGATGTCTGGGGAACCGTAGATGCAGATGGTACTGTGACTCACATCACTGGTGGTAACTTTGCTCAAAGCGCCATTACCATCAACGGTTGGTTACGGGACTTCTTGTGGGCACAAGCTACACAAGTCATCAATTCCTATGGCAGTGCGCTGTCTGCCTATGGTCTACTCTTCTTAGGCGCTCACTTTGTCTGGGCATTCAGCTTGATGTTCCTGTTCAGTGGTCGCGGCTACTGGCAAGAACTAATTGAGTCCATAGTTTGGGCGCATAATAAACTGAAGGTAGCACCAGCAATTCAGCCTCGCGCTCTGAGTATTATTCAGGGTCGGGCTGTAGGGGTAGCTCACTACCTCTTGGGAGGGATTGCCACGACTTGGGCATTCTTCCATGCACACATCCTTTCAGTAGGGTAGCAATCAGCAAAATTTTGGGTTTTGGATTTTAGATTCAATCCAAAATCCAAAATCTAAAATCCGAAATTGAACTGATACTTGATGGCTAAAGGTCAGAGGATTTATTAAACCTATGGCGACAAAATTTCCCAAATTTAGCCAGGATCTCGCACAGGACCCGACGACTCGTCGGATATGGTATGCGATCGCTACAGGCAACGACTTTGAAACCCATGATGGCATGACGGAAGAAAATCTTTACCAAAAGATTTTCGCAACTCACTTCGGTCACTTGGCAATCATCTTCCTGTGGGCATCCAGCCTCCTGTTCCACGTAGCCTGGCAAGGTAACTTTGAACAGTGGATTAAAGATCCCCTTCATATCCGTCCAATCGCCCACGCGATTTGGGACCCCCACTTTGGTAAACCAGCGATCGAAGCTTTTACCCAAGCTGGTGCTAGCAATCCGGTAAACATTACCTACTCTGGTCTCTACCATTGGTGGTATACGATCGGAATGCGGACAAACAGCGAACTGTACAACGGTTCAGTGTTCTTGCTGTTATTCGCGGCTGTATTCTTGTTCGCTGGTTGGCTGCACTTGCAACCCAAGTATCGTCCTAGCTTGGCATGGTTTAAGAGCGCTGAACATCGCCTAAACCACCACTTAGCAGGTTTGTTTGGTGTTAGTTCTTTGGCTTGGGCTGGTCACTTAATTCACGTTGCTGTCCCCGAAGCTCGCGGTCAGCACGTAGGTTGGGATAACTTCCTATCCACCCCACCCCACCCAGCAGGTTTGACACCATTCTTTACAGGCAACTGGGGTGTTTACTCTCAAAACCCTGACACTCCTGGACATATCTTCGGGACATCGCAAGGTGCAGGAACTGCGATTCTGAGTTTCTTGGGTGGTTTTCATCCTCAGACAGAAGCTTTGTGGCTGACTGACATAGCTCATCACCACCTAGCGATCGCAGTTCTATTCATCGTTGCCGGTCATATGTATCGGACTAACTTCGGAATTGGTCACAGCATCAAAGAAATGCTGAACTCCAAATCCGGTTTAGTACCTGGTACCAACAGTGAAGGTCAGTTTAACCTGCCTCACCAAGGGTTGTACGACACCTATAACAATTCGCTGCACTTCCAGTTGGGTATTCACCTAGCTGCTCTGGGAACCGTCACCTCTCTGGTAGCGCAGCACATGTATGCCATGCCTTCCTACGCATTTATTGCGAAGGACTACACGACTCAGGCAGCGCTATACACGCACCATCAATACATTGCTGGTTTCCTGATCCTTGGTGCTTTTGCTCACGGAGCAATATTCTGGGTACGTGATTACGACCCAGAGCAAAATAAGGGCAACGTCCTTGAGCGCGTGTTGAAGCACAAAGAAGCGATTATTTCCCACCTTAGCTGGGTATCCCTTTTCTTGGGCTTCCACACTCTTGGTCTGTACGTACACAACGATGTAGTAGTTGCTTTTGGCACTCCTGAAAAGCAAATCTTGATTGAGCCAGTATTTGCTCAATTTGTCCAAGCTGCTAACGGTAAGGTACTGTACGGTTTAGACACCTTGCTATCTAACCCAGATAGTATTGCTTACACAGCATGGCCCAACTACGCTAACGTCTGGTTACCAGGCTGGCTAGATGCGATTAATGCTGGTACTAACTCCCTGTTCTTGACTATTGGCCCTGGCGACTTCTTGGTACACCATGCGATCGCCTTAGGTCTCCACACCACCACCTTGATCTTGGTCAAAGGTGCTTTGGATGCCCGTGGTTCTAAGCTGATGCCCGATAAAAAGGACTTCGGCTATGCCTTCCCTTGCGACGGCCCCGGTCGTGGCGGTACTTGCGACATCTCAGCTTGGGATTCCTTCTACCTGGCTACATTCTGGATGCTCAATACCCTTGGTTGGGTTACGTTCTACTGGCATTGGAAGCATCTAGGTATTTGGCAAGGCAACGTGGCTCAGTTCAATGAGAACTCTACATACCTCATGGGCTGGTTCCGCGATTACCTCTGGGCTAACTCCGCTCAGTTGATTAACGGTTACAACCCCTACGGCGTGAATAACCTGTCTGTCTGGGCTTGGATGTTCCTGTTTGGACACCTAGTTTGGGCTACTGGCTTCATGTTCTTAATCTCCTGGAGAGGTTACTGGCAAGAGTTGATTGAAACCCTTGTCTGGGCACACGAACGCACTCCTCTAGCTAACCTAGTTCGCTGGAAAGACAAGCCCGTGGCTCTGTCAATTGTTCAAGCTCGTGTAGTTGGTCTAGCTCACTTCACTGTTGGCTACATCGTGACTTACGCAGCATTCTTGATTGCTTCCACTGCTGGTAAGTTCGGTTAATTCGGCTGCTAGTTTTGTAGGTAAGTAATAAAAATCCCCTGCCGAAAGGTGGGGGATTTTTTGTGAAATTAATTAAGTTTAAAATTACAGTAATAGAAGTTGAAAGTGCCATAAAAATAAATGGAAAGAAAATGCAATTCCAACAAAAATCTATTATCAAAGAAAATTGGTGGCTGATGTCATGTAGTTTTCCTAACTTAAATTGGGCAAGGTTAAGAACTTACGATGATTTATCCGCTGAAATATTAGATTGTGATGGTTCTAAATACACATTTTCTAATGAAGAAGAAGCACATTACTTCTTAATGGAGGATGAATTCACGCAATTTGAATCACTTGATCGAGAAGATGAACAAGAAATCGGTATCTCGTTATCTCTCATACATATCCCAAAAGGAAAAAACGAAAGGGAGTTAATAGAAAAAATGTATGTAAAACAAACCGAAATACGAAATGAACACTAAACTTGTTGAATCACTGTTGCAAGTTATCTTATCTCTCTCTAATGAGGAGCGATCGCTATTGGAAGAAAAACTGTTTTTTAATTCATCAGAGCCTTCAACTCGTGATCTAATGCTACTTGCCCAGACTGAAGGAGCCTTTAACTTTCTTGAAAATGAACCAGATATATACTCACTTTACGACGGAGAACCTATCTAATATCTCTCCAAAAAGGTGATATCGTCTTGGTTCCATTTCCATTTACAGACTTGAGTGGAACAAAGCTACGCCCTGGTTTAGTTTTATGGATAGACACTATAGGTAATGATGTCACTTTATGTTTTATTTAATCTCAAAATATAAGTAGTTTAAGTCTAGAAGAGTTCATTTTAGAACCTTCAGATCCATATTTTACTAGTACTGGATTACGGGTTATTTCTAAAGTTAGGGTGACTCGAATAACTACTATAGAGCGTAGACTAATCACCAGAAGGATAGGTAAATTAGGAGCAAGTCAAGTTCAGCAGTTGAATACAGTAATGCTTCAAGCTTTGAAACTGACATAATTTAAAGTCTGTTATGAAGCTATTGAAAACCGCAATCGCCTAAAATTAAACTTAATTCTGGTATTTTATGATTACGATCGCAAAGTGTGCCGTAGGCATTGGCCTTCGCAATTCGCTTTTTCGCCCATTCGCAATTACGTTTTGTAACGGGATTTAAATTAGGCGTTCAATTCGTGCTGCGATTGTAGCAGGGGAATTAAACCCCAAAACTTTGCTAAAATCATTATGTCTGGTAAAAATTTATCAGACATAAAGTGGTAGTTTTTAAGTCAGTTATATAACCAAATATTTCAGAAGTATATTCTTACGTACAGGGATACAAAGTTAATATACTCCTTTATATTCCTCTGCGTTAAAAAAATAACTTTTAAAATTAAATACTTGGACAATACCAAAACAAGTTATAACTATAAAAAACGAGATAATCTTATAACTCTTGCAAAAAGAACCAATAACGCCAGCAAAAGAAATAATTTTTGATCCCTCTTATACCCAGCAGAATGGAGCAGCATATTTAGGTGATAGCCTTAAACTTATTAAATTTATTGATGATAATAGTATTAATTTAATTATCACATCACCCCCATTTGCTCTCACCCGCAAAAAAGAATACGGTAATGAGACTGCTGAAAAATATATTGAGTGGTTTCTACCTTTTGCCTATGAATTTAAAAGAGTACTGGCAGATAATGGCTCATTCGTACTAGATTTAGGCGGTGCTTACCTTCCTGGTAATCCTGTGCGAAGTATCTACCAATACGAACTTTTAGTTAGATTATGCAAAGAAGTAGGTTTCTTTCTTGCTCAAGAATTTTACCACTATAATCCGGCTCGACTGCCAACCCCTGCTGAGTGGGTAACAATCAGGCGGATTCGTGTGAAAGATTCTGTAAATACAGTTTGGTGGTTGTCTAAAACACCTAATCCTAAAGCAGATAACAGAAAAGTTTTAAAGCCCTATAGCCAAAGTATGAAACAATTACTCAAAAATGGCTATAAAGCCAAAATACGTCCTAGTGGACATAATATTTCTGATAAATTTCAAAAGGATAACCAAGGTGCAATTCCGCCAAATTTGCTAGAAATTGCTAATACTGAATCTAATAGCGCTTATTTACAACGCTGCAAAGCAGCAGAAATTAGACCCCATCCAGCACGTTTTCCTCAAGGGTTCGCCGAGTTCTTCATCAAATTCTTAACTGATGAAGGTGATATGGTTTTAGATCCATTCGCAGGTTCTAACACAACCGGATTTGTTGCTGAAACTCTGCAACGCCGATGGATATCTTTTGAAATTAATGAAGATTATGTAACAGGAAGTCGTTATCGATTTAGCCAATAAGCAAATTAAGTAAAGAGTCAAGACTGAGGAGTTAAAATATATAATTTACAACTCTTAACTCATAACTACTCACTCAAATTTCTCCATTCACCTGCATTTGATGAACTTGATCCGCAAGCTCTTGACGACCTTGATCATCTAGTTTGTCAATTGCTAACATTCCCATAAGAATAACTTCTTTCAGGGTCAAACGTGTTGAATGTGCCTGTTTTTGCACAATCTCTTTAATAATGGGACTGACACCAATCGCTGTACTAGCTCTAGCCACGGAAGAAAAGGAAAACACTAATGATTCAGCCTAAATCTTAGCACTTCCAATGAAGTTATTTTGTATAGTTAAAACTTAATTTAAATGTGTTTAAACTCATACTTCAATCAGCAAACATAAATTTTCAATTATGTATATATATAACTACAACAGAAATACAGGTAATTTTCTACTACTGGACAATCTGCATCAAATTCTTAATCATCGCATCAAAGGGAAGAGGCAACTTTTAGATGAAAATAAATTTAACTTTTTTTATCTCAGCGTAACGTGTATAGTGTTTAACAGCGCTGTAGATGACTCCAGAATTCTCCTAAACCAATTTGAGAGTTTAACCTTTTTTTGAGCAAGTTCTCGAACTCTCAGTAGGACTAACCTTTTACTTGCTCATTAAGGGCACATCATCGTATGATAAGCTAATCGTCATTGATTTTTCCAGGCTGATTCGCTTCTAGTAAGCGGCTCTAACCCTGGTTTTATGCAACTTAAATGCTCATTACCTTATGAACATCCTTAAAAGTTAAACTTTTGCCTATTCCTCTAGAATTTCCACTAGGTCTTCAATCGTCACATCAAAGATGTGAGCCAATCTGTGGATAGCAGTAAAGTCAACTGTTGTCATTCCTGAACAACGGGTATAACTTCTAACTATGCTGTTAATTACCCCGTAACGGTCAGAAACTTCTTTTAGTATCCATCCTTTCTCTTCTACTAATTCTCGAATATTTAATAATCTCATATTTGATAACTGATGCATTTGCACCGCTCAATTTCCTATGAGAAATTAAAAAGCGTAGACGAGAAGCGCTTTGTCATCAGACATCGCCTAGCAGTTTAGCAAACTATCTGCGATCGCCACAATTTCCAAAGATATGGAAACCTGAAATCAAATGGTTATTTCCTATGGTAGCAACATCAAAAGCAAAAAACTCTGTCCTGAGATAATCAAAAATTATCCAATAATGACCGAGTTTACATCGACTTGCAATATTTGTGACCACTGGTTATAAAAAATGGTCGGCTTGTGAAAATAGTGCTTTCAGGAGAAGTATCCTCAAAAATAAGATTTGTATACCACCGAAAAAACCGTACTTTAAAGAGATCGTGAATTGTCTAATATAATCTCGTTAATAGGCTTTACAGAACTATACAGTGTAAATAAGAATAATACTTAACCGAAGTAAAATTTTCCTGAATACAGGCAACTAATGCTGTCATAGGGAAAAGCAGTGAGTAGAGGAGAGACAAAGCGATGAGGGACCCTTATCTGTTGGCAATAGGCTTGTTAACAGGATTAGCAATACCAGCATCGGCTCTTCCACATTTGTCGATTGTCCTGCCAGAAAATTCTGGATTCCTGTGGGATTTGAAACAAGGCTCGCAGACAATAGTAAGTAGACAAATCATCCCCAGTGTTGATCTCCCCTTACCAGAACTCAGTGGCCAAACGTTCCAACCCCTAAAAAGTTCGCAGCCAACAGCAGGTGAGAAAAATATCAAGGGCTTTGATCTCTCCTTACCAGAACTGAGTAGTCAGGGATTACCAGTCCCAACAGAATCATTAGTCAACCCCAGCGCCCAAGCAACTGGTATTTCATTGACATCTGGTAATCAACTTTACTACCAAAGATTGGCGGCTCTGAAAACAGGTCAGATTTATACACGCGTAAATAGTGATAATTTGCAATCATTGTGGGAGTCGATTAAGAAGCGTCAACTAACTTATGATGACTGGAAAAGTTTACTAGCTTTAGAAGCTAGAGCGATCGCTCAAGGCCAAGGTGCAAATCATCTAAGTATCTTAGTGGGTGATTCTTTGAGCATGTGGTTTCCTAGAGAAAAACTACCTGCTGGGAAATTGTGGCTGAATCAAGGCATATCTGGAGATACTTCCAGTGGCGTTTTAAAAAGATTGGGGGCATTTTCCGCAACCCGGCCAGATGTGATTTACGTCATGGCTGGGATTAACGACTTACGAAAAGGCGCTAGTGATGACACAATTTTGCGTAATTATCGCCGGATTATCCGTCGTTTACGGCAGACTCACCCAAAAGCTCAAATCATTGTCCAATCAATTTTGCCTACTCGCCTAGCAAAACTTTCCAATAGCCGCATTCGTCACATTAATATACAACTAACCCAGATTGCCAAACAAGAAGGCGCTAATTATCTAAATATTTATAGCTGGTTTACGGATATGGAAGGCAATTTGCGCCCAGAGTTGACTACAGATGGGTTGCACCTGTCTCAAGAGGGTTATGATGTGTGGCGCTCGGCACTACAGCAGATAGAATACAAGCTCACTCAGCGCCAAAATTGAGCGATGTCTACGACGGGCTGCGCCTACGCAATTTTAGATTTTTTATGGAAGTTACCGACAACGACGCCATTACCATCCGTTCTCTAATTGAACACCAATTAGCAGCCTTTAAAAAGGATGATGCCCAAGGCGCTTTTGCCTTCGCCAGTCCGGCAATTCAAGCGCAATTTGGAACTCCAGAAAATTTTATGCAGATGGTGAAGATAAGCTACCCAGCAGTATACCGTCCTCGCTCTGTCTTTTTTGAGAAGATAACAACCATTCAGGGAAACATAACTCAACCAGTGCTGCTACTTGCTCCTGATGGAGTTCCCTTGAGGGCTTTATATTTAATGGAAAAACAGGCAGATAATATCTGGAAGATTAACGGTTGCTTTCTAGTTTCTCTAGAAAGTAAAGAAGTATAAATTCTATCTCTATAGAACTAAAATCTTATAATTTAACACTCAAGACTTCCCGATTCAAAACCTGATTCAACTTACCACTGCGATAACCTTCTAAATCCAGGGTTACGTAGATAAATCCAAAATCCTGAAATGCCGAAACTACTTTCTGTAAATCGTTAGTCAACACAAACTCTTTAATTTGTTCTGCTGGTAATTCAATCCGTGCTGTATCCCCTTCCGATCGCACGCGCAAATTCTGCCAACCTAGCTTTCGCAGGAAAATTTCTGCTCTACCAACTCGTTGTAACTTAGCTACAGTAATCTCTTCACCATAAGGAAAGCGAGAACTGAGGCACGGTTGAGCGGGTTTTTCCCACCAAGGTAAACCGAGTTGTTGCGAAAGTTGCCGAACTTCAACTTTGGTAACACCCACTTCTGCTAAAGGCGATCGCGCCCCTCTTTCTTTTGCCGCCTGAATTCCTGGGCGATAATCATGCAAATCATCGGCATTTACCCCATCCACTACATAGGGATAACCCAACTCTAAAGCTAAAGGTTTGAGAGTGTCGTGCAACTCACTTTTGCAAAAATAACAGCGGTTGACGGGGTTAGAAGTGTAATTGGGATTTTCCATCTCGTGAGTCTGGACAATTTTATGAGGAATCCCAATAGTTGCAGCTTGAATTTTGGCATCTTCCAACTCTTCTGGCAACAGTGAAGGAGAAACAGCCGTGACAGCCAAAGCGCGATCGCCCAGCGCATCATAAGCAATTTTGGCAACCAAAGTGCTATCAACGCCCCCTGAGTAAGCAATCAACGCCTGCTCCATTTCTATAAATAAGGCTCTTAATTGCTCAAATTTTTCTGTCAGCATCATTTCCCAATCCTGCCGAAACCCTATAGCACCCAACAAATTCCATTCTAGGCACAAATTCCGATGATGTGGAATTTTGCAGAGTAGCTAAACACAGATAATTATCGGACTTACCCATCATACATATGTACTATACATTTGGGTTATCTTATCCATAAGTTCAGGGAATAATATGTTTTTTACGAGACTAGAAGCGAACGACTACATAAATATAGCCGCGATTTTAATTGCTAAATATATTTATTAAGATGTTTTCTACTCTATTTGCCCATCAACCTCGGTTGATGCTTTGCTGTACTTAGCCACCAGACTGGCTAAAAGTGGTAAATCAATCGGTTTAGAAATATAGTCATTTACTCCAGCTGCTAGACAAGTTTCGCGATCGCCTTTCATCGCCATTGCTGTTTGAACAATTATCGGAATCGTCCGATATTGGAGATTTTCTCGCAGTTGCTGTACCAAGTTAAGACCATTTGCATCTGCTAGACAAACATCCATTAAAATCACCGCTGGGTCTAAGTGTGTTAGAGCTTCCCACATCTGGGCAGCATTCTTAACCCAAGTCACCTGATATCCCAATTGATCTAGATAAATTTGGATCAAATCAGCGTTGGGTAAGTCATCTTCTACCAGCAAAATGTCTACTGAGGAACTAGGGGTGAAAAACAAAGGAGATGAGGAGTATTTTGCTGCCCCTGCTCCCTCTACTCCCTCATCTCCTCCCACTCCCGCCTCTTGCTCAAGGGGAAGTATCAGGGTAAAACGGGAGCCGCGATCTACTTCAGATTCCACTTTTACGGAACCACCATGAATTTCGGCGAGTTTACGAGTCACTGCTAAACCCAAACCTGTACCTTCAACACCATCGACAGCCTTGGCAATTTGGAAATAGGGTTCAAACAGTTGAGCCTGGTCTTGTTGGGAAATGCCAGTGCCAGTATCCCAAATTGTAAAATGCACAAATACACCTTTGGGAGCAACTTGTAAGCCAACACTTCCTTTACTAGTAAACTTTAAGGCGTTAAAGAGTAAATTCAACAGCATTTGCTTGAGCCGTAAGGAGTCAGCTACTAAGGTTGTAATATCAGGTTCAAGTTCTAGGCACAGTCTCAAACCCTTATTAGCGGCTTTCTCTTTCACCATTGCCAAAACATTGATACACAGCAGTGGTACATCTACTGTTTCCCACTGCACCTCCATCTGATTTGCTTCAATTTTAGACAGATCCAAAATATCATTAATCAGAGCTAGCAAGTGCTTGCCGCTAGACTGAATGATATTTAAATACTCTTGCTGACGTTCTATGGTTGGTTGATACCCTTGGGCTAAAAGCAGGTGGGTAAACCCAATAATAGAACCAAGCGGTGTGCGAATTTCGTGGCTGGTGTTTGCCAGAAACTGATTTTTGAGTTGATTGGTGCGCTCCAATTCTTGATTAAAGTTACTGAACTGTTGATACCGTTGCTGCCAAGATAGAATGTGTCTAAGTTGTACCAAGGCTGTAGTACAATGCTTGGCAGACCTTGCCATCAATTGTGATCTGAGTTTAGCTTGTAATTCTATGAGCGACTCACGATCAGAGCTTAGGGGCACTGCGGCGATAATTAGCCAGCCTATAAGGTTGTCAGAATCATCAGCTAACCGCCAAGCGCTCGGTGGTTGTTGATTCTCAAGCTGCTGCAAATCTTCGAGTTCTATAACCTCTTGCAACCTCAACGGCAGCTTTTTTTCTGCTGTTAGCACTTCTGGAAATGGAGGTTGCGAGTTTGGGGATGGAGAACAAGAAATATAGCAAACTGTGGCAACAGTTTCTTGTCCTTGAAATAGAGCAATGCCTACGGCACAATGCGTAAAAGCCACATTACTGCTGTCCAGAGCAATGTTAATCTCTTGAACCACAGTTTGAAAAATTTCTGCTTCTGCGGCTCCTGCCGATCGGACAGTGTTACAAGCAGAAAGCAGGCAATCATTAAGGCAACTTTGCAACTGGTTCAAGCTGCTCTCCAGCCACAACTTGGCGCAAAGTTGCTGAATTATTGTCAAAGGTTTTGGCCTTGCATCTATCTGTGAGTTCTGGTCTGGTAAGCTTGAATACTGCTGCATGGTCAACTAGACCGCTGAACAAATTTAGCTTCACATAAAAATCCGAACAGGATTTTCTGTATATTAGCGGACAATTCTTTATTTATTTATAAACCGTAACTTATGTTGTTATCAACCATAACTTATGATGTCGAACGATGTCGAATTTAGCAGCTAGATCAAAAAAATTATTATATGAATCACTCACTTAAAATTTTTTAAAGCAATTTAAAGCTTATGGATACACAATTCGCCCAACTAATCGTTAATGGTATTGCAGTAGGGAGCATTATTGCTCTAGCCGCAGTTGGACTCACTCTTACCTACGGAATTTTACGGTTATCTAACTTTGCTCATGGTGACTTTCTCACTTTGGGAGCCTATTTAACTTGGTTGATAAACACTATTGGAGTCAATATTTGGCTGTCGATGATCCTGGCGGCGGCGGGAACTGTAGCAGCAATGCTGTTATCGGAAAAGTTACTCTGGTCAAAGATGCGCTCTATCCGTGCTACTTCCACTACGCTGATTATTATTTCTATCGGGCTTGCCTTATTTCTTCGCAATGGCATTATTTTTATTTGGGGTGGCAAGAACCAAAATTATGATTTACCTGTTACTCCAGCTTTAGATATTTTGGGTTTAAAGATACCGCAAAATCAATTATTGGTATTGGGGTTGGCGGTGATAGCAATTTTGGCGCTGCATTACCTGCTGCAAAATACCAAAATTGGTAAGGCGATGCGAGCAGTTGCCGACGATCTGGACTTAGCCAGGGTTTCAGGTATCAATGTTGACCGAGTAATTTTCTGGACTTGGCTAATTGCCGGCACTCTAACCTCATTAGGTGGCAGTATGTATGGGTTAATTACAGCCGTACGCCCGAATATGGGATGGTTTTTAATTTTACCGTTATTTGCCTCAGTGATTCTTGGTGGGATTGGCAACCCTTACGGTGCGATCGCAGCAGCTTTTATCATTGGTATCGTCCAAGAAGTTAGCACCCCTTGGCTGGGTTCACAGTACAAACAAGGTGTAGCCCTGTTGATCATGATTTTGGTGCTGCTCATTCGTCCCAAAGGTTTATTCAAAGGAACGATTTGAGCAGCACCACTCCACTTCTAACTATTGAATAATGTGGAAATAGTAGGCTGCTACCAAGAAATTGATAGCTAACAATAATAGTGCCCAGCCTGTGCGAAAGGCGTAGGGAGGTTTAGCTCCACTGTCGGCAACTGGGGAATTCTTAGCTTTAGCAGTCATAATGCGGTTCTCCTAATATCAGGACTTTTTAAGAAATACCAAACTGGTGTACCAAATATCCAAATTCTTTAAGAATATTTGTGTGAAGTTGGGAATTGGGCATGGGAAGACGCAGAGGGGTAGGGCGCAGGGGCCAAGGGGGAGAATTAAAATTACCTCCTTTTCCCTCTGCTCACTGCTCCCCGCCTCTCTCCTCCTACTCCCCACTCCCTACTCCCTCCTCTCCAGCATGATAGGAACTGCGAACCAGAGGCCCAGAACGAACGTGGTTGAATCCCATTTCCCATGCTAATCTGCCGAGTTGATCAAATTCCTCTGGAGTCCAATATTTTTGGACTGGCAGATGTTCAAGAGTTGGACGCATATACTGCCCAATAGTCAAGCGATCGCACCCCACAGCCCTTAGATCAGCCATTGCTTCGACGACTTCATCGGTAGTTTCTCCGTGTCCCAGCATCAAACCTGATTTGGTGGGAATTGTCGGATCAATTTCTTTGACCACAGCCAGTACCAAAAGCGAGCGATCGTACTTGGCTCCCCGGCGCACTGGCCCAGTTAACCGTCGCACTGTCTCGATATTGTGATTGAAACAAGCTGGTTTGGCTTTTACAATCATGGCTATCCGCTGGCGTTGACCTGACTCTCCAACACCAGCACCACCCCAAAAATCTGGGGTCAGCACTTCAATTTGAGTCTCTCGATTCAACTCGCGGATAGTGGTGATCGTCTTCACAAAGTGGACTGCGCCCTGATCGGGCAAGTCATCACGCGCTACAGAAGTCAGCACCACATAACGCAATCCCAAAAGCTGCACCGCCTGTGCTACCTTTTGGGGTTCCTCTAAATCAACAGGCATTGGTGCATGACCTTTATCCACTTGACAGAAAGCACAAGAGCGTGTGCAAGTAGGCCCCATTAGTAAGAAAGTTGCAGTTTTTTGGGCATAGCACTCTCCCCGGTTGGGACAGCGTCCTTCTTCACAAATCGTGTGAATTTGGCGCTGCTTGATAATGCGTTGTACGGTAGAGATTTCACTGGCTTTGCCAATCGGACGACGTAACCAGCTAGGCATTGCCGTAATTTCAGACTTTAGTTCGGCTTGTTGTGACGAAATCATAGACATCCAAGCAAGATGCGGATATACAGTAGTGGTCTGTCAATTAACAAATTGATAGATAAGAATAGACGCAAGGAGCAGGAGACGCGAGAATGCTCTTAACGAAGTCACCGTGTCTCCATGTCCTCATGTCCCTTATGCCCTAGATCAAAGCTAAAGCCTTAAATATCACCATGACACAAATTGAAAAGAGCGCAAGCAAAAGTTTTGCAAAACACTTCTAGCAATGTCATTTATACCGAAATATACTATCCCCCAATTCATAGAAATTTTGTATATAGTGGGAGAATTCTCAAGGACAATCGGCAAGGCCGCTATTTACACTTAAAGTTTCTGTTAGAGCAAACAGTCGTGGCAAGCAACAAGATTTTAGTTATCGATGACACTACAGTTGTCAGGGTAAAAGTACGAGAAATGTTGCCTCCGGGCAATTTTGAGGTACTGGAAGCAAAAGACGGTTTGGAAGGACTAAATTTCATCCTTCAGGAAAAACTCAGCCTGATTATGCTGGATTTCCTGTTGCCTAAAATGAGTGGCTGGGAGGTTTTCCAGAAAGTTCAAGCCGATCCGGAGTTAAGGAAAATTCCTTTGGTAATCATGTCTGGTCGCAAGGAAGAGGTGACCGAGAAAATCACAGAACCTTTTGAATATTTTGAATTTCTAGGCAAGCCTTTTGATCAGAAGCAACTAATTAGTGCGATTAAGTTAGCTATGACCAAGGCGAAACAGCCACGCCCAGAACTAGTCGCAGTAGCAGCAGAAGTAGCTGTAAAAAATGGCACAAAAATAACTTCTGGTGTCACCAATGGTACGGTAGCAGCCCCTAGCGTCGTAAATACTGCGATGCCTACGGCGGCAAGCAACGCAACTCCTAGCACTGGAGGAGTCTCTGACACAGAAATTAATGCGTTGAACGAGAAAATTATCAAAATGCAAGCAGAAATTGATGGTTTGAAGAAACAGCTAACTCAGGTTGTGACTTTTATTAAACAAAAAATCAAGTAGCATTTGTGCTCATTATTATTATCACAGCTAAAATACTCCGTCTCTAATAACGGTGTCCCATTAAAAGCGGATAAAAATGGTTAGTTCAAAAACACTTATCTTGATAAATCATGGTTGACAACAGAATTCAAAAACAGAGAAAAATAACTAGTACACTGTGGCAGAAGTTTGACTACCTTTAACAAGGGATTTTGCCCCATGTTAAGCTCCAAGTATTATTAATTGAGATAGTAGGTGGATTTTTGCCATGTTGTACTAGCAATTATCTGCGCCTCTATAAATTTTGAATTTTGAATTCCCCGTTTATGCAGCGTCTTCGCAGGAGAAGAGGTTGACAGTTTAGCGAAGCAGTTATAAATCCACTAAACCTGCCGCAGTTTGCTCTTAAGCTAACGAGAACGGCAGGCTTTTTTGTTGTTTAGTCTTTCGCATCCAAAATTTGGATCAAAACTTGATAACTAGTCCACAGATTGAAAGCAGCAAGAGCAAATCTTTACCAGATAAATTTAGTAGTTAATAGTTCATTTCACTCCCGCCTTGGTCGCATAGGGCAACTTAGTGTGAGAATGTTGCTCTTATCAGAGTTTTTGGGAACTATAGGATTGTCAGACTAGAAATTTATCAATCAGTATGCTAATAAAATAGAGGTAACTTAGCTGCGATCGCAGGGTGAATAGTGAACAAGTAACAAGGAGTTAAATTAATTTCAATACATGAATTATAAGAGAGTTATAAACATGCCGAATGTACCAGAAGATAGTTTAATTTTAGTCGTAGATGATACTACTACTAATTTAAAAATGGTCTTTGAGATATTGACTAATGTAGGCTTTGAAGTTGCTACAGAGATGGATGGTAAAAGAGCACTTAAACAGGCTGAATCTATCCTACCTGATTTGATTTTATTAGATGTGATGATGCCGGGAATAGATGGATTTGAAACCTGTAAAAAGTTGAAACAAAATTCAGCAACTTGTGATATTCCAGTAATTTTTATGACAGCCAATTCTGATACAGATAGTAAGGTAACGGGTCTAAGTATCGGGGCAGTTGATTACATTACAAAACCCTTTCATGAAGAAGAGTTATTAGCTAGAATTAAAACCCATCTTCAATTACGAAATCTCACAAAAACTTTAGAAAAACGAGTTGCAGAAAGGACAGCAGCGTTGTCTAGGGCATTAAAAGACTTACAAGAGTCTCAACTTCAGCTTGTACAGACGGAAAAAATGTCTGCCCTTGGTCAATTAGTAGCAGGAGTTGCTCATGAAATTAATAATCCCGTTGGTTTCATTCATGGCAATCTCAGACACGCTTCAGTATATTTCCAAGACATGATTAACCTCATTGATCTCTATCAGCTGCACTATCCAAATCCGGTTCCAGAAATTCAAGAGGAAATTGCAACGATAGATTTGAAGTACATGCTTTCTGATCTACCTAATTTAATTTCCTCAATGAAAGAGGGTGTTCAGCGTATTCGCAACATTAGTACTAGTCTGAGAACCTTTTCTCGAGCAGATAGCGATCGCAAAGTTTCTTGCAACATTCATGATGGCATAGACAGCACAATCATGATTCTCAAATACCGCTTAAAAGCATCTGAGAATCGACCCGATATTCAAGTAATTAGAGATTACAATAATTTGCCAGAATTAAAATGCTTTCTCGGACAACTAAATCAGGTATTTATGAATTTATTAGCTAATGCTATTGATGCTTTAGAGGAGTCTAATGTAGGACGCACCTATATTGAAATTGAAGCAAATCCCAACCAAGTTTTGATTCAGACTACCCTCAATGAAAACAAAAATCATATTTTGATTCGCATTAAAGATAATGGCATGGGAATGTCTGCTGATGTCCAGCAAAAAATCTTTGACCATTTATTCACCACCAAGCCTGTGGGTCAAGGTACAGGATTAGGATTATCAATTGCCCGTCAAATTGTTGTCGAAAAACATGGAGGAACTCTAGAGGTAAATTCAACAATAGGACAAGGTTCAGAGTTTATTATCAAGCTTCCCATTTAAGAATCATAGCAAATCACGTTCATTAATATAATAGGTAAATTTATGTTCAAAGCAGTAGTAGGTCACAGTAACGATCCAGATTCTCTATCAGCAGTTGAAGAAGTTCTTCAGCAATGTACCAATTCTCTTGCAGGAGATATACCAAAAGCTGGGATTATTTTTGCTGCAATTGACTTTGAACATTCCCTCATTTTGCAGCAAATTCATCAGGCTTTTCCGGGGATTGAGTTGATTGGTAGAACAACAGATAAAGAAATTTATTCCGTCTTAGAGTTTTAGCAGGACTCAATCACTTTAATGTTATTTTGCTCAGACGAAGTTGAAATTCATGCAGAAGTTGGCCGCAAAGTTTCAGGTGATCAAGTTACTGTAACTAAACAAGCTGTGGAGCAAGCTAAAGCAAATTAAATGCTCATTACCTTATGAGGTCATAGTGACTGAATAGTTAGTAATTCGTAATTAATTACGGTTTCAGATTTGCTAAGTTTATTTAGGTAAAACAGGGATGTTTTATCCTTATTGCTCCCAGCGGATTTATCCATCAGGATAAACGCACGTGATTTCTGAAATGCTTACCGGAGAAAAATTTTGATTAAAAAATAGTCTTTGATGCTCAAGATTGGAACTCTTGCAGAAAAATGATTTTTCTACTTTAGATGCATTTGCCCTAGATTGTTTGGTTAGTTTCGTTTACCGTTACTAATTTTCCGGTGCTTTTTTTCTGGTTGAAGATATTCAATATTCATTAGTTTCGTTATTTTAAAATCTTAGCAAATTTGCTATTTTATAAGCAGGGTCAAGCATTGAAACTTCATCCCTTTTTTAGCTTTTTTACCAACTTTTCCCAAATAATATGAATTCCACCTAAAACATGAATACTCATCAAAATAACAAATAAAATATAAAAGGAAGTCGCAATAATCAGAGTTAATAAAAAGTCTAAATTAATATATTTTAAAATTAAAAATACAACTAGCATTAAAGTGCCGATTATAACTGGACGGCGAATAATTCGCCAAAAATTTAATGGAAATAAGAGAGTATAGGTAAAGTAAACATACTGGCTAAAGCCAAGAACAGTCATTACCAATGTCATTATAGCTGCACCTAGTAAATGATATTGCGGAACTAATGCCACACCTACCAAGCTTGCTAATATAGTTGTAATAAACACTTCACGCAGGTTCACTATCTCAAAATGGTTGGCTACAAGTAGATTGCACAGTGTGCGTATGAAGGGTAATAAAAGCAGTGATATAGCAGTTATATTCAGAGCTAAACTTCCTTGAGCAAAACTAGGGGTATAGATAAAAACCAGTAAATCTTTACCAAAAAATAACAATCCAAGGAATAAGGGTAATCCCATAGCTAGTATAATTTCAATAAAGCTTTCAGTGATCTGCTGCTGCTTTTCCTGTCCTTGATCTGCTGCTTTTGAGAGTGTCGGGAACATGCCTACACTGATACTGTTGGCAACAATCCAAAAGGGTTGTAGGACTTGTCCTATTCCACCAAAAAGACCAACTAAAAATTCATTTCCTAATAATGAAAGAATCAAGATTTGCATTCTGCTACTGACTACAGCCATTGCTTCAATAGCAACAAATGTCCGTACATTTTTAATTGTATCCCATACAAAAATTTTATCAATCTGCCATTGGATTTTGACTGACTGTGTGATAAAAATCCATTCAATTACCAAAATTAGTGTTTCTGAAAAAAATAGAATTGCCCCCACAGATTCAATTCCATATTTCAGTTGCATCGCCCAAATCATTATGATTACGCGTCCAATGTACACTGGCACTGTAGCGATGGCAATCAGATGCATCTTTTCTTGAGCTTGAAAAATTGCCTCAGTGATATTAGAAAGTGCAAAAGGAATGATCGTTAAGCCCATGATGTAGCAAATAGTCGAGGTTTTAGAACTATAGGGAAGTAAAAACACTACAATCACTAAAGCCCCATAACTGAAAAAACTAAATATTAATTGCAACCAGCTACCGCTTATTAAACAAACAGATGTTTTTTCTGGTTCACGGGCTATTTCTCTGGTAAACAATACTTTTAGTCCTTGTGAAGCAATGCCCATAAACATATAGTAGAAGCTATACGCTAGTAGATACTGCCCTAAAGCCTCAACTCCTAAAGTCTTAGCAATAGCAGCGGTTAATACAAAGGCTGTAATGCTTTGTGCTAACCGATTGACCATCATTGAGAGGGAATTACTTATAGCAGTAAACATTTGGATCAGATACGAACGTGTGTTCTATGAAGTTAATTTGCTGAAATTAAGAGTTATATATAATACTCGTTTACTGGCTCGAAATATTCCGTAAGGCACTGTTCTGTTGCCCCCAGAATAGCTGTCGAAACAATAATACCTCGCAATGCGTAGTTTACCGCCGTAGGCATCGCACTTATATAACGGTATGCAGTTGAGTGAGATACAAAAACTTTGCTGAAATGATTTGACAGCAAGGGTTTTGGTGTTATTATCCAATCGATAACCGCTACAAGACTCACATTCTTACCTCGTTGTTGAGGACGTGTTCCATAAGCTCTTTGTCCTAATAATACCCGTCCAAATTGACGAGTCATTCCTAAATTGACTACAGCTTCATCACAAATACCAAATTCTCTACTTGTAGGGTGGTTATTTGTTTCCTGTAATCTCTTCGTAAGTTTTGAACTCGCTCTGTCTGCCTTTGAGTGGCATGGAATATTTTTTTCGGGTTAATCCCAAAGGTTTTAGTACACGACTAATAGTGGAGCTACTCACCTCAGCCAGGGTCTGTTTTCTTGAATACTATTTCTCCCAAAACTATCAAGCATAAAAGTATTCTGTTTTTTAGAGTATCCCAAGGGATAAAAACTCCTGTTACAGCTAATTGATTAAGTTGATTCAAGGTATGCTGACGTTGATATCTGTCTAATAAATTAGCATTCGCCGTTCCAGATACAATATAATGCTTTTCTTTTTTTATAAAGCTAGCAATCTGCTCATGATCTTAAGGCTCACAAATAATGAATACAAAAGAAGGAACTATTTTTTTCTACTTACGCAGATATTCAAGAGTAATATTTACAGCATATCTACCAGTATAAATAATATACTTAGCACCTAAGATAATAATATTAATCTGGGACGTGTAATATAAACAACTGGTTTATACAATAAACAAGCAAGAAGTATTAATCCATGAGCAAAAGTAGTGATTTGATAATATTGAAATAGTCATAGCGTTTTTGACCTTCTCGATAAATACCTTGGACAGCTAGTGATTCCTATTTGAATCCCAACTTCAGCATGTTTAGCTAGACTAATTTAGTCTTGCTTAGAAGTTGTTTGTTTATTTACGCATAATTACTGATTAACAAAACTTGCACATATATAGTATAAAAAAATGCATCAAAAGTTTAATTATCGTTACAAAAATTTACATATAGTGTTTCCCGATCCAGTGAGGTACAGATAGAGAATAGCTTAATCGTATTTCCTTCAGTAGAAATAAAAGCATACTCACTTGACCTACGCCAGAAAATTGTTGAGACATACGCTGAAGGGAAGATTTCTCAAAGGCTGCTAGCCAAGCAATTTTGAGTCGCCTTAAGTTTTATTGAAAAATTACTCAAACAACATCGACAGACGGGAAGTATCGTAACTAGCGCTCTTTTATGTCTCTGGCAAGAGAAAAAAGATGCTGACCTTGAATCTTGTTCAAAGCCTTGTTTTATCAACCAAAAAAAATCTTTGCTCGTAACCAAGCATGGAAAAAATAAGGCTTATAATATTCTCTAACAAGAGTAATAAAACAGCGCTAAAGCGTGTCATCAATTACTTAAACGGAAATCAGAACTGCTAAAGAAGAATAGACAACAAAAAAGCGATGACGCGCCGATACGCGTTTGCGTGATGACCAGTGGGAGAGAATCAAAGACCTGCTACCTGGGTGAGAGGGCGATGTTGGGAGTTACCGCTAGAGACAATCGATTGTTTATCGAAGCAGTGTTATATCGTTACCGAGCAGGTATCCCCTGGCATGACTTGCTCTTTCCCGATTCGGGTATTTTCGGGTGTGAATCACCCATTTCAGTCAATTAATATTTAATTTATTAAGATGTTAGTGAATGTCTGACAATGTGCTAAGTTTATTTTATAAGTAAAAAAGACGACCATATAAGAGGATGTTTGAAAAGTCCTCTTGTTGGTATCAAAAGTTCTAGTTCTCTCTAAATCTCCCTTAAAAAGGGGAACTTTGATTCCGGTTCCCCCCTTTTTAAGGGGGGGGTTATAGGGGATCTTAAAGTGCCTAAAGTTACAGCAAAACACTTTTCAAACAACCTCTAACAATCTGAATCACATCAGGATTTGGACTGTGGAAGTACTAAACAAGTAATGATGTATTGTAGTAATGAATGAAATACTAAATGGCACCAATGTGATTCTCTAATGACGTAAGAATTGGACAGGGTTATTCGGACTAATCGGGACACAGATTGTCTCAATGTTGTATTATTAAATGGCCCAATGTAGCTCTTTTTTCTCACTGTTCGATGCCGCTTGCTCAGTAACACTGCCGCATACACAGGACAAAAATCGATGTAAGATCGCACGCTGGCGATAGACCGTATTGTAAGGTATTCCATAACTGATGGGCAGAGGCTTGGTCTCGCGCCAAAATACCAATAATTTCGCGCGTGTCTGCATTAAGCGCTAACTAAACCCATTGCTTGTTACTCAAATTGTCCACAAATGACCGCAATTCATCGTATTAAATCATTAAACCCCCCTTTTTTTTTGGATGCCACTTGTACGCTTCGGGGCATTAACGCATATTTCTCATTCACGTAGTTTTCTGCCCTGGCTCAGAAACCTGCGTGGCACGAGCGATTCTTGCAAGTGAGATGCGTGAGAGCAGCAGTTGGTCAATCAATTCTCGTGTCCCCAAGTCAATCACTTTCTTTGGCGAATGCTCAACGAATTGCCGTCCGCATTCACGACACTTGAATCGTTGTTTCCGGTTGTGGATGCGACCATTTTTAAGCGTTTTACAAGAAGCACAGTTTGGGCAGACAGGCATGGGTAAAGAGTAATAGCAATCACCTCTACTCTATCTATCATTACATCTTAATCACTACCCAAAAAATTAGCAATGGTAAATGAAACTAACCAAATAATAGTCAGCGTTGTGATTCCTACACGCAATAGACCACAAATTGTTGCAAAGAGTGTCATGACTGCATTAACTCAAACGCTGGAATCAATTGAAGTGATTGTGATCATAGATGGTCCCGATCAGGAAACAGTCAATGGACTATCTCAGATAGCTGATCCAAGATTGAGAGTAATAGAACTACCAAAAAATGTTGGACCATCAGGGGCTAGAAATACTGGTGTGAGAGAGGCTAAAGGCACTTGGATAGCCTTTTTAGATGACGATGATGAATGGCTTCCAGAAAAATTGGAGCGTCAACTTGAAGTAGCAAATAATTCCCATTATGATTTTCCAGTTGTCGCCAGTCGTTTCATTTCTCATACTCATAAAGGTAAGTTTATTTGTCCGAGAAGGCTACCTAACCTCTCAGAACATTTAAGTGAATATCTTTTTGCGCGTAACTCATTTTTTAAAGGAGAGGGCTGCATACAAACCTCAACTCTTTTCGTGAAAAAAGAGTTAATGCAAAAAATGCCTCTAGAAGAAAAATTTTACAGACATGAGGATTGGGAGTGGTTGCTTCGGGTTAGTGCTATCGAAGGTGTAGGAATAGAGTTTGTACCTGAGCCTATGTCAATCTGGCATTCAGAAATGGGAATCAAGCGCTTAAGCAACATCAAGGACTGGCAATATTCCTTGGATTGGATTCGTTACAACCGCAATTTAGTAACACCAAAGGCTTATTCAGGCTTCATTGCAACAATTATCGCTCCCTCTGCCTCCTTTGTAGGTGATTGGAAAGCCTTTTTTCCTTTGTTGGGGGAAGCTATACGATGGGGCAAGCTCCGACCGATTGACATATACTTGTACTTAACTATGTGGCTATTCCCTCAGCAGTTACGGCAGCAAGTTCGCTCTATTTTAGCCAAGAAAACAACTTAGGTGTTTTTCTACTCCAGGAATATGAATTAACGAAAATTGCTCGTTTCAAGCTTTTCTCAATATTAAGTTAAAAGATATAACAAACGCCTGTCTGCTAATTAGCAAACAGGCGTGTCCTGTAGTACAAAGTTCTATTGAGTGAGACTCGGTTAAATCTTAGTAGTAGAATCAACTGAGGGTTGAGACTGACTAACCGAATCTAACTTTGGTAAAAGCAGTAGATTTTGTGCTTTCAGATTACTGTTGATTGTTGCTTGCAATATTGGGGTATGGGAGATGGAATTGTTAGCCAATGTAAACAGTGGATTGGACAAAATTCCTGCTATGGTAGTGGCAATTAAAGTTACCACCAACCCGACTTGCAAAGGTCTTAGCCCAGGCAAATCCCAACGCACTTGTGGATAATTCTTCACCGCGTCGGACATTTCATGGGGTTCTTTGACTACCATCATCTTAACTACGCGAATGTAGTAGTAGATGGAGACGACGCTGGTAACTAAGCCTAGTAAGACTAACCAATAAAGTCCTGCTTGCCAACCAGCCCAGAATAAGTAAATCTTGCCGAAAAACCCAGCCAATGGTGGAATACCACCCAAGGAAAGCAGGGCGATACTCAACCCCAATGTTAGGAGTGGGTCTTTTTGGTATAAACCAGAGTATTCGGCAATCTGGTCGGTTCCTGTCCGTAGTGAGAACAGAATGATGCAGGTAAAGCCGCATAGGTTCATGAACAGGTAAACCAGTAGGTAAAATATCATACTGGCATACCCTGCTTGTGTACTAGCAATCAAGCCAATCATCACAAACCCAGCTTGGGCAATGGATGAATAAGCTAGCATCCGTTTCATGCTTGTTTGAGCTAGGGCAACTACGTTACCCAAGATCATGCTGAGAACGGCCAGAGCAGTGAAGACAAACCTCCACTCGTCAGCAACAAGGGGGAAGGCTGTTGTCAATAAGCGGATAGCTAAGGCAAACCCAGCTGCTTTGGAACCAACTGATAAAAAGGCGATTACTGGAGTGGGAGCGCCTTCGTAAACGTCTGGTGTCCACTGGTGGAAGGGTGCAGCAGAGATTTTGAAGCCAATACCTGCGATCGCAAAAACCAGGGCAATCACTAAAGCTAAAGATTGACCGGCTTTAGCTGTGGCAATACCATTAGCGATCGCACTCAGTTCCGTTTGTCCTCCAGATAATCCATACAGCAGTGATACGCCATACAAAAATATTGCCGTACTGGAAGCTCCTATTAACAAGTATTTCAGCGCCGCTTCATTGGAGCGAGGGTCACGCTTAGTATAACCTGTCAATAAATAAGAGGAGATACTCAGGGTTTCTAGGGAGATGAAAATCATCACCAACTCACTAGCCCCGGATAAAAACATCCCTCCTAGAGTAGCGCTCAACAAAATAGCGATGAATTCTGCTAAAGCAGCGCCACTCTGTTCAATGTAACTGATTGACATCAGTATAGTGGTAGCGGCAGACAAAGCAATGATGCCGCGAAAGACGATACTGAGGTCATCACCAATGAAAGCACCAGTAAAGGAGATGGGATTTGGCGCATCCCATTGGAAGTATAGGGCGATGATCGAAGTCAGCAAACCTGCGATCGCTAGATATCCAATCCAGCGTGCGGATGTACGCCCCAAAATCAAATCAACAATCAAAACCCCCAAGAGGGTGAGAATAACAATCCCCTCTGGTAAAATCGTTCCAGCGTTTAGCTGGGATGCAATATTAGCAAAATCCATGAGATGTATAGGTTTTGGGGATTAGACATTAAGGCTAACTCTGTTCACTCTAGCAAGTTTTCTAATCCCCGGACTAGCTCTTTTAACAAGAGCTTAACAGCTTGGATGCAGATGGCGATTGCCTACGCCACGCATAAAAAGCTGATTAAAATTAATCAGGGCACAGCATTGCTGTGCCCCTACAGTATTCAGAACTCCTAACTCTATTAAAAATCGACAGATGGCAGTTTGCCTTGTAGCGACTGAAATTTAGCTTGAACACAGTTTGCACAATTGCAACCAAGTTGATCAATAATCGGATTGGATGTTTGAGTCAGCTTTGGTGGCGCTAAATCAGGAATTTGTAGTGTAGATGCTACCGTAATAATTTGTGTAGCATATACAGATTTCAGGCTGGATGCGTATGCTGGATTGACTACCAGCAGCATGAATGCCATAAGGGCAGGACAGGCAAGTAAAATCAGTTTGACTATTTTCATAATTCTCACAAAGATACTTTTGCTGATACAGGATAACTAATAAATTACCGGGGTTCAACTTGAAGTAGTGAGTATTGCTTAACTACGCCCAAATCCTTTACCCCGCAAAACCTTTGACCAAACAACTAATTCGCCCTTCTCACCACCTGCGGCCAGTAACTTGCCTTGGGGATGCCAAGCCAGGCTAGAAAAGCCTCCTGAGACACCTGTAATAATTTGGGATACTTCCTTGGCTTGGTTCCACAAACACAACCAGCCGTCAGCAGCAGCAGAAGCGAGAAGGAAGCTTTTGGGTGCAAAGGCGATCGCATTGATCACATCCACATGATTTGTTAAGACTCGCGCTTCCCAACCTAAATTATCATCCTCTTGCTTTTCCCACACCACAATACCTTCAACGCTAGAAGATGCCAATATCGGCGCACCCACTTTGGTTGTAGCTTCTGACCATGCCAATTGGCGAATTTTACCAGGGAAGCCACGCATCACCCAAGGGTCAGGGTTGTTCCATTCCAAAACGGTGACACTACGATCCATGTTGCCAGAAGCCAGGAATTTGCCATCGGGCGACCAAGCCATCGCTAGACTAACACTAGTCGTATCCAGGCTGTATGGTTCTTCATCCCAGTTTTGACTATACCAAATCTTGACTCCCTTATAACCACTAATGGCTAAGTATTGTCCGTCAATGCGCCAATCTATACCCAATACTGAAGAGTTGTCGAAATTCAGCGTCACGACAATTTCATCAGTATCTGCATCCCAGACTTGAACGTAACGCCCTAAACTAAAAGCCAGTTGGTTACTGGTGTAATTCCAAGCTAGCTTGTCAACCCATGCAGGAGCATTTTCCAAGGTGGCGATTAATTCAGTGTCGCGCCAAATTTTAACCTGTCCATCTTGTCCACTAACAGCTAAAAATTTTCCATCTGGCGAAAAGGCAAGACAGTCTACCGATTTACCGTTACCAGTTTGTAAACTTGTGAGTTCGCCATCATTCCACAGAACTACTTCCCCAGCGGCGGAAGTTGCTGCTAAAGTTTTACCTTGTGGCGACCAAGCGATCGCAGTTACATAATCTGAAAGTGTCCCCGAATAGTGTTGTTCAAATTCCTTAGATTTGGTTGTGGAGTTCATATTTATTGGGTACTGGGTACTGGTGACTAGGGACTGGGGAGTAATGGCTAGGGACTAGAGACTGACTGGATTCTTCCCAATCCCCAGTACCCAATCCCCAATCCCTATTTAAACTAGACAGGCGAGAAAATCTTGCTTAAGTTGGGCTGCATCAAGGTTGCGGCCGATGAAGACTAGTTCGTTTTTAGGGGTTTCGCTTGGTTTCCAGGGGCGATCGGGTTTTCCATCAAATATCATATGCACTCCTTGAAATACAAATCGATTATCTTCTCCAGCAATATTTAAAATGCCTTTCATCCGAAAGATATCTGGGCCTTGGGTACGCAGTAACTCGGAAATCCAAGCGTTTAATTTTTCTCCATCAACTGCGCCTGCTTCTACTAAAGCCACAGAAAAAACAGTTTCATCGTGTACATGAGCATCTTCACCTAAGAAATCTGGATCAATTTCTAGTGCTCGGTCTAAATCAAAGGCTTTTACACCTAATAAAGCATCCATTCCTAGTTCAGAATTTTGGGTACGGTAGATTTTTGCGATCGCATTCATCGCCCGAATCCGTTTTTCTAATTCGTCCAACTCTTCTGGCGCTACCAAATCTGTTTTATTAAGTAAAATTACATCGGCAAAAGCAATCTGTTCTTGTGCTTCGTCTGCATCCCAGTGCTGCGAGATATGCTTGGCATCTACGACTGTTACCACTGCATCTAAAGACAGTTGGGTTTGCAAATCTTCATCCACAAAAAATGTCTGAATCACTGGTGCTGGATCGGCTAATCCAGTTGTTTCAATTACTAAATGGTCAAATTTATCGCGGCGCTTCATCAAATTGCCAATGATCCGAATTAAATCGCCGCGCACTGTACAACAGATACAACCATTGTTCATTTCAAATATTTCTTCATCTGCATCGATAATCAATTGATTATCAATACCCACTTCCCCAAATTCATTGACAATCACAGCAACTTTTTTGCCATGTTCATAGGTGAGGATGTGATTGAGTAGAGTCGTTTTACCTGCTCCCAAATAGCCTGTAAGAACAGTAACGGGAACTGAATTGTTGATTACGTCAGCCACCATACTCGAAATTCCCCTTGTCTCACCTTGTGGATAATCATTATCACATATCATAAATCTTTTTAGATTTTTGTGCTAACTTGCTGTTATTTTGGGTGTCAGCAAAATCATCACATAATTTAATCTAAAAACATTTTATTTTTATGCATCTCTAATAAGTAATAAATATTCACAAGTTGGCGTAGCTTGGTAGAAATATTGAATATAAGCCGCTGAGACCTGAACTGTTCTTGGCTTTGATATAGTCTATCTATTAGCGATTTTCATTGTTTTATTCGGGTTACTTTTCTGCAATAACAAGCATTTCGTAATCTTCAGGGGTTAGTTTATTATTACGGCTGAAAGCCCCTAAATGGCAGCCAAAAATTTCTGTTTTGGTAAAACCAATCGATTTAAGCAGCCACTTAATTTCCGGGGGAGTATAATATCTTTCATTACATTTCAAAACTCTTTTACTACCCGAATCATCAATTGTTTCATAAACGGAATGATCGCGGAAAGTCATCAAATCAAAAGAGCTTTCTAGGCTTTTGGTTTCACCAGGATTGGAGTTAAGAAAATTCTTAACAGAATGAAACAGAGGAAATAAACCATTATAGGTAGTCAATATCAGTTTACCTGGAGATTTTAAGGACGCATAAATATTTTTTAAAATACCAAAATTCATTTCATCTGTTTCCATTAAAGGAAAAGCTCCCTCACAAAGCATAATTGAAAGATAAAATTGTGTTTCAAAATAAAAATTTCGGGCATCTTTTTTGATAAAATCAATTTTTAGTTTTTCTTCAGCAGCAGTTTTTATAGCTTTTTTGAGCATAGATTCTGATAAATCGATCCCTGTAACACTGTAACCACGCCTGGCCAACTCTAGTGAATGTCTTCCGGTTCCACAGCCAACATCAAGGATTAACTTATTTTTATCATAATCAAGTTCTTTTTCAATAAAATCAACTTCACCCAAGGTTCCAGAGGTATACCCTTCCTGATCATAATTATCTGCATAATTATCAAATAATTCTTCATACCACTGTTTCATTATCTTCTTACCGGATTTAATTAATACTCTTTTTATAGCAGGTTTAGCATTTTTTTTTGCTTGCAAAAACTTACTTGCAGTAGCTTGAACTAATCTTAAATCTTAATCTCGCACCAAGGTGCAAAATGATTCTTTGCGTCTTGGTGTGAAGATTTAATTTTCTGGGGATAACAAAAAATCTTGAACTGCTTCTAAAACAACTGTTGGGTATTCTTCATGTAGTCCCAGAGAACCAGGAATGACAACGCTTCTTACTTTTGGTAAGGCTGCCAAAGCGTTCATTTCTTCTCGTGATTTAGGGGGACTGGATTCTCCAATTACTACCATGAGAGGTACGGTTAAAGACTGTACAAGTTCCAAAAAATCAGATTGTTCGTGTACAGCATCAAGATTACCAGTTACAAAGGCAGCAGATGCAAATCGCGCTCCTGGTTGTTGAGTCGTGTGCCATTTCTTCTCAATGAAACTGGGTGTAATTTTCGCCGCGTCAGTAAACACATGACGGCGGTACATAAAACTTAAGAAAGATTGAGTAGTGTTGAGTTTGTAGAGAGCTTGACCAAGTATAGGCGATCGCACCAATCCTCTCACCATACCAGCTATTTGCTGACTTGCCCCCATTGTCGGCAAAGGCCCACGCCAGGTAGGAGCTAACAATAAAATTTTTGAGAAAGTAGCAGGCTGTTTCACAGCTAATTGTAAAACGTAACTAGCAGCATGACCAGCCGCCACCACAGTAATGGGATTATTAAAAACAGCTTTGACAAAATCTTCTAGAAATTGCTGATATATTTCCGGTCGGTAATTCAAACTAGGGCGAGAAGATTGTCCAAATCCAGGCCAGTCTACGGCTACAACTTGAAAATTGGGAGCTAGTAACCTGGCTAGTTCGCCCATTTCCAAGCGCGTCGAAACAGTGCTGAAAGATGGTAGTAGCAAGAGCGGTGAACCTTTACCGAGGGTTTCATAAACAACGCGCAATTGCTGATTTTCCCAATTCCAGAGATATTCTTGAACTACTCCACCAAAGCCAATAGCAGCAGAGGTAGATAATAAATTTGTTGACATTAGACTAAATTTTGGTAGTTGTACCTTATTTGTCATTAGTCATTTGTCCTTTGCTAATGACCAATGACTAATGACTTGACCTCTTGCAAAAATCCTTGAATCACCCCTCCCCGTATGTGTTGGGGAGGGGGCAATATTTCAAGTTTCCCTCCAATATATCGGGCGGATTAAGGGGGGTCTATTGGACTTATGCAAGAGGTCTACTAATGATTAATGACCAATTTTAGATTCCAATGCTTTTTTTTGCATGGTTTTAAAAATGTTGTAAAACCCATTAGCACGGGAAGGTGTCAGGCTAACATTTAAACCTGTTTCTTGAATAAAATCTGGAGTAAGTTGGACAATCTCACTTGGCGTTAGTCCATCCAATCCTTCAACCAGAAGCCCTACTAATCCTTTGGTTAACTGGGAATCGGAATCGCCCTGAAACACAACTTTCCCATCATTCAAAGCTGCTATGATATAAACTTGAGACACGCAACCAGGAACTTTATTTTCGGGTAATTTTTCAGCTTCTGGAAACTCATTGAGCTTCTGAGCATACCAGATTAACTGTTCATAGCGTCGCTTCGGTTCGGAAGCGCGTTGAAAGCGCTGGACAATTTTAGCGAGCGCAGGTGGCAAAGAATCTAGAGTTGAGGACATAACAGAAGCTGCAAATGATCGGTATCACTTTGAGTGTAAATTATCTTTCGAGCGATGCCTACGACGGGCTGCGCCTACGCGCTGACCGTTCACTTGGCAGTGTGAAGCTAGCTATTACTGACTATAACTCGTAAAATCCAGATAATTACTGCGATCGCATTCACTTCGGTCAGGTTTTTGAATGCACTTAATCACAAAAACTTAATTTTTTTATAAGCAGGTTTTGACAGTAACTCTATAGAAGTTACTGTTGTATCAGTATAGACTTATTGCTATTACGTAAGTATGAGAAATAAGTGAAATTTATGTGTCGTTTGATTTTACTATGCGATGCCTACGGCGGTAAACTACATGCTTACAAAATTAGCTGCAAGTAGCTTTTAACTAAGCAGCTAGGTAATAATCAATAATTAAAAATTAAAAATCAAAAAAAATTCTGATTTTTAATTTTTAATTTCTCTCCCTTAGGGATTAATTTGTAGTTTGTGCAGCTAGCATCTGCTTCAGCTTTTCTAATTCTGAAGCCCAACGAGGATCTGGACGAATAGCGTCTGAATCTGTAGTTGTGGTGGTACTTTCACGAGAAGCTCCGCCACCGCCGCCACGACGAGGCTTCTTAGAACCTTTCTCACGACGGCTACCTTCTCTACCTTCTCTATTAACGCTAGGAATGGGGGTACTCGTAGTAGGAAGAGTAACTGCTTTAGGAGCTTGCTCCTCGCCCTCCTCACCCTTTGTCCGAGGTAATGCCTTCTCTAACTTAATGGGAGTGTCTTTGAACATCTGACCATTATACTTTTCGATGATTTCGTCAGCTTGCTCGTCGTTGTTGACGGTAAGAAAACCGAAACCACGGCATTTGCCAGTTTTGCGGTCTTTAATTAATTTAGTAGTTACAGCATCACCTTCTGCTGCAAAAACTGCTTGCAGATCTTGACGATCTATTTCTTCTTTAGGCAAATTACCTATATATAGGCGAACGGGCATGAACTATACCTCCAGAGTTAAATGAACATGGCAAGGCGAGAAAACAATCACTTGGCTTTGGCTTTTAAATAGATGCTATTGACAAAGACTGCCATCAACCAATTTTTTTGCTCGAAACTGTCAACCTATACAATACAGTTTTTCGTCGGGATCAAGCTTGTTTAATCCAAAGGCTCAAACTATTGTGAGCTAATAACACCTTAATTCTAAGAATTGTAAATTTAATAGCCTAGTGCCTGCTAAAGTACACGCTTTCTTCCATGCCTTTTTTGCAGAATCAAATACCATCCCTTACATTACCACGGTATTTTCTACGTAGCTAGTTTAGCGCATACTTTTGCGACGTTAGTATTATTGCATCGTAACATAACATAAAACCCATTTTTTTATTCAAGGGAGAATATTTTGAAACAAAAACCAGCCAGTGGCTGGTTAATTTCCTGCTGTGTTGGGAGGATAAAAAGGTATAGAGTGGGGAAAAAGCAACCGACATAACTAAGCTGTAATGCTGAGTTATGTCGGTTGCTATTGTTTGTGTAAATAAATGTAACACTTTTTCGGAAAACCTGCAATTTTTGTTTACATTTCGGTTTGTCCTTCGTCAGTTGTTTATTTTCTTCTGACCATTGACTAACCACTGAGAAATCTGACCATTGACTAACCACTGAGAAAAACGTATGCGCCCCAAGCCTGTGCTGCAACAGCCAAAAAAATAGACCAAATGGGATGAGGGCTATGAATGGTCTTACCACTTTGAGTTTCCAGGGTTTGGATATCGATCCAAGGTGTTGCTCCTCGTCGGAACCAACCTGTGACGATAATTTGCCGACCGATCAGATCCTGGTGATTGACTGACTGTCCTAGCCAAGAAACGTGGTGTAACTTCACTAAACCTGCACTGGATTGGAGGATTAAATCTTGCGCTAGGGAGTTGCTGGTGCCTTGACGACCTAATAGTTTACCCACAATCCGCACGCTGATACTGTCAATCGGTAGGGCACAAGGGTCAGCTAAGAGGTTAGGTAGGCAGTCAGTTTGCACAGTGGCAGGTTTAATATCGGGGAAAAAAGAATTAATCCGCATCACCGTACCGATGCTAAAGCCAATTAGAAGGCAGCCTGTAATGAAAGACCAATCTTCATATATCCACTTTAGATTTAAAAACTTGAGTGCGAATGCTAGTTGCCACGTTAGCCAGACCAAAGCTGCAAACACAACCCCTAGAGGAATTCCTAACCAGGGAGCGATTTGTAATAAGAAAGACTGACGCTTAACCTTTGATGGTTCACTAGGAAAATGTAGTTCGGTGTCTAGATGCCAGTGACGGGCTATTTTGCAGAGGCGTTCGATGCGATCGCCCATCAGCGGATGGCTATTGTTAATTGTAAACCATTGGCGATAGGGATTGGCAGTATCCCACTTCAAAAAGGATTCAAAAGATAGATTGCTGGCAATAGTGCCTAAAGACAGGCTTTGTTGGTGACTTACTGGTGTCAAGAGATTTAAGCTTTCTAGTTGCCAACTGGTGTGTTCTTGTTTTTCAATATCAGCTGCAATTCCAATGGCAATTTTGAGTAAAGCGCGAATCAGGGCATTGGGATTACCAGTAATTTCAGCGGCGACGCGATCGCTATAATAGAGCCGCAACCGCGACAACCACAATGCAGTTCCAGTCAGCAAACACCAAACTCCATAAATCAGACTAGCCAGAATTGTCATCGGCCAGCGCCAAATCCCTGATATTTTGTCTCCCCACTGCGACATTTGCTGATATAGCTTATGAGTTGGTAGTGTCACCAGCAGCAACAAAGACATCACAGCAAAATCCCAGTGAGCAATATGCCCTAGCTGCGTGGCGTAGATAGTGGCAATTTCATCATCTGCCAGTTGCTCTAATAGCCCTTGACTCACAACAATCCTGGCATTACGTGGTAAACTACCGTATGTGAGGATAATTGGTGCAGCCATTGGTAAAATCCGCAGTTTGGGTAAGGGCCAGTGCCGCTGTTGGCAACAACGTTGTAGCACCCGAACGGCTTCGCGGCTATGGGCATTCAATACATCCTTGGAAAATTCTCGTTGACCATACAAGTTCGCCAGTAGCAGATCCAGCAACCAAGGTGATACTGCGATCAAAATCACCAATACTACTAGCAACAATTGGGTAGGGTCACGGTATAAAAGTTGTACAGGCTCCACATAGGGCAGTTTGACTAAAGTCAGGTTGATGAATCCCAGTGCTAACTTGAGGATTTCTCGCATCACCCAAAATAGGGCGATGAATGTTCCTGCTGCTAGCAACCGCAAGGGAATTAATTTCGGTTTACGTAGAGGTTGCCATGCTCTGGCGCGTTGAGCTTGCCGCCAATAAATAACGCCGAATAATTTGGCTTGGGTGCGGGTAACGGAACCCATGAAACCGTTTAGGGGTGCAGTTGGTGGAGGTAGTGGTGTCGCTACTGTAGCTTTGAGTCTACCTAGTGGCACCATCGGGGGGGTATCGTCGCTCTTGGCTTCGATTACTTGATCTTCTGGCTTTTCCTCTAATGTAAAAGTTACCGGGGGAGTAACTGGAGGAGAATCTGGGGTTGAATTCTCAAAGGCAACAAATCCAGTTTCGACATTTTTTGATTCTTGATCAGGTTTTTTACGTTTTGTCAGGTGTTCGAGAGCGCGTGTTGCCCACTCTTGAACTTGCGGATTGTTACTCTCAATGAGATTCTGGGAAATAGCGATCGCTTTGGAAACTTCGCCACAGCGAGCATAAGCCATCACTAAACCAACCTGGGCTTGTAAGCTAGCAGTAGCATGATTTTGGCTGCTAGCAATAGGTTCTAGTTGAGCGATCGCTGTTTGGTAATTTCCTTGCTTGAGGGCAACTAAACCAGCCTCCAAAGACGATTTGGCATGTGAAGGCATACAAATTCTGGCACTCCAATCTCTTCTAGGTGATCCACGTTTGTGCAAAAGCGCGAACCTCGGATGCCGTGGAACTCAACCGCGCCCAAGTTTTGCTTGTCAACCAATTTTGGATTTTGGATTTTGGATTTTGGATTAACCCCGACCACAAGGTTACAAGGCTTGAGGATTTTAAATTGAGGATTTTGGATTTGTTCCGCCCACTAGGGGGAGCCACTGCGGTGGACGGGTTCCCCGGCATAAAGCAAGTGGCATCGAGATATGAACCAAAAAATCTAAAATCTAAAATCTAAAATTCGTAGTCAAGTGAATGATCAAGATTGAATAAAGGCATCAGTCATGAGAATTCAGTTGGGTCTTCTGTAATAGGACTTACGCAAAAATTACCAAAAAGCTTAATTTATCGAACCGCCAAGACGCCAAGAGCGCCGAGAATTCGTAGAGTGTGCGTAAGTCCTATGTAAGACTAATTCTGAATTCTGGATTCTGAATTCTGTATTCTTCTTCATTCCTCCACTGGTTGTTGACTAGAAAATACTGGGGCAATCGCGCTTAATTTTAACTCTGGATGGTCGCCCAATAACTGTTGGCAATTCCATTCATTGCGGAATAGCAACACTGGGCGTCCCATACTGTCTTTAACTGTAGTGGTATTGAATATCCGTCCCACTTTTTCTAATGCTTCCCAACCACCCTCAACCCAACGGGCGACACTGTAGGGCAATACCTCTAGTAAGGTTTCTACACCATACTCGTTTTGTAAGCGAAACTGTACCACCTCGAATTGCAACTGACCCACCGCCGCCAAAATTGGATCGCGCTTGGCTTCATCAGTTGAATACATAATCTGCACAGCACCTTCTTCTCGCAATTCCGCAACGCCTTTTTGGAATTGTTTAGACTTCGAGGGGTTGGGATTCCTGAGAGTCGCAAACAGTTCCGGCGAGAAATACGGAATCCCCTCATATTCGAGCTTTTGTCCCGTGTAAATTGTATCCCCGATCGCAAAAACACCGGGATTGTTCAAACCGATCACATCGCCAGGATAAGCCACATCAATCGATTCCCGCTCTTGGGCAAAAAGTTTTTGCGGGCGAGACAGACGGATGAGTTTACCAATGCGGGCGTGATTCACCATCATATCTTTTTCAAACTTACCAGTGCATACCCGGATAAATGCGACGCGATCGCGGTGCTTCGGGTCCATATTCGCTTGTAGTTTGAAGACAAATCCCGAAAACTCCGGGTATGTAGGGAGAACTTCGCCAACACTGCTGTAGTGAGAACCGGGTTTGAGGGCATAGTCGAGGAAGTACTTGAGGAATAATTCTACCCCGAAGTTAGTCATGGCGCTACCAAAGAACACTGGCGTCATTTTGCCTTGGTGTACCAACTGCAAATCTAGCTCTGGGCCAACACCTTCTAACAGTTCTAAATCATTTTTCAGTTGGTAGTAGAGGTCTTGTTCTAGCTGCTCTTCTATTCTCGGATCACCTAATTCCACTATTGTATCAAGGGCTTCTCGGCTGCCGTGGGCGCTGCGTTCAAACAGGTGAATTTGTTGCATGTGTCGGTCAAAAACACCTTTAAAGCGATCGCCCATACCAATTGGCCAGTTTACCGCATAGGTTTGCAATCCCAGTTCTTGCTCAATTTCATCCAACAGTTCTAGAGGTTCCCTTCCTGGGCGATCGAGCTTGTTGACAAATGTAAAGATCGGGATACCCCGCAACTTACAAACTTCAAACAATTTGCGGGTTTGGGGTTCCAAACCTTTTGCTGCATCAATCAGCATCACTGCATTATCGGCAGCGGCGAGGGTGCGATAAGTATCTTCACTGAAGTCTTGGTGTCCAGGGGTGTCTAATAAATTTATTTGACAATTCTGGTATTCAAATTGCAACACTGTGGAGGTAATGGAAATACCCCGTTGTTGTTCCATCGCCATCCAGTCAGAGGTCGCCTTACGCTGTGCCCGTCGCGCTTTGACCGCGCCAGCTTCGTGAATTGCACCTCCGTACAGGAGTAGCTTTTCTGTTAGTGTAGTTTTACCTGCATCCGGGTGAGATATAATCGCAAAGTTGCGGCGAAGTTCAACCGCTTGAAGAAGTTCAGACTGAAGTTCAATTGACATAATTGTATTTGTTTGTAACTTAACTTAATTTTTTTCGACTCTGGCAAGTCTTTTAATCTTAAGACAACGATGCTCGTGATAGGGTCGTAATATAATCAACAAGCTAACTAAATAGGAGAAAGGAATGTACGACACAGACAAGCGAAAGCTTCTATCTGCCTTGTCTCATGGAGCGATTTTTTTCAGCACAACGGTGATATCTGTAGGTATACCTATTGCCATACTGCTCGTATCTGATGATCCTGTTGTTAAAGAAAACGCCAAAGAATCCATCAATTTCCATTTTAATGTCTGGCTTTATGGAGGAATTCTGGGAGCGCTGTTTTTTCTATTCGGTTGGTTAGTGTTACCTCTATTATTGCTGGGGCCACTAGCCGGTCTGGGATATCTATTGCATTGGGGATTAACAATTTGGGCGCTCGTCGGAGTTTTCAGCAATCCTGATATACCCTTCCGTTATCCCTACATTTTCCGATTTATTTAGCAGAAATTAATATTGGGCATTGGTAATTGTGAGTTATTTTCCATTAAGCTGTTGTGGCTTGAGTTTGCACAAACGCGATCGCCAAGATTTTTACCAACAGAGGGTATTACCATTTTGAATGCGTGAATGCGTGAATTGCTTACTATGTTGTTTTTTTTCTAGTCCGTCGGATAAATGCAAGCAAGCTGTAAAATACAAAATTGCCCTACAGTTTGATTAAGAGTAGGGCAAAGGACAGTTAAGCACTGTTTGTAGTCTGTCTGACGGCAGGAAAGTTTTAGCCTGCTTTTGTGACGCTTTATTTTGTGTCCATTTGCGTTGTTTTTCATCATAAAATTTTATGTTTCCTATACATCGCCCCCGTCGTCTGCGTACCCATCCCCAACTGCGCCGGATGGTTCGTGAAACTGTTTTGACAACAAGCGATTTAATTTACCCACTATTTGCTGTACCAGGTGAGGGAATCGCTAATGAGGTGAAATCGATGCCCGGAGTCTACCAACTTTCGGTAGATAAAATTGTCGAAGAAGCAAAAGAAGTTTACGACTTAGGAATTCCTTCGATTATTCTATTTGGTATTCCAGCTGATAAAGATGTGGATGCCACTGGCGCTTGGCATGATTGTGGTATTGTCCAAAAAGCAGCGACGGCAGTAAAAGCAGCAGTGCCAGATTTGATTGTAATTGCTGATACTTGTTTGTGTGAGTACACCAGTCACGGTCATTGTGGTTATTTACAAACTGGTGATTTAACAGGACGAGTTTTAAATGATCCAACTCTGGAATTGTTGAAAAAAACAGCAGTCTCTCAAGCGAAAGCTGGTGCCGATATCATTGCGCCTTCTGGAATGATGGATGGCTTTGTGCAGGCAATTCGTCAGGGTTTGGATGAAGCCGGATTTCAAGATACGCCGATTTTGTCTTATGCTGCTAAGTATGCTTCGGGTTATTATGGCCCGTTTCGGGATGCAGCAGACTCGACACCGCAATTTGGGGACAGAAGAACTTATCAAATGGACCCAGGTAACGCGCGTGAAGCAATTAAAGAGATTGAATTGGATATCGCTGAAGGTGCTGATATGCTCATGGTTAAGCCAGCTTTGGCATACATGGACATTATCTGGCGGGTGAAGGAAGCGAGTAACTTACCAGTTGCGGCTTACAATGTTTCTGGTGAGTATGCGATGGTGAAAGCTGCGGCTCTCAATGGTTGGATTGATGAAGAGCGGGTGGTTATGGAAACTTTAACTGGATTTAAACGGGCTGGTGCAGATTTGATTTTGACTTATCATGCCAAAGATGCGGCGCGATGGTTAAAGTAGGCTAGGCATATTGAATACTAATTTAGAGGGAAATCTCACACAGAGGCGTAAAGATGCAAAGTTGTGTTTTGGTGTCTGGGTGTGAGATTTTTTGTTTATGGCTATTGCGATGCTTGCGGTTTTTGCTAGCCTACGCAACTTTGGAGAGTATATCGTCAAAAAGCTTTCGAGTGGGTGTTATGGGGACAGCGATCGCAAGCGTTGTTTTCAATTGTTCTACAGCAGGCATATTTAAATTATTGCTACAACAAATTTTTGTCTCTGGTGTAACTTCAGTTAAGTTGGTATCTTTCAAATGAAATTTTATTAATACATTTTATAGATTTTTTTACGTGTTATTACATAAAAAAATCAGCCGCATTTCCCAGAGGATAAGGCGATCGCTCATAAAACCTCTAAAATCTAAATTAAATAGCTTTGATATAGTTATGGCAATTACTCGCTCTATGCTTGGGGCAGCTCGTTTAAAAAACCAATCTCTAACTAGTGCGATCGCTCACCGTATTTGCGACAGCAGCACGATAAAATTCTAAAACCATAATCATGCTAAAAGGTCTAAATGGCAGAAACACTATTCTTCAACGCCTTACGGGAAGCCATTGATGAAGAAATGGCGCGTGACTCCAGCGTATTTGTTCTCGGTGAAGATGTCGGACACTACGGCGGTTCCTATAAAGTTACCAAAGACCTGTACCAAAAATATGGCGAACTCCGCATTCTAGACACGCCTATTGCTGAAAACAGCTTTACTGGTATGGCAGTGGGAGCAGCGATGACTGGGTTGCGTCCCATAATCGAAGGTATGAATATGGGCTTTTTACTACTCGCCTTCAACCAAATATCCAATAATGCTGGGATGCTGCGCTATACTTCTGGCGGTAACTTTAAAATTCCGATGGTAATTCGTGGCCCTGGAGGTGTGGGAAGACAGCTAGGAGCAGAACATTCCCAGCGATTAGAAACTTACTTCCAAGCTGTGCCAGGGTTGAAGATTGTTGCCTGCTCCACACCGAGAAACGCCAAAGGACTACTAAAATCTGCTATCCGCGATGATAACCCTGTGTTGTTCTTTGAACACGTTCTGCTTTACAACCTGAAAGAAGATTTACCAGAAGAAGAATACCTACTCCCCTTAGATAAAGCAGAAATTGTGCGTCAAGGGAAAGACGTAACAATTATTACTTACTCGCGGATGCGCCATCATGTGCTGCAAGCCGTAAAAACTCTTGAGAAACAAGGATACGATCCAGAAGTTATCGATTTAATATCCCTCAAACCATTAGATTTTGATACCATTGGTGCATCAATACGTAAAACCCATAAAGTCATTGTTGTGGAAGAATCGATGCGAACTGCGGGTATTGGAGCAGAAGTCATCGCTTCAATAAACGATCGCTTATTTGATGAATTGGATGCGCCAGTACTACGACTTTCTTCCCAAGATATCCCCACACCTTACAACGGCAATCTGGAACGACTAACAATCATCCAACCAGAGCAAATAGTAGAAGCTGTGGAAAAAATGGTGGCGTTGCGAGTTTAGGGACTGGGGACTGGGGACTGGGGACTGGGGACTGGGGAAAAGTTTTCCAATACCCAATGCCCAATCCCCGATCCCCAATGCCCAATGCCCAATGCCCTAACTCTACAAAAGAACGCTATTATAGCGTTTGTCAGATGCGAGTTATGGTATGCAAAGACAGCGATCGCTATTAATTTTAATTTTAGTCCTGATAATCGCCGCGATTACGGTGATTGCCACAATTCCGATACCCCTTGGACTGGACTTGCGCGGAGGCTCACAGCTAACAATTCAGGTGAAACCATCACCGGAAATTCCCAAAATCACCGAACGAGAATTGGAAGGTGTGAAGAAAGTTGTCGAAGGTCGGATTAATGGTCTGGGTGTTTCTGAGCCAGTCATCCAAACAGTCAGTTCAGATAAAATATTGGTACAATTGCCAGGGGTCAACGATCCAGAGCAAGCCGAACGGGTGCTAGGGGGGACGGCGCAGTTAGAATTTCGTAGCCAAAAGCCGAATACAGAAACCCAACTGTTTGCTTTCCAAGCATCTAGATCCGAATTGAAAGTCAAGCAAGAAGAATTAAGAAAGAGTACTGACAAAGCAGCAATTGCTAAGAATCAAGAAGATTTACAAAAAAATAATCAAGCGATCGCCCAATTGTTTGAAAGCACTAATCCACCGCTAATTGGCAAATACCTCAAGGATGCCTATGGTGAACCTACTCAAGGTAACAACTGGCATGTTGGCATTCGCTTCGACCAAAAGGGTGGTGAACTGTTTGCCAATTTGACGAAAAATCTTGCCGGTACTGGGCGTAGTATTGGTGTTTTTCTAGACAATGAACTGATCAGCGCTCCTACCGTGGGTATAGAATTTGCCGCCGCAGGTATTAGTGGTGGCTCTGCTGTAATTACAGGACGTTTTACCGCACAACAAGCCAATGATTTAGGCGTGCAACTACGCGGTGGGGCATTACCCGTACCAGTAGAAATAGTTGAAAACCGTACCGTCGGAGCAACATTAGGTAAAGATAGTATTCAACGCAGTATTTACGCTGGTATTGGCGGATTGCTGTTAGTATTGATTTTCATGTTAGTTTACTACCGACTACCAGGGTTAATTGCCGACTTTTCTTTGATTATCTATGCGCTATTGACCTATACCACCTTCGCTTTGCTAGGCATTACATTAACTCTCCCCGGTATTGCTGGGTTTATCCTCAGTATCGGCATGGCAGTTGATGCTAACGTATTGATTTTTGAGCGCACTCGTGAAGAACTACGTGCTGGTAAAACTTTATATCGTTCTGTAGAGTCAGGATTCTACCGAGCTTGGTCTAGCATTTTAGATAGTCATGTCACATCATTAATTTCTTGTGCAGCCCTGTTTTGGTTAGGAGCAGGTTTAGTAAAAGGCTTTGCTTTGACATTGGCGCTAGGGTTAGGGGTGAATTTGTTTACTGCCATTACTTGTAGTCGCACACTGCTGTTCTTAACATTGGGATTTCCCAAGTTGCGTAAGCCAGAGTTATTTTGTCCCAATCTCTCAACGTCAATTAAGTCTGGTGCGGAGGTAGGTTCATGAAATTTAGTGTCGTAAAACAGCGGAGACTTTGGTGGGCAATTTCTGCCATCCTGATGATCATTAGCATCGTGGCGATGCTGATTTCTTGGCAACAACTAGGGGCACCGCTACGTCCCAGTTTAGATTTTGTTGGTGGTACGCGACTACAATTTGAACGCGATTGTACACAACCAGACAAATGTACTCAACCGATTAATATCTCTGATGTCAGAGAAGTAGTTGACGCCGAGAAGCTGAATAATAGTAGCATCCAAGTTGTTGGTAAAAATCAACAGGGAATATCCATTCGCACAAAGACATTAGATGTCGAGCAACGCACCCAGTTGCAAACAGCTTTGAGTGAAAAAATTGGAGCCTTTAACCCCAAAGCCACTCAAATTGATACTGTTGGCCCAACACTTGGCCGTCAGTTATTTACCCAAGGGTTATTAGCTCTGGTTGTCTCCTTTGCTGGGATCGTTATTTATTTGAGTGTGCGGTTCCAGGTGGACTATGCCGTAATCGCAATTATTGCCTTGTTCCATGATGTTTTGATTACGCTGGGTGCTTTCTCCATCTTGGGATTAGTAGCAGGTATTGAAGTTGATAGCCTTTTCGTCGTTGCTATTTTGACTATTACTGGTTTCTCGGTGACAGATACCGTGGTCATCTACGATCGCATCCGGGAAATACTAAATCTACATCCTAACGATCACATTGACAAAGTTGTTGATGATGCAATCAATCAAACTTTAACGCGATCAATTAATACCACGTTCACCGTTTTGCTAACATTGTTTTCCCTATTCCTATTTGGCGGCGAAACCCTGAGAAACTTCGCCCTTGCCTTAATTATTGGATTCACAATGGGTGCATATTCAAGTATTTTCATTGCCGGTTCTCTCCTCGCTTGGTGGCGAGAGCGCAGGAGTCAATACCAGCTGGTGGAGAACGCAGAGCCAATTGATACATCTGCCAGTTCTCAGGATAGTTAAACTTGTGTGCATTTCACAATTGGATTAAAGCATTTTGAATTGCTCATCTATGCTTTGCAATTTTATTCACCTATGGATCAACCTGAAGAACCATTAAATACTGACCCAGAATTTGAGAATGACGCATCCTTTATTCAACAAGTACAAAGGCTACACAAACTCACAGTATATGGAAGATGGCTGTTTGTCGGTTGTTTGTGGCTTACCATTGCGCCTGTTAGCTTGTGGAATCTACGTGCAGAAATTTCTCTGTGGGAACAATATTTTACCTGGGTAGCGGTGCGATATGGACTTTTCTACCATCCACTGTCTACCTTCGGTTTAGCCTTTTGTATTGGGATGACTGCTGCTGTTTTAGTTTGGCAAAGTCGAAATATCTTACTCGGACTACCACAGCAGGAAAAACAACGTTTAGAAAAACAAGTTTATCGGATACGTCAGCAGGGGCCTACTCATCCTCTGTGGAAGTGGGTTTGTAATTAATTTTTCTTTCTCGTTGGATATACATATACACGTACAGCAATTTCTCACAAAATATGACTTAACTATACAAAGATACTGCCAAAAGTGGATGCCATATGAACGAGTCTCAGATTCAATTTAGCGATCGCAAGTCTGAAATTGACCTTCACCAACTGCAAGAACTGTTAAACGTTTCAGCTTTCTGGGCAAAGGGCCGCAGTATTGAAGATTTAGGTATAGCTATTGCTAATAGTGAGCCAGTGATTTCCGTCTGCGTTGGCGATCGACTAATTGGCTTTGCTAGAGCAACATCTGATGGCATATATCGTGCCACGATTTGGGATGTTGTGATTCATCCAGAGTATCAAAGTAATGGGTTGGGAAGCAATTTAGTAAAAACAGTTTTGAGTCATCCCCGCATCAGGTGGGTTGAGCGTGTTTATGTGATGACTACTCAGCAGCAAGGGTTTTACGAAAAGATTGGTTTCCAGCCCAACACAACCACTACGATGGTGCTATACAACCTAGCTAACCTTGCTTTCCTTCCTGCTACAGAAGATCAGCTTCAGGAATCACTAGGGGGATAGAGATTTGTAGTCTGGTAACCTGCCCAGATGGTTCCTTAACAATGGTCGAGGGCAGGATTTCTAACTTTCCTCCCATAACTTCCACTAAAGTCTGATTGATTAATAGCCTCATTCCAGGGGAAAGAGCAGCGTTATTTTGGTTAATCTGGGTTGGCTGCTCTTCAGATTTGATCAAATCAATCGGCTCGCTCCAGGGTATGGCATGGGTTGGTATATCCAGCCAAATGTTAACAAAATTACTTGTAGGCAGAGTGCTGCTGGAAATACAAATGCTGCCTTCCTGCATCTGAGTAATCGCAATGTCTATTAAACTTATCAATATTTGGCGGAGCCAGAGGTAATCTGCCAAAACATAAATTTCTGGGTTGGCGGGTAACAATTGCAAGGGAAAATTGCGATTTGCCGCCAGCATATAAGTTAAGTTATGAACCTCTTCCAAAATTTGGGCTAATGGTCTGGGGTGAATATCTAATTTATTGCTACCATGTTCAGTTCTAGCAACGTTGAGGATTTCATCCATCAGCTTGAGTAGCTTCAGCGTTCGCTCGTGAGCTTGGGCGATAAATTCTCGCTCTTCAGCGGCGTCTTCACACAAATCCGACAAAATTAACTGATGCAAGCCAATCAGACCATTAAGGGGCGATCGCAATTCATGGGTAGTCCGCGCCAAAAAACCAGCTTTAAACTGGCCCATTTCCCTTGCCATTTGGTATGCCAGCTGCGTTTGCTGTAGCTGTTGCGATACTGGTGGCATATCCTCTTGCTCTAATGGTGCTGGTGGGGATGAGCTAAATGAAACCTTTGACGATGCCTGCTTTAGGCGTAGCCATCGCGCAAATAACCTATTAAAACTTATACCTAGTGCTAGTCCTGCTCCTAGATATATCCAGTTGCTCCAATTCATAATTTAGCAATTATTAAGTTATTAATTAACCACAACAGGGCAAACTAAAGTTCCAGATATAGCAACAGCCAAGGTGGTTAGGACATTAACAGATGATAAAACTTTGACACAAAAACGCTTTTCACCCAGTCCCTAGTCCCCAGTCCCCAGTCCCTTGCTATATCTCTGTTGTTCAAATCAAGAAAACAATATTATAGCTACCTATATCTGGTTATCAGTTGAAATCTCTAACTTTATCGCACCTTGCCGCAAAATTTGCCAATTGATCCCTGTCCATTTAGCAACGGTGGAAGGTACACCCACTCCTAGTATTTCACCCTGGTATTCTGTCGTTGCTATCAGAACCTGGGGAAACTGAACCTCAATTTCTGCCATCGTTTGCAAAGGTGGCTGACCGGAAAAATTAGCGCTAGTGGTGGCAAGAGGGCCTGTTTGCGCCAAAATAGTTTGGGCGATCGCACTGTTTGGGACTCGGATGCCAATTGTTGTCGGGTCGATGGGGTTCATAACTTTTGGCAGGTGATCACTTGCTGGTAAGACTAATGTCAGCCCTCCTGGCCAATATCTGCCTGCTATTTCTTGCCAAACTTTATACTCGTTTTCATTACCTTTAACATACAGCCACAAATCTTCAGCACTAGCAGCCATCAAAATCAAAGGTTTGTCTTGACTGCGTTGCTTCGCCACAAAAATTAATCCTGCTTTTTCTGGTATCGCTGCAAGTGCAGGAACAGTATCCGTAGGAAAGCTCACCAAAAGACCAGCGCGTGCGCCAGCTATTAAGTTTGTTAGAGAAACTTGTGTCATGTTTACAAAGTTAGCAGTGAGGAATTTTATAACTTATAACTCATTACTCCTAACTTTTATAAGCAAGGGCAAAGCGTTCAATTCCAGCTAAATCAGCGTGAATTTGAATTTTATAATAGCTACCTTGATTTTGCAAAAGTTCTCGGACTGCATCCGCCTGTCCTGCCATCATTTCAATTAACCACACGCCACCAGGTTGCAAATAGCTGGGAGAAATTTCTATCAAATGGCGAATGCAATCTAAGCCATCAGTACCACCATCCAAAGCTAGATGTGGTTCATGGTTAACTACTTCTGGTTGCAAAGTCGGTAAGGTACTGGTGGGTATGTAAGGGGGATTAGATACCATACCACTGAACTGACCTTTGAGAAATGCCAGTGGTTCCCACCAGGAACCTTGATAAAATTTAATCCGGTCAGCAAAACCCAAATTATAGGCGTTGGCTTGAGCGATCGCCAGAGCTTCTAAACTGTAATCAACAGCATGAATTGTTGCTTTTGGCAAGACATCTGCTAATCCTACGGCGATCGCTCCACTCCCAGTCCCCAAATCCGCCCAATGTCCTGACACACCGCTAGCAGCTGCTACTAAATCAATTAAGCACTCTGTTTCTGGTCTGGGAATTAATACCGCACTCGACACCGCGATTTGAAAGTGACGCCAAGGTGTAACTCCAGCAATATACTGCACTGGTAAGCGGTCATTTAATCGCTTTTGCCATAACTGGTCTAGCTCTTCTAAAGGCAACTGCATCTGAATTTGCGGCCAGTTTTTAAAAGACTCCAAACGCAGCGCCAAGCGGTCTAACCCAGCTACCTCCTGTAGCAGCCAATCTACTTCCATTGGTGGCACATCAGTGGCTCGTGCTGCTTGTTGAGCAGTATTGCGCCACTGCCAAAGTTGTAAACCAGATATCAGATGTTTCTCCCCCATGCCTCAACCTTGGAGTGCATATCCGTTATTTTTTTGGAGCGGGCGCAGCAGTTCTGGCAGCTGGTGATTGATTCGGGGCAAGCGATCGAATAAAATTGATCGACTCTCTTGATGGATACAGAAGAATTTTATTTATACCAGGATCGTTGCTGCTATTGAGAGCCTCCATAACACCGTACAAATCCACCACCTGAATCTCAGTGTTGTTTGCTTCCTTTGGCACGGCTTTTTTGAATTGGTCTAACAGAGCCACTGCTTGCTCTTTCTCAAAAAAGAATGGGATTAATCGCTCATTGCCTTTGGGGACGGGAATGGTCAAATAGCTATTATCTTTCTTAAATTTGGGTACAAATAAGGGAATACCATTGAATTGCTGCCCTTTTTTCCCATTTTGATTCAGCATACTAGTTGCTGATGCTATTTGTTCTTGCGTCGGTACTAAAGTATAAATTGTAGAGTCTGATTTCTTTTTGCTTTCTTGGAGTATTTTATAGTAGTCTGCCAAGGACAAAGGTCTCACCTGTAGCGTGCTTGCCAACTGGGGGTTTTCTTTTTTGAGCCGATTGTCAAGGAATTTTTGAGCATCTTGCTTGCTAATAAAAAATCCCACTTGAGAGACAGGCTTGGATGCGTTGTTTCTCGAAAGAACTACGAATTCGCCTTTAGGATTGGTGAGCGTGAATATTGGTACTTCTTGGAGCGTTTTCACTACCTGATCTTGTGGCAACGCCGTCGCCTCTAGATTGCCTATTCCTGGTAGATTGCCTATTCCTGAAAGTCCCGCTAAAAATACACTGCCAGCTATACCCAATGTTGCGCCCAAGCGAATAAATGATTTCATGACTGCTCCTCGCATCAATAATCCAATTAAATGAAACAAATGGTTGGATTTGCACAGCACCAACTAGCTTTAGTTATATAGCAATCTATTTCAGTTGTGAAAGATTCATTGTGCGTGTTGAGGTTAAGTATTAACCATCAACTGTCTAAATCCAATATTCCACAACTATTTAGGGTTGCTATAGTATAGTATTGTTTTCCCAAATTGACTCTGCTAAAGTTGTGTTTTTCTCGATTTCGCTTTGCTATTGCTCACGAAATGCTGTAGATGCATATTATATGTATGTCTTTTCAAATAGTGAAAAGTCTCTCTGTCTCTCGACCTTGGAGATGATAAATGCCACTTTATCGGCTTTTTCTAATATCGGGTGACGCTATTAGTTAATCAATCGTTCCATCTGCGCTTGCTTTAATATTTTCTCAAATCTATACAAAGCTCAGTGTCTAAAACATCTTACTGCTTAAAAATGAAATTTGCCTGTTAGGCTTTTAATAGCAGACCCAACATCATAACAGCCTGATTGATATTCTGCCTAAAAATGTAGAATTTAATTGCACATCTTAGCAAGAAAACTCTAGTTAATCCACCCTAACTGTTAACTATATTAATTAAATCGGGATGACAGGATTTGAACCTGCGGCATCCTGCTCCCAAAGCAGGCGCGCTACCAAGCTGCGCTACATCCCGGTTAGACTTATCTACTTTTTGGGGTTTAGTTTTAACTTCCCACCAAAGCGATCGCGCTTTACCAAAAGTATTAATTTAATTATATCAGATAACACGCCTCACGTCTAATATCTTTTATTTTCTGTAAAGACGCTCAAGATTACATCCTTACACTGATAAAGGTTTTTTGCCGACTTAGTTTTACAAGATATATACTTGCGCCTTCGTCGGCTGAAAAAAAGCAAAACCACATCAAAATAATAGAGTTTCACTATACCTGATTTTCTTGGGCAAATCTGGTTTTATTTTGATTGAGCGCTAGTGAGGATACCAGAACATGCCTTTAATACCTTCTGGATCAGCCATAAACCCCATAGTTCGGTAGAAATCTACAACATGGGGGTCGGCGAAGAGAGTGACATTACTAATTTCTTCACTCCTAAGTTTTTTGAGAACATATTTCATCAATGCCTTGCCCAGTCCTTGACTTTGAAAGTCTGGGTGAACCACCACATCCCAAATAGTGGCATTAAACGCGTGATCTGAGGTAGCGCGGGCAAAACCAATGAGCCGCTTTTGGTTTCCTCTCACCTGCCACATTGAGGCGACAAGAAAACTATGCTCAATAGCTTTTTTCACTTTTCTTAGAGGACGACGCGACCAACCAACTGCATCACAGAGTTCTTCTAGCTCATACAGGTCAATATCTCGCTCCGTGCTGAAGACGATGCGAGCCTCCTTTAAAGAAGCTTCGCTAATGCTGCTGGGGTTGGAGTTGCCCGCAGCATCCACTGTATGTTCTTCAAAGGGGTTTGTCCTACTTGTCGCTACAGATTCAGGAGTACTAAACCAAGTTTTCCAAAAACCCATGCCAACGTGGTTCGGGTAGTATAACTGAATTGGTTTCCACTCTCAGGAGTGTTGATTCACATTTAACATGGCTACCCCCATTTACTACCCCTTACACTCAAAGTTTTTCGGTTGTTTTCGGGATTTGCAATGGTAACAGCCAGTTAGAGCGTGTTTCACACCAATCATTTTCAACTTTAGCATTTTGTTGTAGAGGCTAGGAGAAATTCACCAAAAGGTAAGGATATAACCAATTAAAAATTCACTCATTCAAAAACTAAAAACCTAATCATGGCAATTGCTCGTATAGAGCTTAAATGCACGTTAGCTTAGGAGTGAATTGTATACAAGAGATTGAGTATTTAGGAAAATTCTTCCTTAATCCCTAGTCCCCAGCCCCCAACATCCAGCCCCTAGTCCCCAGGTGACGAAAGCAAGCGAGTCTTACCCTTAACAATGGCTTCTGGTTTAAAATCTTCGACACTGGAACTCCTAAAGCGCTTTAACCGAGCGTTTCCCCAGTTTTATGAGCAATTCGTCAGCAGTGAGATTCAACTGCAAAATTTGCGCCTAGCCTACCGTCTCTATAAAACTAGACGCGCTGTTATTGAGCTGAAACCGGAAGGTAGCAAAAGTGCCCTGCATTTCGCTTACCGCAACCAGTCTTTTCTCCTCAGCGATATTTTTGGTGTGCTAGCAGCTTATGGGTTGACTATCCACGGTCTGAGTCTATACGGTCAGATCCGTCCGCCAATGTTAGTTTTTATCAAACTGTTGGTGTCTCGTGGTAGTAAAGCCTTGACCGAGAAAACCGCAGAAAACGTCTGTCGTGCCATTCGCGAGGCTTTGGGAGGTCGGTTTGAAGTAGAAGAGATGCTGGCAGTGGAATTCAATCTTGACACTGGCTTAGAGCAGGTACAAACTGAGTTCTATGTCGATCCGGTCTTTCATCTTCCTGCCCTAGTGATTGAAGCCGATAATCAACCAGGATTATTCTACAAAGTGATGTACGCCATCTGGCAGGAAGACCTGCTGGTAGTCAATGCCAATTTATTGGTTTGGCGTGGACGTACACGCCTAATTCTTTACTTGTTAGGACCGAATGAAAGCCTCATTCCTGAATATCTCGGTCACAAAATTGCTGAAGGGGTGCGACAGAGGTTGCTGGGTAAATGAAAAAAGTTATGAATTATGAGTTATGAGTTAAAAATTAACAACTCCTCACTCTTAACTCTTAACTTTTAACTCTTCGCATTCCGTATTTAGTCGCACCCGCCCTTAGGGGTACGATATAAGTATGGCAACTATCGAAATCTTGGGCGTTCCACACGCATACGAGCTAACGGCTCCCACTTCCTGCCCCCATGCTTTAGTATTTATCCACGGTTGGCTCAATAGCCGTGGGTATTGGCAACCTGTGATTTCCCGCCTATCAGATGATTTGCAGTGCCTGTCCTATGATTTGCGGGGTTTCGGTGAATCCCAGTCCCAGGTAAAAACCGATTTTAGTCGGGCACAAACGTCTCTGAGCCTGATGCCCATCTCCAGTAGTGCAGTTAGCTCACCAATCGATTCTCTTTACACTCCTGTTGCCTATGCTCAGGATTTAGCAATTCTCTTGAAACAGCTGAATATTACCAGTGCTTGGCTAATTGGTCACTCCTTGGGAGGTACGATCGCTCTCTGGGGAGCAGATCAAATACCTGAATGTGTTAAGGGAGTCATCTGTATCAACGCTGGTGGTGGTATTTACCTCAAAGAAGCTTTTGAGCAGTTTCGCTCGGCGGGTCAGAAATTTTTGCAAGTCCGCCCGCGCTGGTTGTCCCAAGTGCCTTTGATTGATTTGCTCTTTACCAGAGCCACTGTGGCTCGTCCTTTGGAGCGCTATTGGGCACGTCAGCGGCTGATTGATTTCGTCGTGGCTGACCCAGAAGCATCTCTGGGAAGTCTGTTAGACTCCACAACGGAAGAAGAAATCAATCGTTTACCTGAGCTAGTATCCCAATTGAAGCAGCCAGTTTATTTTTTGGCTGGTGCCGAAGACAAGGTTATGGAACCCAAGTATGTGCGCCATTTAGCTAGCTTTCACAGACTGTTCCAATATTGTGGTGACAATGTTCTGGAAATTCCTGATTGCGGACACCTAGCTATGTTGGAACAGCCGGATGCAGTCGCTGATCACATCCGGTCGATTGTCAATAGTCAATAGTCAATAGGTATTGGGCATTGGTTATTTCTTCCCCTGCTCCTGTGCCCCTTACGACTTCGGGTGATACAACTTCATCACTTGGGTAAGCGCTAACCTAGACTCAACGCTTAGTGTGAAGGGAGATGTATGACCACAGGATAGATGGTCAGCGGCGGCACAGCCGATCATGGCGGCGTTATCGGTACAGAATTTCAAAGGTGGGAATAGGACGCGTAGGTTATGTTCAACGGCGGCGGCTTGGAGATTTTTCCTCAACCCGCTATTAGCTGCTACACCGCCACCAACAGCAATTGTGTCTAGACCATAGTCCAGGGCACAGGCGATCGCTCTTTTGGTTAGCGATCGCGCTACGGTTTCCTGAAAACTAGCCGCTACATCTGCCACTGGTACTTGTCCACCATCTTTTTCTAACTGCTGTACTAAACGCAATACAGCCGTTTTTAACCCACTAAAACTCGTATCGTAACGATGAAATCCCCCACCAGGTAAAGAAACTTTTCCTTCTGGTAGGCTAAAGGCTTGGGAATTCCCCTGTTGTGCCAACTTGTCAATCACTGGACCACCCGGATAACCCAGCTTTAACAATCGTGCCACCTTATCAAAGGCTTCACCCGCAGCATCATCACGGGTTTGTCCCAGTGTTTCGTACCTACCACAACCTTTGACATAAATCAAGCTTGTATGTCCGCCAGAAACTAATAAACTCAAGAAAGGGGGATTTAAACTTGATTCGCTCAAATAAGTTGCGTAAATGTGACCTTCGAGGTGATGAACTCCCAAAAATGGTTTGTTGTGTACCATCGCCAGGGTTTTGGCAGCAGTTAACCCCACCAACAGCGCTCCTACCAATCCTGGGGCAGAAGTGGCAGCAATTGCGTCAATTTTCTCCCAGTCTAGTTGGGCTTGCTCTAAGGCTTGTGCGATCGCAACATTTATTGTTTCCAAGTGCTGGCGAGATGCTACTTCCGGTACTACCCCGCCATACTGCTGATGGACTAAAATTTGCGAGGCTACAATACTACTGCAAACTTTACGATTGTTAACAATTGCGACGGCAGTTTCATCACAGCTGGTTTCTATTGCTAAAACGGTTGCCATTGAAAGTGTTGAGTCCTAAGTCTTGAGTAGTAGAGACAAAATCTTGCTTCTTTACTACCCTACAACAACAATTTTTATCCTTGGCACTGGTGACTCAGCACTCAGCACTCCATTTTGGTTGAGAAGCTTTAACTTTTATTTACTTAAACTTTACTCGGTTACCACCCAAGAGTATGATGACTTCCTAGTTATGGAAATAAACAACTGTACAAGCCGCTTCGTTTTGTACATAAAACTTTTTGTTTTGTAGTAAAAGGAAACAACTCCATGCGACGATTGTTTGCTTTGATTTTAGCGATTTGTCTTTGGTTCAATTTTGCCTCCCCAGCAAAAGCTTTAGGGGCTAATTTGACACCGTGCAGGGACAATCCCGCTTTTCAACAGCTAGCAGCTAATGCTCGTAATACCACAGGTGACCCGGAATCAGGGATAAAGCGATTTGAGCGTTATTCTCAAGAACTGTGTGGTCCTGAGGGTTACCCCCACTTGATTGTTGATGGTCGTCTAGATCATGCTGGTGACTTCCTAATTCCCAGCATTCTCTTTCTATATATTGCTGGTTGGATTGGTTGGGTAGGTCGTGCCTACCTACAAGCGATCAAGAAAGAAGGCAACAACGTGGAATTGAAAGAAGTAATCATTGAAGTACCTTTGGCACTGCCAATTATGCTCTCAGGCTTTACTTGGCCCGTAGCAGCGATAAAAGAATTTCTGTCTGGCGAATTAGTAGCTAAAGATACAGAAATCCCCATTTCGCCACGCTAACCCTTGCTGCCACTTTTGATTTATTTAGGAGAATGATTCATGCAACAGAATTATTTCGTGAAATATCTATCCTTGGGACCAGTTTTACTTTTTGTGAATTTGATTTTTACAGCCGTTTTGTTGATTTTATTTAACAACTGGTTTCCTGACCTACTTTTCCACCCACTACCATAAGTTGAAGACAAGATTAAAAAATTTTGTTAGCTGTTAGTTGACAATTAACTAATAATTAGTAACTACTAACTATTAACAAAATAGTTCTATGAAACTCGTAAGCTGATCCCAGCATCACGAGTTTCATACTTTTGAAAGCAGCTAAATTAATTTTTCTAAACTTCCCTATCAAAAAGCATCTTTAGCCTCAATTATTATTAATATAAAAATGCCACCATTTTAATTTAGAGGCGAACATAAAAATATGGCACAAGCAGTAGATGCATCAAAGAATCTTCCCAGCGATCCCAGAAATCGGGAAGTTGTTTTTCCCGCATTAGGCGATCCACAGTTAGGCAACCTAGAAACCCCTGTTAATGCTTCTCCCTTGAGCAAGTGGTTCATTAATAACCTACCTGCCTATCGTCAAGGTATTAGCCCTGGTAGACGTGCAGTAGAAGTTGGCATGGCTCATGGTTACTGGATATTTGGCCCCTTTGCCAAATTGGGCCCACTGCGGGACACATCTGATGCTAACTTAGCTGGATTATTAGCAGCCATAGGGTTGGTTGTTGTCCTCACCGGTTCTCTATCCCTATATGCGAATAGCAGTCCGCCCAAAGCACTTCCTAGTGTTACCGTACCCAAACCTCCGACAGATGCTTTTAACTCTAAAGAAAGCTGGAACGACTTCGCCTTTTCTTTCTTGATTGGTGGTATTGGTGGTGCAGTAGTTGCTTACTTTTTGACTAGCAATCTAGCATCAATTCAAAGTTTGTTTGGTTAATTTAGAAATTAGAAGTTAGGGGTTAGAAGTTAGGAGTTAAAATTCCTAACTTTTTACTCCTAACTTATTTAAACAAAACCGCTTCAATATCATTTAAAGCAGTTTCAAAATCGTCATTAACGATTTGAATATCAAATTCGTCTACGGCTTGAATTTCTACTTGGGCGCGGAGTAGACGACGGGCGATCGCTTCTTCAGAATCTTGGGCGCGATCGCGTATTCGTTTCTCCAATTCATCAAAGGAAGGCGGTAAAATAAAAATGCTGAAGGCACTGGGGAAGGAAGCACGAATTTGTCTTGCCCCTTCTAACTCAATTTCCAGCACCACCAACTTACCGGAATTAATTTGGTTAAGCACAGATTCGCGCAAAGTACCGTAATAGTTACCAGCAAATTCTGCCCATTCCAAAAATTCCCCTTCCGCCACCAATTGTTCAAACTGATTACGGCTGATAAAGTAATAATTTTTGCCATCGATTTCCCCTCGACGGGGAGAACGAGTCGTCACCGATACAGAATAATATAGTTCTGGATGACGTTGTAGGAGCGATCGCATTAAAGTACCTTTACCGACCCCACTGGGGCCAGTTAAAACAATCAACCTGCCTAAATGTAAGCATTCTTCGGTAGTAGCATTACTGTGGATGGGTAAAACTGGTATCATCCCTTCAACCTGTGAATCAATCAATAGATATTATTCATTAGTCTTGTGTTCCTGGCCAAGTCCGTTATTGACTAATGAATTTCTAGCATGAGTGAGAGAAAACTTATATAATTCACATGGTACTGCCGATATAATGCAAAGAAGAGTGGGAATAACCCACTGCTAATTAATTATCTACAGTCTGATGATCGCGGGAAATCACAAAACGATTCGCTACCGTTTCCGGCTGAATCGCTGACAGAATTATGTGACTGGAATCGGTAATAATTACAGCTCTAGTTCGACGACCGTAAGTTGCATCAATCAGTTGACCTCTGTCCCGTGCATCGGTAATAATCCGTTTAATTGGAGCAGACTCTGGACTGACAATGGCAACTACTCGGTTGGCAGACACGATGTTACCAAAGCCGATGTTGATTAACTGAATCTCCATAAAAAAACTGACGCCAAACGTGGTGTGAGAAGCTTGAAATAAACTTATTCCCATGTTATCGCCAAAAAACGGGAGTTACAACGCTCAAATTCAAGCCAGCATTCATTTCTAAATAATGTCTACTTTTTTTAGCTATTTATCAGCTGTATTTACTGAATATCTTCCTAAAGACACATGTGTAATTCCACTGATACAAGCTATCTAGGTCAATCAATTTTGGATTTTAGATTTTAGATTTTACATTCACCCCAGCAATCATGTCAAAAAAGGGACTAGTACAGGGTGGCGTCAGTTTGTCTACCTTTAACAAGGGGCTAGGGCGTGCAAGAGCAATTTCTTAGTAATGGCTCTTAAAACTCTTATAAATGAAGCGTTTGAGCTTGTTCATCAAAACTTTTCTTACTTTTTTTTCTTACTTATGCACTTGATCAATAAATAAATGCTGGCAAATAATCCACATTTAGAATTTGCTCAATGCTGTAAGGACAAGTTTGCGGAAAACAATTCAATCCACTTTTCTTTTTTGCTTGTCGGAGCGCATCAATGTAAACTTCTTCAAGCACTGTGAGCAGATAGTTGTAGATATTTTTAGATTTAGTTAATTTTCTGAGTTCCACCCGAAAATTATCAATTTCAACTTCCCAATGATTTTTACATTCAGGAAGACTCCAATGTTGATACAAAAGCAGATGTTTGAGAAGTTGCAGTAAATAACTTTCGAGCTTGTGTTTCTGTTCATTACCCAACTTTTCAATCTCCTCAATCAAATGATCCCAATCAAGATGCTCTAAATTTCGTTCTTGCAATTGTTTCAACGTAGTTTCTAACCACAAGTGATAATCCTGTTCATAGAGAATTTGAGTGAGTATTTTAGACATTATTTAATGTTCTCCTAATTTACAAAGATTTTGAATTAGGTTTTATTGACGTACACTTCCAGCTTGACAATCGCGTAACCAAGTATTAACCGCTTGGGCAACAGTACCGTTACTACTATCGCGTGGCGGAGATAGTGGCTGCTGTGCTGAATAGGAACCAGTTTGAGAAAACATCATCACTAGACGCCAACCAGTTTTAGTTTTAGTCAACAACAGCCAGTGGAATTCCTGCAATTCTACCGCTTTCTTTCCTATGTACTGTCGCTCTAAGGTAGTAAAGAAAACTTGCTCAACTCCTGATGCAGCAGTTTTCGCATCTGCACTATATTCTTCAAGGTTAAGGGGCAGAGGAGTAAACTCAGGTCTTCCTGCCACTAGCATATAACTGTAAACATCACTGCTTCTACTGAGGCGGCGGGCACGTTGACTAACGCGATTGGTATAACTAGGTAAATCTTGCAGTAGCTGTATAGTTAATGTTTCTAAATTTTGCTCAGAACACAAAGACTTAACCGCAGCGTTGACATTTTCTTTTTCTGCTAGCGCAGAGGGTTTAGGGGTGAGGTTTATCGAGAACGCTGGGTAAGCAAGGCTATTTGATCCTAAAACCCAGAAGCCACAAGCTAAAAACCAACTATAATTTTTCTTTTTGAGCGCTACACCCTGCACCCTATCCCCCGGTTTCTCACTGACTTTTAGCTTCATGCCACCGTGGTTAACTCCTCAGAAATCCTCTTCCAGGCTAACTCCGGCTCAGTAGCAGTAGTAATGGGACGCCCAATCACTAAATAATCTGCACCAGCAATGATTGCTTGTGCTGGGGTGAGCGATCGCTTTTGATCACCAATATCAGCCCACGTTGGTCTAATCCCCGGACAAACTAGCAAAAAGTCATCTCCACAAGTTTGCCGTAGTTGTGCCACTTCTTGGGGCGAACAAACTACCCCATCCAAACCAGATTCTTGAGCCAGCAGGGCCATTTCTAGAGCATATTCTGGCAATTCCAGAGGTATTTTTAAATCAAACGCCAACTGCCTAGCAGAAATGCTCGTTAGCAAAGTAATAGCAATTAACTTTGGTGGTTGTACACCTGCTTTTGCAGCCCCTTCCTGTGCCGCCTCAGTTGCGGCTTTCAGGGCATCTCTACCAGCAGTAGCATGAATTGTCAGTAAATCCACCCCGTATCTAGCTGCACTCCGGCAAGCACCAGCAACGGTATTGGGGATATCATCAAACTTTAAATCCAAGAAAATGCGCTTTTGGCGGGACTTTAGTTCTTCTAGGATTTTCGGGCCAGTGCTGGTAAACAACTCTAAACCGACTTTCCAGAAATTAACTTGCGGAAGTTGATCTATAAGAGCGATCGCACTTTCTTCATCTGGCACATCTAAAGGCACAATAATTCTTCGTTCTGCGTTCATCTCTGGTTTACCATTCCCCATTTAGGGCACTAAGCGCACAAACTTATTTTTCCCAACTTGTAAAACCTTACCTTGTAACTCAGCCGGATCAGCAAAAGTAGTATCAACATCAGTAATGCGATCGCCATCTAAGCGCACGCCACCTTCTTGAATTTTCCGCTTTCCTTCACCTGTACTTTTGCATAAGCCAGTGACATTGAGAATATACGCTAACTTAGTAGGAAACTGTTGCACGTCAACTAGAGAAAATTCTGGAACTGCACCATCCTTGCCGCCGCTTTGGGCTGCTTCTTTTGCCTCTTGGGCTGCTGCTTCGCCGTGGTACTGTTTGACAACTTCCCATGCTAGAAGTGTTTGGCGATCGCGGGGATTTTCTGGCAGATTATCCAAAGGTAAATCCGTCAACAGTTCAAAATACTGCTCCAGCAGATGATCTGGAACTCCTTGTAACTTCTGATACTTTTGTCCCGGATGTTCCGATAAGCCGATATAATTACCTAAAGACTTGGACATTTTTTGCACCCCATCCGTGCCAATCAAAATTGGCAGCAGCATCCCAAACTGGGGCTTTTGACCAAAATGGCGCTGCAAATCTCTGCCTACAGCAATGTTAAATTTCTGATCAGTCCCTCCCAATTCCACATCTGCCTCAACGGCAACGGAATCAAAACCTTGCATTAACGGGTATAGGAACTCATGGATAAAAATCGGATTCTCTTTTCTATAGCGATCGGCAAATCCTTCCTTCGCCAACATCTGCCCCACCGTCATCGTGGAGAGTAACTCCAAAATTTTCTCTAAGTTTAGCCCAGAGAGCCATTCGGAGTTATAACGCACCTCTAACCTTCCTGGTGTGTCAAAATCCAAGATAGGACGTACTTGGTCAAGATAAGTCTGAGCATTGTGCGCTACATCTGCTTCTGTAAGCTGACGGCGGACTTCAGATTTCCCAGTCGGATCACCAATGCGTGCTGTAAAATCGCCAATAATCAGAACTGCTATATGGCCTGCATCTTGAAACGCTCGCAGTTTCCGTACTGGTATGCTATGACCGAGATGAATATCAGTACCCGTAGGGTCAATCCCCAATTTGATTCTCAAAGGTTGGTTTGTAGTTACCAAGCGCTTTTCTAGATCACTGTTAACATCAACTGGTTGTGGGAAAACTTCTACTACACCACGACGCAGCCAAGCCAAATCTTGCGTCATACTAGAAAATTCATTATTAGCTATGTTTTGTACATTAGAAGTTAAGTTGGTTATAAACACTTGCAATTTATCCGCTTTCTCATCTGCCAAACTACTATAATTGCAAAAAATTAACCGCCTTGCTTCGTCCAATCAATTACAGTTAACTTTACAAGTGAGGAAGTGAAATCGCCGTGTCGTCTTCTAGGACTTTTGAAGATAAACAGCCACAACGTCGGGCTTCATCAGGTTTTGAGTTTTTGAAAGGAGTCGGTCAGGTAACTGGCGGTACTCTCCTCTCAATCACCATGCTGGCAAGTTCCATTGTAGCCGGAGGACTGGTTGGTTTAGCCATTAGTTTCCGTAATTTGCCAGATGTGAGACAGCTTCGTAACTTCTTTCCCTCAGAAACAACTTACATTTATGACGTTAAGGGTAAACTTTTAACGAGTATCCACGGGGAAGCCAACCGGGAAGTCGTACCCTTGGATAGAATTTCCCCGAATTTAAAACGGGCGGTATTAGCAAGTGAAGATAGCCACTTCTACGATCACCACGGTATTAACCCCACTGGTGTTGGCCGGGCTGTAGTAGTTAACGCTGTGGCAGGTGGAGTCCGAGAAGGTGGCTCTACTGTTACTATGCAATTGGTAAAAAACCTGTTTTTGTCTCACAAGCGTGCCTTTACCCGGAAGTTAGCGGAGGGGGTGCTGGCAATCCGGTTAGAGCAAATTCTCACCAAAGACCAAATTTTAGAAATGTACCTCAATCAAGTTTATTGGGGTCATAACAATTATGGTGTACAAACGGCAGCCCGCAGTTACTTTAATAAGTCAGCAGAATATTTAACCTTGGGTGAGTCAGCAATGATGGCGGGTTTGATCCAAGCACCAGAAGAATTCAGCCCGTTTGTGAGCATGAAATTGGCAAAACAGAAACAAAAAGAAGTGCTAGGACGGATGCTGGAATTAAACTGGATCAACCAGTCAGAGTACGACAATGCACTCAAGCAAGAAATCAAACTTGGTAAAATCAAATCCTTTCAAGGTAGTGCGCTACCTTATGTAACCAATACTGTAGCGCAGGAATTGGCTAAAAAGTTTGGGCGTGAGACACTACTCAAAGGCGGGATGCGGGTGCAAACTACGGTTGACGCCAATTTCCAAATGATGGCAGAGGAAACCATTACCAAGTGGCATAAAACACTTTTAGAGCAGGGATTATCTAAGAATCAAATGGCTCTGGTGGCAATTGATCCACGCACACATTTTATCAAAGCCCTGGTGGGCGGTATAGATCCTAAGACCAGTGAATTCAATCGTGCAACTCAAGCTCAACGCCAGCCCGGATCTTCTTTTAAACCGTTTGTATATTATACTGCTTTCGCTACTGGTAAGTATGGGCCAGACTCAACGGTGGTAGATGCTCCAGTCAGCTATCGAGATGGTAACGGTTGGTACTTTCCCAGAAATTATGATGGCAGTTTTAGAGGAGCGATGCCAATCCGCACAGCTATAGCTCAGTCACGCAACATTCCTGTAATCAAGGTTGGTAAGGCTGTGGGGATGAATAGAGTGATCGAAACTTGCCGTACCTTGGGCATTATGAGTCCGATGGAACCTGTTAGCTCCTTACCTCTTGGTGCAATTGGTGTCACACCTTTGGAAATGGCTAGTGCCTATGCTACCTTTGCTAATTATGGCTGGCAGTCACCACCAACTGTAATTGCCCGTGTCACCGATAGTAGTGGTAACGTCTTGCTAGACAATACTCCCAAGCCTCAGTTAGTTCTCGATCCTTGGGCATCAGCGGCAATTATTGATGTGATGCGATCGGTAATTACTGAAGGTACTGGTAAAGGTGCTGCTATAGGCCGCCCAGCCGCAGGGAAGACGGGAACAACATCATCAGAAAAAGATATTTGGTTTGTTGGTACTGTGCCACAGTTAACAACTGCTGTCTGGGTAGGGAGAGACGACAACAAACAATTAGCTGACCATGCAACAGGTGGTGTTATGGTCGCTCCCATCTGGAAAGATTTTATGCAGAAGGCACTTAAGAATGTACCAGTAGAAAACTTTAAGTCAACTTCTCAGTTTTCTCGCCCCAAGTCACAATAATTTGAGATTTTAGGTCTCGCCTTTGGTACGCTGACAGCGCAACTTAGATTTTGGTGAAGCAGTGCGTTCTTGGGGGTCTCCCCCATGAGCGACTGCTGTTAGCGAGTCTTCTCCCAAGGGGAGACGCCAAGGGCGAACGAGCATCACCCGAAGGGATTGGCAATTAATCCAAAATCTAAAATCTAAAATTGACTAAACCTGTTTTTCTAGCTCGGCTTTCATCCGTTCTAAAGTGAGGTTCATTTGGTCAAACATTTGTTGCGGAGTGACACCAAACTGACCTAATTGGGTTTTCATCTGCTCTACTGTCATTTGTGCCATAAAATCTTCTGATAGCTCGAAGCGCTTCATAAAGATGCGATACCGATCCATCATGGCTTCCATTTGCTCAATAAACACCTTTTTGCCCTCGCGGTCAAATTTGCCGTAGCCGTTACCAAGCTTGATCAGCGCTTGATAATTGTCAAACAGCTGTTTTGCTTCTTGCTGAACTATCTCGGAATCGAAGAATCCCATATTGCTTATATTAAACTGAGCGCCCAGACCCAGTAGCTTAATAGTTTTACTTCTATTTATCATTTTAGTCTAGAGGAGTAATTTAATAACGAAGCTTCGGTTTTAGCACGGTTTTTTACCGAAATTTCAACACTTGACTTGAGAAGCTTTCCACTGTGTAAACCGACTTAATAAAGTCGCAATACTCATAGCTTTTTTATTCAAAGACTAAATTGTGCGTGGGACTGAAGGGCAAGGCACGGTAGTTGACTAAAATAAATTTATATGATCACTGGTAAGTAAAAATTTGGCAATATAGCTACGATGATTATTACCAGAGTTGTATTTCTTCTCTTCTCTACAAAAGGCTCCGCCCTAAGTAAGCGAACGCAAGAGCGTCTCTAAGAGTTGCTATGCCGCAGGCTTTACGAAACGCTACGCAAACAATTTTGAATTTTGAATGGCTTATGGTTATCTTGTTGTAGAAACTGTGGTAATGGTAGATTTATTATAAATATGTTGACTAAGCGCAAAAGCCGAAGCGTTGCCGCTGTTTTAGCTTTTTCTGGCACGCTGACAATTTCAGGATTGCATAAATTTTATTTGGGACAGCCTCTGTGGGGTGTTTTGTATGTTTTGCTTTCCTGGACGCCTATCCCCAAGGTAGCTAGTGCCATTGAGGGAGTTTGGTATTTAGCCCAAGACGAAGAAGCTTTTGATCGTAATTTTAATCTAGGCAAGTCAGCGGCAAGGAACTTACAGGGAGTGAGTAATCAGGTAGGAGCGATCGCTGACGCAATGCGTGAATTAGATGCTCTGCGCCAGGATGGACTGATTTCAGAGTATGAGTTTGAGCAAAAGCGCCGCCAATTGCTAGACCAGATTTCTTAAGGTAAGCGACAATCATGAATAACTGGCTACCTTTAAACTCAAGGTTGCAAAAACTCCGGGCCAAGCTCCTCAACGATCCTTACTATCGTTTACAATCTGGGGAAGAAATTCAGATAGCGGCAAAATTAGGTATTCGCATTGATGCTAATCAAGCGACTGTAGATGATTGGTTACGTTTACCAGGTTTGTCAATTCACCAAGCGCGATCGCTTGTAGAACTTTCGCGTTCGGGTGTTAAATTTTACTGTATTGAAGACATCGCTGCGGCTTTGGCTATACCAGCGCCGCGGCTAGAGCCATTAAAGCCTCTGCTGAATTTTATTTATTATGACCACGAATCTTTAGAAAATCCGACCCATTTAGTCAATCCGAATACAGCAACAGTTGAAAAGTTAGCACAAATTCCATTTATAGATTTGTCTTTAGCACAAGCAGTAGTTCAAAATCGGCAATCAGTTGGGCTTTACCGTAACCTAGCTGATTTCCAGCGGCGGTTGGAGTTACCTGGTGATGCGATCGCCCAGATAATGTATTATTTAAGGTTTTAAGTTCAATACGGTTCAGTTAAGGCTATACCTCTTTATCAAAGTCAATTTTTTTTAATGAACCGCAGAGGCGCAGAGAACACAGAGAGAAGGGAGAAATGCTTAACTGAACTGTATTGGTTTTAAATTAAAAGTTAGAAGTCTTAAAATAACTCCTAACTTTAGCAATTTTGAATTTTAGATTGAAAGAAAAATCCAAAATTGATTAAATAAACCCAATGCGATCAAGAGGCCAAAAGCGAAATGTTGCTCGACCAATGATATTTTTTCTAGGTAAAAAGCCCCAATAGCGAGAGTCATTGCTATCGTTGCGGTTATCGCCCATAACAAAAAACTCATCTTCTGGAACTTTCACTGGTCGATATGGTTGATTTGGGGGTTCAGCGATGTAGTTTTCTGTCAAGGGTTGACCGTTAAGATAGACTTTGCCAGAAGCAACACTAATAACCTCACCAGGCTTGCCAATAACCCGTTTGATGAAAGCTTGGTCTTTGGGATATCCTCGACGTTGTAGTTCTGCGGGTGGCTGAAAAACAATAATATCCCCAGTTATAGGAGGATGAAAATGGTAAGAGATTTTTTCAACTACCAAGCGATCGCCAGTATGTAAGGTAGGCAACATCGAATCAGAAGGTATAAAGCGGGGTTCGGCGATAAAAGTCCGGATCAGGAATGCCAAACACAATGCGATCGCAATTAAAATCAGATTTTCTTGCCAACTACGCCATACTTTTAACGACGCACGCTCTTGTTTTGCATCACTTTCGTGAGGAATCATAAAAGTTTCTAGCCAGTTTCAGAAGTGGGACAAATACCTTGATTATTTTGACTCAAAAGGTATACTAGTAAACAAGCTGGGTACTGCATAAACCCATACAGATATTAAATAATACAGTTATCACATTTACCAAAGACAAGCAAAAGTACTGTAAATAAAGCATGACCTGTCTAAGGCAATATAAGTTAACGATTAGGATTACTAGATAGATAATTAAAAATCCTAATTCTAATTGCTGCAATTATAAGGCAAGTTATTAGATAATTTTCAGTTTTGCTTTCTCCTACTAAAAAAGTTAGTTACCGATTGGTAGAGCGATACAGCCAGTCGGTTTTTTCTTTGAGCAGAAAATTGGTCGTTGGATCGCAAAGCAGTCTACCACATGTCTGACAATATCTGCTTTCCTTTACCGAAAAAAGGCACAGGGCAGTCTTACTAGAGGCTGAGTTAAAAGAAAATGTATTTTGATGTGTATTCTTAAGTTATATTACATAAACTTATAAATTCAAATGTACTTTTAAATACAAAGGTTTAATTCTACTAAGTGTTAATAGTAAAAAATATTACACATAATATTGGATTTAATGGTTCTATAGATAGATGCCATACTATTAACGTAAGTTGCTAGTTAGTGCCTCGGATAGTATTAACATCTGACAAAAATATTTATTTTTAGTATTTAAAAATACTAACTTTTTCGATTACGTACTTAAAAATATGCGTTTTTTGATAACTAGCAACTTGGGTTATTACGATTCTAACGATTTGCCTATTATATATGCGATTATTTTCCGTAATTACACGGTAACAGTGCCTATGAAATTGTACTATATAATTAAGATATAAATTTTCTTAATTATGTAGAAAAATATTAACAGACTAAAGTATGAGCATCAAAAATAGAACTAAACTGCCGATAAAATTATTTTTGCCGAATGAGTCAAAAGTATCTAAATTAACGAATAAGTGCCCTTTGACAATGAGAAACTATATTCAATCAATTTTCGTCAGTCTATTTCAGAGAAAGTACAAGGTAACATTCTGTCAGTTGGAAATTTAACTTTTTCTTAAAATTCTTAAAAAGGAAGCAATCACAACAGGCAGTAGAATACATCTTATCAAGAATAGAACTAATAGTTTACTAGACTCTTGTTTTAAAGATACCTCGTCCCTTGTAAGTAGTTTTGGATGTTAATCAAATAATTCATTAAGTTGTAAATTATACAACTTTACTGTCAGAAGTCTGATGATAAAAACTTCAACCTGCAAAAAGTAAGTGCAAATTGTAGGTGCGAAAGTTTAGCTCATCTTATTTGTAAAGCTATAAAACTTGAAAGGATAATGCTACCTTACCCGTGAACTGAAAGGTAGTAACTAATTCAGAACTCTATTAAAAGGATTTTGGGGTGTGATTAATTGTCTAATTGTGCTCCTTCTTAGAGCTAGCAGTAAGAATGTGGAAGTGCAGACCTTGCCTTTCGTAAATGGGTTGATATTAGATAGTACCAAGTATTGTATAAGCGTTCGTCCAAATCTAGAGCATCTAGATTTCAGTTAAAGCGGTATAGTCTGTCTTCTCGATTCTAAATTTCCGTTAGTCCTAATTCCAATTTTCAGGATTACCAGAAAGTAACTGGTATCTAAAAAAATATGCTATGACGTACCGTCATAACCGAGGTTGATGGTTCGATTTTTGAAGGAGCTATGAGGTGGAAAACAATAAATCGTTTTTGTGGCCAGAAGGAATATTAATTGCGTTGCTTGCCTTAGGTGGTGTTTTTAGCGTTGCTTTCATGATGCTTCTAAGGCCAAATGCTTCGGAGGCTCAAAGTAGACAAAGTATAAATGTAAAGGATGTATCTGCAAACGTAGGAACTCAGCAGCGCATTGAGAAATTAAAGGCGGCGATGCTTACAAGTTGGCAGCAAGAAGCACAAACAAAAGGACTATCCTACGCTATACCACCACGTTTTCAAGGGGCAATAATTGCAGCCGCAAAACTCACTCAGGGTGAAAAAGTGATTGCTCTCACCTTTGATGATGGACCTTGGCCTCAGAGCACAGAGCAAGTGCTAAATATTCTAAAATCAAATAATATCAAAGGGACGTTTTTTGTCGTTGGACAGAACCTAAAAAATTATCCAGAAATAGGAAAGCAAATTGTTGCTCAAGGTCACGTCATTGCCAACCATACTTGGCATCATTGGTATCACTTCTTTAATCAACAAGCAGCAGCTTATGAAATTGATCGCACAACAGACTTAATTTATCAAATTACAGGTGCTAAAACAAATCTGTTCCGACCGCCTGGTGGCATCATGCACAATGGATTAGCTGCTTATGCTAAAGGACAGAAGTATGCTGTAGTGATGTGGTCAGCTGACTCTACAGACTACAAATTACCAGCTGTACCAAAGTTGATCAATAACGTGATTAAAGATTCCAAACCTGGTGGTATTGTGCTAATGCACGATGGTGGTGGCAACCGTTCTAGAACTATACAAGCTTTACCAGAAATTATTGGCCACTTTAGAAAGCAAGGCTATCGCTTTGTTACTATTCCAGAACTTTTAGAAATGGAAGATGCAGACCAAAAGTTACTTACTAACAAAAAGTAATAATTCTTAATTAAAAATAATTGATTAATAGTAATTAGCTAAAAAATAAAATTATGTTTTTTGGTTAAAATGAATTATTTGTAACTGGAGTTTAGACTAGTTACTAATGCAAAACTAAAGAACAAATCAACTTAAACTGTTATTTGAATAATCTTGGTTATTTAGATGATGGTTTAACTTAGCGATGGAGAGGCATGAATAATAAAGTCAGCTTATCTATAGTAGTCCTAAATGAGTTGTAAAACACCTCTCCCTTGTCTATCCTTTTTCACTTACTCTGTTTTTTAATAGGATTGAGCGATCGCTCCCAGCGACTAAAGGCTTGGGAAAAAAGCAGCGTCAGAAATAAATAAACCAAGGCAACAGTGGCGTAAATCTCAAACGAGCGATAACTTTCTGCTACAATCAGTTGCCCCTTGCGGAACAACTCTTCAAAGCCGATGACAGCAACTAAACTAGTGTCTTTAAGCAGACTAATGAACTGATTGCCAAGGGGTGGCAGCATCCGCCGCAGGGCTTGAGGAAAGATCACATAGCGCATCGTTTGCACTGAACTCAAGCCCAGTGATTGGGAGGCTTCTGCTTGCCCCGGCTCAATTGATTGGATACCTGCGCGGACAATTTCCGCAATGTAGGCAGCGCTATTGAGACTTAATGCAATCACCGCTGCCACAAGACGATTTAAATTGAAGGTGAAACCAAAAGTTTGGGCTAAAGCAGGCAACCCAAAGTAAATCATAAAAATCTGCACCAGCAACGGCGTTCCCCTGAAAAAATCCACATATGCTCCGGCACAAAAACGCAAAGGCAAAGCAGGAGAAAGGCGAACAATTCCAATCAGTGAACCACCGAGTATTCCCAGCAATACTGAAAGTGTTGTGAGTTCAAGAGTCACCAAAGCCCCACCCAGCAGAACGGGTAGTGACTTGAAAATAATACTTAGTGAGGTAAATAGCTCAGATACACCTTTTTTGCTAGTCTGATTTTCAATAGGCGATTTTTCTGGGAGTTGTGGCGGCTGAATACCAAACCACTTTTGGTAAATTTGGGCGTAAGTGCCATTTTTCAGCACCGTTGCCAGACCTTGGTTAATCAGGTCTAGGTTGGGCGATCCTTTGGGTGTGGGAAAACCATAAAATTCTTCTGTAAGCAGACTGCTAACTACTTTGAGTCGGTTCAAGTTGCCACTCTTTATGCCGTATAAGATAACGACTTGATCGTTAAGAACGGCATCGACATTACCGTTGATTAATGCCTGAAGAGTTAAGGGTGAATCATTAAAAGTACGAATTTCAGATCCTGGAAGATTTTTAGCTTTGAGTGCGCCGGTGGTTCCAATTTGCACACCAATAATCTTGTTTTTAAGACTATCGAAATTGGTAATATTTTGATTGTCTGTGCGGGTGGCGATCGCTAAACCAGATTTGAAGTAAGGACGCGAGAAGGAAATTGTCTTTGCTCTTTGGGCAGTAATCGTCATCGCTGCAACTGCCGCATCTACAGTTTGCGTCTGCAATGCGGGAATCATACCAGCAAAGGGCATATTTTGGTACTTAACTTGAAAGCCAGCAGATTGTGCGATCGCATTCATCAAGTCAACGTCAAAACCCTGCAACTCATTAGTTCCAGATTGAAACTCGAAAGGTGGAAACGTAGGTTCTACTGCTACCGTCAGTGTTTTACCAGCAGTGGAACCGTTCGTGAAACTACAACCTGAAAGCAGAAATAGACAGCTTAAGCCAAGAATTAGCCAACGGATAACAGTCAATCGAGCCATATTTTTTAGATTTTTCTTATCTCTCCATTTCCTTCAAAGGATAATTGCTTATTCCTTCAGGTGATGAATTTCGAGACAACAAATCGTATACAAAAAACTCGGTAAAAGAAACCTAGTTTTTGATTAGTTAAGCATAATTCCTGCGATCGCAGTCAAATTTTATCAACTATTTTTAACCTGTTACACATGAGGGAGAGGCAATAAATGTCCAACTTGCCATATATGTTCCCGCGAACTTACTCAAATAATCAGTTGAGCTATCCTGAACAAACCAGTCAGGAATCACTTTTTGCTGTGCAATTTTTTCTTCCAAGCCAATCTGTAAGGACAGATTTTCGTAAACAATGTTTGCCTTCGCAGTTTCCAGCATTTTTTCTACTAACTTGTATAGCCATTCCGCTCGAACAAACAGATTATGATCTGGATGGTTGCCATAATTAAGTCCCACAATTATCACTACGTATCCTTTGTGGCTTATTATCTTATCCAGACAAAATTGAATAATTTCCTGCTCATCTTTGTGTTGTTGGCTTTCCTTATCAACGGTATGATATATCATCCCGCATAGCACCACTGCATCAAACTTTTTATTTTCTGTAGCAAGTTGACGCAGAAATACCCATAAGTCTTCGCACAAAAAGGTTCTGTTTGGGTATAAGTTTAAACAGTATTTAATAGCATATTCACTGTGATCTACGCCAACGTAATCGCATTGAGAAGGTAGATATTTGAGCAAAGCCCCATTCCCACAGCCCAGATCCAACAAAGAGAATGACCTTTCTTTAAAAACATCCTCTAAAAAATCAATGAAGAGTGTATAGCGGGTAGCATTTTCTGGCTGTTCAAAGTAGGAAAAATAGTCTGATTGAAAACGTTCTTCTTCAGACATTTTGCGCTCAGGGTAATTATCTTCCATATTGTATGGATGTCAAATGAATGGTGTGAAGAGCAGAAACTTGTAAACTACCTTCTCGCTAAGGTTTTAGTGGTGGGTAAATTTCTCGCCTGCTTGACTATTTTACAAGTAATTCTACTTATTTAACGGTTGGGCACATCAGATTTTTGGCATTTTTGGCGGCATTAACAGCTACTTAACGCACTCAATGCCAATTATAGGCGCATAGTCAAGGAAATTTTACCAAAACTATTGACCGTCCAAAGTTCAGTTGTGAATCAGTTGGTGAATATTCTCCCTAAAAAAGGGAGAATATTTTTTTCTACGCTCTTTTTAAAGAGTAAATTCAGGCGACTACTTTGGGCATCCAAAGGGTTTTCGCACAGTACCTGTTTATTCAGGTTCTCCGACAGGAGAATGGCTTAAGGCAGAGGATGAGAGTGGTTACAGCTACTAATGAGTAGTTACTAAACTGAACTCAGTTGTTTTTTCAGGATTAGCTTCTAGACTATCAGCTTCAGAAGGTGGAACCAATTGCCAGAATTTCGGTAAGAATTCTTGCCAGTTTTGCAGAATTTTCTTCGCCTTTGGTGAACCAGTGCGTTCTGCATGAGTTTGGATTAACTCTTGCAGTTGTTTTGCACCTGCTTCTGTAATCACTCGCTGAATTTTGACAATTTCCGGGTTGACTAACTCACCAAATGAGTCGTCTTCATCCAAGAAGTATGCCAGTCCACCAGTCATTCCAGCTGCGACATTACGTCCTACTTTACCGAGGACGACAATCACACCACCAGTCATATATTCGCAGCAGTGATCCCCAGCGCCTTCAATCACTGCTATGGCTTTGGAGTTTCTTACAGCAAAACGCTCCCCTGCTAAACCGTTGGCAAATAACATGCCACCAGTAGCACCATAGAGGCAAGTATTGCCAACTATCACGTTTTGTGATGCGTTATAGGTAGCATCACTTGGAGGTTTGATGATGATTTCACCACCATGCATCCCTTTACCTACGTAGTCGTTTGCTTCTCCTTCCAGGCTCAGAATTATACCGGGAAGGTTGAACGCACCAAAGCTTTGCCCAACACTACCTGTAAAGTTGAGATTAATTTGTCCTTCAAAGCCACTGTCACCGTATTGAGAAGCGATCGCTCCCGCTAATCTTGTGCCTACTGTTCTGTCAGTATTCACAATCGGGTAAGTCTTGGTAACAGTAGACTGGTTGCGAATGGCAGCTTGAATGTCAGAATCAGCAAGCAAGTGGTCATCCAAAACTACGCCGTTGCTGTGGACTTCTTCATGCACCAACCAACTACGATTTTCTCTAGTATCTGGCAACTGAAGTAAACAGTCTAAGTTCAGCGATCGCGTTTTGCTGAGTTTTGCCTCTTGGCGCAGTTTCAACAAATCTGCACGTCCAATGATTTCTGATAATGAACGATAACCTAGTCGTGCTAGCAGACTACGCACTTCTTCGGCGATGAAGTAAAAGAAGTTGACAACCTGTTCCGGTATTCCCGTAAACCGCTTGCGTAGTTCTTCTTTCTGAGTAGTAACACCTACAGGGCAGGTGTTCAAGTGGCAAATTCGTGCCATAATACAGCCTTCGGCAATCATGGCGATGGAGCCGAAACCGAATTCTTCACCGCCCATCAATGCACCTATTACCACATCCCAGCCACTCTTAAGACCGCCATCCACGCGCAAAATCACGCGATCGCGCAGGCCATTTTCCATCAAGACGCGATGCACTTCACTTAAACCCAATTCCCACGGCGAACCAGCATGTTTAATCGAACTTAGTGGCGATGCACCTGTACCACCATCATGACCAGAAATCTGGATGATATCAGCGTTTGCCTTGGCTACACCAGCAGCGATCGTCCCAATACCAACTTCTGCAACTAGCTTCACCGATACTTTTGCTTTCGGATTAATTTGGTGTAGATCAAAAATCAGTTGTGCTAAGTCTTCAATCGAGTAGATATCGTGGTGCGGTGGTGGTGAAATCAGCGTCACACCTGGCTTGGAACGCCTTAACATCGCAATGTATTCGCTCACCTTGGGGCCTGGGAGTTGTCCACCTTCTCCAGGCTTGGCACCTTGGGCGATTTTGATTTCAATTTGTTTGGCGCTGCTTAAATACGCTGGCGTGACACCAAAGCGTCCTGATGCGACTTGCTTAATAGCACTAGAGGCGGTGTCGCCATTGTGCAATCCTTTCAAATGCGGTAGGGTTGGCGAGTGACCATCGTTTACATCATCTAGAACTGTATAGCGCACTGGGTCTTCGCCGCCTTCCCCAGAGTTTGATTTACCACCAATGCGGTTCATGGCGATCGCTAAAGTTTCATGGGCTTCTCTTGACAAAGCACCTAAAGACATGCCACCGGTGCAGAAGCGCTTGACAATTTCAGATACCGACTCCACTTCTTCTATTGGAATCGGCGTGCGATCGCCTTGGAAGTCCAGCAAGTCCCGCAAGGCTGTTACTGGTCTGCCTTGAAGATGCTTTTTATAAACTTCGTAGTGGTCGTAGTTTTTGCCATCTACAGCCTTATGCAGCGCCTTAACCATTTCTGGACTATTCATGTGATACTCGCCGCCAGGACGGTATTGCACAAAGCCCAGGTTTTCTAACTTCTTGGTCGTCAGTTCCGGGAAAGCCTTGCTGTGGAAGGAAAGTACTTCATCAGCGAGTTCGCTAACACTCAAACCACCGATGCGGGAAGTTGTACCACGAAATCCTAGTTCTATTAAATCCCCGCCGATGCCAATAGCTTCAAAGATTTGGGCTGCTTGATAGCTGGACAGTAGAGAAATTCCCATTTTGGAGAGAATTTTTAGCAAGCCTGACTCTACCGCTTTGCGATAGTTTCCTAAAGCTTGCTCTACTGTCAGGGTAGGAATTTTCTTCACAGCCATTAACTTTTGGGTTTTGGGATCAATGCACCAATCACGCACTGTATCCAAAGCCATATACGGGCAAACTGCACCTGCACCGTAGCCAATCAAACAAGCAAAGTGATGAGTACTCCAGCATTGGGCAGTATTGACAATCAGGGATGTTTTCATTCGCAACCCTTCCCGAATCAGGTGGTGATGTACAGCACCCACTGCTAACAGGGGAGGAATGTAGGTATATTCTGTAGTGATCCCTTCATTGTCTCCCTTATTATGAGTTGCTGGGATCTGGTCGCTTAATATTAAAATCTTTGCACCTGCCCGGACTGATTCAGCTGCTTGTGCTTGTAAAGACTCGACTGCGGCTTGCAATCCTTCGGGGCCAGGGGCGATCGCAAATAGGGTTGACAACTCGGCTGTGGCAAATCCTGACAGCTTAATCGCCTCTAATTCAGCATCCGTTAACACTGGTGATTCCAGCTTCAATCTTCGAGCATATTCTGGCTTGGGTTCTAATAAGTTACCCCGTTCACCCAGTTCCACTTTCAAAGACATCACTAGCTTTTCCCGTAGGGGATCGATCGCCGGGTTCGTCACCTGAGCAAAACGCTGTTTGAAATAGTCGTAAAGTAGGTGGGGCTTTTGTGACAGCACTGCTAAAGGAATATCATCCCCCATACAGAAAGTCGGCTCGGAACCTGCGATCGCCATTGGATGAATCACCATTTCTACATCTTCTGTGGTGTACCCAAAGGCAGTTTGAAGCTGAAGCAAGGTTTGTTTGTCAATTTTGTCAGTTGTACTATGTCCGTTACCATTTTCAGCAGCCAGATGTCCATTCCCATTTCCATTTGGTGATTGACTACTGACAATTTTTTTGAGTTCTTGACGGTGCTGTTGCAGCCATTCACCATATGGGTGCTGTTTGGCGATGCGCTGCTTAATCTCCCAATTCTTCAGCACTTCATGGTTTTCTAAATCTACGGCAATCATTTGCCCTGGCCCAAGTCTACCTTTCTCGACAATATTGGCTTCTGGAAAGTCAACTACACCAGCTTCCGAAGCTACAACAATATAGTCATCTTTGGTAATCAGGTAGCGAGCTGGTCTTAAGCCATTACGATCTAGTGTTGCACCAACTTTTTTGCCATCGCTGAATACTAAAAGTGCTGGCCCGTCCCACGCTTCTTGCAGACCACTATAATATTCGTAGAAATCGACAATTTCTGGAGAGTCACGTAAAGAAGGCTGATTTTGGTAAGCCTCTGGAACCATAATCATTAAAGCTTCCAAGGGGCTGCGTCCAGAACACACCAGCAATTCCAGTACGTTGTCTAGGGTAGCTGAGTCGCTGTTATCAATATGAACTAATGGCTTGAGTTCATTGATGCGAGTCTCCTGCGGAGAGGCTGCGCCAACGCCCCATACAGGATGATTCAGGCTAGCTTCTCGTGCCATCATCCAGTTGATGTTACCCAACAAAGTATTGATTTCGCCATTGTGACCCAAAAGCCGCATTGGTTGAGCTAGGGGCCACTTGGGCATAGTGTTGGTACTAAAGCGGCGATGATAGACAGCAAAGGCGCTTTTGTAAACCGGATTTTGTAAATCTTGATAAAATTCTCCCAATACAGCAGAACGCACCATGCCTTTGTAGACAATTGTGCGATTTGACAAGGAGCAGATATAAAATTCTTCTGAGATGTTGTTTGCTGCTTTACTAATTCGGCGGCGGCTAATATACAACTGTCGTTCCAATTCATCGCCACTTTTATCAACAGAAGCTAGCAAAACTTGTTCAATCTGGGGTTGATTTTCTCTTGCTTGTACACCGAGTAAATCAGGTTGTACTGGGACTACTCGCCAACCCAGTACAATCAATTTTTCTTCAACAGCTACTTGTTCAACTATCGTCTTCGCTTTTTGTGCTGCTTCTTGGTCTTGTGGTAGAAAGATCATCCCCACAGCTATATTATTAGTGGATGAAAATTCCTTCCCTATTTGGGCAAAGTCTTGTTGCAACAATTCCCAAGGGATAGCTGTCAATACTCCTGCACCATCACCAGAGTCTCGATCAGCGCTACAACCTCCCCGGTGTTCTAAGCAGGTTAAAGCAGCTAAGGCTTTTTCTACAATTTCATGGCTGGTATGATTCTGACGATGAGCAATAAAACCGACACCACAGGCATCTCGTTCCTCTACTAACCACTTTTGCCCCTGATAGGTATCTCTTGAGATTATATCCGCTGTGATTTTCTGGTCTTGATTCATCGGTTTATTATTCATACCCTGTTCCTGAAGTATTGAGTTACCAATTTTGCCACTACTTATCGGAAAAATTTCTAAATTCAGCGATGCAGAAATATATAAGCACCGAAATTTAGGGAAAAAAAATTTTAACTTCGGTTTTACTTTAGTTAGTTCATCCGTGTTAAAATTGTTACTTTTTTTATGTATTTATGCGGTGTTAGACAATTTAATTCCGCCAAGACATTATTTTTGCCCTGACAGTTTCTTTTTTATATTGTGAAGCTAAGTATTTTTTCAATCCCCTTTTTCCAGATGCACGCTACCTACTGATAGAGCCTATTTCGGCTCACCTGAAACAAAATTAAAACTGAACGCTGTCCTATGTTTTAAAGCCAAACTCATCCTGATCCGGCAATAAAATCAGCGTATTACAATATATACCCATTTGACAATTCCCAAATATTTCTGTTGTTGTCTGGAGTTTTGCTGCTTACCAGTTGCCTCATGTCTTATTATTTACTTGGTCTTACTTAAAAATCAACACTAGCAACGTTCAGCGAGGATTGAATATCTTAATCCAGTTTTGATAACCAAGACTACCGTGTATAGTGCGATTATAATCAGTGCTAGTTAAAACACTTGATTGCAATGGCTTTGGCGTCTAAATTGTTTTTTGTCTAAAAGAGATAGCTAGCCAATATATAAAATATCATGTTTTTTAAAAAAGAAAGTCATGTTTTTTTAGAGTTCCAAATAATTAGTTAGTTTATACCTTGGCTGATAGTTTTCAAAAGTACCTAGTAAATTATGGTAAAAATGCCGAATTGTTGGCAATCAGGGATTAGCGATCGCAGATTTTTCCGGGCTACTGTGTCACCAATACTTTTGACAGCACTGTGCTTAACTACTACCTGTGCTACCAACGCCCAGGAGTCCCCAAAAAGCACCAAATCAACACCCAGGTTAATCTCACAGTCACCTGCACCCCCTTTAACAGGTGTAGCATCCTCTGGTAATCAAATTTCCCTCAATGGTCGTACTTTACCAGGAAGTTGGTTGCAGCGACCTGGAAAATCTGGTCAGATCACAACTCATCTCAGTGACGGGGCATTCAGGCAATTAATTGGAGTTAATTTCTTAAACAGTAGTAATTCAGGTAGGCAACCAGTACAGTGGTTTTCGTCAGTGACAACGCCACTGGTTTTAGTTACCAGGCTACTAGGAGCATATCGCTATCTGGATATTACTAATTTTGCTCAAACATCTGGATGGCAAATCCAAGCCAATGGTAACATTTTGGTGATTGCTACTCCAAAGGCGCAAGTGACAAATATTGTTCCGAGTCAGCAATCTTTAGACACGAGTGTAAATCCTTTGCCACAAGTTCGCATTCTTATCGATTTAGATCGTCCAACTCCCTGGCAAGTTACACAAGGGTCAACTATTAAAAAAATTCAACCTCCATCTTCTGATCCAGACACATTAATCCCCAAATCCACTGCACCGCCAAATCGAGAGTGGACAGTTACCCTGGATGGAATAGCCGATCCTGTTTTGATAGAACGCTATACCCCCCAGCCACCAGTACCAACAGCAGCACCACCAACATTGCTGCCAAACCTGCTCAAACAATTATCACCAGCTATACCAACACAACCAATACTACCAGCACCAGCACCAGCCCCTGAACCACTGATTCAACAAGTGAAGGTGGTGAAAAACCAAACCATTATTTCTTTGAGTGTTCCCTTTGGTTTATCGCCTCAACTTAATACTGTCGGTAGCCCCAATCGCCTGATTATCGATATTCGACCCGATCCTTTAGAAGAACGAGATATTACTTGGGCCCCAGGATTGCGCTGGCGACAGCATTATGTCAACTTAGGCACAGAACGCTTTCCGGTGGTCTGGTTAGAAGTTAATCCTCGTAAATTTGGGCTAACGTTGAAACCCATGTGGGCTAGCCCTGATGGGCTTGCGGGTACTGCTCCCTTAATTCAAACAGCACAACGTTACTTAGCAGTAGCTGGAATTAACGGTGGTTATTTTAACCGCAATAACAGATTGCCATTGGGTGCAATTCGTCGGGATGGTCAGTGGTTATCAGGCCCCATTCTTAATCGGGGTGCGATCGCTTGGAATGATTCTGGCCAATTTTACTTCGGTCGTCTCACCTTAGAAGAAACTTTAATCACGGCAAATGACCAGCGTCTACCAATTCTGTTTCTTAACAGCGGCTACGTCCAGAGTGGCATTGCTCGTTACACCCCAGCTTGGGGATCAACTTACACACCCTTGACGGATAACGAAATTATCCTCGTGGTACAAAAAGACCAAATTACTCAACAGCTACCAGGTGGCAAAGTTGGTGAGACGGCGGTTCCGATTCCTCAGGATGGCTACCTACTAATCTTACGCGCCAACGCTGCTACTGCTGCCTCACAGTTACCTATTGGAACCGGAGTAACTATTTCCAGCGCCACTACTCCCACTGATTTTAATCGTTATCCCCACATTATCGGAGCCGGGCCGCTATTAATCCAAAATCGTCAAATCGTCCTCGATGCCAAAGCCGAAAAATTCAGCAATGCCTTTATTGCCGAAAAAGCTATTCGTAGCGGTATTTGCACAACGGCAACAGGCACACTGATGATTACTGCCGTGCATAATCGTGTCGGCGGTTATGGCCCTAATTTGGCAGAACATGCCCAACTGATGCAACTGATGGGCTGTGTCGATGCCCTAAATTTAGACGGTGGTAGTTCAACCAGCCTTTACTTAGGAGGGCAACTACTCGACCGATCGCCTAGTACCGCTGCTCGTGTTCATAATGGAATTGGTATTTTCCTGAAACCACGATAATCAGGGAGTAAAAAATAGGGAAGTGAAGTCTCTTAATCACCAATGTCCCATCTTTTTTTAAAGTTTAGAACAAGCTATCATTTTGCTTGATGAAGACTTGGTGTAGATACAAGAGTTTTAGTAGTGATGATTTACACCATTACGTCTGACTTTGCTATGTTTATCAAGGTGCGACAAAATTGCTGATTTCTAATGTTGCAAGATAGCGCCAGATTTTTTATCAATAGTTAAGAGTACCGACGGTTTGTTATGTCTTCAAATGAGGTAACTATGGCTCGATATCAAGAAACTACACAGACTGACACTCTACACCTACCTTCAACTATCACTTCCAGAGGCGTTGCTGCAACTGAGTTACGTCCTTGGGGTGCTTTTACAGTTTTAGAAGAAGGGCGCGGATACAAAATCAAGCGCATCGAAGTTAAACCCGGACACCGCCTCAGTTTACAAATGCACCACCACCGCAGCGAACACTGGATTGTCGTATCTGGTACAGCTAGGGTAACTTGTGGTGAGTTAGAAGTACTACTGAGCAATAATGAGTCAACTTATGTACCCCAATGTACATCTCATCGTTTAGAGAATCCTGGCGTGATCCCCTTGGTGTTGATTGAAGTGCAAAATGGCGAATATTTGGGAGAGGATGATATTATTCGCTACCAAGATGACTATGCCCGTACTAAGGATTAAAACCAAAAGAATGTTATTAAAGCTCTAATTCAAAAACTGAATAGATTTTTAGGCAAACCGTCTTTGGTAGCTACTACACCCCAGATGTCCCTACCTAGTTAAGGTGGGGACTGAAGCATCTTGTGCTATAAATGTAGTAATAGCGATCGCGCTCATGCCTTCAATGATTTGGAATTTTCGAGAAGTGAGCGATAGTTAACCCATCTGTCTATAAAATGAAGATGGGATATTCTATTGCAAAAAACGAGTTCCATGATTCATCTGAGTCAAGCAGCCGTGAGTGAGATTGGGCGAATCAAGTCCAAGCAGCAGCCAAATGTCTTGTTTCGATTGGCAGTAAAACCAGGTGGTTGTTCCGGGTTTTTTTATGATATGTCCTTCGATGAAGCAATAAAAGTTGGCGACCAGGTTTTCGACTTGGATGAGATTCAAGTAGTTATAGATAAAGCAAGCTTAAATTACCTCAACGGTTTGAGGGTGGATTATTCAGAAGACTTAATGGGTGGTGGTTTTCGCTTCCATAATCCCCAGGCGATCGCTACCTGTGGCTGTGGGAATTCCTTCTCCATAACTAGTTAACAAATAATTACTAATTCGTAATTTGTAATGACGCTCTCTAAGAAACCTCTTGCATTCGCGGACTCTAACGTAATTAAAAAACGGGCCAGAGTCTGAGACTTGGATTCAAGGTTGACAAAGTTATGGTTGGCGTCTAAATCCCCATCCATAACGTAATCACGAATTGTTCATAGTCGTTAATTAGTGATCATTTGCCAATAACAAAAGAAAAATCACAATTGACATAAAACCCTAAAAAACGATATAATTAGGATTTGTTAAAACTTAGACATATAAGCAGCTTTACGCGCTGTAACTCATGCCAACAATACAGCAGCTAATACGTAATGAGCGCGAACAAGCGCGTCAGAAAACCAAGTCCCCGGCTTTGAAGCAATGTCCCCAACGTCGGGGAGTTTGTACCAGAGTATACACGACTACACCAAAAAAGCCTAACTCAGCTCTACGCAAAGTAGCAAGAGTAAGACTTACCTCTGGATTTGAAGTTACAGCTTACATTCCAGGCATTGGTCACAACTTACAAGAACACTCAGTTGTGATGATTCGTGGCGGTCGGGTTAAGGACTTACCAGGCGTGAGATACCACATTATCCGTGGCACCTTAGATACAGCCGGAGTCAAAGACCGCAAGCAAGGCCGTTCCAAGTATGGAACCAAGCGTCCCAAAGAAGCGAAAAAATAAAGATTAGGCGATTAATCGTATCCAACACGATTAATCGTCTAGCTCAGAAGCGCTGAAGGACAAAAAAACTATCAGGGTCTGTGTTCTAACAGCAGTTATGAAAGCTGGTAAAGTCTGTTTCAAAAAATCAAGCAAGCTACACCTACACTAAGCGAGCAAGTGTAGAAGTTCTGAGGAGAAGGCTGTAACTGACAGCAGAATTCTCATCTGGACATTAAGGTTTACAATCTTGTCGCCTTGAGTATTTAGTTGCAGGTAGCAGGTCAAAAAATTTTAGATTTGCGATTTGCGATTTTGGATTGGTCGAACCCACAAGGGGATAAGGCTTACAGACTCTTGATTTTTGATTTGTTCCGACCCTTGTGATCGGAACAAATCAAAAACTTTTAATCCAAAATCATAAATCAAAAATCAAAAATTGGCAGTAGAGAGGTCAACCTCGCTGCAACTGTCGAAAAAAATGAGGAAGTCTGAGGGTTGGGTTGCACCGCTTTTAGTTTCCGGTGTCTGATAGCATATAATTTCGTTGCCAATTCCGAATTAAAGGTGAAGTATGTCACGTCGTGGTGTTATTCAAAGGCGCCCAGTTCCGTCTGACTCCGTATATAACAGTCGCCTTGTGAGCATGATTATCAGGCGGATCATGCGTCATGGCAAGAAATCACTTGCTGCACGGATTGTTTATGAAGCATTGAAAACTATTGAGGAACGCACTGGTAGCGCTGCCTTGGAAACCTTTGAAAGAGCAGTGCGAAATGCCACGCCTTTAGTAGAAGTAAAAGCTCGGCGAGTTGGCGGAGCAACCTACCAAGTACCAATGGAAGTGCGTTCAGAACGGGGCACTACCCTAGCGCTGCGTTGGTTAGTGCAATATTCCCGGTCTAGACCAGGTCGGACAATGGCAAGCAAACTGGCAAATGAGTTAATGGATGCTGCCAACGAAACTGGAAATGCGATTCGGAAACGGGAAGAAACGCACCGGATGGCAGAAGCTAACAAGGCATTTGCACATTATCGTTACTAAGTAGAAAAACGATATATCGCCTTACCGAAGCGTTATATCGTAGATTTACAAAAAAAAGACGGTTTTCCCTAAAAGTATAGAATCTTAACAAAGAGTAATATACAAGATATCATGAGGCAAAAACTATAGGAGGTAGCTGTGGCACGCACGATCCCGCTAGAGAAAGTACGCAACATTGGTATTGCGGCGCATATAGATGCGGGCAAAACAACAACAACAGAGAGAATATTATTTTACTCTGGGATAATTCATAAAATTGGCGAAGTTCATGAAGGAACTGCCGTCACAGACTGGATGGAGCAGGAGCGGGAGCGGGGAATTACCATTACTGCTGCTGCGATCAGTACCAGTTGGAAAGATCATCAAATTAACATTATCGATACTCCGGGTCACGTAGACTTCACAATTGAAGTTGAGCGTTCCATGCGCGTGTTGGATGGTGTAATCGCAGTATTTTGTTCTGTGGGCGGCGTGCAACCGCAGTCCGAGACAGTGTGGCGTCAAGCAGAACGCTACAAAGTTCCTCGGATAGCCTTTATCAACAAGATGGATCGGACTGGAGCGAACTTTTATAAAGTTCACGATCAAATCCGCGATCGCCTGCGGGCGAATGCGATCGCCATTCAATTACCAATTGGTAGTGAAAACGACTTCCAAGGTATCGTTGACCTAGTACGGCAACGTGCGTATATTTACGCCAATGACCAAGGAACTGATATCCAGGAAACAGATATCCCGGAAGAATTGCAAGCGCAGGTAGACGAATTCCGCACCAAGCTCATAGAAGCCGCAGCAGAAACCGATGATGCTCTGATGGCTAAGTACTTCGATGGTGAAGAACTTACAGAACAGGAAGTTCGGACTGCCCTGCGTAAAGGAACAATTGCGGGGACAATTGTGCCAGTACTTTGTGGCTCGGCATTCAAAAACAAAGGCGTGCAATTGATGCTGGATGCCGTTGTCGATTACTTGCCAGCGCCAAGTGAAGTACCGCCAATTCAAGGCTTGCTGCCAAATGGCGATACTATTGAGCGGCGGGCTGATGACAGCGAACCCCTAGCGGCTCTGGCATTCAAGATTATGGCTGATCCTTATGGTCGCCTGACATTTGTTCGTGTTTATTCTGGTGTCCTGAAAAAGGGCAGCTACGTCCTCAACGCTAGTAAGAATAAAAAAGAACGGATTTCCCGCTTAGTTCTCATGAAGGCAGATGACCGACAAGATGTCGATGAACTACGAGCGGGTGATTTGGGAGCAGCTTTAGGATTGAAAGACACCTTGACAGGTGACACGCTCTGTGATGATGGATCGCCAGTAATTCTGGAATCCCTATTCATTCCTGAACCTGTAATCTCGGTAGCGGTTGAACCCAAAACCAAGAACGACATGGATAAACTATCCAAGGCTCTGCAATCTCTCTCAGAAGAAGACCCCACCTTCCGTGTCCGCGTCGATCCGGAAACAAACCAAACCGTGATCGCGGGGATGGGAGAGCTACACCTAGAAATTTTAGTAGACCGGATGTTACGAGAATTCAAGGTGGAAGCGAATGTAGGTGCGCCGCAAGTAGCTTACCGGGAAACAATTCGCAAAGCTGTAAGCAAAATTGAAGGCAAATTCATCCGCCAAAGTGGTGGTAAAGGTCAATATGGTCACGTTGTGATCAATTTGGAGCCTGGAGAACCCGGTACTGGCTTTGAATTCGTCTCCAAAATTGCCGGTGGTACAGTGCCTAAAGAGTATGTTGGTCCCGCAGAACAAGGAATGAAAGAAAGCTGCGAATCCGGTGTTCTAGCTGGATATCCGTTGATTGACGTCAAAGCGACGCTAATTGATGGGTCATACCACGATGTAGACTCATCGGAAATGGCTTTTAAAATCGCTGGCTCAATGGCGATGAAAGAGGCTGTGTTGAAAGCTTCACCTGTCCTTTTAGAGCCTATGATGAAAGTTGAAGTTGAAGTTCCTGAAGACTATATCGGGAACGTCATTGGCGACCTCATCTCCCGGCGAGGGCAGATTGAAAGCCAAAGCACTGAACAGGGACTCGCTAAGGTCGCATCCAAAGTTCCACTGGCGACCATGTTTGGCTACGCCACTGATATCCGGTCGAAGACGCAAGGTCGGGGTATCTTCACGATGGAGTTCAGCCACTACGAAGAGGTGCCTCGCAGCGTAGCTGAAACTATCATTGCTAAAAGCAAAGGGAACGCTTAGTTAAAATAAGGAAATGAGTATTCATGGCACGCGCAAAGTTTGAAAGGAATAAACCCCACATCAATATCGGTACCATTGGCCACGTTGACCACGGTAAAACCACGTTAACAGCAGCCATCACCCTGACCTTGGCAGCTCTTGGTCAGGCTATAGCTAAAGGCTACGACCAAATCGATAACGCGCCAGAAGAAAAGGCACGGGGTATTACTATCAATACCGCTCACGTTGAGTATGAAACCGAAAATCGGCACTATGCTCACGTAGACTGTCCAGGACACGCTGACTATGTGAAGAATATGATCACCGGCGCTGCTCAGATGGATGGTGGCATCCTGGTAGTAGCTGCTACCGATGGTCCAATGCCCCAAACCCGCGAACATATCCTACTAGCAAAACAGGTAGGTGTTCCCAGTCTGGTTGTTTTCTTGAACAAAGAAGACTTAATGGATGACCCAGAACTCTTGGAACTAGTAGAACTAGAACTTCGAGAACTGTTAAGCAGCTATGATTTCCCTGGCGATGATATCCCCATTATCAAAGGCTCTGGTCTGCAAGCTCTCGAAGCAATGACCAAGAATCCTAAGACCAAAAAAGGTGAAAATCCTTGGGTAGATAAAATCTACGAATTAATGGATGCTGTAGATTCTTTCATCCCCACCCCTGAGCGGGATGTTGATAAGCCCTTCTTGATGGCTGTAGAAGACGTATTCTCCATCACAGGTCGTGGTACTGTCGCCACCGGTCGGATTGAGCGGGGTATAGTCAAAGTTGGCGATAACGTTGAACTAGTGGGTATTAGAGATACTCGCGCCACTACCGTAACTGGTATTGAAATGTTCAAGAAGAGTCTTGACCAAGGTATGGCTGGAGATAACGCAGGCGTACTACTCCGGGGTATCCAAAAGGCTGATATTGAACGAGGTATGGTCATCGCCAAACCAGGTTCAATTAAACCTCACCTTCAATTTGAAGGTGAAGTGTACGTCCTAACTGAAAAAGAAGGTGGTCGCAAGACTCCATTTTTTGCTGGCTACCGTCCCCAGTTCTACGTGCGGACAACGGATGTAACGGGCACGATTAAAGCCTTCACTGCTGATGATGGCACTGAGGTGGAAATGGTGATGCCAGGCGATCGCATCAAAGTGACAGTAGAATTGATCAACGCGATCGCTATTGAACAAGGAATGCGCTTCGCTATCCGCGAAGGTGGGCGCACCATCGGTGCTGGTGTCGTCTCCAAAATTCTAAAATAGCACCTTTTCGCTCATAACAAAGGAGCAGAGATGGTATAATTCCTCTCTGCTCCTTTCTCTTCCCTCTATAAATTTAAAGGTAATAGGTTACAGAGGACAGGTGATAGTTTTCTGTAACCTTTACCCTGCAACTACATCCCCTAATTACGCAGAACCTGGACAATTAAAGATGGCAACTCTACAGCAGCAGAAGATTAGAATTCGCTTACAGGCTTTTGACCGACGCTTATTAGACACATCTTGCGAGAAGATTGTAGACACAGCTAACCGCACCAATGCTACAGCCATAGGTCCAATTCCTTTACCAACAAAACGCCGGATCTACTGTGTGCTGCGATCGCCTCACGTAGATAAAGATTCACGAGAACACTTTGAAACCCGTACTCATCGCCGAATTATTGACATTTACCAGCCCTCTTCTAAGACTATTGATGCCCTGATGAAATTGGATCTACCATCGGGTGTGGATATCGAAGTGAAACTTTAATTAGTCATTAGTCATTAGTCATTAGTCATTAGTACTCAGACAAATGATATTAGTATGAATATTTACATAGCCCTGAAGAAATATATCTCAGGGCTTTTATTTAGCTAGGAAACAAATGATAGAATGTAGACAAAGTACGGGAAAAGCAGAGAAAAATAAATTTTAAAGATTAAGTTTATACCAAGGTAACAATGACATCATCTTCTAAAATTGCAGTTCGTGAACTACCTCTGTTCCCGTTACCTGAAGTAGTTCTGTTTCCTACCAGACCATTGCCTCTGCACATCTTTGAATTTCGCTACCGAATCATGATGAACACGATTTTGGAAAGCGATCGCAGGTTCGGTGTTTTAATGGTTGATCCGGTAAAAGGTACAATTGCAAACACTGGTTGCTGTGCGGAAATCGTTCATCATCAACGGCTGCCAGATGACCGAATCAAGATGTTGACTTTAGGGCAGCAAAGATTTCGTGTATTAGAGTATGTTCGTGAAAAGCCATACCGCGTTGGCTTAGTTGAGTGGATTGAAGACGAACCACCAATTAAAGATTTGCGTCCTTTGTCAACTGAAGTAGAACAACTACTGCGAGATGTTGTGCGTCTATCAGCCAAATTAACCGAACAAAATATCGAACTGCCAGAAGATTTGCCTGACCTACCAACAGAGTTATCTTATTGGGTAGCCGGCAACCTTTATGGTGTCGCCGCAGAGCAGCAGTTATTGCTAGAAATGCAAGATACTGCAACTCGTTTAGAGCGGGAAGCAGAAATTTTAACCTCTACTCGGAATCACTTGGCAGCTCGCGCTGTTCTCAAAGACACATTTAATGAAAAGTGATGAGTAGTCCTCAGTCAAAACTTGTGGCAAATGATAAATGATTAAAGAGCGCTGATCGGCAAAACATTGTAAGCGCCAAGAATTTTTAAAATCTCTGTGTGGATAGTTAATTCTGCTAAGGCAGATTGCATTTGTGCTTCTTTGGCATCCGCTTCTAGATCCATGAAAAACAAGTATTCGCCTAGCGATCGCTTCGTCGGACGAGATTCAATCCGGCTGAGGTTAATCCCTAACTGAGCAAAAATTTGCAAAGGTTTGACCAATGCTCCGGGTGTGTTGGCAGGCATACTAAAAGCCAGCGATGTATGACTGGCAGGTGTTGTTGATGCCTGATATATAGCGTCCGCTTCACCCTGACTTACTACCCAAAAACGAGTAAAGTTTTCTGGATAGTCGTTGATGTTACTAGCAAGTATGGGCAGGTTGTAGAGTTGAGCTGCTCTACTAGAAGCGATCGCTGCCGTTGTTATCTCTTGCTCCAATCCCTGTAGCGCTTCGCTTGTGGAATTGCTGGGAATAATTTGTACAGTCGGAAGAAACCGCTCTAACCATCCCTGGCATTGTGCTAAAGCTTGTGGATGAGAGTAAACAGTTTTAATCCTATCTAAGCTAGACGCGCAAGAAATTAACATATGGGCAATGGGTAATACCAAAGCCAACTGAATTTGCAAACTGTCCAAGTGCCATAGTGTATCCAGTGTTGTGGTAACACTCCCTTCAATAGAATTTTCCACTGGCACAACAGCCAACTGGGCTTGACCATCAGCAACGGCGTGCAGTGACTGCGAGATGGTGGGATAGGGACATAACATAGCTTCAATTCCCGTACTTTTACTCAACCAGTTGACATAAAGAACAGATGCTTGTTCTGCGTAAGTGCCGGGAGGCCCTAAATGTGCGATCAATAAAGTCATGCCTTTAGCCTTGAGTTGTGAGTTTAATGTGTAAACAGAGATTATGATATTTTAGGTTTGGCAAATATATCCAACATTTACTCTTAGTGAACACTGTTATCTCTAAAATTTACGCACTGAACGAATAGACCTAAATATGTATCCTGGAAAACAAGTTATGGAAATCAGCCTTCTAGCAGATAGATTTATTGGGAGTTTTTTGCTAGATTCCTCTGAAGATTTTAAGAGCAATTATATTGGTTTCTGACCAAATAGCAGTGCATGTTATTGATTTTGTGTCAATCATTAAATCCTAATATTAGCCCTTTCAAGCTGAGTAAAAATTTGGGTTAAAAAAATTCCTCTTTAATCTCTTAACTCTGTGTTCTCTGCGTATTAAGGGTTAAATAAATTACTTTTAACCCGCTATTGACACAGAGATATCAGAGAGAAAAAATAGATTTTAGGAGTTAGCTTGAAAAGGCTAATCCTAATCTATATTTCATGAACTAAAGATAGTAATGAGCGTAGCAACTTTTTGCTAATAATGTATAGCTGATAAGCAACAATCATTTTTATGCTCAATAAATTTTGTATTTTTATAATAATCAGAACTAATTTATTAAAAAATATTAAAATTAAGAAACAGATATTTTTATCCGCTCATGGCTACCCGGTTTACTGCCTCTCAATCGGTTGAAATCGCTGTTCCAGAGCAGCCTATTCCCATTCAGCACTACTTGCGTCAGCCTCAACGTTTAGTTAAGGCTTTGGCTGACAACACCCGCATTGAGCAGGTTTCTGAGGAAGTATTTCGCTTGAAAATGCGTCCGCTAACTTTTATGTCATTAAGTATTCAACCTACTGTAGACATGAGAGTCTGGGCAGAATCAAATGGAATAATTTATTTGCGATCACTCGGCTGTGAAATTCTGGGTTTCGAGTATATTAACCAGCGCTTTACTCTTAATTTAAAAGGGTATTTATCTCCCAAAGAGTTTAGCACTGGTACTCGCCTGCAAGGAAGGGCTGATTTAGAAGTGCTGGTGGATTTGCCACCGCCATTTTCTTTCACTCCTAAGCCTATTTTAGAAGCTACAGGCAATGGTTTGCTCAAAAGCGTGCTGTTGTCGGTCAAGCAACGGTTATTAAATCAACTTTTGGCGGATTATCGCTACTGGGTGATATTACAAATTAAAGATAGAGGACTTGACAATGACACTACTGAATTGCCAATCCTGAATGCTGAGTAATGATTTAATCACTCAACACTCGGTACTTTGATTTGGCAAGGACGAAAAGACTGACGATGTAGGGGCGAGGGCCCGTATTGTTCCAAAGCCAGCAAATGCCGCTGGCTACCATAACCCTTGTTACGCTCCAGGTTGTACATAGGGTATTTTAATGCTAGACGTATTACCAGTTCGTCACGCCAAACCTTGGCAACAATACTAGCAGAGGCAATAACGAGCGATCGCTCGTCTCCTTTAACTATTGTTTGTTGCGGCAGTAGCAAGTCTTTGATTGACTGATTGCCATCAACTAGGCAGAGTGCAGGCTGTACCTTTAACTTCAGCACAGCCCGCTTCATTGCTAACAGTGTCGCTTGCAAAATATTTATCTTGTCAATTTCAGCAGTAGAAGCAAACCCAATTTTCCAGTCTATAGCCAGCCCACAAATTTGCTGTGCTAGCTGAGTTCTCCGAGAACTAGACAACTTTTTACTGTCTTTAATTTTAGCTGCCATCAGTATTGGCAAAGCATGAACTGGTAGGATCACTGCTGCCGCCACCACAGGGCCAAATAGAGCACCTCGCCCGACTTCATCCACACCTGCAACCAACCCTGGAATCCCTGACAAAGTAGAAAACTCTAGCCAACTGGATTGTTCCAAGGGCGTTGGCGACGTTTCTACCATAAAGCAAATTAATTATCCTCGATCGCTGAGGAACGACGGCGGCGGCGACGGCTGGCAGTGGCGGCGCTGTTCGCATCACTTTCATCTGCGATCTCGTTGGCGGCGGAGGCTTTCGCAGACAAGCGTTCCGTTGGGTTCGCAGTCAACTCCGATGGTTCAGTTGTCTCTTCTATCAAAGATTTTTGTTCTGGCTCAATAACTTTTGGTGTCGGTATCTTGCTTGTGGTTACTTCAGGTGTCGCTTTTTGGGCAATAGTTGATTCTGAGGTTGATTCAGTTGGAGTCGTTGGCAGTTGACCAGGCTGAATCACATTAATAATCACAGACTTGGTATTTTTAACTTCTTGCTCTAACTTCACCAAAGGAGAGATTCCCATCAAGGCAAACATATCTTGTTCTTGGAGGCTCATTTCTACAGTTCTAATCTCCGGTGGTTCTACCACTGGTTTAACTGGTTCTGCCTTGATAATTTTAGTGCGCTCTACTCTTTCACTCCAACCTGGTTTACCAAGGGTGGGTAAGGGGATCTCTGGTGCAATTCCTAGTTCTGGTTCCACATCAAGGTCTAAGTCTGGCTCGTTGACAAAAGCCAGTGGATTGGCAATAACCCGAGCTTCATCTTTCCCGTTTAACCCATTGATACCAATTCGACTGCGGCGAGTGCGGGTACGCCGCTTATTATCATTAAGTTCTTGATAACTAGGATGATTGATCAGATTTAGGTTACTTAATTCCGAGTCACCCTCAAATGCTTCCCCAAATCCATCATAGGTTTCTCGTGGTTCTGGGATGCGGGCAGATGGCTGACGTGGTTCTCTGTGAGGCAGGGATACAAAACGCTCACGCTCTGGTGTTTCTACTGGTATTGGCAATCGGTTTTCAATTTCTCCAGGCAGACGCACAGTATGTCCTAAACCGCCGCAGGTGGGGCAAGTTTCACCAAACAATTCGTAAATATTTTGACCCTGACGCTTGCGGGTCAGTTCTACCAAACCCAGTTCGGTGAGTTGGGCAATCTGGGGACGAGCTTTGTCTGCTTTGAGTGCTTTATTAAAGTGTTCAAGAACTTGCAGTTGATCACGTCGCGATTCCATATCGATAAAATCAACAACGATTACCCCAGCGATATTCCGCAGACGCAACTGGCGAGCAATTTCTGTTGCAGCTTCGCAGTTTGTCCACAAAACTGTTTCTCTAGCTGTTGCCGATCGCGTAAAGGAACCTGAGTTAACATCGATTACGGTTAATGCCTCCGTCGGCTCAATGACGACGTAACCTCCAGAAGGTAGGTCTACTCTTGGTTTGAGGGCTTCTCTAATCGCAGCACTGATGCGGAAGTACTCTAAAATTGGGGAGCGATCGCGATGATGGTCAATTAACAATCCTTGCGGTGTTTGACCTCCACTCCAGTTCTGCAAGTACTGCTTCACACGCTTTAAACCAGTACTAGAATCTACAACAATCCGATTTACATCCGCGCCGTACATATCCCGCAATACGCGCTGGATAAAGTCATCGTCCCGATTGAGCAGTGCTGGAGGCCGGGTGGAATGCGCTTCCTGCTGGATAGCCTCCCATTGCTTTTGCAGCACCTCCAAATCTTCCATAATTGCTTCTTCTGGTTTGCCTTCGGCTTCTGTACGCACGAGCAAACCCATTCCCGCCGGTTTGACCAAAATTGCCAGTGCCCGCAAGCGGTTGCGTTCACTTTCACTTTTTATCCGTCGGGATAAATTTACGCCCCTACCATAGGGCATTAGTACTACATAGCGTCCAGGTAAGGTGATATTACCCGTCAGCCTGGGCCCTTTTGTCCCTGTTGGCTCTTTCATTACTTGCACCAAAACTTTCTGCTGTGGTGTAAGTAGTTCTGTAATTGCCGCAGCGGTACGCTTTAGCTTCAATGGCCCTAAGTCGGTGACGTGAATAAAACCGTTGCGCTCTGGGTCACCAATATTGACAAACGCCGCATCTATCCCAGGCAATACATTTTCTACTACTCCTAAGTAGATATCACCTATTTGGTGATGACCGGTAGCAACAACGAGTTCCTGTATTTGATCTTCAGAAAAGACAGCAGCAATTTGGTGCTGCTCCGCGATGATAATTTGTTTTGGCATTCAATTTCCTCAAAAATTGGCAGCACCAATAGGTCTGGAGGTTTGTTATACCTTTGTTGCCCCTGCAACCCTCAAAAGGCGCTACTGGTAATAAAAATCGTAAACCTGATGTTCTAAGTTAAATAGCTATTGGCGCTCTTAAGAGCGTTTTCACGGCGGATTATTTCAGAACGGATGCATGTTTAAGCAATTAAATCAACTGTCCGTGGTTGATTTATGATGCAATACCCTCAATAAAAAGAGTTCTGAGTTGAAAGTTCTGAATCCTGAGTGAGTTTTTAACTCAGGAAGCTTCATTTGAGAGTAACCTACTGAAGTCGTTAAGAAAAAGAAACTATTTCTATATTCCATTCCCCGGATTTATCCTTAGGGTTATACTTAGCAACGTCAGCTTACCCTACCTTAAGCCGTGCTTTGCGCGTCTGTGATAAATCTGCAAATTCGCATAACCGACGGCAGTTGCTTACCCTACGGGAACGCCAAGGGCGAACAACTCTAGAAGAGTAACCACTGGCTCTTAGGCACTACTGTAGATTAGACATTCAGTAGTTGTTTAAAAAGCATGGATTTAGAGAAGCTAACCGAGCCTGCTGTTAGTTACTGATTCACAAGGTAGCTGTAGAAAGAGTGTGTATTCTTTAATCTGCCTCAGTTTGTCTGGGATAAAATCCTAGAAGTTGCACTCTAATATCTTTGCTTTCGCCCCCTGAACACCAGGGTAATGAACCAGCTAATTCAATGCAGCGCCAGAAAATTTCTCTTCACCCCATTCTAACGCAACCTTACTAAAAATCAATTCCAACGATGTGCCATGTTAGGACAACTACTAGCAAGCTGCCCTACAGGGATTATACCCTTAAAACTAGCCGATTGCGGTGGATGTGCAGGAGTTGAAATTCTCCACTAGCCACTATCCCTAGCATAAACAGGATTTGTTCAGGACGCAATAGAAAACCATCTTGGCGATAGCTACCTAGATAACGGATAACAGATATAGATTCTGCAATGCAATTGTAGTTTTCTACTAATTCCAGTTCAAATAAGCGATCGCGCAGATTTATTAACTGGCTTTTGCCTGACTTAGTTGTATGCTCGAACCAGAGCGCGTCTTTTGCTTTGATGGTATTAATCCATTCTTGCCATTGTATAGGTGTTGTTTTTTCAAGTGCTGCTACGGTAATTAAATATTCTGCGGTCTCTAGCAGTTGGGTAGCTGCTGGAGTTTTTAAATCTATCTGCGCCACATTATATATAGGTATGTCTGTGGGCATTTCCCGAACTAACTGTTCTCGAAAACTATCAACTGCTATTGGCACAGTTAACTCAAAATCCGCAATTTCACCACCACTAGTAGCCCCTAGAGCCAAAGCAGTTGCTAGAGAAATTCGCGGCATTGGATGAAATCCACCAGTGAAAGCGATTGGTAAACCTGCTCGCCGCACAACTCGGTCAAACAAACGGATTAAATCCAGGTGGCTTACCAAAGCCATATTACCCTGTTTCCCAAACCAAACTCGCAGTCGTTGTGCTTTAGTTGTGTTGGGGACAAACTCGCCAGCAAATTTCGGGATAGCAGGTGGTTTAATCACGACGTTATGCCCAAAGTCGGTGCCACAGACGCCACAGTGAGAACAACCTTCAAAAGAGCAGTCGGGTACAATTGCAGCTTCTAAGGCGCGTTGCAAGTCTTCTTTGAGCCACTTTTTGTCAATCCCGGTATCAATATGATCCCAAGGCAGGGGAGTATCGAGGGAGTGGGGAGTGAGGAATTGGGTATTTTCCGCATCTTTTGATCTCGTCTGATCTTGTGCGTGAAACAAATTCCATTCGCCATTTTCTACTTGGCGATATTTCCAGTCTAGACCTGCTTGAGCGATCGCAGACCCCCAAGCACTAAAAGCCTGATCTAAATTTTCATACCAGGAATCCATCCCTGCACCCAATTCCCAGGCACGGCGCACTACTTTGCCCAAACTGCGATCGCCTCGTCCCACAAAATCTTCCATTGCGGAAATGCGGACGTCGGTAAAATTTACCTTTACTCCCTTTATCCGTCGAAATTCTTGCCGCAACAGGTTTTGTTTACGCTTAAATTCAGTGGTAGAAACTGAGTGCCACTGGAATGGTGTATGAGGCTTGGGCGTAAAGTTAGAAATCGTCAGGTTAAAGTTTAGGGGTTTTCTGCCCAAGCCCCGACATTCTCGCTGTAGCCAGCTTACTGTTTCCGCAATGCCCAGAACATCAGCATCCGTCTCACCCGGTAAGCCAATCATAAAATACAACTTGATTTTATCCCAGCCTTGCTCCCAAGCCGTTTTCACCCCCCGCAACAGTTCTTCATTTGTCAAACCCTTATTCACTATGTCTCGCATCCGCTGAGTTCCAGCTTCTGGAGCAAAAGTCAGTCCACCTTGGCGCGTACCTCCAAGGATGTTGGCAATATTTTCATCAAATCTGTCTACCCGTTGGCTTGGTAAAGTCAGAGAAATGTTTTCATTTTTTAAGCGATTTTTGATTTCCATCCCCACTGCTGGTAGGGACAAATAATCGGAACAACTCAAAGATAGTAGGGAAAACTCATTGTAACCAGTTGCCCGCATCCCCTGTTCAATCGCTTCTACAACCTTATCAGGTTCTACATCCCGTGCTGGTCGAGTCAGCATTCCTGGTTGACAGAAGCGACAGCCACGAGTGCAACCACGCCGAATCTCAATGGTCAAGCGGTCATGCACCGTTTCTACGTAGGGAACTAACCCAATGGAATATGCTGGTATGGGAGTTGCAACCCGTCGCAAAATTCGTTTTGGCACGTCCGGGCGACGAGGATGAACCGAGCCATCCTCTGCCATGTCATAAAACTGAGGGACATATACGCCTGGTATCTGTGCCAAATCCAGTAACAGATGTTCCCGACTTAATCCTGCTTGTTTGCCTTCTTCTAACACCAAACCAATTTCTGGCAGCAGTTCTTCTCCATCTCCAAGGGCGAAAAAGTCGAAGAAGTCAGCGTAAGGCTCAGGATTTGATGTCGCTGTTTGCCCACCAGCAAAAATCAACGGAAATGGAGGCTGGAGATTAGTAAATTCTCCTCTGTTCCCCTGCCTCTCTCGCCATGTCAAGGGAATTCCAGCCAAATCCAACATTTCTAAGATATTAGTTGCACCCAGTTCGTAACTGAGGCTAAAGCCTAGAATGTCGAATTCTGTGAGCGATCGCTTTGACTCTACCGCAAATAATGGCGTATTAGTTTCGCGTAGTTTGGCTGCCAGGTCTTGTCCTGGGAGATAAGCGCGATCGCACAATTGACGCGGTTGGGCATTCAAGATGTTATATAAGATAATGTGCCCTAAATTCGATGCACCGACTTCATATACTTCTGGGTACGTTAAAACCCAGCGTATTGCTGTCGTATCCCAAGCTTTGTGTACTGCTAAACGCTCATTACCCAGGTAACGCCCAGGTTTTAAAATATCCGATGTTATTAATTTTTCAACTGCAACAGCCACTGTGCTATCTTCTAGCTACCTTAATTACAGCTACTCAAACCCAACCTTAGCATTGAATTAGGTTTTATAACATAGTTTATCGTTGCAACTTATAACTCCTTCACATAAAGTCCAGACCTAACGCAAACTTTTCTGCTTTTAGATAAAGTTATCTTGCAGCCAACTCGGCTTCACCGTCCAATATTTCAAACACCCTATCGAGTTGCGTCAGTTCAAAAATAATTTTAATTGACGGAGCAACAGTGCAAAGTCGGAAACTCCGTCCTAAACTAAGAGCCAGCTTGTGTGTAGATAACAATGCCATCAACCCCGCACTGTCTAACGATTCTACTGCTGCTAGGTCTACCACCAAGATGGAAATACCATTTTGTGCCAACGCTGTGCTCATATCTCGTTCAAATTCCAAGGCGTTTGCAGCATTCAAACAGCCTTGGGGACTAATAACTGCGACCTTGGGATAGTGAAGCACTGCCTGCATAGTTACATCCTATTGAGAGTTATTAAAGCGTCAAGCTGAGAATTATTTGAACATAAACTTTTTTTTGTTGCATCGACCATACGTCTTAGGTCTCTTTGCTGAATCTTTATTGCTTTAGTATCTCTGTTTAAAGATTGTCATAATTCCAGTTGGAAATGTGTTTATATATACTTTTTTTTTAACCCAGTTCAAAAACAATCAACATAGACAGCCTTAGAACAGAGAAATCATCCGTAACTATGCTGAGAAAACTTACTTAGTCTATAAGACTCATATTTGATTTTGAAATTTACGTAGGGGAGCCAGCGCTCAGAGGGGTTTCTCCAAGTGAAGTAACTGACGTTGCGTTAGCAAAGCGTAACCCACTTCCCGAAGGTTTTAGTGCCGTACTCAAGGGCGATAACACAACGCCAGTCCACTCAAGTTGCGAAAGCCGCCCAGACGGCTGGCTCCCCTACGTCTACTTAAATTTTTTCAGAAATCAAATCCTATTGATATATAACTCAAGCTAATTTAGTCAAGTTTTAACGCTAAGTTAAATCTTTCGCTTTAGCGTTGCTGATGGTATATAGCATAGTCATAGCGAATTATCATCTATCTAACTAATTAAATTGTGATCTAAATCAATAATAAAGTAGTATTTGGATCACTCTTTATACTGAGATGTCTTTGGGATAATTTAGGATCATATACAGTTGGATTATTACTTATGAGGACTAAATACGCTATTCGTAAATTGGTAGAAAAAGCTCTTGACATTAAAAAACTAACTCCTGAGATAGAAAATGAAATCAACTCAGAATTGACGGAACTGGGTTATATTTCTGATGTTGATTACGAAGCTCTAGAATTATTAATGGCAGAGATGGATGCTGGGAGAATTCAGTTAGTTTCTAGCTTCGGATATTCCTAATTGCTTAGGCATAGAGGTTTTTTACTTTTATCAAGTGAATTTGATTAAGACTGAAGCAATAAAACTTTAAAATAGATGAAACAAGTTTTGCCAGGCTGGCAAGTTGGTTGTGTTGTTGGTATTAAAGGCTTGGCACAGCTAAAAACTAACGTTGATTCTGGGGTATTTAAGGTAATTCAAGCATGTGCGATCGCAGCTTATTCTCCTACCACTAAAGCAGAATTCTAAGCCATAATCTCGGTTTACCAAAATCGCCGTGATATTATTGTTAATGGACTGCAATCTCTAGGTTGGCCGATTCAGCCTCCGAAAACTACCCTTTACGTCTGACACCTGTTCCCCCAGGATATTCCTTAGCAGAATTTGCAACGTTGCTACTTGACAAATGTGGTATTATTGTGCATTTAGAGAAGGCTTTTCCGAATTGCTTTAACTATTAGCGATGAGCGGTTGCAAGAAGGAATTCAACGGATGAAAGATGCTGGCATCCGTTATGCCTGATGGAGACAAGGGGGGACAAGGAAGGATAATTAGGGACGTGGATTAAATAAAATGCAAAACTTCATCCTGTATCTAGCTTCCCTCTTCAATATATCGGAGAGGGATTGAGGGTGAGGTAAGCTAGGGACATAAATTGTATGTTATTTAATTCTTGTTCCTTAATACCTAATTTCCTGTTTGACCAATGCTTATTAGACCTCTTGCAAAAATCCTTGAATCACCCCTCCCCAACCCTCCCCGATATATTGGGGAGGGGGCAAGATTTCAAGTTTCCCCCCAATATATCGGGGAGCCACTGCGTTGCGGTGAGGCAGTCCGATCTTGGGGGTTTCCCCCATGAGGAACTGCTGAACCCGAAGGGAGGTTCCCTCCGTTGTAGCAAGTGGCGTGGGATTAAGGGGGGTCTATTCGACTTATGCAAGAGGTCTATTGATATGCTTGCCAAAGTTGGTGAATAAACTGATTGAGTTGTTGCTTGGCACCTAAATCAGGTTCAGTTTTTGGTTCTTTTGCTAAAACTTGGCTCAAGAAGGTAATTACTTCTGTGTCTAGTGCTGGCCGAAATAAATTGGCAGGCCAAAGCAAGTCAGACGCATCTCGCAAATCGGTAATTAGCGGTGATTCTTGAATCAAAGTAACCATTAATAAAGGACGCACCCAGCACAACTGGCGGGTAACTATAAATTGAATGACTTCTGCATACAGATTCCTGTCGCCATGCTCTAAAGACACAATTTGTCCTGGTTGAAGAAAATCTAGGCTAATGTCCATCATTACGCAGTTTGGGCAGGGGCAAGGATTATTTTGCAACTTCCTTAATTTTAAAAGTGAAAATGCGTTACGTTTAAGGAAGCTTATGTAACATTAGGTTAGCACTGTCACGGCAACGATGTCTAAGACATCTGCTTCACTTGTGACTATGCAAAGCTAATACGACCAATCCTTAGCAGTAAAGGGTTTTCCTAGCATAGTATCTGAACAGAAATACTATAGAATAGGTAAATAACTGTTAAGCGATCGCTACACAGACACTTCGTAGTGGTGAATCAACAAGAAAAGAGCAAAGAGCCGTGTCAGTTGAAACTATTGAAAAACCTTCCACAATTCGTAAGCTAGCCCCTCGGTATCGCGTTTTGCTCCATAACGATAACGACAACTCTATGGAGCATGTTGTGCAGTCACTAATAGCCACTGTGCCAAGCCTTACCCAACCCCAGGCTGTTAGCATCATGATGGAAGCCCACACCAACGGGCTAGCTTTAGTCATTACTTGCGCTTTGGAACACGCTGAGTTCTATAGCGAAACATTGAAAAGTCACGGTTTAAGTAGCACGATTGAACCTGACGAATAGTCATTGGTGAATAATCAAAAGTCATAATCTGGAGTATTAACTCCTGATTATTGACCTATTTAGTATGAAAAAAAACCTTGTCCGTCTAGCTGAACGCCCTGCCCCTATTAGGCTGGGTTGTTTTATTTTGACTTTATTGCTGCTATGGTTGCCATTGGCTGCACCAATATATTTACTAGTGCATGATTCAAACTTAGAAAGTATATTGACATTGGTATTGTTATATGCAACATTTATTTTTTTAGTGAGATCATGGGGTAAGTATGTCTACCAGCAGCCTAAAATTATACGGCATTATGGCTTAGAATTCACGCGACAAAACGGTGTGGATTTACTGCGTGGCTTGGCTATGGGCATAATTAATATTCTGATACTTTTTGGGGTAGAAAGTTTATTGGGTTGGTTGGTGTGGCAACAACCGAAAGTTTTCTTGCTGAAAGTTATTTTAGAGGGTTTACTTGTTGGCTTGGGCATCGGATTTGCTGAAGAATTGTTATTCCGAGGCTGGTTACTAGACGAATTACAACGAGATTACAGTCCACGTGTGGCACTGTGGACAGATGCAACTGCGTTTGCTACATTGCACTTTATTAAACCATTGGAGGCAATTATTCATACACTGCCGCAATTTCCAGCTTTAGTATTGCTGGGGTTAACGCAAGTATGGGGAAAGCGTTGGCGGAGGGGACGCTTGGGTTTTCCAATTGGTTTGCATGGTGGTTTAGTTTGGGGTTACTACATTATTAATGTAGGTAAATTAGTGGAATATTCTGGTGAAGTTCCTGATTGGGTAACTGGTGTGAATAATAATCCCCTACAAGGAGTGATGGGGGTGTTGTTGATGAGTGTACTAGCTTTGTGGATACGAGGGCGAACAATAAAAAATTAAAGATGGTAAAGCCTAAGTAGCGTTTTGAATGAATACTAAAACTATTGTTACGCCGACTGACTCGTGAGTATGCAACAACACTAACAATGGCAGAAGTTTAGCTGTTATTGTTGTGAGTACAGGCTTACTAAATTGTTTTTATAATGGGTTATTTTAAGCCCACTATGCTATGAGCTTTAGTTTAGATAGATTTCAGCTCGGCGATATCATCACTGGAAAAATCATTAAGCTGGAGCCTACAGATGTTTTAGTTGATTTTTATACCGATCAACTAGCTTATGTTCCACTCTTAGAGCTATCACTCAATGAGATTCAGTCCCCAGAAGAAGCTGCGGCGAAATAATTATGATTTTAAGGAGATTGCTTGATGCCAAACTCATGCCACGTTTACCTATTACGGGATGGGCAACATCAAGTCCTAACCATTCCTGATGAATTTGCTCTATCCAGCACAGAAGTTTTGTTACGCAAAGAAGGTAATCGATTAATCATCGAACCCATTTCTTCCGGTTCTCTACTTTCACTGCTTGCCACTTTAGAAGATATTACAGAAAATTTTCCTGATATAGATGAAGGGTTATTGCCACTCGATGATATTGTGCTTTAATCCTGCCCAATGACCTATCAATACCTACTAGACACCAACATCATTTCAGATTTGGTAAGACATCCTCAAGGTTTGGTGTTTCAGCGACTCGCAGCCGTAGAGGAAAACTGCATTTGTACCAGCATTATTGTGGTGTGTGAACTGCGATTTGGTGCAGCTAAAAGTGGCTCTCTCCGTCTTCTTCAGCAACTAGAAAGCATCCTCGAAGTCTTACCTATTTTGTCGCTATCACCTCCTGTGGATCAGCACTATGCGGTAATTCGTACACACCTGGAGCAAACAGGAAGACCGATCGGCCCTAACGACTTACTGATTGCTGCCCATGCCCTTGCCCTTAACCTGACGCTTGTTACAGCAAATGTTCGTGAATTTGGCCGCGTACCTGGTTTAAGTGTAGAAAATTGGCTACTTTGAGGGCATACATTAGGATGGTCTAGTATATTCTTATTTAAGATTTGTATAAACTAATACTTATTCAAAACTCGCCTCCACAACTGTCCCCACCACACACGCTTTATTCAAATTAACGCCGCTCAAATTCGCACCTTCTAACTCCGCACACAGCAAATTCGCCCCTGTCAAATTCGCCCCCGCCAAATTTGTCCCCCGCAAGTCAGCTTCTTCCAGGTTTGCTTCACTCAACAATGTCCCTTGCAAATCAGCACGACTCAAATCTGCACCCTTGAGATTTGCCCCTGTCAGGTTTGCACCGCGCAAATCAGCACCGCGCAAATCAACGCCTTGTAAGTTCACATTCATCAAATTGGCACCACTCAAGAAAGCACCCGCCAATGAAACATCACTGAGTCTGGCTCCCATCAAATTAGCGCCACGCAAATTACTACCCCGCAAGTCAGCACCTGTTAAATCTGCTTGCATCAGGTTTGCTCCCATCAAACTCGCTCGCAAGTCAGTTTCTTGAAGGTTGGCTCCCATCAAATTCGCCCCCTCCAAATGCCCACCTTCGAGTTTAGAACCAGCAAAATTAGTGCCGACAAGGGTAGCGCCAGCAAGATTAATCCGGCTTAAATCCAGTCGGGAGAGTTCCTCGTCTTCTAAATTTGCCCCTGGAAGTTGTTTGAGTTTTCCTAATTTAATGGCTTCAATATTCATGTAAAGTAACTACCAATCTCTTCACTTATCTTGCTGTGGCTATCCCATTGGGAATCAAGTATCCAGATGCCGGCGCTGACTTTAGGTGTGATTACAGGTAAGTCTAGTCCCTGTTGTAAACCCATAACTAATAAAGTTAGGGTATCTACAAGTTTAGGGTCAAAGCGGGTAGATTGTTGCTGTCTGCACTCATCTAAAGCTTGAGTAAATATCTGTTCCTGGCTTTGATTTGACAATTTTTGCTGATTGACTCGCCACTGAAAGTCTGCCAATAATGCCAAGATTCTCGACTCTAGCGGTATTTCATCTCCAGCTAAACCTGCTGGTTCCCCTGTACCATTCCACCACTCGGTTTGGTGAGTGATAATTTGGGCAACTGCTCGTAGTCGTGGCATGGTTCGCAATACTTGTGCCCCCGGTACTAAAGGACAAGTTAAGGGAGAACTGGGGGCATCTTCTTGGTAACGTGTAGATATACCGCCAGTGAGAACACTTTCTGCTTTCTGTAATGGATCTATGCGATGCAACAAAGCCGCCAGCCGTAACCTTTTAATTTGCCATGCAGGAAGATCCAAAAGCTGGGCGATCGCTTCAGCAAGTGCCACTACTTCGGCAGCTGCCATTGGATTGTTGACATCTGCCATATCCATCAGTTGCGCCATTCGCAAAAAGGCTTGGATTTCGTTAGAAACCAAGTTACGATCTAGGGTTTGTTTCTGAAGCGCTGTGGGGATGGATAAATTATCTTGCCCAGTCTGGAGATAATCTACTACACGGGAGACAACTGCACCTAAATTTTCTGATCTGGCCATTGACGGTACAATTTGTTGTTTATCGGCTGTGAGTTTATCCGCCAGTTCAGGGTTGTATTTTCTGATATGAGCGATCGCTATTTCTGCTGTCTCTTGCACTAACTCTGGCTCGAATGTCCACAAGCCATAGAATTTACGCTCTAAATCTGATGTCGGTACTCCACTGCTGCCATAATCAGCCTCTGATAATTCTTGACAAATTACCATTGCTGTGTATTTTGGCGATAAAATAATTAAGTGCCACTCCTGTGCTACTGGATCAATTCGATCTAATGCCACTAAGTCTACATTGGGTAAGAGGCTAGTAGGATGTTCAGCAAAGCCGGATTCAGCAGCAGCCATGATGGCAATTTGGCGGCTGCGCTGGGCGATGTCTGCATATCGCCCGGCTTCTTGTAGATACCATTTACCCTGTTGGAAGGCTGTGATAACTAAGGGTGTACCGTCGTCGGTTAAGATATGGTCTTCTAAAGCGTGGCACAAGGCAACAAGGGTATTTTTGTAGTAAACACCGAATCGAATTGGCCTGGTGGTGTGGCGATGAGCTGTTTCTAGCTGTTGTAGGATTGAACCTTCTAACATGGGATTTGGTAAAAATAACCGCAGAGGCGCAGAGGACACAGAAGGGGATAAATTCAGAATTCGTATTTTCTAGGATACACCCGCTAACTGTTTTTCTTTCGTTTCTATTGGTGCAGAAAGTGCTGCTTCTAAGTCGGCACAACCCAGTTTTTCTTCTAAGATTTTCATGACTTCACGTCCGAAATCGTTGGGGTTTTGTTGCCAAGCTTGCAAGCAGACTTCTCCGAAGAATGAACCCAGAGGTTCAGGATTCCAGAGGAGTTTTTTGGCTGTCCACGGCATCAAACTCATTGGATCATACCCTGGTTTGAGGATGCCCTCTTTAAAAGCATATTCTTCTAAATGGGTATGGGGTTGCAGTCCAATAAAGAAAATGGCAGGTTCGACTTTATCAGCACCAAAAATCCGTTCTAGTTCGCGGTGATAGGCGATGGTTTGGCGGATGGTTTCGGGACGTTCATCAATGACGTTAAAGGAGTAGTTGACGGAAACTAAGTCGTTGAAACCAGCTGCTTTTAAATCACGACAGTTTTGCAAGACGTTTCGCAGGTTATACCCCATCCGCATTTTTCGCACGAGTTCTTGAGAACCACTGGTAATCCCTATTTCAAAGTAGTTCATCCCGGTTTTCGCCATCAAGTCGCACAACTGGGGTGTCAAATTGTCAGCTCTAATATATGCTGCCCAGTGGATGTCTGTCATACCAGAATCGACGATTTTTTGCAAGAGTTCTATGGCATCGTCGATAAATTTTTTTGCTGGGATGAATTGGGCATCGGTAAACCAAAAGTTGCGAATGCCGCGATCGTATAATTGGCGCATTTCCGCAACTACTTCATCTGCTGGGTTGATGCGTACTTGTTTGCCTTCGACAACAGTGTAGACGCAATAACAACAGTTGTGAGGACAACCACGCTTAGTTTGTACACCTATATAAAAATCCTGCTCTTGCAGATAATAGTTAAATTCCGGCCAGATACTTTCGATATAGTCGTAGTTACAGGCTGTTTTTTCTAATGGGGTGGGTTGTTCATGAATTAGTCGTTTGCGTGGTTGAGTTTCTCCTGCAATGTAACAGCGTTCATCTCGAAAATCTCTACCACTTAAAAGTTTTTCCAACAGGGTTTCCCCTTCACCCACAGAAATAATTGTCCCTTGGGGTAAGCTTTTACCTAGCTGTTGATAAAATACACTGACTGCACCACCACCTACAACTACACGAGCATTAGAATTATATTTTTGGGCACGCTTTAAACCGCGTTTAATTAAACCCTGATTACGCCATAACTCTAGATAATAAGCGATGAATATTCGTAAACCGCCCAATCCGCCGCGTAGTTTCAAAAGAGGATTTTTAGCATAGTAAAATTCAAAAGCGTTTTGCAGTGGGTTGCCACCACGTCCACCAACTGGAGCATAAATTTGAATATCCCGCCAAGAAAATACTAGCAGTGTCGGTTTAAATTCATCAATACAACGATCCAAGGCAAAAGTGTAATCTAAAGGTGGCACTGTTCCCAAATCAAAAATGCGCTGTTCGATATTAGGAAACTGTTTGTGGACGTGATCGCTCAGGTAGACAACCCCAATGGGAAAGATAGGGTTACAAGGAAGGCGAACGTAAAGAATTCGATTTTCCATCATCAGTGTTTTGACTTCCATCTTGCCAATCTTTGGGGAAAGTGAAATAAATTCCAGTTTTAAGGCGTGTTTTTGTTTTGGCTACTCTCAATCTCTTAAATATTGCTTGACATTGAAGGCAATTACTGATATACAAAACTTTTGTTCACAGATTCAGGAATCAATAAAATTGCTTTGTATACTAAATGCAGGGGATCAAGAGAGGCTTTATGAAGACATTTTTCATATAGCTTTACGATAACATCGAGTTCATTCATTAAGCGATGATCCCAGGATCGAAAGCCTGGGATATATGAAACACAAAAATACACTCTTTAATTAGGCTCAAGCTAAAGGGATCTTTGCCATATCTACCCTGTAATTATCTGCCCTAAAGAAGTTAAAACTTGTTTAGGGCAGATATTAAAAACTTAAAAATGTTCACATAGTGTAAAATTGTAGACAAAGCGTAAATATTTACAAGATTTTAGAACCTACGATATATCTTTAGGTAGAAATTGTCTACAAAAAGTTAAGTTGGTAGTCGGAGCTACAACAACTGGGGATCAGGCAATGCTAGGCTTGGCAAGTGTAATGTAAAATTGTGGCGTAAAGCTCCTCAGCAGTTATGGCTCAAATATTAGATCCTCTACCACCTGAGCAATCGGGAAAAATTCTCTGCTGCTACATTAATGCCACGAGCAAAATACAGGTAGCTCGCATCTCCAATATTCCCAACTGGTACTTTGAAAGGGTTGTTTTCCCTGGACAACGTTTAGTGTTTGAAGCTCCGCGAAAAGGTCAAGTGGAGATTCATACAGGGATGATGGCAAGTGCAATTTTATCCGATAAGATTCCGTGCGATCGCCTGATGCTCGAAGAACCTAATGCTTATGAGTTTCGTACAGACTCATCAGATGGAAAAGACCCTATTAATACCAAACTAATGGTGCAGCAAATTAATACAAAAATTGAAGCTACGACAAAACCCTTGCAAATCCTTGGTTTAGCATCGGTTGATTAAAAAAAAGAATTTTACTTAATTTGAGGGTTGCTAATTCAGCAACCCTTTTTGTTTATTATTTATTATTTATTGTTTATTGGGCATTGGGGCAGAGAAAAAATACTTACTACAACTTCCCCTCTGCTCCCCAACTCTCAACTACAATCAATCTTATGAATCTGCCTTCATTTCTTTGGTTGTGGAAAATAGCCGCCTGGTCGATGGGGTTGTCCCTGCTGGCATATCTGATGTTAACAGTCACCGGCGTTTGGATGTTTCAGACGAGAACTTCGCAGCAATTCCCCTTTATTACCCCATTTATGGGTGGAAATAGAGAGGTGCGATCGCTCCACTATACAATGGGCATCAGCATGGTAAGTTTAGTGCTGCTATTGCTGGTGATTGGTATTGTTGGCACTTGGGGACACTTTGGTTCTTTAGGGCACTCGTCACACTTGGTCGCTGGATTGATAGTGGTAGCATTAGTTTTATTGTCTGCTTTCAGTGCCACGCAAATTAGTACCAGACGGCCTTGGGCTAGACCCTTACACATCGGTGTAAATATTATCCTGTTTGTCGGATTTACTTGGGTGTCCCTGACTGGTTGGATTGTAGTACAAAAGTATTTACCCTAAATCGATTTTAAATTTTAGATTAGGAAGTGGCTTGCATGACAATCTATTGAACCATCAGGACAATTTAAAGAAAGTGTTTCTCTAGAAGCTCTACTGGCATGGAGAAAATACAAGCATCAACAAGTATTCGTGTTTGTCTTACCTGAATGCTTGCCAGGTTCCCAGTTAGTATGAATTTAAAGCCAATAATCGTGATTGAGCCGTGACAGCAAACTCAGCCAATACCTCAGCTTCTGTTTTTCGTCTGTCTCCTTTGATTCGGATAACGCTGCTGAGTTTATATATAGCACTGACAGTCCCATTACCCTTCTTATCACAGGTAACAGATGCACCCGTACCCCCAGGATTATTGTGGATAGGGATTAGCATCGGCTTAGTTGCCTTGTATGCTGTATTGACTGAACAAGTAATAGTAGATGACCAGGGAATTCAGGTTACTTACCCCGCTTGGGTGCCTCGCTTTTTTCGTAAAGGCTGGTTATTACCTTGGTCAGAGGTGAAAGAGTTAAAACCCCGCACCACTGGTCAAGGAGGGCTAGTTTATTACTTCCTCAGCCAGGATGGGAAAGCTTATTTATTACCAATGCGTGTAGCCGGATTTGCCCGTTTCGTCCAAATTGTCCAAGCAAAGACAGGCATTGACACCACAGATGTTCGCCCTTTAGCACAGCTGTGGATGTACTTGATTTTACTGGGATTCACGCTTCTGCTACTATTGGTTGATGGCTGGGCGATCGCTACAGCCTTAACTACTGCACAATTAACTTAAAATTGGGCATGGGGCATTGGTTATTTCTCCCTACTCCCCAATCCCTACTCCCCTTGAATACAGCAAAAGCGACACTCAGTCTAGAGCAAGTTAATCTGTTTACAAAGCTGAAAACCCAACTTGCAGGGAATCAGCAGGGATACCCCATATTACAGGATATTTCATTGGAGGTATTCCAGGGCGATCGCATTGCCATTGTAGGCCCAGTTGGCGCTGGTAAAACTTCGTTACTGCACCTCCTCAACCGCCTAATTGAACCCACGAATGGTAAACTGTATCTAGAAAATCAAGAATATCGCCAAATTCCTGTCATTCAGCTACGCCAAATACTTGTACTTGTATTGCAAGAATCCAAGCTGTTGGGGATGACAGTTCAGGAAGCTTTGGCTTATCCTTTAGTTTTGCGTGGTTTGCCCAAACAGACAATTCAGCAACGAGTCAATCACTGGATAGAACAACTGCACATTCCCAGTGAATGGTTAGGGCGAACAGAGGTACAACTTTCTGCTGGACAACGACAACTAATAGCGATCGCTCGTGCCTTAGTCATCCAGCCTAAAATATTATTATTAGACGAGCCAACCTCTGCCCTAGATGCTGGTACAGCTTCTCATCTAATGCAAGTTTTAACCCAGTTTAGTCAAACTCATCAAACCACGATTCTGATGGTAAATCACCAACTGGAACTAACCCAAATGTTTTGTACTCGGTTATTACACCTGCAACAAGGTTATTTATTCGCAAATCAAAGAGTCTCTGAGATAAACTGGGTTGAATTACGAGAAAGCTTAATTAAAGCAAAAGCTCAAGACGATTTTGGATTTTAAATTTTGGATCAGTCAGGAAACAGGAATCAGGAGTCTTTTCTTGCTCCCCTTCACTCCAATGCCCTGTTTGGCCGATTCACACTTGACTACTAGTAAGTGTTGAACGTTGATTACTAAATCTCTCTCTAACTAACTTTGTTGTTTGTGACTGTGAAATATTGATATTCAAAATTTCCATGTTAAAACGGTATCCTACATTGCGGATAGTTTGAATCAAGTTGGGTTGCCGGGGGTCAAGTTCAACCTTTTTCCGTAGTGACAAAACGTGAGTATCAATGGTACGAGGGTTATCGATAGCGTCAGGCCAAGCACGACGCAGCAATTCTGACCTACTCAGAGGCACTCCCCCAGCTTGTGCCAAAACGTACAGCAAACTGAATTCTTGGGGCGTTAAGTCGATGAACTCCCCCTGGAAGCGGACGCGGCGCTGAACTAAATCGATTTGCAAAGTGCCATAATCCAAATAAGCTGGTGCAGTAGGTGTACGTTTCCGGCGAATCAGTGCCTCTACCCGTGCCAAAAACTCTTGCATCCCAAAAGGTTTGCTCAGATAATCATCCGCACCCGCCTTTAAACCTGCGACGATATCACCTTCACTATTACGGGCAGATAACATTAAAAGAAGAGGTTGCTGCTGACGATGCAACCAACGACAAAACTCAATGCCGTCACCATCAGGCAGGTCTGCATCTAAGACTACCAGTGTTGGTTGATGGCTTAAAAATACTTCCCTTGCTTGATAAATACTGGCAGCTTGATGCACACGGTATTCCAGTTGTTGCAAGTGCCAACCCAACAACGATCTCAGATGGGGATTCCCCTCAATGATTTCTATACAAACCGAACCCACGGTGGCAAGATCCCTTAGCGTCGATGCCTTTCAAAGTAACAAGCCCATCTCTAAGGTTTTGTAGCCTTTGCTACTTCAATTGCTATTAGCTTTACATTTCCTCATAAAAAGCGTGGCAATATCTTTAATTTATGCCTTCTCAAAAGGCAATTAGAAATATTATTAAATTTTTATTAAGTTTATCAAAAGTGTTATTAAATTTATTAAAAGTTCTTTTAGCTTAATATTCTGCTTTCAGGTGGGTGGAATGTGGCAAATATCTAAAACTCAACCAGCTAGCCGTTACTACAACAGCTTTTTAATCTGATGGTGAAAGAAGATTTTTTCGCAAAAATTTAATGCCCATATCCACGAACATAACACCAATATAATTGGGCTGTTAAGTATGAAAATCAGAAAAATAACTTAGCAGATAACCAGAATCGATGTTTTCTGGAATAGGATTAAAGTAGCTTGTAGCTGCTATGAGGGTACTGCCCAAAGTAGATGTGTTGACTTTGAGTTAATGCCAAAGTGAAATTACAGTTCACATTTGAGCGTGAATCATTTACAATTCTCATTCCAAAGAGATTAATACAGCAGTTATGCTCCAAGACACACAAACCATCCGCTATTACCAAAGACTCACCGACGCCTTCGTCGAGTTATGGAATCGCGGTTATCGCACGGATGATATGCGGATGTATTTGGATGGATATCTAGCCGCACTGCGACATGGCAACATCATTGAACCTTTTCTGATTCATCGCTTAGAAGAGGAAGCCAGCCGCTACTTGTACGATGGATCAAATTTTGTAGTGCCGCAACCACAGCCACTACCCGATTACTACTAAGTACCATTTACCTGGCCATTGATAGTAGCGGTTAATTACCGCAGATGATTATAGCATATTATCTGTATTCGTCAATGGATTGCCGTGGTGTGAGATTTTGGAGATATTGTATTGAAAAAAGGCATCCCCTCAGCCCTAAACTTGGTCTTGCCAATTCGACTGAGGGGATTTTTGACCAGAAAGAAAAAGTTACAAGCCCACTTCAGCTACGCTCAGTGCATCGCCTAAATTGATTTTGGTGGTTCTTAATCTTAATTTTGACTTTTGACTTCCCCAAAGGGGCTGACTAGCCCTGAAATAAATTCCAAGATAGATCAAGTATTTTTATGAAAAACCTATTAAAAAACCCTTGAAAGGGGAGATACTATTTATCTCCCCTTTCAAGGACATTAAAAACGGCACATTGCCTTGATTGAGAAGCGCAAATTCAGTAGCATACCCTCTGGTTTGCGTAAAGAGATATTACGAGGCTAGTGCTACTTCTACCTTTTCCTGCAATTCACCTTTTTGGTACAGTTCAATCAAGATGTCAGAACCGCCAAGGAATTCACCATTGATATACACTTGGGGAATTGTCGGCCAGTTAGAGTATTCTTTAATTCCTTGACGGATTTCAGAGTCTGATAGAACATCAACTGTCTCGAAGGGAACTCCCAAGGTATTGAGAATCTGCACAACGTTGTTGGAGAAACCACATTGGGGCATTAACTTGTTTCCCTTCATGAAAACTAAAATCTTGTTCTGTTGTAGCAAGTTATCAATTTTCTCTTTGAGTTCTGGCGTCATGGTATTTGTGTTTCCTATGTTGCATTCAACGATGACGAGTGAGAAGTTAAAAATTTATAACTCCTAACTCCTAATTCCTAACTCTATGTTTACGAAGCTGGTGTTGCTTGCCAAGCTTCAGGAGTAAATGTTTTTACTGCCAAGGCATGAATTGCTTCAGTTGACATAGCTTGCCCCAAAGCACCATAAACTAACTGGTGCTGCTGCACGAGTCCCTTACCTGCAAAGTGCGATGAAACTACTGTTACCTGATAGTGGTCACCGCCACCAGTCAAGTCTTGCACCTGAACCTGGGCGTCTGGCAGTTCCGCCTTGATCATTGCCTCAACCTGCTGCGGACTAATCATCGCTATTCCTGAAAAAACTTACTTTTCTATTATTAACAGATATAGAGCAAATGCCTGTGCCAAGTTCAGGTTTTGGCAAGGCTGGGGATAAACTGCCTCTAAGGTCGATTTTTGAGAACGTTGGGTCGAAGCTAGGGCAGATAATCCTATCCTAGCACTGGGGCGTTCCAAGGTGCTGCTCAGGGAGAGAAGGATATGAAAGATGAGGGAGATGAGGAAAAACAGTCAACGCCAATTTAATTTATTTTTTTGGGGGTGGGGAAGATGAATTACTACCTTCTCTGGGATAGGGAGAATCTACAAAACCTAATTCAAACAACTGTTTATAGGCTTTCTTGCCTAAATCTCGCGTCGGATTTTGACTTTTAATTATTTGAATCAACAACGGTACAGCTAATTCTGGCTGATTTTGTGCCCGATGTACCAATGCTAGCTGAAAGGTCGCTTCATCTCGCTTTTGGGCTGTTACTAGAGCTTTTTGACGCTGAGAATCAGAAACTCTATTGTCAATTCCCGAAAAGCTAGCGTTTAACTCTTGATAAAAATTAGATAGCTGATTATAAACCTGACGTGCTTCTAGCAGTTTCTTAGCAGCTAAGGGGTAGTTTTGAGCAGAAACAGCTTTTTCTGCCTCTTTCACGAGGCGATCGCCCCCTTCAATACTCAAAAGGCTGCTACTTTGGGTTATGGGGCGAAGGTTATTGGGATCATTGGGGTCAATGGGTTGTGGTTGGCTGGTAGTGCCTGGTGACTGTGATACCTGAGCATTCACAGGTGATAGCAGGCTGAGGACTGCTATGACTGATAAAACAGTACGGTGCATCAAGGTAACAGCGGCAGCAGTGTTCATGGGATCAATTAGTGCGACAACTATATAAAAAAGTTATGGAAACTTCGGGTATCTTAACTCTGTTTTGGTCTTGGACAAAGCAAAGATACATCCTAAGTATCTCTGATTTAGGACTGAAAATCGGTTTAATAGAGTTCCCATTAACCTTGTATAGTAATTAACTTAAATCGTCGTAATCAGTGATACCAACAGTGAACTGCGTTAATGTGTTAATTCCTTTGATTTTCCAATTATCGGTTTACTCGCAAGCAGCTTGGGAGTAGTTTCACAAGGCGGTGACGAAGAGTTGATTTGAGAAAAGAATTTAGACTGCTTCAGCATCTGTCTGACTACCGACTTTCCTCGCCAATAATTATCTTAAGTTAACTGGGATATTTGGCAGGAGAATCTTCCTAAAGCACTGCCTGAACTAATTCGCGTAGGCGTAGCCCGGCGTAGGCATCGCACCAAACCACTTAAACATGGCGATGTCCCTAGTACCGCAAGGCGGAAGTCAAAAGTCAAAAGTCACTCATGTTTTAATTTGGGGCTTTCTAGCTTTAATGAAATGGTAGGTTTATTTCCGCCAACCTGTACTAGTCCGGGCTTCCCAAAATTTGTTTTTACCAGTCATGTTTACAAAATCAAGTAAAATCTAAAGACTTTCATTTAACTGTCTGACAAAATAGTAAGAATATTTCTCATCAACTACAGTATGCAGACAATTATTAGCTGTTTGCTCAAAAAAATGCCAATTTGGCTGAATATCCCGTCAAGAAAAGGTAATCTATATATGTATACATCCTCAAAGGTTGCAAAATACCACTAATCTTTTGTGATTTCTTCAGGATGCATATAACAGTTAGCAATTAGTGCCAAATTTTGAAAACGTACAGTTTCTAACTTATGTACGATTAATCTCAATGGTTAAGAGCCAGTCTTGGGACTTTTGACTAGATTAAGAATTAGTAATTTCTGCAAATGCGTGATTAGTAATTTTTGTTTCTTGATGGCTTAATTGTTGCAGTGCCTTTGCTAAATCAGCCGTCATGTTTTTGGCATCTTGTTTTATACAGCCATGCATGTAATCCGTTACTCTGATTGGGGAGCCAATGTGAATACTCACATCTGTACCCCAATTTGGATAAGGTTGGCTGTAATTAATGCCTATAGGTATGATTTTCACTCCCAGCCCGGAATCACTAGATTCAGCACTTAAAGCAAGACGAGCAATTCCCGGCTTCAACTGGTGAACTTGACCATCACGAAAAATGTTACCTTCTGGAAAGATTACCAGGGTTTTTTGCTGCTGAAGTAGTTCTACTCCATGTCGCAGCGTGCGGATTGACGGATGCTTAGAATTTACAGGAAACCCCCCCAAACGTCGGACAAACCAGCCTTGCAAACCTTGGCATTCGTCAATAGTCACCATGAATCGCAAGTCTTGTTTTTTCAGACAATCAGCCGTAGCGTAGGGTACAAGCAACGCATCCCAACGCGCCCGATGGGTAGGCGCGAGGATCACAGGCCCAGTTGTGGGGATATTTTTTTGTCCGGTTATTCTAATTTGCCCAAAGAATAATGGTAATAAACAGTGACGCCCTAATAAATGTGCCAGAGGACTTAACCAAGGAGAAACCCTTGAGGTAGTACCAGCCACCTCAGAATTTGCTGGTGGGCGCTGACAAGTATCAGATGAAGAGTAAGATTCCATGATGACGGATGCAGCTGATTGACGGGTAAAAATTTAACGAAAAATCTGGTTAGTTACACCGTAGATTCTCTTGCGTGAGTTGTGTCCTACTAGATGGACAGTTTTACCTCTGTCCGTAGTTTACCCTACGCCGCCTAGTGGCAAACCAAGCCTGTAATTGCTGACGACAAGCTGACTCTAGAACGCCTCCGATTATTTGAAGACGGTGATTAGAAGCAGCGCTATCGGGTATGTTAATAACTGTACGAATTGCGCCAGTTTTTGTATCGTCTACTCCATATACAAGCAATCCTAGACGTGCTTGCAGAATAGCACCTGCACACATCGGGCAAGGTTCGAGAGTTACGTAGAGGGTGCATTCATTAAGATGCCAATTTTTTAAAGTTATTGCAGCTGTCTTGAGAGCGAGAATTTCCGCATGAGCGGTAGGATCTTTGTCGCGCTCTTTTCTGTTTTCTCCTTCTGCCAGCAATTTGCCAGTTGGATCAATGATAACAGCACCGACAGGGATTTCACCTGCATTTCCTGCTGCTTTTGCTAATTCTAGAGCATAACTCATCCATTGTTGATGTATAAGATATTCCGTATACTTAGTTAGCATATTCTTATTAATCCGCGATGTGCAACTTAATATTCTGACCTCACTTCCATTCCTCTCTCCGTTGGCGTCAGCCTGCCGTTAGGCAAGTAAAGAGAGGCTTTGAATTTTACCCTTCCGTGGTCTCCCCTGTGGGCTATGCCTAATGGTAGGCTAACGCCAGGGTCGAGGGGTTGGGGAAGAGGTTCTTTCGAGATTATTGAATTGGTGTTCTAGAAGTCTGGAGCTAAACAATTCAAAATCCAAAATTGCCCAACATAGGATCACTAAGCCAACCGTTGGAAATTAATTTTATTTCTAAATAGCAGACTGGGCTAAAAGGGGATCGAGTTTGCTTTGTGTGTTTAATTGATAGAGGTCATCGCAGCCGCCAATGTGCTGGTTATTGATAAAAATTTGCGGTACACTACGGCGTCCGTTAGCGCGTTCTGCCATTTTAGCTCTGGCTGCTTCGTCGCCGTCAATTTTATATTCAGTAAAATTTACACCTTTCCACCACAGCAGCATTTTGGCACGAATGCAGTAAGGACAAGTTTGCCATGTGTAAAGTTCGACGTTGGCTTTGACTCGCTCTGGATGGCGATTTAAGAGAGGATTAAGAAAGTCCAGCATATTTTCTTAAGCAAGATTTTAACTATATCTCTAGCCTAGATCATTGCTGGCATTGCCTACTGCCTTGGGGCTGGAACCCACTTTTGAAAACTCTCTAAATGATTCCAGTAAGCCAAATATCCAGTCAATGCCCAAATTAGAGCGGCTACTATCAGCACAGCTACGCCAATTAACCGCCAAGTTCGGTTGGTTTTCCAATAGAGAGTTGGCGCAGCAAAAATACCACCTAATCCAGTTAAAATGAAGCCGATTCCTGACAAAAGCGGTTGCTTTGTCAAATTCAAGTTGAGGATGCGGATACCCACTACGATCGCAACTACACCCGCAAAGAAGCCGTAGATTGCTATTGTCAATAAATCCCAACCTTGAGCAAGAGCGATCGCCGCCGCTACAAACAAGATTCCAAATAAGACACTTGTTTCACCGAAGGCAATGTTAAAGCTACCGATTACTGGCCAGGTGAAGCTCATGTGTAAACCAGTTGTTAGGGCGATCGCACCCGTAATTCCAAACCCAGGAATCCACTGTCTTTGATTAGAACTATCTATACCACGATACACATAGTCAGCCAGTAGAAATAACCCAGCTACCATATTGATCAACATTAGTGTGATGTAGTCGATAAACACGATTCACCTCTTAATTTGACAATTTATTGACTCTGCGCCTCGTTTTTCGCTGATTTTTGAGTTTTTAGTGAATTCACTAGCTTTTTTATTTATTATTTTATACCTAAAGATAAATACTGAAGAAAAGTAATGTTCCAGATATTCACTGCTACAAATTTGTGCTAGTTCTTATTTTAGTTACTTTTGAACCCGCTTTATACTGGAGTAAGATGAGTGAAAAAGCATGATATCTTAAGTGGCACTTTTGTAACCAGTTAGCAGTAAAACTTAACTTTCTTCCACGTGTATCCGCCCTTTGGTAGACTTGAAAACTGAAATAGCTACATAAAACGACGTAAATTCAGGCAGCTGAGAGGGTAAACTTTGTGGAAAATTCACTTGGGTTAGAGATTATTGAAGTAGTGGAGCAAGCCGCGATCGCATCTGCAAAGTGGATGGGTAAAGGCGAAAAAAACATCGCTGACCAAGTAGCTGTGGAAGCTATGCGGGAACGGATGAATAAAATCTATATGCGTGGTCGCATTGTAATTGGGGAAGGTGAACGCGACGACGCGCCCATGCTATACATCGGGGAAGAAGTTGGTATCTGTACCCAACCAAATGCCTCAGCTCTCTGTAATCCTGATGAATTAATCGAAATTGATATCGCCGTTGACCCCTGTGAAGGTACAAACTTGGTAGCTTATGGACAACCTGGCTCGATGGCTGTGTTGGCAATTTCTGAAAAGGGTGGATTGTTTGCTGCTCCTGACTTTTACATGAAGAAGTTAGCAGCACCTGCCGCAGCTAAGGGCAAGGTAGACATCAACAAGTCAGCAACAGAAAACCTCAAGATTCTCGCTGAGTGTCTAGATCGCTCGATTGAAGAACTTGTGATCGTGGTGATGAAGCGCGAACGCCACAACGATTTAATCAAAGAAATCCGTGAGGCTGGAGCGAGAGTCGCCCTAATTTCAGATGGTGATGTGGGTGCAGCCATATCTTGTGGTTTTGCTGGAACTAATATCCACGCGCTGATGGGTATCGGTGCGGCTCCTGAAGGTGTAATCTCGGCAGCAGCAATGCGTGCTTTGGGTGGACACTTCCAAGGTCAACTGATTTACGATCCAGCAGTTGTAAAAACAGGTCTGATTGGAGAAAGCAGAGAAGCCAATATTGATCGCTTAAAGTCTATGAATATCAATGACCCTGATAAGGTCTATGATGCTCATGAACTGGCATCCGGTAAAACTGTTCTGTTCGCTGCTAGCGGCATTACCAGTGGTAATCTCATGGAAGGTGTACGTTTCTTCAACGGTGGAGCCAGAACTCAAAGCTTGGTAATTTCTAACCAATCAAAAACTGCTCGATTTGTTGATACGATTCACATGTTTGGTGAACCCAAGACTCTCCAACTGAATTAATTTTTAGGGAATGGGGAATGGTAAAAGTAGGGGGAAAGCATTTGGAAAGAAATCTTTCTATAAAACGGAAAAATAGTCACCCAAATGCTTTCCCCTTACAGTAGTTAGTAGTTAGTAGTTAGTGATTATTTGTTCGTTGGAAAACTACCAACCAATAAACAAAAATTCCCCATTCCCGATTCTCACTCAATACCTTATTCCCAACTACCAATTAGTAACTACGATTTAGCAAATGAATATAGCAGTGGTGGGGTTAAGCCATAAAACAGCCCCAGTAGAAGTCCGGGAAAAACTGAGCATTCCAGAACCACAAATTGAAAGTGCGATCGCTCATCTGGTCAGCTATCCCCATATTGATGAAGTTGCAATTCTTAGCACTTGTAACCGTTTAGAAATCTACATTGTTACCAGTGAAGCAGACCAAGGTATTCGAGAAATAACTCAGTTTCTTGCAGAATACAGCAAATTGCCCGCGCTTTCTCTGCGACGACACCTGTTTATGCTCCTGCATGGTGATGCAGTAATGCATGTCATGCGAGTAGCGGGTGGTTTAGATAGTCTGGTACTTGGAGAAGGTCAAATTCTGGCTCAGGTGAAAACTACTCACAAACTGGGGCAGCAATATAACGGTATAAAAACCATTTTAAATCGATTATTTAAACAAGCGCTGACAGCTGGTAAGCGGGTTCGCACTGAAACTAGTATTGGTACTGGCGCTGTCTCTATCAGTTCGGCAGCTGTGGAATTAGCGCAGATAAAAGTGGCAAATTTTGCTGCTTGTCGAGTGGTAATTCTGGGTGCTGGTAAAATGTCGCGGCTGCTTGTGCAACACCTACTTTCTAAAGGTGCTGTGCAAATTAGTATTGTAAATCGCTCTCGTGAACGTGCCCAAGAATTAGCGAAGCAGTTCCCTCAACAATCTATCCAAATTCATCCGCTATCGGAAATGATGGCAGTAATTGCCGATAGCGATTTAGTGTTTACAAGTACTTCGGCAACAGAACCGATACTTGACCGGGCCAAATTGGAAATGGTTTTAGAAGTTCAGCGCTCTTTAATGTTATTTGATATTTCTGTGCCGCGTAATGTTCATGTGGATGTGAATGAACTGCCAAATGTGCAGGCGTTTAATGTGGATGATTTGAAGGCAGTAGTAGCACAAAACTACGAAAGCCGTCGGAAGATTGTACAGGAAGCAGAGCGACTTTTAGAAGAAGAAGTGGAAACCTTTGATATTTGGTGGCGTTCTCTTGAAACTGTTACCACTATTAGCTGTCTGCGGAATAAAGTCGAAACCATCCGTGAACAAGAATTAGAAAAAGCTTTGTCGAGATTAGGTTCAGAATTCGCTGAAAAACATCAAGAGGTAATTGAAGCATTAACACGGGGAATTGTCAATAAAATTTTACATGACCCAATGGTGCAATTGCGATCGCAGCAAGATGTTGAAGCTAGACGGCACTGTATGCAAACTCTGCAAATGCTGTTCAACTTGGATGCAGGGGAGCAGTTTAGTTAAACTTAACAACAAGATCCCCGACAACTTTTACGAAGTTGGGGATCTGAGCTTTTTAATTAGCAAATATATTTTTTACCTGGCAAATTATTTTCTAAAATAGGCTTCTAAAACTTTAGGATTGCTCTGAATTTCTGCTGGCGTACCGTCAGCCAAATTCTGCTTTTCGGCAAGTATAGCAAGGGACTGGGGACTAGGGACTGGGGACTGGGTGAAAAGCCTTTTTGTGTCTAAGTTTTATCATCTGTTAATGTCCTAACCACCTTGGCTGTTGCTATAGTCAAATGCGATCGCACTAATTATTTACTCCAATCTCAACACTATTTGTAGTGTTCCCTTTGACTTTGGATTAGTAACAGTATTTATATACAGCATTTTGCATCTAAATGAAGTACATCCTTACCCCCCTTAATCCCACGCCACTTGCTACAACGGAGGGAACCTCCCTTCGGGTTCAGCAGTTCCTCATGGGGGAAACCCCCAAGACTGGACTGCCTCACCGCAACGCAGTGGCTCCCCGATGTATTGGGGGGAAATTCCCAATCTAGTTCCCTCACGCCACATGCTTCAAGTCGGGCATTGCCCGCCCAACGCAGTGGCTCCCCAATCTATCGGGGAGGGGTATTTTTGTACTTCATTAACTTGCAATCTGCTGTACTGTATTTTTATTTGTCCAAAGTCAAATCACTAAATACATTGCATAAACAGAAAACCAAGCGCATTCTATTGTCCCAAATAAGCTTCTAGAACTTTTGGATTAGTTTGAATTTCTGCGGGTGTACCATCAGCCAAATTCTGCCCTTCGGCAAGTACCCAAACGCGATCGCACAATGACATAATCACATCCATATTGTGTTCAATAATCAAAAACGTCATTCCATCTTGACGGTTCCAAGTGAGAATGCGATCGCAAATATCATCAATCAGTTTCGGATTCACCCCAGCAGCTGGTTCATCCAACAAAATTAATTTGGGATTAGTCATCAGCGCCCGTCCCATTTCCAACAACTTGCGTTGTCCACCAGACAAGCTACCAGCATAATCGTGTGCTTTTTTTGCCAAGCCCACTGATTCTAACAAAAACATTGCCCGCTCTTGGAGTTGCTTTTCTTCCTTCGCGACGATGTGTGGCTGCAACTGCACTAGCCAAAAATTTTCACCCGTTTGTTTTTGCGCCGCCAGCAGCATATTTTCTAACACCGACAACCGCGAGAGAGTCCGTGCTACCTGAAAAGTGCGGATTACTCCCTGCTGGGCAATTTGATATGGTTGCAAATTGTGAATAGGTTCACCATCAAAAATCACTCGTCCCTTATCAGGGCGGATGAAGTTTGAGAGGAGGTTAAATAAGGTGGTTTTACCAGCACCATTGGGGCCAATCAAGCCTGTGATGCTGCCTTTGGCAACTTCGATTTTCGCCTCATTAACTGCTTTAATACCACCAAAGCTTTTAGAAAGTCCAGTGGCTACCAAAAGGGGAAGTGAGGATGACTGGTTATTTACCAAGAGTGAGTTCTTCCTTTTTCCCTAAGATACCTTGAGGTCGCCAAATCATCAATACCATCAAAATTAGTCCGATTACCATGATCCGAAATGCACCCAAACGGGCTTCATCAAGGGGAACGATTCTGGGTAATACTTCCCGCGTCAGCGCATCGTAAGCAAAGAAAATTACCGCCCCTAAGATTGTGCCAACATTATTCCCAGAACCACCTAAAATCACCATGATCCAAGTGTCAAAGGTAATCTGCGGTTGAAAATTATCAGGGTAAATCGCGCCCAGTTGCCAAGCGAAAAAAGCACCAGCGATACCCGCGATCGCACCCCCTAACATGAGAGATTGTAATTTATACCAAAAGACATTTTTTCCTAGCGCCTTGGGAATTTCTTCATCTTCGCGGATGGCTTTAAGAATTCTACCCCAAGGCGATCGCACCAAAATTTCTAGCCGCCAGTATACAAATGCTAAAACCAACAGCAGCACCAGCATTAAACCTGCTTTTGGGTTGTAATTATACAGTCCAATCACCCCAGAAATATAAATTGCTGCTGCCAAAACTGCTAATACAATTCCCACACCCAAGCGCGACGCAAATTCTTGCTTACTAGTCGTCCTTTGGCCCAAATCAGTAGTCCGAGACATCTGGGTGATGCGAATCCACCGCCATAACGTAAAAAAAGTTACAGCAGCCAGCAGCGTCAACAACCCAATCATCACAAATCTGACAAACAAATTCGGCTCTGTGGATAAGGGTATGCGATAACTTTGCACACCGAATGCCCCAGAAATCCAGGTGTCACCCACAGGTAAATCCTGATTATTTACCACCAAACGAATTAGTTCGCCCGTACCGATGGTGACAATTGCTAGATAATCTTCCCGCAAGCGTAGAGTTGCAAAACCAATTACTAAACCTAGCAAGGCGGCGACAATTGTCCCAGCTACTGCCGATATTAGTAGGGGAACGCCCTTCAAGCTTAACAATATGGTTGTATATGCTCCCAGAGTCATGAAAGCAATATGACCAAAGTTAATTAGCCCGGTAAAGCCCCATTGCAAATTGAGTCCTAGTGCGAATAGAGCGAAAAGTGCTGTAGAAATTGCTAAGAAAATAAGATATTCAACCATGTTTAAAAGTGGGGAGGTGGCAGTTAGGAATTTCTAACAAATAAATTATCTAATCTTCTAGAGTGGGCATCGGCACTTGCTCAATCTCCCGCCAAGAAATAAATTTCACAGGCTTTTAGCTTAAGTCCACTAAAGTAGACTGCCATCGATACCAGCCATTAATCGAGTTTAGTCCTCTTGAGAGGACTTAAGCTATTAGCGATAGGTTTCTAACCTATGGCGGTTTTTGCGACTGGTGTAATATCTCACTTAGGAGTCAAAAGTCGAGAATCAGGAGACAAGAGTTCGAGTTAAAAGGCTCAACTTTCGAGTTAAAAGGCTCAACGTTCAGGTTAAAAGGCTCAACTTTCGAGTTAAAAGGCTCAACGTTCAAGTTCAAAGGCTCAACGTTCGAGTTCAAAGGCTCAACGTTCAAGTTCAAAGGCTCAACGTTCGAGTTCAAAGGCTCAACTTTCGAGTTAAAAGGCTCAACGTTCGAGTTCAAAGGCTCAACTTTCGAGTTCAAAGGCTCAACGTTCGAGTTCAAAGGCTCAACGTTCAGGTTCAAAGGCTCAACTTTCGAGTTCAAAGGCTCAACTTTTGAGTTCGCGGACGCTCGCCCTCAATCCTTGGCGAATAAATTTTAGCGTAGCTTGAGCATAGTTCTACATTGCCGTTAACCTTTGCTAATTTTGTGGGAATACTATTTATTGTTGGTCTTGGGTTGTAGGGAATAATTGACGTATGAATTTGCTGCGACTGAGAATGCATCACTTAATCGAGCAGTTAGCCGATGAGGATTTGCAAGACATTTGGGACGTTCTCGAAGGTTTACATTGTGACTTTTATATGCTCAAAGCGATACAACAAGTTAAGCGATCGCAGCAACCGTGGGATATCTTAACCCATGAAGAAGCGGTACGACTGTTGATGTTTTTCTGATTCAGTAGCGCTTTTAATAGTGCTGAGTAGTAGCCCATAGTTAAAGCTAAGGGATAAGTTAGGAAAAAATTTGTTTATTATTCAGAGCTAAAGCCAGAGATTTAGATTCAATATGCCCAAGTGTAAGTCTTAGTATTGCTTCTTCACTCAGCACCCACCACTCTCAACTCAGCCCTCTTTTGGTGTCGTCCCTCAAGTTTTGGTTAAGGTAACGCCTAGTGAGTCTGGAAATGCGCTATGCAAGGTCTTTTTTACTAGACCTGAAGAATTTAGAACCTGCCGCCTACGAGCGGGTGCATGATTTTGTCTTTATTGAGTTAGCCCAAAAGTGGCAACTGAGTGATCTAAAAGAACTACGACACCTTGATAGTGAAGGCATTTTTCACCGTTTTACCCTAGATAATTATCTGATTGGTATAGAAATCAGGGGTGAAATTGTGAAATTTCTGCGTGTCATGCCTATGCCAGATGTTTAAGGATAGGAGTCAAGGGAACACTTAAAACTGTAAACTGTATAAGGCTAGGCAGGGATCGCTATAACCTTACATTAAACTGGTTTTGAAATAACACTTTATTTGAGATTTCCCTATGGATGCTAGGGCACTTTGGCAACGATACCAAAACTGGTTATATTTCCACGAGGGATTGGGACTGTACTTAGACGTGAGTCGGATACGGTTCGATGATGCCTTCGTGGATTCGTTGCGTCCGAAGTTTGACAAGGCGTTTGCGGATATGGCTAAACTCGAAAAGGGTGCGATCGCAAATCCTGACGAGAAGCGCATGGTTGGACACTACTGGCTGCGAAATCCTGATTTAGCGCCAACTCCAGAACTTACACAAGAAATTGTCCAAACCCTAGAACAAATCGAAGCCTTTGCGGAAAAAGTCCAAACAGGTGCTATTCATCCTCCCAGAGCAAGCCGCTTCACGGATATTATCTCCATTGGAATTGGTGGTTCCGCTCTCGGTCCCCAATTCGTCGCTGAAGCCCTCGCTTCTGATTTCCCGCCCCTGAAACTTCACTTTATCGATAACAACGATCCGGCAGGTATCGATAGCGTTATCAATCATCTGCGAAATAGCCTTGCCAGCACTTTAGTATTGGTGATCTCCAAATCTGGGGGAACACCGGAACCTCGCAACGGCATGATTGAAGTTAAAAAAGCCTACGCCGGACACAATTTGGAATTTGCTCAATATGCGGTAGCAATTACTAGCGTTGATAGCAACCTCGATAACCTGGCCAAAGACGAAGGCTGGCTGGCCAGATTTCCGATGTATGACTGGGTAGGAGGACGCACCTCAGAAATGTCTGCTGTGGGGTTAGTACCAGCCGCATTGCAGGGGATTGATGTTCGCGCCATACTAGATGGCGCAAAAGAAATGGATGACGCTACCCGCGTCCCAGATGTGAAAAATAACCCAGCAGCCTTGCTTGCTTTGTCTTGGTACTTTGCGGGCAATGGAAAGGGCGAAAAAGATATGGTTGTTCTACCTTACAAGGACAGCTTATTTTTATTCAGTCGCTATTTGCAACAGCTGGTGATGGAATCCTTGGGCAAGGAAAAAGACTTAGATGGCAACGTTGTCCACCAAGGCATCGCCGTTTATGGCAACAAAGGCTCAACAGATCAACACGCTTATGTCCAGCAGTTACGTGAGGGTGTGGCGAATTTCTTTGCTACCTTCATCGAAGTGTTGGAAGATCGTCAAGGGCCATCCACTGAAATAGATCCCGGAGTTACAACAGGCGATTATCTTTCCGGTTTTCTCCAAGGAACCCGACAAGCGCTTTATGAAAATCACCGCGATTCGATTACAGTCACGATTCCCCAAGTTAACCCCCGAACTGTAGGGGCATTAATTGCTTTGTATGAACGTGCTGTTGGTTTATATGCTAGTTTGGTCAACATCAACGCCTACCATCAACCAGGTGTAGAAGCTGGCAAAAAAGCTGCCGCCACCATTCTCGACTTGCAAACACGAGTGGTAGCAGTGCTGCAAAAAGAAAAAACTCCCATTTCTCTTGATGAACTTGCAGAGAAAGCAGGCGCATCAGATCAAGTTGAGGCAATTTACAAGATTTTGCGTCATATCTATGCCAATCAGCGAGGTGTGGTTTTGCAAGGTGATCTTCAGAAACCCGGCAGTTTGACCGTTTCTGCTAGCTGATAGCTCTAGTTCAAATATCAGATTTCGTCCATAATTGTTGTATTAGCAACAATTTTTTATTGTAAAGCATTCTAGATAGAAGATATATCTTCAGTCTAGGATGCTTCACTGTATAATTCGTAATTCGTAATTAACAAAGCAACTAATTGCTTGCCCTAATATAAAGTTAAGGCAACATTAATAATTAGGATTAATACTATGACTGAATCAACAGCAAAACAACCTGCACGTCGGGGTAGAATTTTTCCAGAACGTACTTTACCACCAGAAGAACTTGCTAGACGTAAAGCTGAAGATGAGACATTTTATCATCGCTGTCGGGAAATTTTTAAGCGTGTGCGTCCCGATTTGATTAAGGAACACTACGGCTGGTATATTGCAGTAGAGCCAGATAGTGGTGATTACTTAATTGATGTGGATAAAATGCAAGCTCATAAAAAATCCCTTGAAAAATACTCAAATAGTAGACATTGTGTATTCTGTTTAAATGAAACAGGAACAACTGGCACAATATGATTCAGGGGGACTTTGGAGATAATGGGCAACTATTTTTTGAAATTGATTTGATTACATCTGATGGATTAGATTTGCCTGTAGATGCTATCTTGGATACTGGTTTTACAGGCTTTCTCGCTATTAACAAACAAGATTTAGAGGGTCTAGATTGGTTTTATATCGGAGAAGAATCTTTACGAACTGCTAAGGGAGAATCAAGATTTGATATTTATTTAGGCAAGGTGATATTAAACAAACAAGAGTATGAAATTAACGTTTATGTGGGCAATGAAATTACGGAAGTATTGTTAGGCTCAGAATGGCTAAAGTTTTTGCCGTTGGTGGTGAATTATCAGGCTGGTATATTAACTTTAGGATAACTGCGATGCCTACGGCTAGCTACGCTTACGCACTTCAGTTATTTTTAAACGAACCGCAAAGGATGCAAAGAGCGCGAAGGTAAGAAAAGAGATATATTGTATTATTTTTAGTTAATAGGTAAATCGCGGAGAAAGTAAAAGCGATCGCTCTTCCAATCACTGCTTTTTATTCGTCCTAAATAGCCTGTTAAAGGTGACGAAAGTTCAATCAGTAAATCGTAAACTACTTCATCATTTAGCCTGGGATTATGAGTTGCATTGTAGTGAACACGAGTTTCTGTAACTATGAAACTCTGATGTGTAGCTTTTAAAGTTTCGTTGTCTTGTTCAGAGAGTTCTTTGACTGCGGTGAGAATCTGCGATCGCAATTTAATTTCTCTCTCAGCTTTATCAATATATTCACCAATTTTGTAGTCAATTTGCCCAGGCTCTAGATATTGCTGTAATTCAACTAAGTTAATAGCACCTGGATATTTTGCTTTGAATTCAACAAGTTTTTGTAAAGTCATAGCATTTATGATACTAATTTTAGATATTTCAGCAGATTCTTTCAAGTTTTTAGTCGGTTTACCTGGGCCAATAATCAACTTTACAGCTTGAAGATAATTTTCTTTGAGATGCCTTTTGCCAATCCTATCTAATTCTTCTACTGCACGATCAGGAATACTTTTACCTGCTTTACATTCGCAAACAAGAGGATAAGGTTGTGAGCAAAATAAGTCTAAGCCACCTGCACCGCCTTTGTAGTTTTCTTCAACCTTGAATTCTAAAAAATCAAGGCTACGGCGTGCGATGATTTCAAAATCTGTACCAGCTTGATAGTTATTTTTACCCTCATCTAGCTCGATGCTGCGATCGCCCAATTTTGCAATATCATTTATCCAAGCTAAATTCGGATCGGGTTGCTTAATTAGCTTGTCACTACTCCAACCTAAAAATATTTTGATATCATCGTCAAATTGTTTCGCGGCTGGTTGGCTAATAATTAGGGATGCGATCGCACTCTGTAATTCCTCCAATTCACCATGTAGCGGGGGTTCTAGCTTTTCTAATTGGCGTTTGCGTTGGGTGAAGGTGCGATCGTTTAATACTGGCTTGTCTTCACTAACAGTTAAGGAATTTGGCAAACTAACAAATTTTCCTAGCTTTTCCTGAATGTTCGGATTAGCTACAACTTCAGATAATTCAGGTAAATGATAAACTCGCAAGTAAGCCAAAAACATATACGGTTGTTTCTGTAATATTGCCTCAAATACTTCTGTTTTCCATATAGTTAGCTGAGATAAAATGTCTAAGTTTTTAGTCGGGTCTAGTATTTGGCAACGTTCACATTTAGCCCAAGCTTTAATTGAAACCGTCTCATAAGATACGAGGGGTAATTGTAACTGTTCATCATTTTTAAGTAAGCTAATTTGCTTAGGCTGTAATAAAATACCCTGACTATTAAACTGTGTTAATACACTTTGAGCAATGGGTAAAAAATTTGCGTGATAGTATTGCTCAATTGAAAGCATAGTTGCTGAATAATCAAGGGGGCAAAGAGCAAATTTTTGCCCAGTATTAAGCAATTTCCGGGGCATGGCTGTAATTATTCGCCCTTAAAGCTTCAATATCGGGAGCAGGTAGACACAGGGCGTTGTAAATTAAAATTGATTCACTCATATTTAACTAAACAACTCGTTCAATTCATCTGAGTCATCTGTTTCACTAATATTTGAATAATTGAGGAAGTTATCTATTAGTTGGATATCTTCTTCATCATCAACGGTAGGCATACTACCTGATGGGTTACTTAAAATTTCTCGAAGTAAAAGATTATCAAACGTAATCTTATTTTTGGAAATTATATCAAAAATCTCTTCTTCTTTTAATTGATAATTTAAGCGCTTTTGATAAACAGCTAAAATTGCTATAAGTGGGCGAATCTGATCTTTTATCAAATCGACGTTTTCCCCACCTTTTAAAGATATAAGTTCGTTCAGCAATTTATATGCAGATGAATTATTTTTAATCTGTTTTATCTTGTATTCGGAACGAACTAGACACCCGCGAGTAAGGTCATATTTTTCGTAATCTATTAACCATTTTAATCCTGCTGTTAATGTAGCTTGAGAAGACTGTATTACAGCCACACCTATTTTTACTTCTTTCCCTCTCTCATTACCAATTATTTTGAAATCTATATAATTTATATGGTATGCTTTAGGCTTTATATCGTTTGTAACCTCTTCAATCATTACTCCTTCTAAAGTCTGAAATTTTAAAGTTACAAACCCCAAATAGAGAGCTTCAGCAATTAAGGAACTATCCTCTATATAATCTCCAATATCTTCCTCGCTTTCCTTTTTGAATGCCAGTTCAAACCTCTCAAATGGATCAGATGGAAGCGGTTCTTCATAAATCTTAAAGTTATCTGCACACCATCGCAGAGCTTCCCTAACACTTGGTTTACTTACTTGGCCGTATTCTCTTAGCTTACTTTCTTCAAATGGGTAAAGTGGATGAGGAGGAACTAAATTTTTTCCACTATAAAACTCTTTCAACCAAACAGTGACTAATTCAACCATTGAGTCGCCACTAACGTGTTTTAATTCTAGTGGTTTTCGTTGTGTATATTTTGAAATTCTATCAGGCGTACCACCTGACATAGAATTTACTTTGTCTCTCCACGTTTCAGGCAACATTACTGTGAGAATAACAACACCTTGACTAAGTTCAGAATTTTCGAGAGTATCATGGAGAATTTTGACCAAATTAGCGATTACGCTCTCTGTTGGCAACCCATCATCAGTAGAGTTGTTTTTAACATCTATTTCGTCAAAACAAATAACGACTGGGTTATAGAAACTAACCAAATTCAAAATTTGCTGAATATTTTTGAGAGCTTCAGCTTCTTTATCTTGATTCGTTTTGCTAGGATTAGGTAGTCCCAACTCATCAGCATTAACTTGAGCTAACTCTTCACCAGATAACCATTTGATTGCAAAAGCTGCTTGAGTTTCTGAAAGCGTCCACAAAATAGCCCGAAGAATATAGGGATCTGCATTTGGCTTATTTTTGAAGACTTGCTTTTGCAAAGCATTCATTAAGTTTTTATTTTTAGCCAAACTCTGTGCATAGGCTTGGTCAAATTTTTTGATTAACTCTGCTGGAGTGGGAGCATTTTCACTTCTACCTTCGTTTACTATGGCTGCTGCAACTTCCTGCCACTGCATAACCCACTGACTACCAGTTTTACTCAGACTATCAGCTAGGGTTTGTTGGAATTGGTACTTAACCAAATTTAAGTCTGTATAGTTATTACCACCCGCATAGACGAATAAAGCACCACCTTCTTTTTCGAGATGATGACGAATGCGACTAAGGAGGTGGGTTTTACCAACTCCCTGCTGTGCAGTTATAGCAATTGAAGTCACCTTGTCTTGACTAGATTGACTTGTTCGCACTAATTCAATTGCTTGAAAAACTGCATCAGAAGCATGAGCATTTAAGCTAGGTACATCTAGCGATTTCTTCTTCCAAATATCCTGTTCTTTGACAATGCCAGCATTTATAAATGGATTGTGGCTTTGAATGGCAGCATTCGCGGCTTCTATGGGAGACGTAGGGTTATTCGTCATAGTGATTTTATAAGGTATGAGTTAATGCACGGGGATTATTTAGGGGAATGTGATTAATTCAAACGCTTGGCGTAAGAGCGCAATCCTACTCCAGGTATGGTGATTGAGTCGTCACGTTTATCAGAATTAAAGTCTTGTATCTCTCCAGTCATCAGCTGAAAAATATCATCAGCTTGCATTTCCAGTAGCCACTCGCTGAATTCTGTACGACTCACTTGATCGCCAATCTCTCGCCTAATTCTGTAAATTGGCACTAAATCATCTAAGTTGTAGTTTTGGTTCAACTTGTCGTAAACTTCCAACGCCACTGACTTAAACTTGTCGTAAGAAGCGATCGCACTTTTCCCATTAACTGGTACATCTGCACCACTAACCGCAACATCAATCTGACTAATCCATTTCACCAACGCATTCGCCGCCCAAGTACCGACAATCGTCCCTTCAAATTTAAAATCGCCACTTCTCAAACCCTCACCTAATACCTCTAAACCCTTGCCAGATGTCAGAGAATATCCCTTTTTGGAAATTGCGATCGCACCCTGATTCTGTAATTCCTCGAATATGCCCTGATAATCTGCTACCTTCTTTGTTTTGGATACAATTCGGTCATGAAGTTGACGTTTGTTCACTTCCTGCTGCGTTCCTCCCAAATTCCACAAAGCCAAAAGGAGACGAGTTCTAGTTTGGGCTGTATTTTGTGATGTCATATTGAGTGTATTTGTTGACAATACTTATCGTAATACTGTATCTTTTAATTTATTTACTTTGAAAAAATAACCGAGAAATTGCTGAATATTTCCGTGTTTCCGCTAAATTGATTAATCAAAAATCAACAATATATTTCCTTAGGATGAATGCAGTTTCTCTCAAAGGCAGGATGAAATACTTGAAAAAATCGCTCATCATGACAGGGAAACGCTGTAGCTGTGCAGTTGTACATTGAGTGGTAGATGTTTTTTCAATTCCACGCGAAATAACAGGAATTCCAACTTTGTTTTTGCAACAGTAAGGCTTTTAGCAAATACAGGTGATGATGAAATCCGATGAACACAATATATAAAGAACGTAAAGTAGTTTCGCGTCTATTTGCAGTGCTGCTTTCAGCATTGCTAACAGTGCCCTTGCTGAGTAGCTGCGGAGGCGGTTCCAAAAACGCTTCTGCGCCACCACCTGTTGATGATACCGTTGGTAGAACAGTGAGCAACAATCGAAACCAACCTGAAGCTAAGAAGGGCTTCTCTACAGGGCAGAAAGTGGCGCTTTTGGCAGGAGCAGCAGGACTTTATTACCTCTACAACCAGCATAAGAACGCTTCACAAGAAGGAGCGCAAGGTAAGTACTATCTTTCCAAGAATGGGCGTGTATATTACCGCGATGCTGAACATCGCGCTCACTGGGTAACTGCACCAACAGAAGGAATTCGAGTACCGGAATCTGAGGCACAAAAGTATCGCCAATTCCAAGGCTATAACGGGAATACCACAGGTCGCGATCTAAGTGGCATCACTTCATCCGCAGCTCCGGCTCTCTAGATAGCGAAGCGTGTGTATATCTAAAGCGGGTTTCTCGGAGGATAACGCCGATCGCGCACGTCGGAAACACGAACTAAAATCAGGAGACAGATTATGGTAGATGACTTTTTGCGAAAGGCGAAAGATTTCCTTTTGGGATCGAACGGCGATCAAGTTGACCAAGATGCCGAATTCCGCGATCGCAATGTACGTCCAGCCAGTGAAGACCCCTATGGCGACCCCGCAGATCCGGCATCTTATGGCAACGTGACTCCAGCCAGTCAAGACCCTTATGGCGACCCCGCAGATATCTCGTCTTACGGCAACGTTCGCCCAGCTAGTGAAGACCCTTATGGCGACCCCGCAGACCAAGGCGAGTTTGGTGACGTCCGCCCAGCCAGCGAAGACCCCTATGGCGACCCCGCAGATCAGGATTACCGCCGTTAACGCCAAACCTAACCCCCCAGCCCCAACCCTTGTAGGAAATGGGGAGAATTCAAAGCCTTTTCCCTAAAAGGGAAGAGGAATAGAAGTATGGAAGTCAGGTTTTCCAGATTCGGTAAAAAGTGATAAATTTTGGAATAGCTAACAAATAAGGCAGCGGGATTTGAACCTACTGCCTTTTGTTTTTGCTGTGATTTTGAGGTTGCGAAAAAGTCAAACAATCTCACATTTAGGTTAAGGGGATCTTTATACAACTTGATACTTTACAAACATCCTCTAAGCAAAGATTTCAGTCCGCTTAAATTGGATAGTAGCTATATCCCGCCCTACTTCTGTACAGGGCGGGATATAGCTAACTGTAAAGGTTTCAGTCTCAAGGCGTTTAATTATTTAAACTCTTCGAGTTGATCCACACGTAACCAAATATTAGGTGTTGGCACTTTCCCAAACTTAATCAGGGCGTAATCACCTTTGACATCTACAATTTCGCCCTTGGTTTCAAACAAATAAGAAGGAAACCGAGTATCACTGGCTTTTGCTTCCAGACTGTTTTCCAGTTTCTCGCGGATAGCGCGAACCATATCTCCTTTTTTAATTGCCATGAATTCCCCTCTCAAATTTGTAACTTGTTTCATTTGCATTTTAAGAGAGTTAGGAGTTAGAAGTAAAAACTCCTAACTTCTAATTCTTAACCGGAGGCGGAGCGTCTCCGGCTCCGCTCCTAACTCCCCGTAGTGTTTGACACTGTAGGCAAAAGTGACTAGAACGCCCAGCTAGCCTAATCCGTTGAATTGGTGTGCCACAAACTCGACAGGGTTCTCCAGCGCGGTTATAAACCCAGGCAACACCACCATAGTTACCGTTGACACCCTTAACACTTAAGAAATTACTAAAAGTCGTACCACCAGCTTCAATACTGGTTTCTAAAACTTGAATTATGGCTGTTCGCAAACGTTCAATTTGCTTTAGCTGCAAATCTATACACAAGGTTTCAGGTAAAATTCCACTCTTAAACAATGCTTCATCAGCATAAATGTTACCTAATCCCGCCACCACCGATTGATCGAGTAGCGCAGTCTTAATTGGACGGCGGCGGTTTTTGAGTTTGAGAGCTAGATATTCGCCAGTAAATTCGGGCGAAAATGGGTCTGCTGCCAGTTTTGCCAAACCAGTCATAATACTTTCTACAGCAACACTAGGTGGAACCCACCAAATTTTACCGAAGGTACGCTGATCAACAAAACGCAATTCCTGCTGCTCCCCAAAGAATAATCTTACCCGCGTGTGCTTATGTAATGGTTCATCTCGATGCAGCCATAGTACTTGACCGGTCATTCGCAGATGAACCCCTAGCCAACTGCTTGAGGAAGGGGAAGAGGATGAGGGAGCGAGTTCAGCGAGGAGATATTTACCACGACGATGCCAAGTAATGATGGCATTCTTTTTAATTCCATCAACAAACTCACCAACAGAAAACGGGTAGGCGATGGTGCGATCGAGCAACACATCTCCCCCCGTGATTTCTTGGTTGAGGGTCAATTGATTTAGACCCCTTCGGACTGTTTCAACTTCAGGCAGTTCAGGCATTCAAGCTGAGTTAAGCAAGCAATTTTGATGTACTTAAGAGATCAAGGAAGAAAAGATGGGGTAGTAACTTACACAGCCGTAAGTAGCTCGTAGTACTACCAAAGAGAAACCGAAAATACCCGCAGGGCGGCTTCTCGGAGATTAGGGTAGGCTAGGATGAAGGATGAATAAACTGAAAGTTTCACACTTCAGACTTCATACTTCAGATTTCCCTTCATCATCGCATCAAACAACCCCCTTGTAGCTTTGCTGCTTATTTTTTAGGTGGTTTAGCCTTCGGTGCTTCAACCTCCACTAATTCATCTTGAGCAAAGTTGTTGGTATTGATACCAGAGTAATTGACCTTATCAAAGCGGACAATTACAGGGTATTTGATACCGCTTTGGTCTATGGAAGCCACAGTTCCTAAATCCTGAAACCAGTAGGATTCAGGGCGGAGAATACGTACTTTAGAACCACGTTGAACCATGATTATTTTCCCTTTTAGTTATCAATACGCCAATCTAGAGGGCTAATTGATTTCACTCTACAACCTGAAGGTCGCAGCAAGAGTCTTTGTTAAGTTATTTGTCTGAATTGGGCATTGGGCATGTGGGACAAGAGGCAGAGGGGCAGGGGGTAGGGTGCAAGGGTGAGAATTAAAATTACCTCTTTCCTCTCTGCTCACAGCAAGAACTGCTTCCTCGCTTTCACTCCCTTGGCACATCCCAAATTTCAAATGGTATTATACCCTACTTGACAAGGTACATATTATAGCGTACCTTCGTTCGCAACAGGATCTTTGTACAAACTTATGTTTTACTCAATACGAACACGCTGCCCTCGTTACCTCTGCCGATCCGCAGATCGTTATCTATATAAGTGATATCTAACCAGCCTTGCTGTTGATCACTTTTTATTGCAATATCAATCGCCGGAAATTTTCTACCTGCTTCAATTTGTTGGATAAAAGTTACCGGAGAATTGTATTCTATTAAACGTTGTAAGCCGATAATAGACCGCTCAAATTTCACTTGGACACGCCGATCTGAAACTGGCTCAAATTTAGCAGCTACGCTAACTAATCCTGACAAATAAGGTAAGCCAGAAATCTCAGCTATGTTGTAAACGCTGGCAGTATCTACCCGGATACACTGATAGATTTGACCCAGTTTGCAAAAAGGGAAACGATCTAAGTTTAAAAGAGCCTTGCTAGTGGTGTATAGTAATCGCCAATTGCCATCTAGCAAATTACTAGCTTCCACCGGACGGGGTGTAGGATTAAAGTCTTCTAAATTGGCGATCGCAGCTAGGATAGCCTGTTTCTGTACTTGGGTCGCCAATAAACCGCGATCAGTAAGTGCGATCGCATCTATAAGAGCCGCTTTTGCCATCATCGCCTGTCACCTCTAAAATCACTCAGTTTCCATCAGCATAAACAAGATATTCATGACCTATGTGTAGAGCCATAAAAGTTACTAATAATCGCTTGACCTAAGCCATATGCCTATTAAATAAAAAATTTCTATCGGAATGCGGATTTCTCAACTAAAGGGTTGAAAAGATAACTAAATTAATCCGTGTCAAGTGATAGACTCTAAATGTCAACTTACGTATACCTTTTCTTGTCCTCCTCGATATGTTGAACTCTCCATTACGTGAAGACCCCCGTAACCAACGAGCCAATGTCATCCCCTTAAAGCAAAAGTCCTCTTTGTTGGACTGGTTGCAAACCAATGGTCGGATCATAACGCGTGACGTTCACGAACCGGATTTTCAAGATAACGAAGAAGAAATAGACTCCCTAATGGGTGTAGAAGATGGAATTGGCTACGACCTTGATGATGATGACAATATAGGAATCGCCAAGGATTAGCCTTTTCAGGCTAGGGACTTGGTAGTATCCCTAGTTCCTGATATTCAGTTTTATAAGTGTGGAGTGAAGGGAAACTTCTGTGGACGCTAAATTATCTCCTGAGCAAGGATTAAATATTTCTGGAATCGCTCTAGCCTCTTTATTAGCCGTAGGGCTAGGTACAACAGCATTTTGCTTGGATTCAATGGCCAATCGGCTACCCTGGCAAAGTATGTCGTTGACCTTGCCACTACTCTTGTGTGCGCTGGGTTCAAGTGTCGCAGGCTATTGGGTAATACCCCTGCTTCAAGCCCTCAAAACTGGACAAATAATTCGCGAAGATGGCCCCCAAGCCCATCTAAAAAAGGCAGGCACTCCAACAATGGGCGGTATATTTTTCATACCTGTAAGTGTGATAATTGCCTGCATATTGTCTAACTTTGCTATACATGTGCTTGCAGTTTCGGCATTGACAGTCAGCTACGGATTGATTGGCTGGCTTGACGACTGGCAAATTCTGCGCCGGAAGTCAAATAAAGGTATATCTCCCCAATTGAAACTGGCTTTGCAGGTGGGTTTTGCCGCAGTGTTTTGTCTATGGCTGATGTTTAATCAACCTTCTAATATTACAAATATTGCTTTGCCTTGGGTGAGCTTCACACTACCCTTAGGATTCCTATTTTGGCCATTAGCAGGTTTTGTACTAGTTGCAGAAAGTAATGCGACTAATTTAACAGATGGTATTGATGGCTTGGCGGCAGGAACAGTAGCGATCGCACTTTTGGCATTAGGTGCTTTAATTGCACCTACAGCACCTGGGTTGATGGTTTTCTGTGCTGCTTTAAGTGGTGGGTGTTTAGGTTTCTTAGCCCATAATCGTAACCCAGCCCGCGTTTTCATGGGAGATACTGGTTCTTTAGCACTGGGAGGAGCTTTAGCTGCTGTAGGGCTATTGACAAACACCTTAGTAGCTCTATTCATTCTCAGTGGTATCTTCTTCGTAGAAACTCTTTCTGTGATGGCACAGGTAAGTTATTACAAAGCCACTAAGGGCCCTGATGGCAAAGGTAAGCGCCTTTTCAAAATGGCACCCCTACACCATCATTTAGAACTGACTGGCTGGTCAGAATTGCAAGTGGTTGGAGTATTTTATGTCATCGCTGCTATATTGGCTGCTATCTGCTTGGCGTAGGCGCAGCCCGCCGCAGGCATCGCTCCATTCTGAATCGTTTGAAAAACTGCTCGAATCCAAAATGACAACTCCCACATCTTCAGGGAGTTGTTTTTTTTATACGGTAAATTTATGAGTTTCTAATTTATAGCAACAGCCAAGGTGGTTAGGACATTAACAGATGATAAAACTTAGCCACAAAAAGGCTTTTCACCCAGTCCCCAGTCCCTTGCTATATATGCTGGAAAGTCTGACACTTGATGCCAACTGAAGGGCTACCTATTTCACTGTTTGTGGTGTTATGAATTATTAATTACAGGTATTTACATACTCCATAACCCGATTCTTTCCTGTTCGCTTTGCCTCAAGCATCGCTTGATTTGCCCGATTCAGAAAATCCTTAACTGTAATGCCTGGTTCTGATACAGCTATTCCAAAAGAAGCGGTGATGCTTTTTAGGATCTGATCGCCGTCCTTCAATTGCATTTGTTCAACATCTACCCTTAGTTGTTCTACTCGCTTCTTGAGCGTTTCCAGCGTCATATTTGGCATCACAATTACAAATTCTTCACCACCCCATCTACAAGCAATGTCAAAGGAGCGAATAGATTTTAATAGCAGCTTTGCTAATTCCTGGAGAACAATATTGGCAGTCAAATGCCCATACTGCGAGTTGTAAAATTTGAAGTCATCGATATCAAGGAAAATAACACTAAGAGGTTGTCTCGACCGTTCAGCTTCTGCTAGTCTTTGTTCCGTTATAGTTTGCATATAGCTTTGATTGAATAGTTGGGTCATCCTATCCCGCAAGTTATCATAGGTTAGACGTTGTTTTATCGATAGATTATTTAATGCAAAGGCTAAATATCTAGCAAGAATCTCAGCAATTTGCTGATCTTCTGGGCTGATTTCTTCAAGGGCACAGATGTATAAAATGCCAATTACTTCGCCTTTTGCAAACAATGGAACACATAAATGTATACCGTTAACAGGCGGTATTAAGTGGTTACATATCAATCCTAGATGACAAGACGATGAAAGGTTTAATTTCCCTCTCCGCAATGCCCAACAATCAGATAGTGAAAATACTTCTTTACTGTTTACTTTGCGTCCCCAAGTACTATTCATCTGAACATAATTTTTGGAATCAGCAATTATATTGATACAACCACTCATATTAGGAAACAGCTTGGAACAGGTTAAAGCGACCACTTGATACACCTCATCTTCAGACTCGCAGGAATAAAGTATATCTGCCATATCTGAAAGATATATAAGTTCCCGTTTTTTTACCTCTAATTTCAGTGTTTTTTCTTCTAGCTGCTGATTTAGATCAGTGAGCGATCGCTGTGTTTCTATGGATTCTGTAATATCAATACTAATCCCACCGATGCGCCAAGCGCCCGTTGCGTAATCGTTAAACGGAAACTTAAACGATAGCCAGTAGCACGGCTGATCATTACCAGGCATCTTTACCTCTTCAATCAGCTTCAAGGGGCGTAGAGTCTTCAAAACGATTTGATCGTTTTCCATTATCTGCCGCCCCTCTTCTGGATCTGGGAAAAATTCACTATTTTTTTTCCCCATCCATTCTTGTGGAGCTAGCGAAAATCTAGACTGTAGCTCCTGGTTGTAGTAAAGCACTCTAGATTGCTCATCTTTAATATAGGCTCCAAACGGGCCCTGATCTAGAAATAGCCGTTGTATCTGCTGGCTGCACTGAAGTTCGCAGGTATCTTTTTGATATCTGGCGATCGCCTCTACAATTTTATAAGCGGTTGGTATCAGGTAAAGTAAAGCAGACAAGGAAATAAACGCCATTAGATCAAGTATGCTTAAGTGCAGTAAGGACACTACTTGATGTGGCTCAAAGACCGCCAAAAGGTGATGAAATCCGCAAAATAGTACGAATCCACCTGATAATAAAAAGACTGGCCAAAATTTAGAAGGGATAGTTGCCTTAATTTTGGCAAAGAAAAACCCTATTACTGTAGGGATGCCAAAGTATGAAAATGCAGTGATGCCATGAGCAATTATGCAATTCCAGTAAATAAACTCCATCGCTAACCTGATATCAATATCTTATTGATTTAACTATAATTATCTCTGGGTAGCTTCAAGATCCATGTATACAAGGGATGAGATTAATGCGTCGTTCGTGTGAATTGCTGCTTATTTCAGCCCCTTACAAACCTGACTTACCAAGTGAGTGAGTTCGGGTAAAATGAGTTTTTCCATCGCTAGGCGCACAGCATTGCTGGAACCAGGAAGCGAGAAGATTAATTTATCTTGATAAATACCAGCAACAGCGCGAGAAGCGATCGCCCGCGAACCAATTTCTTGATAACTTAAAAAACGAAATAACTCACCAAATCCCGGTAAGGTTTTCTCTAGTAATTTCTCAATGGCATCGTAGGTGGTATCTCTTGGTGCAATACCTGTACCACCATTGAAAATTACAGCATCCAAATTTGAGCTTTTAGCCAGACTTTCTATCTGCCCTTGAATTTGTGTTGGTTCATCTTTGATAATTGTGTAGGCTCCTACAGCATGGTTAGCATCAAGGAGTAACTGCTGAATTAACTGGCCACTTTTGTCCGTTTCCAAAGTGCGTGTATCGCTGACAGTAACCACAGCACAAGTTACCATAATTCCAAGCGAATCTGGATGGGGTTGTTGTGTCATAGATTAAACTTTTAACTTTTGATAATGGGCAATTTGGGACGGAGAATGGCGCATTGGACATGAAAAAATTACCAATGCCCAATGCCCAATACCCTATTTTTCAGATTTGCTGAGTCCAAGATCGTTTTCCTCAGCATACCGTTCCATGAAGCGCATAAAGCGATCCCATTCTTGGGGAGATTTCATCACGTAAACTGCTTCTAATGCTTCTGGTTTTCCGTTGACAAACTTACCCTTAACTTCACGGGTAATTATCTCCCCTTCTTCGTCAATCAAGTACATTCCGGTAATGTCTTCGGTGCTATTTTGATCTAAAATCTTCGGATTCGTAAAAATAAACGTCGCTGTACCGCTTTCGCCACTGCGCGATCGCGTCAGGCGCACCTCTGGAGTTACTTCTTCGTCAAGACCTTTAGAAAACTGGATTTTCGCCATGATGAGTGAATTTAAACTTTTGTGATGGTTAATTTAATATTCTCTCATCAATTAGAACACCACGGTCTACAGGCTACTGTTATTCTTCTTTTTAGTGTATATACTTAAACCGCTTCTTTTTCAAGTAACAAAGTTACGGGGCCATCATTTTCAATTGTAACTTGTACCCACGAGCAAATTTAGTCCCCGCCCAATTTTGCCGACAATTTCATCATTAACTCTAACTTGAGATGATTTAACTCGCTGGATAACAACGCGCATTTTAATCTAAACGTTGATCAACGTTTCAATTTTAGAGCAATGTCTACGAGGGGCTACGCCTACGCTATTCTCTCATTTTCATTGCCCAAAATCGATGGCGGAGCCATTAAAAATCCATTCCCAGGTGGAACCTGGGAACGAGTACGAGGATTAAACTCTTAACTCCTCACTCCTAACTTTTATTTTCCAAAACCTTTACCGCGAGAGGTTGAAGGTAGACAAATACAGTTTTCGAGTTGAGTAATTAAAGCCTCACGATCCAAATTTTGACCAATCAGCACTAGTTGGTTTTTCAATTTACCTTGCCATTCATCATCATCCAAGGTAAAGCGTTTACCACAAAGGTGGAAAATATGACGCTTCGGACTTTCATCAAACCACATAATCCCCTTTGCTCGGAAGATATTTGAGGGTAGCTGGTTATCTAAGAAATACTGAAACTTTCTAATAGAAAAAGGCTTGTCACTTTGGAAAGATATGGAAGTAAAACCATCATTTTCTAAATGATCAGAATGATGGTGATGTTCGTGATGGTCATGGTCATGATCGTGATGATCGTGACCGCATGTTGAGTGGTCATGATCATCATGGTCGTGATGGTCGTGATGGTCATGGTCGTGTTCATCCACCACTGTGTCAAAATATTTATCAGACTCAAACAGACCAACACTCAGAATTAAAGGAAGTGGCACTTGCGATCGCGTGGAGCGGATAATTCTCGCTCCTTCCTTAACTTCGTTAATTTTTCTTTCTAACTCATTCAAAGTGCCTTCATCAACTAAATCAGTCTTGTTCAGCACAATGACATCGCCATAGGCAATCTGGCTGTATGCCGCCTCAGAGTTAAATAAATCTAGACTGTAATTTGCCGCGTCTACTACGGTAATAATCGAATCCAAGCGGGTTAAATCCCGCAATTCTGTGCCCAAGAATGTTAGAGCTACTGGTAGCGGATCTGCCAATCCAGTTGTTTCTACTACTAGATAATCTAGATTTTCTTGGCGTTCTAAAACTTTGTAAACTGCATCTACCAAATCATTATTAATAGTGCAGCAGATACAACCATTATTTAGCTCCACCATGTTCTCACCAGTGGAAACAATTAGCTCGTTGTCGATGCCAATTTCGCCAAATTCATTCACTAAAACAGCGGTTTTTAAACCCTGTTGGTTGTTGAGGATATGATTAAGTAAAGTCGTCTTGCCACTACCGAGAAAACCCGTAATAATTGTTACTGGCATTCCTTGTTTGGGCGTATCCATTGCGGAAGATTCGGGTGTAACTGCTGATTGCATAGCGCTGTTATCAAATAGTCAAAAGTAGTAATGTAGCGCAGATAGTCCAGAAAACACTAACATAGGGATGCTGGACTGTCATCCCAGCTGCCTTACCCTATTATTACGTATCTTCTTATTTCAGCATTACTCTGTTATGACCCTAACCCTTTACAATACCCTCACCCGTCGTCAAGAACCGTTTGAAACAGTCGAACCAGGCAAGGTTAAGATGTATTACTGCGGCGTGACGGTGTACGACTACTGCCATTTGGGTCATGCGAGAGCTTGCATTGTTTGGGATGTAATCCGCCGATACCTCCAGTTTATCGGCTATGAAGTCCGATATATCCAAAATTTTACTGATATTGATGACAAGATTCTGAATCGAGCCTGTGTTGAACATTCATCAATGGAAGCTGTAGCCGATCGCTTTATCAAAGCATATTTTGAGGATATGGCGCGGTTGGGGATTAAAGAAGCTGATGAGTATCCCCGTGCTACCCACACAATCAATGGCATTTTGCGGTTAATTCATGAGTTGGAAAATAAGGGTTTTGCTTACCCTGCTGACGGTGATGTGTATTATCCAGTACGACAGTTTGCTGAGTATGGCAAGCTTTCTGGACGCAAGTTAGAAGATATGCAAGCCGGGAAAAGCGAGCGCGTCAACGTGGATGATCCAGAATACCAGAAAAAGAAAGACCCCTTTGATTTTGTTTTATGGAAAGCAGCAAAACCGGGAGAACCTGCTTGGGAATCACCTTGGGGCGCAGGTCGTCCTGGGTGGCATATAGAATGCTCGGCAATGGTACGCGATCGCTTGGGTGATACCATAGATATTCATGCTGGTGGTACTGACTTAATTTTTCCCCACCACGAAAATGAAATTGCCCAATCTGAGGTTGTGACAGGAAAACCCCTAGCGCGTTACTGGTTGCATAACGGCATGGTGACAGTAGATGGTGAAAAAATGTCCAAATCTTTGGGCAACTTTATCACTATTCGAGAATTGCTGGATCGAGGAGTTGACCCGATGGCAGTGCGGTTATTTGTGCTGACTGCTCAATATCGCACACCAATTGATTTTAGCGATGAAGCGATCGCCGCAGCAACTAATGGTTGGCACACCATTAAAGAAGGTTTACTCTTCGGCTACCAATACGGCAGACTACTAGGCTGGGAACTGGGAACTGGCTCACTAGTCCCTGAAACTGTTGAACATTTCCAAGAAACTGTGAATAACGACTTTAATTTTCCTGGTGGGTTAACAGTGCTGTTTGAATTAGCCAAAGAACTGCGCCGTGAGGGAAATATTATTGTACATCAAGGGAAAACCGAAACTTCCCCTGATGAGTTAAAGCGTCAATGGCAAACTCTTGTCACGTTGGCTGGAGTTTTAGGTTTAGAAGCCGAGATAGAAGCGGAAACTGACAAGAGTAGTGGTTTAAGCGATGCGGAAATTGAAGCGAAAATTGAGCAAAGGCAACAAGCACGCATTGCCAAAAATTTTGCCGAAAGCGATCGCATTCGTGACGAACTTCAAGTAGAAGGTATTACGCTAATTGATAGTCGTGATGGCACACGCTGGCACCGGAATTAGAGGGTACTGAGAACTGGGGACTAGGAATTGAATTCTTCCAAATGCCCCATGCCCAATGCCCAATTCCCAATTCCCAATTCCCAATTCCCAATTCCTTAAATTATGTGGTCTGAACTCAAAAAAGCGATCGCTAGTTTCGACATTCCCGCTGATTGGATCGGTATTAGAGCCGTAAAGGAGACTTATACTACCCGTTCAGTCCGTGACGGCTTACCTCAGGTAAATGGCAAATCCTTCACTATAGGAGCCATGCTGGAAGTTTTGGTAAATGGCTGTCTGGGTTATGCAGCTACTAACTCTCTGGAACTGTCTTCCCTACAAAATGCTGCCGAAACAGCCTATAAACAGGCACTAGCAGCCAGTGAATGGTGGATACATCCCTTCCGTGAAAGTGAGCGCCCTAAAGTCGTTGGTGAATATAAATCCCCATTTCTTGAGCCATTGGATGCTCTAAGTCCAGGAGAAATCAACGATTTACTGGTTCGGATTTGCCAAAAGTTGAAAGTTGACGACAAGATTGTGCAAACTATAGCCAGTGCTAGCACCATTGAGAGAGAATCTTGGTTTATTAGCAGCAACGGCTCAGAAGTCTATCAAAAAATACTATCTATAAGCACTAATTATGGAGCCACCGCCCAAGATGGAGCGGTTGTACAGCAGCGCAGCAACAACGGCTCACAATCAAATTGTTACCAAGGTGGACTAGAGCTTTTAAAAAAAGAAGACTTATGGCATCGGGTGCGGCAAATTGGCGAACAAGCAGTAGAACTCTTGACAGCAGAAGAATGCCCAACCACCCGTACCAATTTAGTTTTAGCCCCAGACCAAATGATGCTGCAAATCCATGAAAGTGTTGGGCATCCCCTAGAAATTGACCGAATTTTGGGAGATGAGCGTAACTATGCTGGGGGCAGCTTTGTAAACAAAAGTGATTTTGGCAATCTAGTATATGGTTCGCCACTGATGAACATTACCTTCGATCCCACCGTCGCTGGTGAATTTGCTAGCTATGGCTTTGATGATACGGGTGCTGTAGCAACGCGGGAGTATTTGGTAAAAGAAGGTGTACTCCAACGGGGTTTAGGCAGTCTGGAAAGTCAAGCAAGAACAGGTGTACCAGGAGTTGCCTGTGCCCGTGCTTCCTCATGGAATCGACCAGCGATCGATCGCATGGCAAACTTGAATTTAGAGCCTCTAAACACTAGCTTTGAAGACATTATTGCTGGGATAGAACACGGCGTTTACATGGAATCTAACCGATCTTGGTCAATTGACGATCGCCGCTACAAATTTCAATTTGGTTGCGAGTACGCTAAATTAATTGAAAATGGTAAATTTACCAAAACCCTCCGCAATCCTAACTATCGCGCCACAACACCAGAGTTTTGGCACAGCTTAATCCAAGTTGGAAATGCTGACAACTGGGAAATGTATGGTACTCCTTATTGTGGTAAAGGCGAGCCAAATCAGGCCATTTGGGTAGGACATGGCTCACCTGTTTGTGTATTTGCTAATGTCGAAGTTTTTGGTGGAGGAAGTTAAAAGAGTGCATTATAAGTTAGGAGTACAGACGCGATTAATTGCGTCTGTACAGGGGTTAGGAGTTATGAATTATAAAATTATTCAACTTTTAATTCAAACTCATCACTCATAACTCTTAACTTTCTCCCTCTTACTATTACCTATTAATATTTAATATCCATGAAAATTGAGGAATTATCTGCGTTAGAAGTCAGCTTTAATCAACTGATTGGAAATCTCCTGAACAAAAAAGCAGAAAATGAGCAATTTACTGTGAGACTAAGCAGTGAAAGAAGTCAATTTACTCGTTTCAATCATGCGAAAGTGCGACAAACTGGTTGTGTTGCTGATGGTTGGATCGAACTGACTTTGATGGCAGACCAGCGCAGCAGTGTTCGACAGTTTCCCTTTACTGGAAATTGGGACGTAGATTGGCAGTTAACATATACTGCTTTGCAGGAACTACGTGACGAACTTATTCTATTACCCATCGATCCATATCTAGTTTTACCATCAGGAACTAACACCAGCCGGGAAGTTCATTTGGGGCATTTATTGGCATCGGAAGCAGTAGTACCCAATGTGCTGGAACTGGTTACTGAATTGGATTTTACTGGCATATACGCTGGAGGTGTTGTAATTAAAGCTTATGGTGATTCTAACGGACAGAAACACTGGTTTGCTACTGATTCTTTTACCTTAGATTATTCTCTCTTCTCTATATCTGGACAAGCAGTTAAGGGAACATTTGCCGGGAGTAATTGGGATAAATCTGCTTATATAGCCAAAATCAGCGAAGCCAAAAAGCAACTAGAATTGCTTTCTCGTCCAGCTAAAGAATTACCACGGGGACAGTACAAAACTTATTTTGCACCTGCTGCTGTTGGAGATTTATTAATGATGCTTTCTTGGGGATCTATCAGTGAAGCTGATATTCAGCAAGGAAACAGTGCTTTAGCTGCTCTATGGCGTCAAGAAAAACAACTTTCGACTGCATTTAGTTTGAAAGAAAACTTTCAGCGAGGATTAGTACCACGATTTAATGAATTAGGAGAAGTCGCAGCACCGGAGTTACCTGTAATAGAAAAAGGATATTTGGTAAATACTTTAGTGAATTCTCGAACTGCTAAGGAATATCAAAAAATTGCCAACGGTGCTAATGTTTCAGAGACTTTACGAGCGCCAGAAGTGAGTCCGGGAAATTTGGTATTTGAGCAGATTTTACCGAGTTTAGATACCGGATTATATGTATCTAATTTGCATTACTTGAATTGGAGCGATCGCCAAACTGGGAGAATTACAGGTATGACCCGTTATGCTTGTTTTTGGGTAGAAAACGGAGAAATTATTGCCCCCATTGAAAACTTACGTTTTGATGAAAGTCTCTACCGATTTTGGGGAGAAAACTTAGTAGATTTGACCAATTTTCAAGAATTCATTCCCGAAGTGGGAACATACGAAAGTCGCCAACTAGGAGGTAGTTTAGTTCCTGGTATGCTGGTGGAAGATTTTACTTACACGTTGTAGTAACAATGTCGGGCAAAAACATCATATTCTTAGTAGAGATGCGAAATTTCGGATCTCTACAGCAAATTATTAAATCATCTATTTCTGTAAACTGCATTAATTACAATATCATTGTTGGGTTTCGCTATTGCTTAACCCAACCTATAATTTTTCCCCATCTCTTGTTAGAACCCCTATTTTTTCTTACCAGGAGGTGAATTGCGTTGGGTGAGGTTATCAATTTGTAATTGTTGCCGTCCGTTGGTGATAACTCGCAACATCTCTTTGAGATCCTGCTCAATATTTTCCAAGATGCCATCGGCATAAGCATCAGCACCATCTTCAATTTCTTGAGCCTGAGCGATCGCAGTTTGTCGCATTTGCTCTAACTCTTGCTGACAAGCATACCGTTTGCGGTCAATTTCGGCAAGGGTTTCTTGCATCATTGCCTCACACTCTTGTTGCACTTGTCGCCGCAGTTGTTCAGCTTCTTGTTCTGCCTGTTGAATAATATCGCTTTCAGCTAAAATTTGCGCTCTTTTTGCTTGTGCGGACTCAACAACCTGCTGTCCATACTCTTCCGCTTCTAGCAGAACTTCATCCTTTTGATCAAGGATGACTGCTGCTTGTTGAAAAAGTGATGGTAAAGCAAGCCGGATGTAATCAAGCTGATCGAGCAGCTTTTCTTCATCTATGAGAGTGCGTCCTGTCAGCGGAATCCTGAGACTAGAGAGAACCATTTCCTCTAGGCGGTTGAGTTCCTGCTGAATATCTATGCTTCCCTCTCCACTGAGATACTCTTGAGGGGGGGGATTGCTTCCGTTGAGATTGGGTTCAACATTGGAGAGTTGTGATTGTAGCATTGGTATATATCCAGGGCAATGTGTGGGGGAACGAGATGATCGATAGAGCCACCAAACCTTGCAATCTCTTTTACCACACTACTACTTAAAAAACTATACTCATTTGAGGTTGCCAGAAAAACTGTTTCTATTTGGGTAGAAAGAGTTTTATTAGTGTGAGCCATTTGCAGTTCCACTTCAAAATCTGACACAGCCCGTAAACCCCGAAGTAAAACTTGTGCTTGTCGCATTTGAGCATAGTTGACGGTAAGACCGTCGAAGCTGTCTACTTCTACATTAGGTAGATGTTGTGTAGAAAGACTGATCTGATCTAGCCTTTGCTGCACGCTAAAAAGTGGCATTTTATTGGGGTTCCGCAGTACAGCGACAATCACGCGCTCAAACAGCCGACTACCGCGCCCGATGAGGTCAAGGTGTCCCAAGGTGATGGGGTCGAAGCTACCAGGATAAATAGCAATCACAATTTTAGATATGTCAAAGTTGTTTAGGTGATTATATCGAAACTCTTTTGTGTAACTTACTCAAATTTACCATCTTGCGCTCTGAGTAAGAATGCTAAACTCAATTGTTTTAGTAGCACAAGTTATGCTCAACTAGGCGTTAGGAACTATAGCGGTTCTCACTTCGGTGCAATATAGTCGCAACCTCACCCCTTTTGTTTGCTAAAAAGAGGGGTTGGGGGTAAGGTTGAACAACCTATTTCATGCAAACGAGAACCGCTATAAACTCCTAAATATGGATGCTGGATTTTTACCTACGTCCCCATAATGTTGTGGAGGATTTAAGTGTAGTTCCAGTATTCGAGACGTAAGAAACTCCGTACTTAGCAAAGTGCGCGGGTAGTTAACGAACTTTTCTAGGTAATTTTTCATGGCACTGGATTTTTCCATCTTGCCCTTGGCGTTTCAATTTACTTCTCCAGGACCGATTCTGGTGAAATTAGGGCCATTAGCTATCCGCTGGTATGGCTTATTGATTGCCACAGCAGTGTTAATTGGCGTCATCCTTTCCCAGGATTTGGCAAAGCGCCGTAATGTTAATCCGGAGTTGCTAGGCGATTTATTTTTTTGGTTGTTGATTGGGGCAATTCCTGGCGCACGGCTATATTACGTTTTCTTTGAGTGGTCAAAATATGCCCCAACTCCAGGAAAAATCTTTGCGATCTGGGAAGGAGGTATTGCCATTCATGGAGCGATTCTTGGTGGCGTTTTGGCTGCGTTAATCTTTGCCAAAATTAAGCAGGTTTCTTTTTGGCAACTGGCAGATTTAGTAGCGCCTTCGCTGATTTTAGGGCAAGCGATCGGACGTTGGGGCAATTTCTTTAATTCTGAGGCTTTTGGCGATCCTACTGATTTACGTTGGAAGCTGTATATTCCACCAGACCATCGTCCTCTAGAGTATGCTAGTTTCGATTACTTTCATCCCACCTTCCTGTACGAATCTCTGTGGGATTTAATGGTGTTTACGCTATTAATAACCTTGTTTTTCCGGTCTTTATCCGGTAAGCCACGCCTGAAAGTAGGCACACTGTTTCTAGTTTACTGGCCAGCCTATAGTTTAGGACGCTTGTGGATCGAAGGTTTTCGCACTGATAGCTTAATGCTGGGGCCGTTAAAAATGGCACAAGTCGTCAGTAGTCTAGGAATTTTATTGGGATTAGTTGGATTAGCTTGGCTTTACTTACTCAAACGCCCTTTACCCGATGTAGTTCCTACTCCTAAGGGAAATGGGGAGAGTGGAAGATGAAAAAGTAGGGGAGAAAGAATAACTAATGCCCAATACTCAATGTCCAAAAAATAAAAAATGCCCCAGAGTATTCTCTAGGGCTTAACCAGGGTGCATCTACCATTACTCTCTACTAGGCAAAGAGGGTGAATCCGGAAAGATACTGAGAAAATAACAAAAAAGTTTTTTGAGGGATTGCCGTGTGTTCTTCTAAAAGTGGATATACAGAAAACCTGAGCTATAAAAAAACACTATATGCCATAGAACCATCTGTGTACATTGTCGGAGCAGGCCCTGGAGATCCGGATTTATTGACGGTGAAGGCGCAGAAAATACTGGCTGTTGCTGATGTGATTTTATTTGCTGATTCTTTAATACCCGAACAGATTTTAGAACTTTGCCGAAAAGATGCGGAGATAATTAGAACTGCGAATCAGACTTTAGAAGAGATTTTGCCGATTATGATTGATCGGGTGCGATCGCAACACAAATCTCTAGTCCGTCTTCATTCTGGCGATCCTAGTCTCTACAGCGCCATCCACGAGCAAATGCACCTCCTCGCTGAGGCAAATATCCCTTTTGAAGTTATACCTGGTATCAGCGCCTTTCAAGCTGCTGCTGCCAAACTCAAAGTAGAGTTAACTGTCCCTGGTTTAGTCCAAACCATCATTTTGACGCGGATTAGTGGACGTACAGAAGTCCCTGCTACTGAAGAATTAGCCTCTCTGGCGGCACATCAGGCTAGCCTCTGCTTATATCTCAGTGCGCGTCACGTGGAAAATGCTCAAGCTAAACTACTCGAACATTACCCAGCCGAAACCCTGATTGCAATTTGCTTTCGCATCGGATGGCCTGATGAAAAAATCAGGGTTGTCCCTCTAAATCAAATGGCAGACTGCACTCATCAAGAAAAACTAATTCGTACTACACTTTATATCATCAGTCCAGCCCTCTCGACAGCAAAAGGGCGATCGCGTTTATACCATCCCGAACATAGTCATCTATTTCGCTCGTCTCATCACTAAATGCTAGGGCATTGGGCATGGGTAACAGGTCTTTGAGGTGGATGAATGAGTCTTGGAACCAATGCTTCAGGGATTTCCAAGAAATAAATTATCCAAATAAACGTAGACGCTTCGGCTTGCCGCAGGCTACCACAGAGACGCAGAGAACACAGAGAGGAGAAATAAAGAGGATTTTTGCGTCAGTTTTGGAATATTGTTTTATTTGGAAGTCCCTCAACTTCTAACTCTCCCTCATTCCCCTGCTTTCCCACTCCCCATCTCTCTAATATTTGTACTCTGTACTTCTGCGTTTCGATAAACTTAACAATGTGAAGAAAATCAAAATTTCCAATTCGGTACTATGCCATTAATTAAAGTGCAAACTTCTGCATCTGCTCCTCCTCAAGCTGAAATTGAGTCAATGCTTTTAAATCTATCAGCCAAGTTAGCGAAACATTTGGGAAAACCAGAATCTTATGTAATGACTGCTTTTGAACCGGGAATCCCCATGACCTTTGCAGGCAATACAGACCCGGTTTGTTACATTGAAATTAAGAGCATCGGTACAATGAAGCCAGATCAAACCGCAGCAATGAGTCAGGACTTTTGTCAGCAGATTAACCAAACTCTAAATGTGCCTAAAAATCGCATTTACATCGAGTTTGCAGACGCCAAGGGGGCAATGTGGGGCTGGAACGGCACAACCTTTGGATAATTACCCATCTTCTTTGATCAAGACTAAGTTAATCTGGCAGGTGTAGGATAGAGATCCTACATCAATTCGTGATTTTTTTATGTCTGCTACGCCTCTTGTATCTCAAGTTAACTCACACAACCCAGAAAAATCAGAATTAATTCCACCCCTACTAGGTGCCACCGTTGCAGAGTTAAGCACTTGGGTACAGCAGCAGGGACAACCTGCTTATAGAGGAAAGCAACTACATGAATGGATCTATGACAAGGGGGCGCGATCGCTAGCTGATATTTCTGTCTTCTCCAAACAATGGCGCAAAGAAGTAGCAGAAATCCCGATTGGGCGCTCAATTTTACATTACCGCTCTGTGGCACCCGATGGCACAGTCAAATATCTTTTACGATTAGCAGACGATCAAATTATTGAAACTGTCGGCATCCCTACCTTTGCAGAAGCGGGAGATGGGCCAAAATCCCGTTTGACAGTTTGCGTCTCTACTCAGGTGGGTTGCCCAATGGCGTGTGATTTCTGCGCTACTGGTAAGGGAGGCTTCAAGCGCAACCTAGCACGGCACGAAATTGTCGATCAGGTGTTAACTGTACAAGAAGATTTTCAGCAACGAGTTAGCAATGTGGTGTTTATGGGACTGGGTGAACCGTTGTTGAATACTGAGAATGTCCTAGCAGCGCTGAAATGCCTAAATCAAGATGTTGGTATTGGGCAACGATCGCTTACAGTTTCAACTGTTGGGATTCGCGATCGCATCCGTCAGTTCGCGCAAAACAATTTGCAAATTACTCTCGCTGTGAGTCTCCACGCACCTAACCAAGCACTGCGGGAAAAACTCATCCCCAGCGCCCGCGCCTATCCTCTTGAAGATTTGCTGGCTGAATGTCGAGAATATGTAGAAATCACTGGACGCCGCGTTACCTTTGAATATGTTCTCCTTGCTGGTGTCAACGATTTACCAGAACATGCATTACAACTGGCGAAACGCCTGCGAGGATTCCAAAGTCATGTGAATTTGATTCCCTATAACCCTATTCAAGAAGTAGACTACAAACGCCCCAACCGCGATCGCATTCAAGCATTTGTCAACGTCCTTAAGCAACAAAATATTGCTGTTACTGTCCGTTATTCCCGTGGTTTAGAAGCTGATGCTGCTTGTGGACAACTCAGAGCAAGTAAAAATTAAACTTTTTGCAGTCAATTTTATGAATTAATTAAGACTAGTACAGCACGGCGGAAATAAACAACCCATTTCAAATCAACGAAACGTTTACGCTGTATTTCTTTTGACTTTTGACTTCTGACTTTTGACTTCCGCCTTGCGGTACTAGCCCTTTCAAGGTGAGTCATAAAATCTTAGTTCTGGCGATAAAATCTCTACTTTATCTATGTCGCGCCAGTTGCTTTAAGCCGGGAAACCGCAAGGGCGCAGTGGCTTCTCTGTGTCTCTGCGGTTAAAAAGTAATTTATGGAATTACTCCATACGCAGAGAACATAGAGATCAGAAAAATTCTTATCAAAAAATTTTACTCACCTTAGGTACGGTGGATTACGGAAATCCGGCAAACCATGTCAAAAATTTAAATGTATAATTTAATTAAGATGAATATCTTAAAAAGGATATTTTTATGCAAAATCAAGATAATGCACTGGATATAACCTTGATTTAGGAAGCTATTCTCAATGCACTGATATTTAGAGAACGTTATGGACTGAAGACGCCGAAGGAATCGCGCAAGCCCGTAACGGTGAATAAAGCATTAACTTTAGTTAGCTATTTCAAGCCCCTGCATTTATGTATCGGGTAATTATGAATTATTTTGCCATTTTAAGGGTTTAGCGATCGCTCAACCCAACCTATAACAATTGAGGAAATAACTGTATGTTGAATCGCTTATTAATGGTTAAAGCATGGCTACTATTGATTGTGCTTGCAAAAGCCTTATCGATGAATTCTCCTGCATCTGCACAAGTAATTCGGACGAATCTTCAACAAACCGAGTCCTTTCAAGAAAGAATGACACAACAACAAGAGCAGCGAAATCAGCAAACACAACAGCAGTTTAAGGAAACATGGCTACGGCAAAACCTTCAAGATCCACGATCACAACAACAACAACAGATAATACAACAGCAACAACTGATCCGCCAGCAACAATTAAGACTACAACAGGAAGAAACAAGACTACAACAGCAAGATTTTACACAACAGCAACAACTGAGAATACAACAGCAACAATTCAGACAAGATCAACAAATTAGACAACAGCAATTTAGATTACAAGAACAGAGACTACAGCAACAATACAGACAACAGAAGAACAATCTGTAAATTCTTCAAAATTTCTGATATAGCGTTTCCTAAGCAACTGAGGTACACTCAAATCTTTTTCCTAAAAATTAGTAGCTTTAAAAACGTACCTCACCAGGTTGGGAACCGCTATAAGTAGCTTGTATTATTAAAAATTAGAGAAAACATTCTCCAATTTTTATTATTATCTAGCGATGTGCATAAATTCCTGGCGCATAAGCCTCAATGACTTTACCAGTGCGAGTGCAAGTAATCATCAAGTAGTCACAACTAGGGCATTGTGTACGAGTTATTTGACTATCATAAATATAATAGCGTTCTGCTTGGCAACCGCAATTTGGGCAGTAAATCTTTTGTACTGTCTCCATTTGAAAACCCCTGGTTGTAACTATTTTTTATTTGAGAAAACTGCCAGTTAAAGTAGCAAAATTTTTGGTTTTACCCAACTTAACAAACGACTTTAATATTGGCTGATTATTTTAAACAAAATTTCAAGTTTGAAAAAAATTTCGATATCTCTGTATATTATCCTAAATTTTAAGTGATATTACCCTCCTACTTTAGATACATAATTTGTTTTTTAATTAAATACTGCTTAGTGATTTGCTGATCCCTATAACGAATCCCTTGAGAAAACCTTCTTTATAGTCATTTCAGACGAATACAAAAAAGCCGTTCTTGTATTCAAAAATTAAAATCAAGAAAATACTGTATATTTAGCAACAAAATTTTTATCTTAAGATTTAGTTAATATTTTCTGCCAAGATTTATGAGATTAAGTTTTGCTGAGATATAGCAAGGGACTGGGGACTGGGGACTAGGGACTGGGGACTAGGGACTGGGGACTGGGGACTGGGGACTGGGGACTGGGGACTGGGGACTGGGTGAAAAGCCTTTTTGTGTCTAAGTTTTATCATCTGTTAATGTTCTAACCACCTTGGCTGTTGCTATAATTTCATCAAAACTACCGCACTTATGAGAGACCGTAAATTTACGGTTTTTACACAGCTTAAATTGTCGCAGACAATCTTAACTGAATCATCTGTGAAAATGGAACTACTATACTGTGGCGTCAGTTTGCCTACCTTTAACAAGGAGATTTTGCCCCTTGTCTTAAGCTCTTATTGTTACCTACATCCGACGATAAAAGCTTCGTCTATTAGCCTTGGAATAGAATTCCAAGGCTAATATTGCATTGAGTAGACTTGGGCTATCAGTCGGCGGGATGTCGAGTGAACACCATACTTTGACTGTTACAAAAATATGGGTAATCACAAGGGGATTTTGCCCCAAGTTTTGTTAATTGAGATGGTAGCTAGATTTACGCGCCTGCTGTACTACCCTCCTCAAGTGGGATGAAAATAATCGTAAATTTCTTGAGCCAAACGCGGCCCAATTCCTGGAACCTCAGCGAGTTGTGGGGTTGTTGCTTGCCGAATATAATCAACTGAGCGAAAATGCCCTAGTAGCTGCTTTTGTCGATGATGTCCTAAGCCAGGAATTTCATCTAAACGCGATCGCTTCAATTTATCACTGCGCTGCTGCCGATGAAAAGTCACTGCAAACCGATGCGCTTCATCTCGCAACCGTCGCAACAACTGCACCCCTGGTTGTTCTGCATCAGTTGTTAAGGGTTTAGATTCTCCCGGTAAAAAAATCTCTTCTCGCTGCTTTGCTAAACTCACAACTCGCAAGTCTTCTAATAAATTCATCTCTTGTAAAACAGCAATAACTGATGATAACTGACCTTTACCACCATCGATCATGATTAAATCAGGCCAATCTGGATTACCCAAACGTGACAACTGAGGATCGTCGCCATACTTACGGAACCGTCGCCCAATAACTTCAGCAAGACTAGCAAAATCATCTGAATGTCCCGCCGTCACCGTGGGATTTTTAATTTTGTAGTGGCGATAATGCTGTTTGGCGGGTAATCCGTCGATAAACACGACTTGCGAAGCTACAGCATTTGACCCTTGAATATGAGAAATGTCATAACCTTCGATGCGGTGGGGTACATCTGGTAAATCGAGAATGGCTGCTAAATCTTGCATTGCTTGGTGATTGCGATCGCCAAATTTCTGCATTCTTTGCAATTCATACTGAGCATTTCGCTCTACCATCTCAATTAATTCTGCCTTAGTTTGCCGCAAAGGAGTCAAGATTGTGACTTTTTTACCTTTGCGTTGAGTTAAGACATCCGCCAATATCTCGCTATCTGGTAAATCATGCTGTACCAAAATTTCTAAAGGTATTTCCACTGAGTCAGCAGTTTGGTAATGTTCCTCTAAAGCTCGTTGTAAGATAGCTCCTGGTTCTGCGTGAGCATCCGCCACAAAGGCCAAACGTCCTACCAATTGTCCAGCGCGAATCTGGAATAGTTGAATGCAGGCGTATTCTTCGCTGGCTGCCAGTGCGATCGCATCCCGTGAAACTGTATCATCTGGTAAGGAAACTTTTTGATTGGCTGTCAGCGACTTTAACCCAGAAATTTGGTCACGAATCCGTGCTGCTGACTCAAAATTTAAGTTTTCCGATGCTGCGTTCATCTGTTGAGTCAAAATATCAATCAGTTCCTGAGTTCGCCCTTGAAAGACCATCGCTATTTTTTGGACAATTTTGCGATATTCTTCTGATGGCATCATCTGTTGACACACACCCGGACAACGCCCTAAATCATAATTTAAGCAAGGACGGTCTTTAAAAAGTGGTTGAGGTCGTTGTCGTTGTGGGAAAATACGCTTACACAGGCGGACAATTTCTCGCAATAAACCAGCATCAGTATAAGGGCCGTAAAATTTATCCTTTTCTTTGCCAAATTGGCGTTTACGGGTAATAAAAATTCGCGGATAATCTTCTGACCAAGTAATGCAGAGATAGGGATATTTTTTATCATCTTTGAGCAGCACGTTAAAGTATGGCTGGTGCTGCTTGATCAAATTCGCTTCTAGCGCTAGCGCTTCGGCTTCAGTATCAGTGACGATGAATTCAATTTCTGTCACCAACTTGACCATCGTGACGATGCGTTCAGTCTTGTTATAGCCATCCCGGAAATAGGAACGGACACGCGATCGCAACTTACGCGATTTACCTATATATATAATGCGATCGCTTTTGTCCCGCATGAAATAAACCCCCGGTTCCGGTGGAATTTCGGCTAGACGGTTTTCCAATCTTTCTGGCTCTTTAACCAGTGGTAGTATTTGAGTAGATATTGCCACAACCAAAATTAGGTAATCTTTCTCTATTTTAAGAAAAATTATTTTTTCGTGCCGATTTAACAGAGTAATTATCAAGTAAATATAAAGTAGGTAGGCTTTTAGGCGGCATACAGATAAGTCTGAGAATCGGTTTCTAATCTAGTACAGCACGGCCTCTACCATCTCAATTAACAAAACTTGGGGCTTACAGCTATTTTCAGGTCAATAGACCACGCGGTAGGGGCGCAAGGAATTGCGCCTTTACGACAGATGTGGTTTAAATACATGAAAACTGCTGTAACAAGGGATTTTGCCCCTTATTAAACTTTGGACATAGTGTACTAAACGCCCTGCTGCAAGCATCAGAACTTTGGAGCAGACGAGAGTTTGTCTAGCTGTCGGCTGCTACTGTCAGAATAAAAACTTGGTTTTTTAAATCTATCATTAACATTTTCAAATCGATAATGATTTCTTCTTTAAAAATTCATTTATTTATAAAATTATTTTGTTTTCTTAATTTAGCTAAGTTTATATTTTTATTATTAAATATAATTAAATTTTTCAATATTACTTAGATAAAATTTAGATAATAAATTATGATAAAACAATACTTTTGGGGTTGATTTTAACTTATAACATTAAGCGATTTAACGGATTTAGGAAGTTAAATTTACGAATATCATTAGGAATATAGCTACTACAAGAATTTCAGGCACGAGTTGAACTATGAATCTGCAAGACTTTGAAGCCCAATACCGGGAAGCTATGGCTGAAACCCTCAATGATCTGCAAACAGCAGTTTTATTGTTAGCGCAAGTACAACATAAAATTTTAAAAATTGGCAGTTCTGTGCAACATATTAGTGAGCGAGTTGAAGAGTTCATTGCAGACCAAAAAGCGGAATAAATGCACATTCAGTAGAAAAGTTTATCTGTGGCGACAAGTCAACTCTTCTTCAATTGTAAGTATAAGATCCTTGAGTTTTAAAGGTTTGACAAAATAGCGACGTGCGCCCAAACTCATAGCTAGTTCTTGATCTGCTTTAAAAGCAAAGGCTGAAATTACAATAATCGGTATTTTTGACAAATCAGGTTTTTGCTGGACTTGTTTTAAGAGCGAATAACCGTCAATATCTGGCAATTTCAAGTCTAATAACATTAAATCTGGTTCAAACTTCTCTATAGTTGAGAAAAAAGTAGAGCCTTCTGATAAGCTTTGGATATCGTAACCATAATAACTTAGATAGTCACTCAATAACATTCTATTGAGTTCATGGTCTTCAACTAGCAAAATTCGTCTAACTGTGTGTGACCGTAATGGCTGATCTATATTGAATAATTGTACTGTCATTGCTACCTATTATCTTAAGTAAAAGCCAATAATTCTGACCATAAACTAGAACAGGAGTATATTTAAACTGTAAAATCTATAAAAACTTGACTTTTGTAATTCAGTTAAAAATATTAATAAATTAAATTTAGCAGTACTCCAATATTTAATAATAGTATGATTGAAATAATCCTAATTAAATTTTAATTGTTTCTTAACGAGTTTTTGATAATTTATAGTAATAAATAAACGACTCATTTAAAAAACTGAAGTTGCCAATTTGTATTAGTAAAACTACTTAAGTAATACTGAAACTAACGTAGACTAATTGCCCTTCCTAGAAAAGTTTTCATTTGGATGTTAGGGTAAGTAATACCATTTTCCGAAATCGCTGTTACAAATATGTTGGTAGGGGCGTAGATATATAGACCCTTCCAAACGATTCATTTGTTGCAAATATTTTTATAAATAGTATAATCTAGAAGATTAAATCACCTTATAGCTGGAAAGAAGTATTCATAAAAAAAGGGAGCTATTAGCTTCCTTACTTATTTGTAGTTTTGAACCTGCAATTTTAAATGGATGCTTTTTTAAATTTGCGTTGCGTCACAAAGACCCCAGCAACACCCAACAGACCAATTATTATTGATGGTTCTGGCACTCTCTTTGGAGGAGCGGTGTATCCAGGTGTGTGCCAAGTGTAATACTGGGTGCCGGATATGCCGTCATCAGAGGCTGTAATTTCAGATCCAGTGGGGTTGAAGCTATAAGCGTAGTAAGTGTTATTGCCATTAACTACCTTGGCAATTTCACTAGCTCCGATTCCACCTTGGTAGGCGTTTAATGCAGCTTGCACGCCAAGGAGGTCTTTGAATGATGTCAGTTGATCTATTTGAGCTTGCAGCGTTAGCTTCGTAGGAAGAGAGGTTAGAGGCGAGTTCAGCGTTAGTTGAAGTAATGAAATCTGAGTTTGAACTTCTGAAGCGCTTGGTAAAATTGTTTTTCCTGGAAATAGTGATGTCAATGTTTGGGTAAGTTTAGTAGAAACTGTATCTAAGAGTTTAGTCCTTACATCAACTTGACCAACCAATTTCAGTTCCACACCCCCATTTTCTCCGAATTGGAAACTGCCAATGTTAGGGTCTCCTATTCCCAATAAAGGGAAAAAGCTCGTTACTAATGATTGGGTACTCGGTGAAAACCCATTCCACACTGACTTAAATGGAGTATAAGTAGCCAACAAATCACTCAGCCATTGCGAACCAAAAGTATTCCAGTCACTAGCAGTGACACTACTAACGGTGGCACTGTAGTTTCCTTGTGTGGCGGTGAAACCAACGTTAGAAGTTGGGTTTTCGGTAGTATACCAAAGCTCCACGTTAGAGGAGACATTATCATCACTCAAGGCTTTGGACGCAGCTATAGGATCATTTGCAATAAACTTGCCATTTAACCCACCAGTATAAGTTCTAATTTCATTTGGATTATTGAAACTAAAAGATGTAGCGTGTGCTGGAGCAGTGCCAAGAGCGCTTATACCAATAGCCATTGAGACACCAATTACAAGTTTGTGAAAAGTCATTTTCATTGTTTTCAAGTCTCTGTTTAGTTTGGAAGTTAAGTTTTAAACTACTGCTGTTTTTAGGCTTGGGCTGTACTGAATACGGGCTTTTTGGCAATACGGCTGCTTAAAAGTTTTCTCCGTATTTTGTGATTTTTTAGTATCTTAGCTGACACCAACAAGCTTAATAAACGCGGAGACCTGATTGGGTAAAGTTCCTGTTAATTATCAATAAAAAAATGAAGAATATTTTGAGATTTATATACGTTTAATTACTTATTTCTTTATAAAATGATAGTTGCAAAAATTACGTAAAATGGATTTTGATTTGAGTATAATATAGTCATTCACAGGGGCGTATATCTGTCATGGGTGTCAACTTACAGCTATTTTCAGGTAAATAGACTACGCGGTAGGGGTGCAAGGCCTTGCGCCCCTACGACAGATGTAGTTCAAATACTTGAATTCTGCTGTAAGCCTTGGTGAATGGAATTCGTACGCCAGTTGCTCATAGGGAAAACCCCCAGACGCTCTCTACCAAACCAGAGGCAAACGCAGACTCGTTGGCGCAGCTCTGGTAAAGTTTTTTAACCAATACAGGCGGGTAAAGCCCAATACGCTTGGGTTAAGGACAGGACTTACCCAAAATTAAGAAAGAACGAACTACAAAGGGCGCATAGACACGTTCGCGTTGGCAAAGCCTCTCGTAGAGAAGCGTCTCCTAGAGTTGTGGCTTCCCGCAGCGTCTCGCAGAGAAGAAATAAGAGTTTCAGAGAGTTTTTGCGTAAGTCCTTAAAGGTTTTTGGCGCTAACTGAATGGGGTAAAGCCTCGTGTAGACGAGCCAGTGCGTTGGGCGGGCAATGCCCGACTTGTACCCCTATGGGGTTCTTGCTAGCAAGAACGTCTCCCAATGTAATAAGCAACTGGCGTGCGGTTTCTAACCACCCTTTTCGCGTTAAGTTGACACCAATGCACAGCTGTGCGCCGCTATAGCGTGTTCCATTCGTAGACTTTGCCGCCAAAAATCCTTGGCGTTCAGCTTGAAAAGAAATTTAATCAAGAAACTCAGCCATTCTTTCCACAGCAGTTTCTAACAAAGCTGGCTCATGCACCAAAGCAAAGCGGACATACCCTTCGCCGGATTTGCCAAAACCAGCACCTGGGGAAGCGGCTACACCAGTTTGTTTGACTAGCTGGGTACAAAATTCTATAGAGTTTTGACTCCAAGGTGAGGGCAATTTTGCCCAGATATACATTGTGGCTTTAGGAGTAGGAACATTCCAGCCAATGCGGTGTAAAGCAGTGATGAAAGCATCACGGCGCTGCTGGAAAGTAGCAATCGCAGATTTTACGCCAACTTGAGGGCCGGTTAGGGCAGCGATCGCACCATTCAAAATCCCCCGATACTGATTAAAATCAACAGCGGCTTTTACTTGGCGTAAGGCGTTAATTAACTGGGCATTACCGATGGCGTAGCCAATGCGGAAGCCGCCCATATTGTAGGACTTGGAAAGGGTGAAAAATTCAATCGAGACGCTTTTCTCTGGATCAGCTTGCAGAATCGAGGGAACGAGGGATTTTGGATTGGGAAGATTCTTCTCCCAGTGCCCATTCGCCTCAAATACCAAATCTACGTAGGGGAAATCGTGAACCAAGGCAAGATTGTGTTGTTGACAAAAGGCGACAGCTTCTTGGAAGAATGATATTGGAGCGATCGCAGCGGTGGGATTATGAGGATAACTTAATACCATCATCCGCGACTGAGCCAAGACTGGGGCAGGAATATCAGCAAACACTGGTAAAAAAGCGTTTTCTTCCCGTACTGGCATTGGGTAGATTTGACCACTGGCTAGGTAGACTCCCCCAGCATGAGAGGGGTAACCTGGATCGAGCAACAGGGCAAAATCTCCTGGATTGAGTAAAGCTAGGGGTAAATGGGCTGTGCCTTCTTGAGAACCAATCAGAGGTAGTACCTCAGTTTGGGGATCGACTTTGATACCAAATTTTTGTTCGTACCAGTTGGCTGCGGCTTGGCGAAACTCAAAGGTGCCGTTAAACAGCAGATAGCCGTGGGTACTGCGATCGTGGAGAGATTGAGCGATCGCCTCAATGACGTGTGCCTCGGCTGGTAAATCAGAAGACCCCAACGACAAATCAATTACTTGTTGTCCAGCTACCAAAGCGACTGCCTTGGCTCTGTCCATATCAGCAAATACATTAGATTGCAGGGGTTGTAAACGCTTTGCAAATTGCATATTAGTCAAGAGTCAAGGGTGAAAAACTCTTAGTATTTTGACTGTGGACTTTAATATTCACTAATGACTAATTACTATTTAAGTGCGGATCTAGGAGGCTAAGTAATTTTTCTTTGCTGATGACTCCCTCAGTAGATTCTAATAGTTTGTCGCCTTGAAATAGTCTCAGGGCTGGCACGCCTTCCACTTGGTACTGCTTAACAGTAACTGGGTTGGGGTCAATTTCCATCTTAACGATTTTGAGGCGATCGCTATATTTGGTAGCAGCTGAGTTAATTACGGGCGGCATCAATTGACAAGGCCCACACCAGGAAGCCCAAAAGTAAACTAATACAGGCTGTTCAGCTTTTAACACTTCTGTTTCAAACTCAGCATCAGTTATGGTGGTGATTACAGCCTTACTCATTGCAGTCTCCATCAGGTGGCGATCAAAGTTGACACACACAATACTTTATCCCAAAGTAGTCAATAGTTATTAAGACTGTTAACTATTGACTACGAATTTTATATTTTAGATTTTTTGGTTCATACCCTGCCCCAAACAACTCTTAAAGACGCTGACGCGTAGCAAGATCCCCGTAGGGGTACGTTCCACAAAGCTTTCGTAGGTGAAACATAATCCAAAATCCGAAATTGTTCGACTGAGCGACTTGTACCGAGGTAAGTCGAGGTAAGCCGTTCGCGTAGCGTTCCGCAGGAAAGTCCAAAATCCAAAATTGGTTGATTAATGACGTAAAATCCCACAGCCAACAGGCGTGGGATTGGCTCAAAATTTGTTTTCTGCCAATTTTACAGCTGATCCAATTGCTTGCGTAGGGAATCCAACTCGGCATCAACTGCCTCATTAGACTTAGCAGCAGTGGTTTGTTGTTGCGGTGGCAGTTGGGGTTGACTTACTGGAGTAGCGGGTGGTAACATTTGCGCTTTCAAAGCTGCCAACTCATCATCAACATCGCTACTACCTTCCAACTGGGCAAATTGGGTTTCTAAATCTGCACCTGCTAACTCTCCTTGTGCCTGGGCCCGGGCTTCTTGCATCAAGACTTTTTCTTCCATCCGCTCGAAGGCAGACATTGCACTGCTGGTATTCATCCCACGCACCATGCCTTGGAGTTGCTCTTGGGCTTTGGCAGTAGTGATTCTAGCTCTGAGCATTTCTTTTTTGGTCTTAGCCTCAGAAATTTTGCTTTCCAGCTGAATTAAATTGCGCTTGAGGGTTTCAACTTGAGTGCTTTGGGTATCCAAACTAGCTTTGAGGGCGGCGCTGGTGTCAGTATAAGTCTTCTTGCGCTCTAGAGCTTGTCGGGCTAAATTTTCATCACCTTTTTGCACCGCCAGTTGGGCATTGCGTTGCCACTTATTGATTTCATTTTGGGCATCATTGTACTGTTTCTCGCTGCGTTTTTGGGCGGCGATCGTCTGAGCTACTCCCTGACGCAGCTGAACCAAGTCTTCCTGCATTTCCAGGATGGCTTGTTCTAGCATTTTTTCAGGGTCTTCGGCTTTGTTAACCAGGTCGTTGAGGTTAGAACTAACTACTCGCTTAATCCGGTCAAATAATCCCATAACTTTGTTTTTCCTTGTGTGGTTTACGCTTTTAGTTGGACAGTTAGCTTTTTTACTTTTTAATAGCCACCTATTTCAATGTAATCTTTCCAGTTTGGATCGGTACCTCCCAACAACTCTTAATTCTTAACTTAGAACTTGCACCAGTCTCCACAACAGCTTTGGAATTAATTCTGAGGTTATAGCTAAACTCTTCTAAAGAAGACTGAGTGAGGGTTGCAGTCCAGCAAGCGTAGACTTGCACTATTAGCTAGAGATTATTTATTCTCTGGCGGGATATGGGGCAGGCGCAAGATAAAAGTTAAGATATTTCCTGCGGCAATTAGCCAAACTTCAAGAGTCCTGAGTTTTGGGTAACTCCTGTTGGGGAGGCTGCCCTATCTTCTGGTCCTCATGGGTAAGAAGACTGTTGTGCTGTGTATTTTCTGCCTGGTTTAAAACCTGTACCTTCATCGTTGCCAATTCGGCATCCACATTATTAGTAGATTCCAAGGAAGTAAATTGTGTTTCCAAGTCGTCGCTACCGAGTTGAGCTATTGCAACGGATTTAGCTTCTATCTGCAAAACTTTTTCTTCCATGCGCTCAAAGGCATTCAGACTGCTGGTGGCAGAAACTGTGCCAAGCATTTCCTGGAGGCGATAAGACGCTTCAGCAGAACGGGCGCGAGCAATATACATATCTTTTTTAGTTTTCGCCTCGGCAATTTTTAACTCTAGCGATCGCATATCCTTTTTTAGCCTAGCTACTATATCGTTTTGCTGCTCTATCTGGGAAAAGAGGGCTGAAAGCAATTCTTTATAAGCTTGGCGCTTAGTCAAAGCTTCGCGTGCTAAAGGTTCGTTGCCTTGTTGCAGCGCCAATTGGGCGCGGCGATACCATTCTTCTGTTTGAGAGTTGGCAGCGGCTGCCTGTCGTTCGGTGCGTTTCTGGGTAGCGATCGCTTGTGCTACACCCTGCCGCAACCGCACCAGATTTTCCTGCATCTCTAGGACAGTTTGCTCCAGAATCTTTTCTGGATCTTCTGTACTGCCGATCAAACTATTGAGATTAGCGCGAATCACCCGCAGGATACGCTTGATTAATTCCATGTCGGCTCTCCATTCACGAAATTCAGTGCTGAGTAATGAGCTTTGATAATTACTGATCACCGCATATGTGGATGCCACATCCCAACTAACTTTGTGCTGAGTATTAAGACTCCTGACTTAACCAAGAGGATGCCAAAAGTGGTAGATACGGCAACACAGATAATTAAAATGTCCTCGTGTCCCCGTATCCTGTTTACGCAAGACTCAGCACTTATGACTCAGGACTGTTATCTCATGGTATCGTAGATTTTTGCAACTCATGGCTGCTGAACCCGTGGCTTAATTCCCTTTGCCTGTAACAATTGCATCTGTTTTTTTACTTGCTCTTTGGTCTTAAAAGCACCGAGATAAATCAATTCTTTGTTGGCTGATAAATAAGCATCGGGAACTGCTTGCCGGGCTGAGGCAAAAGCCGCGCCTTTATTATCTATCACTACATGATAGAACCCATCTGTTCCTGGTTTGATTTCTGCATTCGGCTTTGGTGAGGTTTTTGTCGGTGAAGTGGGAGGTAAACTACGGAGGGGCAAGGGCTGTAGCGTCGGTACTGGTGTTAAGGCGATTGGATTTGTCGGTTTTAGGGCTGTGTTGGGGTTAGGCAATGCCGCTTGAGGATTTGCGGAGTTTTGGGGAATGACTGGATTAGGCACTACTGCGAGGGTTGGTTGGACTTTGGGTTTTAAACCAACTACATCATTGGGGTCTTTCACCTCAGGAAACTCTTCAGCAGCTAGATTGGGATATTTGGGTATAGATGTGCTTGGTGGCTGGATCTGAGGTTGGACATTACTCCCAACTTCCTCAGTATTTTCTGTTGCGGGAGACGAGTTGCCGTTAAACAAGTTGCCTAAATTCCACTGTGACAAACTTTTGGGATTGAATAATACATAACTCAAGGTAAGACTCGCTACCAATAGCAGCAACATCGAGCCGATACCCAAAGGTGATAGCAGACTATCGCTATAATTGCTTGGTTTTTTGGTTTCTGGTTGTTCTTCTGTCAGACTTCGCAGCAGTGCTTCACTAGATTCTAAATAGTCATCTGGGTGCTTAGGGGTGTCATCTGGCTGCAAAAGATTTTTGCTCTTGGTATCTTTAACGACTGCTGGCACGATGCTGCTACTAAAGTTGGGCGGTGGTGGTGGAAGTTGAGTTTGTGTTTTAGGAGAATCGGAGGCGGAGGAAACATTAAGATTATTTAGTTCCTCAGTCTTTGCCGTAGCTGGCACTGGGTTCTTTTGAGGATTTACAGCTAGAGAAGATGCGGGGGATTCATCAATTTTTGCCGTAGCTGGCGTTGAGGTTCCCTGAGGATTCACGGGTACAGATGCAGGTGGCACGTTGGTTTTAATTTGCGTTGCTGATGAGTCAGTTGTGCCCGATGTTGTCGGAATGGCAGTCAACGGGTGGGGTTGGCTGCTCATGTAACTTACAACACGGGGCTGATTTGATGACACCAAACCAGTTCGTGTGCGTCGATATCGAGCTAACTCTTGATCTAGCGGCACCTCTAAACTCGCTAGTGCTGCTGCTAGTGCTGGTTTCAACCCAGGTTTTTTAGACGATTGAGTACTGGAATTGTTTAGGGGGTTTTGAGTCATTGCCTCTGTGCCTCAAACGGAGATTGCTGAAATTAATTTGAGATATATTTGTGACAATAGTAGCGAAAATTATTTAAATAGATAGACTGAAAATTGGGCATTGGGGATTACAAAAGAGAGATTTTTAGGCTTTGTTGTGAACGATAGTTCAAGGAAGTCTATCTTGGAAATAGGGTATGGGGCAGTGAGGGGAGTAGTGGGATAACTCCTCACGGGCTAAACCATAGCTATCCGCTTACAGCACTTTTAATGATGTCGTTGAAATCAATTAATGATATTTTAGGCGTTCTGGAAAAACAGGCTAAATGGCAGGAACAACCATTTCAACGCTTGCTCAAGTGTTGGGCAGAAGTTGTTGGGCCAGTGGTTGCCGCCCATACTCGACCATTGTCGATTCAGCGCGATGTTTTGTGGGTAGCAACTTCTAGTGCTGCTTGGGCGCAAAACATGACTTTTGGTCGCACGTCTGTGCTTTTAAAGTTGAATAAAAAGTTGCCAACGCCTTTGGTTGATATTCGCTTCTCTACTGCTGGCTGGCAGAATCCATCTGTGGAGAGAAAACAGCAACAAACGGTTTCGCCCCATGAGCATCCCAGTTACCTTGGTGATGAGATTAGCTGCCCTGATGTTACACCCACCAATGATGTAAATGCTGCTTTTGGGCATTGGGGTAAGATCATGCGATCGCGATCGCATGGCTTACCCCTTTGTCCCCAGTGTGAATCTCCCACCCCACCCGGTGAACTCCAGCGCTGGGCAGTCTGTTCTGTCTGTGCTGCTAAACAGTTTTGAAGAGAGTCAATCCTGACCTAAATTAAAAGCAAAATAGTTTAGCGATTATTCCTTAAGCAGAATTTATTCTGAAGTAATTTGCTGCTGCCACATGGAAAAGTTCTGATTACTCATCAAAAATATATTTAACTGCTAAAGTATGCCGAATGTGGTATACAAAACGGACTATTTATCTAAAATTCTATCCGTGAAGCCATCCTTAAGGAGGAAGTTAAAAGGCTGGATAAATCAAAACTTTTAGTTTTAGTCTTGATCCCTAATAACTTTTCGCGAAAATCCATAGCTAACCACTCTTGTAATTATTTAAATATATAACAAGAATCTAAAAACATCATGAAGTTTATTTTTTCCTTGTGATCGCTGAAACCTAGATAAAATAAGGGCTTTTTGGCTCTTATCCGTATTTATATATAGAAGCAAAATGGAAGAATGAAATTCAGCCAGAAACGGCACTAAAGATCAATCCAAATGAAACCCATTAAATTTTTAGCATCTGCCTGTAAATATTGCCGTCATTACCAGCCAGAAGGTCGCCGTGGCGGAACCTGCCAGCAGTTGGGAGCACCAGTTCAAGCTAGTTGGAAGGCTTGTCCTTTGGCGCTGGCAGCTTTTGCACCTTCTTGGGAAACCTTGGAAGATGCTTGGGGTTTGCCAGATGCAGCCCCAGTTTTAACATCTTCTCAATCCTTAGCCTCAGATTTAGACAATGCTGTTCTTACCCCTGTAGAGGAAATAGCTGCCTCTATATCTGAACAGGTAAAGACTAAAGCAGTGGTTATTTAGTTATCCATTATTACTGAATTGAGTTTGTAGTTTTCTATAAGATTTGTTTTTAAGATTTTTAGTGCTGTAAAAGTTGACATATACAAAAATCGCACCCTTTAGTGAGGTGCGATTTTTGCAATTTTAAGGTAACCAAGGAAAAGAGCGGAAATCTGGTGGACGCTTTTCAAGAAAGGCTTGTTTGCCCTCAGACCCCTCTTCTGTCATGTAATAGAGTAGGGTGGCATTGCCAGCGAGTTCTTGTAAACCAGCTTGTCCGTCACAATCAGCATTGAAGGCAGCTTTGAGACACCGAATTGCGATCGGACTTTTTTCTAAAATCTCTTGCGCCCATTGAATACCTTCCGTTTCTAGTTGTTCCACTGGGACGACGCTATTAATTAAGCCCATTTCTAGAGCTTGTTGGGCATCATATTGGCGGCAGAGAAACCAAATTTCTCTAGCTTTTTTTTGTCCCACAATGCGGGCGAGATAGCTGGCTCCAAAACCACCGTCGAAACTGCCGACTTTGGGGCCAGTCTGTCCAAAAATGGCGTTATCGGCGGCGATCGTAAGGTCGCAAATCAAGTGTAGAACATGTCCACCACCGATCGCATATCCAGCTACTAAAGCAATCACCACTTTCGGCATGGAACGAATCAGGCGTTGTAAGTCCAGCACATTCAAGCGGGGAATGCCAGTTTCGTCCACATAACCCGCGTGTCCCCGCACACTTTGATCGCCACCAGAACAGAAGGCATATTTGCCATCAGTGTGTGGGCCATATCCAGTAAATAAGACAACACCTATAGTGGTATCTTCACGAGCATCAGAGAAAGCGTCGTACAGTTCAAAGATAGTTTTAGGACGGAAAGCATTACGTTTGTGGGGGCGGTTGATGGTGATTTTAGCGATGCCATCGTTTTTTTGATACAGAATATCTTCGTAGGTTTTGGCAGTTTCCCAGTTAATTTGCATTGGTATGGAGTGCGCTGTTGCTTCAAGAATTTTATCGCGGTCTTAGGGACAAGCGATACCTACGGTGGGCTACGCCTACGCTAAAATTGGTGTCTCAACCGTTTACAATCTGGTAATTGTCTGGGTGTTGAGGAATAAAAATGCGGCGTGACACCATCTTCTACAAATTATTTAAGCAATTTCCAGGATTGCTATTTGAATTAGTAGATGAACCACCCCCAAAAGCGGAAAACTACCAGTTTGAATCAGTTGAAGTGAAAGAAACAGCGTTTCGGATTGATGGAGTATTTTTACCTCCGGCGAATGCAGTTTCCAAAACCGTCTTTTTTGCAGAAGTGCAGTTTCAGAAGGACGAAGACTTATATCACCACTTCTTTAGTGAATTGTTTTTGTTTCTCTACCGCCACTCTATCCGTTACGATGACTGGTTTGGGGTAATAATTTTTGGTTCTCGCAGTCTGGAACCTTCTAAATCAACGGTTCACCGCGCTTTGTTAGAAAGTGGTCAAATCAGGCGGGTTTATCTGGATGAGTTGGGGGATTTGCGACAACAACCTTTGGGATTGGGTTTGATGTTGCTGACAAATATTACCTCTGAAACTGAAGCAGTGGAAGAGGCGCGGTTTTTGCTGGAACAAGCACGGCAACAATCGGAGCAAGCGATAATTGATTTAATAACGACGATTATCGTCTACAAGTTTTCTACCCTAAGTCGAGAGGAGATTGCAGCAATGTTGGGACTGAATTTGGAAGAACCACGGGCGATTCTAGAAGCGAAGGAAGAAGGACGAGAGGAAGGAAAGGTTGAAGGACGAGAGGAAGGAAAAGTTGAAGGAGAAAGAGCGATCGTTTTACGACTATTAAATCGCCGTGTGGGTAATATTCCTGATGTGCTTCTGTCCCAGATTCAAGGGTTATCGGTGGAACAGTTGGAAGCTTTAGGTGATGCTTTGCTGGATTTCTCTACTCTTGCTGATTTGTCAGGATGGTTACAAGGTGAAATAAGGGGGTAAGTTTCACCGAGAGACGCACAAAAGAAGGGCGATACCTGCGGTGGGCTACGCCTACGCACTCCGTAAAATAATGATGGCTACAAATAAAGTTTCTCGTAGTGAAGAAGCATTTACAGACAGGCTGGTATATCAGAAGCAGTGCGATCGCTCATCCTCCGACTATTTGGCAAAATTGCTGAGGGACGTTGGAAGCATTAGCTTTGGCGTTGTTGGAATTGAGATTGCGATCGCTGACTTAAGTATTGACATCAGCACTCGTTACATGAGAAAAAAAGAGGCGAAAAAATATGAAGAAAGTATTTCCTAAAATCAAAACTGATGAAGAATTAGAAAATTTACTAAATGAAGATTTGTCAGATTATCTTCATACTGATAACTTTAAGCCCGTTACTTTTGAATTTCAACTTAAAGATAAAACTGTTGCTTAGTAGCATATATTGCTCGCGTTTACAGCTTCTGTAATGATACGCCAGCTATTGATCTAAAGGACTTGGTAATTCTTGAAGAATTTCTGTTAAATCAGCATTTTTAAGAAAGAAATAAAAAGTCGAATCTACTATTTGAAGATATTTTGTATTACGATCATAATCAATAATTGGTGGGGATATAGTCTTATGATTTTGGAGCTTGGCAAGGCTATAAAGTAAATTACTCATGTCGGAAGCTCGAACGTCATTTGCTCTATGATGTATATCTTGAATTTTAGCTTGTAAAACTGAACGCTTCATTCCATTAGCTAAACCTTCATATCCTGACTCTAAGATAACTTTGATTAGATAATAAGGAAGGAAAAGAGGAGGTAATCCTTGTTGAGACGATGTAGAAGAATTAGAATTGCCTGATGCAATTGCCTCAAGCGCTCTCTGATGTCGTACTAAATAATCTTCTGCTTTTTTCGTGACAGCATTTAGAAGATGAGGATTGCGAGATATGTGAGTTAAAACTTTTTGTTTTTCTAAAATTCCTGCACTAATACAGATTTCTTTTAAAATTTCTTGAAGGACTCCTATACTTTTAAAAGAAATATCATAACATTCATTTAATAATTCTTGAGGAAAAACAATTGAAAGTTGTTCTGCTCCTTTTTGTGCTACTCTGATAAAATCTTCTTCAAGCCAAGGTTCAACCGGAATTTCTTCAATTCTGTCCAGTAAGTCTCCATTAAATTGAACCATCTTATTTTTCTCTCTCCACACGCCTAAAATTATAAAGCGAATCCCCATTTCTTGAAATGATCTTAGGTCATAAGCAAATTCTTTTTGAATATCATCATCAAGATAATGAAAATTTTCAAGAATAATAATTTGACGAAATTTTACCTTTTTCAATATTTCCGAGATATCTTGAGGAAGAGAAAGATTGAAAGGAACTTCCTCATATTCATAATCTTTACTAACATTAGATTTTAGCTCGTTTTTTCCTTCAACTTCGGTACTTCCGAACAAAGGGAACATAGCTTTAAATTTCCCAACTACTCCAAAAGTTGCTTCTCTTGCTGTAGATTCACTATAGTTATTTTGAATAGTTACACCGGCTTGTCTAAGAATACTTGAGTAAATATCTAGTATTTTACTTTTAGGACTAAGACTAACAACTACATTTTTTTCATATTTAACATATTTAGAAACTAATGCCGTTTTGCCCTGCTTTGAAGACCCATAAACAATAATTTGTTTTTCAGACTTCAGTGCTTCAATGAAGCTTTTATCAACTGTGTCTCTTTCTACATATGAGAGAACTGCCTTACTACTAACTCCAAAAATATCTTCTAGTTTGGTGTTCATTAAATTAACTACCTACTTCAGTTTTATGTACTAGACGTATCTATAAATGAGCATTAACCCCTTGTATTCTAAGGGATGATATCTAATTTAGCCACAGCCGAGCAATATTGGTGATCAGCATTAGCACTTAAAACACTTGTGGCAAAGCAGTTTTAACTTTAATACCATAAGGGTTTTACCTAATCTCTAATTTCATCCCGCTTTTCAGCAACACCAAATGGGATAGTTAAATTTCAATATCGGCGGTAAACTTCCTTAAATTATCTTGTCGCCACTTAGCATCTTTTTTGCGATTTGTCTGCAATTCTAAAACCCGAATTCCTGTATTTGGAAGTAGGTTTAATCTCTGCTGCAACTGCTGCCAAGAAGTAATCAATTCATGTTGCACATTATAAGTAGCGCACAACTGAGCAAAATCAATATCCTGGGGAGTACCAAAAAATTCTTCAAATGGTGGGTCAAACTTGGCAATGGGTAACATTTCAAAAATACCACCACCATTGTTGTTGATTAACAAAATTGTCAGATGTCCGACAAATTTATTGCGGATTAAAAAACCATTGGTGTCATGCAACAGCGCTAAATCTCCCGTTAACATCACACTACTTTGCTGGCGATGGGCAATTCCTAAAGCTGTGGATAATGTACCATCGATGCCATTTGCACCCCGGTTAAAATGCGCTCGCACTCCTAAATTATTGGGTTTCCAGAAATATTCCACATCCCGCACAGGCATACTATTGGCAATAAACAAAGGCGTTTCTGGCGGTAAAATCTGAGAAATTAACCAAGCTGCTTTACTCTCAATGATTTCATCTATTTTCCCCATCGTCTGGTCAACAACTAACCTAACCTTAGTTTCTGCATCACACCATTTATTCACGTAGTCTGAGGAGAAAGATAAATTTATCTCCTCTGCCTTTATCTCTTCTACAGATATCCGTAAATGCGTCGTCCTCCCGTGCAAAGGGTCGAGATTTTGGTCACTCTTATCAATTACCCAGCGTCGCGGTTGGGTTGCATCTATCCAGTTACGCAGTTCTTTACTCGTAGGCATTTCACCCACCTGAATCACCATTTCGGGCGCTAACTGCTTTGCTAGTTGCTGATTTCGCAAAATCAGGTCATAGGTGGAAATCAAATAAGGGTTAAGTTCGGCATAATTTCTCACTGGGGAGAGTCCCTCAGCTAGCACGGGCCATTTGAGAGTTTGGGAAAGTTGGGCGATCGCTCTACAATATTGCTGTGGTTGCTGTGGTTGGGCAACACCTGCGATAATAATGCCGCGATCGCATTCCTTCCATTCTTTGGGAATCGAGAATCGAGAATCGGGAATTGCAAATGGGGTGGTGTTTACTATTCCTGCGAAGAAGTCTTCTGGTTGAAACTGTGATTGCAAATAACTCAAGTCAGTTCCATCAGGAAGAGGCGCTAAGGGATCGCGAAAGGGAATATTCAAATGTACTGGCCCCTTTGTAGGAGTTTGCGCCCTTTCCCAGCTATGAATTACTGTTTGTCGCAGATAAGCTAGCATTCCCATATCAGCAGAGGGTAAGGCTAACTCTGTTTGCCAATTTGGGTAGTTTCCATATAATCTCAATTGAGCTACAGTTTGCCCAGAGTGACAATCTCGCAATTCTGGCGGTCTATCGGTGGTTAATATCAATAGTGGTACACGACTATATGAGGCTTCAATTACTGCTGAATAAAAATTTGCTCCTGCTGTACCAGAGGTGCAAACTAGTACCACGGGGCGTCCGGTTGCTTGAGCTTGTCCCAAAGCAAAAAAGGCGGCGGAACGTTCATCGAGAATGGAAATCGCTTCAATCTCAGGTACTTGTTGAGCAAAGGCCACTGCTAAGGGTGTAGAGCGTGATCCAGGACAAATGATGGCACAACTCAATCCCAACCGCTTTAGCGTCTCTGTTAAGATATAAGCCCAAAGTTGATTAACATTCCTATAAGCGATCGGCATTAAATCAGACATAGCTATAAAACAATCTTAAATTTTAGATTTTTTCTAGGGAAATTCAATTTAAAATCCATCTGGGAAAGTTGAGCAAACAGAAGACCGAACGAGGGAAGCCGAACCTCGGAACTTCCAAAGCAGCTTCACCTAAAGATGGATTACAAGCCTGACAATTCAGTTCATCTGGAAAAGCCAACACGAAACCTAACCCCCCAGCCCCCAATCCTTGTAGGGTTGGGAGAGGAATGGAAGTAAGGTTTTCCGACACTGCTACGCGAGTTTGTGAGAAAGAAAATCTCCAAGCAAACTTGCTCCACTTTCTACAAAATGCACAATTTGCTCTCAAACTTTTATGGACTGCATTCATTTAACGGGAATTCGCTGCTATGGCTACACTGGGTATCTGCCAGAAGAAAAGGTGCTAGGACAATGGTTTGAGGTGGATGTAAAGTTATGGTTGGATATCTCCACAGCAGCCAAGACTGACGCGATCGAAGACACTTTAGATTATCGCAGCGTCATTAGCTTGATCCAACATTTGGTCAAAACGTCTAAATTTGCTTTGATAGAGAAATTAGTAACAACGATCGCAGATTCTATTCTCCAAGAGTGCGATCGTGTAACCCAAGTCCAAGTCACTCTCAGCAAACCTGCCGCACCTATTCCAGACTTTAGTGGCAAAATTAGCATTGAACTGACTAAAAGTAAGTCCAATCTCTAAAGCACAAAACGTGTTTTTTTCAATATCTATAAGTTAGCAAAGAAAGGGAGTTTAAGTAAGTCAGCACGATAAAAACCATGTATATTTAATTTCTGATTGATTTATGGTAGTTATACACTAACTTATACGTAAGTTCAATCTCTGAAGCACAAAACGTGTTTTTTAAACATTTATAAGCCAGCAAAGAAAGGGGGTTTAAGTCGGCACGATAAAACCATGTATATTTAGTTTTTGATTAATTTCTGATAGTTATACACTAACTCATACAGGATGTTAATAACACAACATTAGCCGTATTTATTGAGCAGAATTAGCTGTTACAAGCACAGAAATATGGTAGGTTAATAATATGTTATTTGCTTCTTGTCCAGTATTTATATGAAGACAGGTAGTTACAGATTGTTTATGATAAAATAATAACTTTCAGAGCGAGTTTAGACTGATAACACAAATCTGAACCTTAGCAAACAGGTTATTGTAACATGTTCGCCCATAAAATCCTAGTTGTTGAGGATGAAAAAATTACTGCCTCAAATATTAGAAAAAGTTTACAAAAACTAGGTTATTCTGTTTTAGAAATAAATAAGTCTGGTGAAGATGCAATAAAAAAGGTAGCAGAAACTGATCCCAATTTAGTATTAATTGATATCTGTTTAGCTGGGGAAGTTGACGGTGTACACGTAGCGGATATTATCCAGAATCACTTTCATGTGCCTGTAGTGTATCTAACAGAGGATCTGGAATATAAAACATTACAGAAAAATCAGCTAAGTGAGTCTTTTAGCTACATAGTTAAACCATTTCTTGAAAGTGATTTACATTTTGCGATTGAAACGGCTCTGCACAAACATCAGAGTAAAAACATATTATACGAAGAAAAACAGAGGCTGGCGGCAATTATTAACAGTATGGGCTGTGCAGTGATTGTGACAGATGCAAATGGTTGTATTCAAATGATGAATCCCATAGCAGAACTAATCACTGGCTGGAAGCAAAGTGAAGTATTCGGTAAAGATTTAGTAGAAGTCGTTAACTTAATTGACAAAGATGTAGGAAAAACAATTGAAAATTTAGCGAGATATGTAATCGAAGCGGGTGAAGTTTTGAATCTCCGAGAAAACTTTACACTGATTACCAAAGATGGCAAAGAAATAGCGATTGGAGATAATGTTTCACTCATCCGTGATCATAATGGCAATATTACTGGCTCGGTTTTAGTTTTTCAAGACATTACCAAACGCAAGCAGACAGAGGCGCAACTGATCCGCAATGCGTTTTATGATGGGCTGACAGCATTACCGAATCGTGTTTTATTCGTAGATAGGCTCAGACAAGCAATTGAACGTAGCAAACGCAGAAGCGATTATTATTTTGCAGTTTTATTTTTGGATTTAGATGGCTTCAAGGAGATTAATGATCGCTTTGGGCATGGAATAGGGGATGATTTTTTAGTAGCGATCGCTCGACGCTTAGAGTCGTGTTTACGCGGTGGTGATACTGTAGCACGATTTGGTGGTGACGAGTTTACTGTTCTTTTGGAGAATATTAAAGACATTACCGACGCCACCAATGCTGCCAAACGTATTCAAGACTCCTTACGATTGCCACTTAACCTGAATGGATATCAATTATCTACTACAGCTAGCATTGGTATTGCTTGGAATTTTAGTAATTATGAGGAACCTGCAAATATCTTACGGGATGCTGATATTGCTATGTACCAAGCTAAACGGCAGGGAAAAGCTACTTATGCCATATTTTAGTTAAAACTTATAACCTCTGGCAATCCAATAGAGCCAGTCTGCGATCGCTTCTTGAGTTTCGCTGTCAGCATCAATGGCTGCTATTTCAGATAACTTTGCAGAATATACATCATCATCCTTACCGTTAATGTAAGCCACTTCTACAAACATATCTTTTAAGCACTCATCGTCTGGGGCCATTCCCAGCACTTCGACTTGTTTCTCCTCGGTAGCAGCTGATTTGCGTCCCTTCTTAGCCCATTTAGCCATAAAGGGAAAATTCAGAACCTCTTCCAGATAATAGTACCAACCCATTGCCCGATCTTCTTTATCTTCAGCATCTACAATGATCTCTGTTTTAATGCGATGCTCTCGGTTTTCGTCGGCTTCAACACTAGGCATAAGATAACACTCTACGTATAACGGTTCCCATTCAGATTGCAGTCCAACGTTACATCACGAGGTGTAGGGGCACGGCATTGCCGTGCCCCTACGGGTGTACCTCACGTAAACGATAACTGCTGTATAATGCATTTTGATAATATTACCAAAGTCTAGCCTGGGAATAATTTTTCTACAAAATATTAAGTATATGGGACTTACGTAAAAGAGATACTCCAAACCCATAAGAAAGAGGCTTTTAGAGCTATCCCCTTTTTTAGCGGCATTAGGGGGATCTAGGTTTCAATTTTCAATGCGTAAGTCCTGCTATATCTAAGTTATACAAAAAACCGCTTGTCATTGACAAACGGTTTCTTAGTTATTGCCCTCAAAGGGTAACTTGTTTGTTGCGCCAACATGCCAAGTTCTTTCTTAGCACTAAAGCACGAAACTTTTTAGAGATTAAACAAGTCTCAAATCAGGATAATTTGCCAACACATCATCAGATGTCAGCGTATCATTTTCAGCTTGCGGAGTCCAAAGAACTTCAATTGCCAGAAGTTTCTCACTGGGGATACTACCAATTTGGCGCAAAGCTTGACGCAAATCATCAGCACTGTTAATCGCTGTGGGAATTTCAAACTTGCCTAATGTCGCCGCCAGCAAGGTGACGATAATGTATTCTCCAGCACCTTCGGTAAATAGACGGGTGGGGTTGTCGAGTTCACCAGCCGGGGGTAAAGCATCTTTGGCTGAGGCTGCTTTTAGCTGGTTATTAACATTAGAAAGTGTTTCTTCGCTAAACTTGCTGCGTTCTGCCAGTGACAGCCGATTAAACTGACCTTCAGCTGAATTTAAACTGGCTTGTTGAGTCCCACCACCTGCATATACAAAGTATTCGGGATGGCGGAGTAAAGCTAGGCTGGCTTCTTGCAGAACTTCTGTTCTCCCCTCTGGGGTGTTAGTATCAGCAGTTTCAGCAATGTGGTTGAGTTCATTTTGCAATTCACGGGCTTGAGCTAACAAACCTACTTGCAAACGAGTTACAGAAACAGGAGAGTTACTGCTGTAATCTGCTTCTGGAGTTTCACCGCTAGAGACGCGGCGGAAAGTTTGCAATAAGAAATTAGCGATCGCAAAGAAAATTAAGATGCCAAATAGACCACCAAATCCTCCCCCAATACCCCAGAAGGGAAGTAGGAAGGGAAAGCCAAAACCACCACCAAAACCACCACCAGGATAGTATCCGCCCCCGCCAGGAGGTGCATAGGTGCGCGGTGTGTAGCTGCGGCTAGAAGGCGCTCTAAAGGAGCCACCACCGATCCGACCCCCACTACGGGCCGCTAATGCGCCATCAGCGTGACTAAGAGCCAAACCTAACACCAGCACTAGGGCTAAGAAGGTTTTTAACAGCGGTTTGATGGTTTGTTGTAGTTTTTTACGCATAATACAATCGCTTGGAAAACGGAATTTTTTATGATTTATCCCCATGCTCTTAGGAGTGTTGCGGTATCTCGCTTACGCCAGTCCGTAACAAGCAAGCTTTGTAGCATTCACTTTTAGAGGCTACATATTCAATTTACCGCGTCTTATTTTGGGTAGGCAGCGATCGCAGGGGGGATTTCTCCATTGGGGAACCGTACCTTAAGACTTCTTCATCATCACATAAATTTGCGATGTCTACGACGGGCTACTCTTGCTACGTCTTGGACTAGCACTTTCAGACTACAGTCTTAGATTATACTGATTATTTTGAATGATTTTTTTAATATTTCACGCTGCTTATTTTCTCACAAGGCGGGAGAATATTTTGAAATTATCAAAAGTATTTACTACATCTGGCGGCTTTTAATTTACGTATACGCCGTAGGCTAGCAAGTGTCCGTGATGCTTATCAGTAAGCGCAGCCAGATCCTAAATAGCTATCAAATACTGATCCCATCTTTTGGCATTTTGGCACAACACTCCAAAGGATTTAGGATATTGCATTGAACGGAGCTAAATTTCAGAATTTTCGCAACAGTTGTTCACTGAGCAATTTGGCTATGAGTGCTAGTTTCTATTTATTGTTCATTATGCACAGAATTCTCAAGAATTGAGAAATTTGCAGCAAAAATAAAATCAACACAATAAAAAAATAATTTTCCTGGCTAATCTTGTAAAATCGGCTTCAAATTTGCCCACCACATTCGTTTTAAAAGAAATAAAATAGTAATTAAGGCTTTGAAAATAATCCTAATTGTAAATAAATTAAAAATTATTTGAAATATAGTCATCAACTTTGTTATGGAACATATTTCTCAACTTACAGCCGAAAGCAGAGACAAAGCTGCATACCCAGATATCCTAGTTATATCCAGGATCTTCCTCCCAAAAGAAGCTGTAATTGGGGAATATATCTACAATCGCTGTCTCCAAGATCCAGAACGAGTTATTGTGCTGGCGGCTAGTTGCTCAGGAGATCAAGTATTTGACGAAAGTCAACAGTTTCCCGTGTATCGCTGGTTTTACCCTAGATACTGGCGTAGTGGCTTTGTGGGAAGTATCTTGAAGCCTTTGGTCAATATCCTCTGCTCATTTGTACTAGCAATCAAACTTTATTTTCGCTATCACTACCGTTATATAGAGTGGGGTCACGGCTATGACTTTCCTTCACTGTTGCTATTGAGCTATTTGCTACCTATTCGCTTTTTTATCTATCTGCACGGTAATGATCTTCTTTATGTATTACACAATCCCGTGCTGCGATCGCTCTTTAAATTAACACTCAAACGAGCCGAAGGCATTGTTTGTAACAGTTCTTATACAAGAGACTACCTTAGAACTGCTTTCCGATTAGATACTCCTACCCACGTGATTAACCCAATAATCAGACCAGAAAAATTTGGTAATAATGTAGCGAGTCCCAGCAGCCTTGATGATTTACGTGTTCGCGTGCGTCAAGCGTACAACATTCCTGAATCATCAATAGTTATTCTCTCCATCGGCAGACTAGTAAAACATAAAGGTTTCGACCGAGTGATTGATAACATCCCACTATTGTTAACTTTTGGGGTCGATGTTCACTACATAATCTGCGGTGAAGGGTCAAGTGAATCGGAACTGAAATCTCTGGCGCATCGGTTGCGGGTAGATAAGCGCGTCCACTTTGCCGGATATGTGCCAGAACGAGAGTTAGCAGGTTATTATGCAGCTTGCGAGATATTTGCGATGCTGACTTTATCGGATACTAAAGCTAATAGTATGGAGGGTTTTGGTATGGTTTATTTAGAAGCAAGTTACTTCGGTAAACCTGTAATTGCCCCTCGGTTAGGCGGTGTTCTAGACATAGTTCAGCATGAGGAGAATGGAATACTGGTTAATCCCAATTCTGGTTATGAAGTGTTTCAAGCTTTCAATCGGTTGTGCAAAGACCAGCAACTACGTGAGCAACTCGGTCGCAAAGGTAAAGAATTAGCCAAGCGGAGAATCCTTCATAGATCGCTTTACAAATCAGAGGGGAGAAACACGATTTTGTAAGATGAATACACATTGAGTACATTTGTAGGGACGCAAGGTCTTACGCCCCTAAGATGGGATGTTTTTTTAACTGGAAGTTCCTTAGTCAATTATTGAATTTCATTATTAGTTTTTCATGGTAGCAATTTCTAAAATGGATTGCCGCTCCGATTAGATTTCAGCCAAAATATTTTTAATAAATAGTGCCCACCATCTACATCTAGGATTATCTCGGCAACTTCTAATGTTTCTCTAATGTTGCTTTCAGAAATTAATCTTATGGTGATGACTACACTAAGAAAGAATCAGCTATTTTATGTCAACTCGTAGTTTTACCCTCAAGGGATACTTACTAGTTAGTTTGTCCATTATTTTACTGATATCGGTTGTACTCGTGCGTGGTGCGTCGCAAGCAGTCCTTCCTAATCCCGCCACCGATATCTCAAATTCTACAGCGAAGGGAAAACAGACGGCAGTTTTCGCAGGAGGATGCTTTTGGGGAATGTCAGCAGTTTTTGAGCATCTCAAAGGTGTTTCTGATGTTGTCTCTGGTTTTTCTGGTGGGAGTGCAGCAACAGCAGACTACGAACTTGTCAGTTCTGGGTTGACAGGTCATGCTGAGTCAGTAAAAATCACCTATGACCCATCACAAATATCATATGGTCAATTGCTGAAAATTTACTTTTCTGTGGCACATGACCCAACACAGTTGAATAGACAAGGTCCTGATTCAGGGAGGCAATATCGTTCAGTCATATTTTTTGCCAACAATGAGCAGAATCAGGTTGCGCTTAATTATATTAATCAACTCAACAAAGCACATATTTTTCATCAGCAGATAGTTACTCAACTACTCCCTTTGAACGGTTTTTATAAAGCCCAGGAGTACCATCAGCACTTTATTGACCGCAATCCGAATTATCCTTACGTGGTGGTAAATGATTTGCCGAAGTTAGCTCAACTAAAATCACAGTTCCCCAATCTGTATAAGTAGGTGTGGCTTTCTAGCAAAGATACTTTTGCTATTGTTCAATACCGATCACCTTGACTTGAAAAATTCTCTTCACTCATGTTAGGGATTCAAGTAATTAAATCAGCTACTGAATTATGAAAAAACGATATTTTTTACAAGCTGGCGCAGCACTTGTTGGTACAGGATGGTTATCACGGTATTTAACTGGGAGGTCACAAGTTATGGCAATTACAAAAGAGGAGTTTGAAATCACTAAAACTGAGGAAGAATGGCATCGGATTTTAACGCCCCAACAGTTCGATGTGCTGCGGAAACATGATACTGAACTAGCTAACACCAGCCCACTTGATAAACAATATGCAAAAGGGACTTATGAGTGTGCTGCCTGTGACTTACCATTGTTTACATCTGAAACTAAATTCAACAGTGGCACAGGCTGGCCTAGTTTTTATGCACCTATTGATGGGGCAGTTAGTACATCAGTAGATAACTCCTTTTTGACGACCCGAACTGAAGTACATTGCCATCGTTGTGGTGGGCATTTAGGTCATGTCTTCGATGATGGACCTGCGCCTACTGGCAAACGTTACTGTATGAATGGGGTGGCGATGAAGTTTGTTTAAGATTAAGTCTTACCAATTCTACTGTGGAAATTTTAATTGAGAATTTGAAAATAATGGCCAAACTCATACTTTACCGCATCAAGATTACACGATGCAGCCTCAATAATTTGGGCTTGCTGGCTCAAATTAACTAACCACCACCGACAATAGTTACCACTTCTAAGCGATCGCCTGCTTGCACTTTTGTTTGCGGCCAAAACTGGCGGTGTAAAATTTCGCCATTATATTCTAAAGCCACTAAGCGGGGGTTAAAACCCAACTGTTGGAGCAAATCGGGTAAAGAAGTTTGAAACGAGCAGCTATGGGTTTCCCCATTTACCTGAATGGTAATCTCATTAGACATAAATGTGGGGAGTGGGGACTAGGGAACGGGGTATTAGGTATTGGTTACTTACTTTGGACGAATGACTAATGACTAATGACTAATCACTAATGACTCTTTTAAGGTTCTGGTTTAATGCGATTGAGTTGGGAGAGGAAATATTGTGTTACTAGGGTAGGCTGTTCGGCTTGCATGAGCGATCGCACCACTGCTACACGTTCGGCTCCGGCATCGATCACATCATTGATATTATTGGCATCTATTCCCCCAATAGCAAACCAGGGAATTGAGCAATTTTTGGCAGCATAGCTAACATATTCTAAACCTGTTGCGACCTTACCTACTTTCGTGGGAGTTTCATAAACTGGCCCTACCCCGATGTAATCTACACCTTCAGCAATTGCTCCTTGCATTTCTTCCTTATTTGTGGTAGAAAGACCTATCAGACGCTGCGAACCGAGTAATTGCCGAGCAACAGCAATGGGCATATCTTGTTGTCCCAGATGCACCCCATCTGCATCGACTGCCAAAGCCAGATCCACGCGATCGTTAACAATGAACAAAGCACCATAAATATGGCATAACTGCCGGAGTTTTCTAGCTTGTTCCAAACGCAAAGAATCATCGGTGGTTTTGTCGCGGTATTGTAAAAGGGTTAATCCACCTTTAAGTGCAGCTTCAACGTTGTTCAACAAAGTTTCATGTGGGGAAGTAACAAGATACAAACGCGATCGCCACAACAATTGATGGCGCTGATGACCCATTAAACTGCTTTCTAGGGTATAAACCTGATAGCGCATTTGCTTACAAGCTTTAGCCATAGTTGGGTGGTAAAGTTTGCCATATTCTTCCAGTACCCGCAATGCTTCTTCTATGCGGCAAAAGTTAGCTTGCAATACTGATTTTATACTAGCTCGTTGTTCTTCCTGAGGATGGGTTAACTCAGTTCCAGGATCGCCTGGTGTATCTCGCGCCGCCCGCAATTCCGGGGTATGTAACTTGGCTACCTCTTGTCGCAAGCGCTTGCATTCAAGAGCCAACTGGGCATTATTCAATCCAAAGCGACACCATTCCTCAATAATTCGCAAGCCTTCACGAGCGCGGTCTAAATTGGCATCTAAAATGCGGTAGACAACCTGCTGTATTTGCTCTTTTTGGCTGTATGGCTCGACCATTACAACAACCCCGTTAGTGCTTTCATCGAAGTGTGAATTATCATATATCCTAGTAACCATAATTAATTAATTTGCTTTTTTTTACTCAATTCTTGCGTAATTTACGCAAAATAACGTAGCGGTGAGGGTTACGGTAAATTATCCCATGTTCCTATAGGCAGTGATCAGGTAGTTTGAGGCTACAATTTCGCACTAAGGTTAGTCAAGTATTTTCCGGTAAACGACAAGTTTACAAAGGATTGGGAAGAGCGGATACACCATAAAATCGGCAGTGGGCAAAAGAAAAGGAATAGGACGGCAATATCAGCTGATCTTGATTACCCAGATGCAGGATTACTTGACTCTAGCCTAGCTCAGTCTTTTAATATTAAGCAATTAGCTGCAATTACTCAACTGTTTACAACTAAACCATTCTCTCAGTTAGGATACTTATAGGAAGAGTTTGGAGGTTGGAAAATTCCAGCAAAGCAAATGTAAAAAACAACTTCCAAGAAAAAGTTTGTATGTCAAAAATTGATTAAATATTTTTTATAAAATGAACTAACATATTTTGTGAATTATTAACCTATGAATATCAAATTAAAAAGTATTTTTGATGATTAAATAACATTTGGTCAAAAAGCAATAAATAAAAAAAATTAATAGAAGATTATTTTCAATAAATTAAAAAAACTGAGATTATACCAATTCTTGGCCAGGTTTGGGGCTTAAGTCCCTTGTTCTATGTATAGCAATTATCGTTTACGTGAGGTACACCCGTAGGGGCACGGCATTGCCGTGCCCCTACACCTCGTGATGTAACGTTGTACTGCATCTGAATGGGAACCGCTATAACCTCACAAATAATCGGTATTATCTCGTTCCTATGCTCTATATAAAAATGCCCATTTAGAGGCAGCAGCCCTCCAAGCACATCTTTAGTCTTGCATAAATCAAAAATAAGAACCCCACCCCGCCAAAGCTACGCTTTGTCTCCCCTTCCCTTAGCAACTACCTTGTATACACAAGTTAAATTACCCCCCTTAATCCCCCCTTAGAAAGGGGGAAAAAAAGGAATCTAGTTCCCTCCCCTTTATAAGGGGAGGGTTAGGGTGGGGTATTAGGGATTTTCGCAAGAGGTCTTTTGACTTTGGCAAAGAATGAGATGTTAAAAATTTTTGGGTGGTAGAAAACTAATACATAGGCGATGCCTACGGCAAGGGCAAAGCCCAACGCCAAAATCAAATCGAAGTAAAATCCTTGAATCACCCCTCCTCAACACATCGGGAAGGGTTGGGGAGGGGGCAAGATTTCAAGTTTCCCCAACAACAAGATCCCCGACTTCGTAAAAGTTGTCGGGGATCTGAGTCTAGCGATTTGAACGAAATCAAATAGGATTGCTATATGTATTAAATATCGCCAATCGGTCAATATGTGAGTAATATTATCGACATAATACTCTCTAAGAGTATAAGAATTTATGGTTACTTATAAGGAGTTGTGTTAAATATGATTCTCACTGGTGTGTTTACTGAGTACCGTAGAGTAGATGTTTTGTTTGCAAAGCTGAAGTTTCTGAAATCAGCAAGGCTTTTATTTTTTAGTTTTTCTGTATTATCTTTTACCGTAGGCATCGTAGCGGTAAGTATAGCGTTCTTGGGTACAAGCCTGGGTAGTGCGTCAGCGAAGCTCGCCGAAGGCATCGTTCAGATTCCATTGACACCAGATTCAGCACCTCTGGGTGAAAAAATAAATTCTCAGGTTAACGTGCTATTTGTCAACCCAAGTGGCGGAGATGACAGCAGAGGTAATGGCAGCGAATCCGCTCCGGTGAAAACAATTACCCAAGCGTTGCGATTAGCTAATACCAATACTGTAATTATGCTCTCCACGGGCACTTATAGCGCCGAGACAGGGGAGATTTTCCCCTTAATACTGAAACCGGGTGTTTCAATTCAAGGTAACCCTAGCAATCAAGGAAAGGATATTATCATTCAGGGAGGTGGTGATTACCTGAGCCGGAGTTTTGCCGGTCAAAATGTCGCAATTGTCGGAGCAAACCAAGCCTTGCTGACTGGGGTGACGGTAACAAACTCCAATCGCCGTGGTTACGGTTTATGGATTGAATCTAGCAATCCGGTAGTCGCAGAAAATACATTTATTGGTAGTACCCAGGATGGAATTTCCGTCAGTGGTAATGCTGCACCTACCATTAGTAAGAATTATTTCGATCGCAATGGAGCCAATGGCATCACAATTGCCGGTAACTCCAGTCCCCAAGTGAAGGAAAATGTTTTTCACCAAACAGGTTATGGCATCAATATTGCCCAAAATGCCGCTCCTATAGTCATAGGCAATCACATTCAGAATAATAGATCGGGAATTGTGGTACAAGCAAATGCCCGCCCGATTTTACGGAATAATTCTATTCAAGATAATAAAGAAGATGGTTTAGTTGCGATCGCTCAAGCAATGCCAGATTTAGGCAACGCATCCGAACCTGGGGGTAATGCATTTCAAAATAATGCTCGTTACGATATTAACGCCAGCGCTGCTAAACAGGTGATTTCTGCTGCTGGTAACAATCTTGTGAGCGATCGCATCACCGGTAAGGTAGATATTAACGGTACAACAGCACTAGCAACCCCAACTTCTCAACCTGCTCCCAACAATGTGTTACGAGAAATACCAGCAAACGGTGAAATCACCTTCTCGGCTCCCGAAATCTCTGAAACTACCAATAGGCAAACCAGCAACAGCATTTCAGCAAATAATCCTGTTCCTGGACAATTAAACAGTCAACTGCTGCCATTAGTGCCAGCCAATAATGTACCGCTTTCCACACCTATATCCAAACAACCACCCACTTCCAGCGTCGCCGGATTTCCTACTCCTAGCAGCTTGTCAGGTAGACAAGTATTAACTAACACTTCAAGAGTTACAACTTCCAGTCCAGCACAGCCGCGTGAGACACCACAGTTAAATTATGTGCGGATCGATTCTAATACCATTGAGTTTACTGCCCCTGAGTCACCATCCAATTCAGTAGCACAGCCACCAGTTCCAAGCATCAGGAATCAAACACAGCAGCCGTTACCAATACCAGAAGCTGCTACTCGAAATGCTTCAGAACTTTTACCACTTCCTGATCGCAATATCCCCATTGTTAATACTCGCAATCTGCAAACAAGTTCTGCAAGCATTCCTTATAATGGTAACTCTGCAAGACAATTTGGTGTGCGTTATCGCGTAGTAGTGCCACTAGCAACCGATAAGGATAAAGATTTAGTGCGATCGCTTGCTCCTGATGCGTTTATCACAGTTTGGGATGGTCAAAGAGTTATGCAAGCAGGAGTATTTAGCAGTGAATATAACGCTAAAGAAATGCTCAAAACACTCTCTAACAAAGGTTTAAGAGCCATTATGGAGCCATTGAATTGAGTAGGGAATTGGGCATTGGGCAAAAGATATAGAATAGCGAGAAAAGCACCTCAAAATGAATATTGATCTATTTGAAAGAGCGATCGCTTTCCGACTGTGGGGAGACATCGCTCTTTTAGTCAAGGAGGCGATCGTATTTTGGCAAGTCGGTCAAAAGGCGATCGCGGTTAGGCATAAGTTAATACAGTTCAGTTAAGCATATCTTCCTTCTCTTTGCGTCCTTTGCGTCCTTGGCGGTTCGTTAAAAAAATTGACTTTGACAAAGAGTTTTAGCCTTAACCCAAGCGTATTGAGGCATAAGTTGAATTAGCGATCGCTTTTCTAATGTGGAGGAGGCAATCCCGGTTTCATCAAAGGAGCGATCGCCTTCGCCGTAAATCGGGTTAAGGCAAGAAAACTAATCATTTAGTACCTCAAAACGACTTTGAAGTACCTCAAAACGACTTTGAAGTACCTCAAAACGACTTTGGAGTACCTCAAAACGACTTTGGAGTACCTCAAAACGACTTTGAAGTACCTCAAA
>NZ_JBALDF010000010.1:0-28633 GCF_036917275.1 Nostoc sp.
CTAAAAAGATGAGACACAGAGGTACTGGACAACGAGCCGAAGCTCCGAAATTTCATATTACTAATCAGCTTTTTAGCCTTAACTGAACCGTATTGGGATATAGAAGATCCCATTGAGGACTTCCCATATATCGATCTCACGCTTGCGACCACCTGGTTTGGGTTCTGGAATCATGTCACTGATAAATTCATATTGGATGCGGGTCAGATTGCTGGGGTATGCTTTACTCATGTCGCTCTCTCGGTGCTGTCTACTATCTATTTACAGCGTATACTGAGAGAGCTTTTTTACCATCTCTCCCACTTTTCAAACAACCTCTTAGAGCGGCGTGTGGAAAGAGCGTTTTTTGAAGCGGTGAAGGCGCTGGCAGAATTACGCGATCGCCGACTTTACCGTTCAAGTCACCGCACGTTTGAAGATTATTGTCGTGAGCGCTTTGGTCATAGTCGCCAGAAGTCAAATTATCTGATTGCAGCAGCTGATGTCTACGAGAATTTGACAACAATTTGTTGTCAAAATTTGCCGCCTGAAGATTTGACAACAAATGGATCACAAATTTTACCCACTAGTGAAGGGCAAGTCCGACCCATTACAAAGCTAGAACCTCAAGAACAGTGGGAGGTATGGCAACAGGCAGTAGAACTTGCTGGTGGGAAAGTGCCAACTGGTAGAATCGTCAAAGATGTGGTGCAAAGGATGATGGAGCGAACCCAAGTACCGAACACCTACCAAATCGGGGAAGTCTGCCAAATTCTTACCAAGGACAACCCAGAACTCAGAGGTAAAGGTGGCTGCTGGGGGATAGTCGCAAGAGTGAATGACTTTAGTTGCACCGTGAGAGCCTGGGATGGCGAGTATGCCGTTGGGTTGCAGCATCTCAAATCTTACAATTACCTGCCTGCCGAATGTCAACAGGTTCGAGAGATTAGCGATCGCATCAGTCGAGTGTATTCAAGTGTATTGGAGGAGTCGGTGCAGAAGTTTTGGAGATGCTGGGCAAGCTGAATCGTGCTTATTTGACGGATTTGGAAGAGAAAGTGTTGAGTCTTCTGGAGTTGGAAATCATACCATAATGCTGCAAGTGATTAATTTTGGGATTCAAGGGATTCTACAAAGTAGAATTTTGACTTGTGCATTTATACAAGTAAGAGTGAGATTTTGGTATTGATTATTAGGGAAAGAGCAACTCTCGAACAAGTGGAGTTAATGCTGCAAACTTTGCGAGTTTACATTAAAGTGGCAGTAGATATAGAAAGAGGGATTTTAGCTGGAGGAGGAGAGAAACACGCTTTCTGTGAAGCAGCATTGCTCGAAGACGGTAGTAGACAGCGAGATATCTGGACTCCCTTTGACCAATCGATAGCTTATGAATCGATTATTAACATACGTCCAAGCCAAAATAATCGCTCAATGGTAATTCAAGACCCAGCGATTCGAGAACGTATTAAAAAAATAACTCAGGAGTTAATTGGTGGATATGAACCAGAATTTAGATGAAAAACAAGCACGGTTTCAAAGCGAAAATACATCAAATCGTTTAGGACACATAGCTTCTAATTTAGCCAGGATTAGAACATTTTGTAACACTGCTTACCCGAAAGCGGTCGCTCTGGTGGCAGATGAAACTATATGTTTTATCGAATGGACAGCAGCAGAAATTGAACCAGAATATGCCGAAGAATTGGTTAACATTCAAATTCAACTAGCACGTTGGAAATTAAAATTTGATAGTCTTTGGTTTAATGAGAGCGAACGCAAAAATATGTCCGAGCAAGCGAGTACTTGGTCAGAGCAAGTATTAGATATGTCAGGATTGTTGTCCCAATCTGCCTGAATCTGCTATTACTTGCATCCAAAATGGTAGGATTTCACCAAAAATGTAAGATTGCGTGATGCGATTTATAATCGCAGACATAGCTTATGCGCCAAATAGCACCAACACTCACAGCAGATGGAGCAATAAAAAGTGGCGGTTAGGGAAATTTTGAGGGTAATTAAATCATCATTTAGATTGAAGAAGTACCTCACATTGCACGAACTATTTCAATACCGATTCAACCACTGTGCATGAAGGGAACAGGAAACATGGCTGTAACTTTAGTTAATCTTAGAGTTAACCATCATTCGATTGTTGATGATTTTTATTATGAAAATCTTGAGCATTTAATGCAAAACTTTGAACAAATGGTTATTAGTCCTGCTGAAAGCATGGCACAAGAGTTATTAGAGTGAAAACGTAAGGACGCTATAAAAGAGCATAAATAGCTAGGGTATATAGTATCTATTAAGCTATTGATTATATATATTTATCGGTTATTTATTTTATTGGTTTATTATACTTAGGCTTGCTTCTCTTTATAATTCTGTCTGCTTTCTTCTGTGCTTCTTGAATAGTCTTCATTTTATCAATTTTAATTTTTAACCCTGGAACATAACTTTTCCAGGTACTAAGTGTTTTTGAATAGTTGTATAAACGTCTCCTCTTTTTGCTACTCCTGTATAATTATTCCTACCTGCTTTAGTTAAAATTTTATAAACTATCGGTTTCTCGCTAGATAACTGAGCAATTCCTTCAAGATTAAAATTTACGGTTTTTGTTTGTAATTTTAAATTTTTAGTATTATCTAATGATTTATCATTTATAACAATACGTATAAATTAGTCATGAACACTACTACTTACTAAAAATATATTTTTGCTATCATACAAAAATGATACTGGCATACTAAAACTATACTGATAATTTTACAATATGACTTCATTTAATGAATAAAATATCTGAATTTGATGTATTTTTAGCTCATAACACTCAGGATAAGCCTCAAGTAAGGTTTGTTGCGTCTGGATTGAAGCAGCGTAGACTAAAAGTATAGCTAGATGAAGAACAAATTCTTCCAGGACAAATTTTTCAACTTGAGATTCAAAAGGCAATAAGTAACGTTAACTCTGCTGTTATCTTTATTGGACAAACAGGATTAGGCAGATGGCAATATATAGAATTACAAAGTCTCTATAGTCAATTTGTGCAAGCTGAGAATGAAAAAACTATCATTCCTGTATTGTTACCAAGAGTTAATGAAATACCAAAGGATTTGCTTTTCCTTGCCCAACATCATTGGGTAAGCTTTACTAAAAAAAGTTAGAAATGGCGAAATAAAGATTGTAAATGATGGCACTTATGAAGACTATAAAGGCTTTTTACCAATTTTAGAAATGCATCTGATTAGTTTGGGAATTAGTCAAGCAAAACAAGTTTTACTAATTGCTGACGGTGCTGAATGGATTTGGAAACATATTCCTCCTCTTTTAAAGAAATTGAAATCTCCTGATGCCACTTATCAATTATTTGATTTTTACCATGTTACTGAGCGACTACATAAATTTGCTGATGTCGCTTTTAGTGATGAGAAGGAGCGGAATAATTGGTTTAAAAAGCACGGAGAACTTTAAAAAAAAGTAATGCCATGACTATAATTAGGCAGATGGATGAATTTATCTTTGAAGCTACGGGCGAACGTTGTAAAACTATGGTAATACAGAGAAATTACCTTTTACGTGCCTATCGTGAAAGGTATTTAAATTACGCTAAAGTCATAACTGACTCATGATGTCTTGTGTTTTTAGATTCGATAGGAAATTGTCAGCCGCCAGACTGCGAAGACAATCTCACTAGTTGCATTAAAGCCTTTTGTATCAATATAAGCATCTAGCTTAAGTTCACTTCCAAATCCGCAATCGGAAACTGCTCCTTATACCAATTCAGATTTAAGCCAAAAGGTAGGGTAATTCTTTAGGTGTTACATTTACGCTAAAGAAGCATCTAAATCCGTAGAAATTAGCACCTAATATAATATTTTGTAATGAGTCTAAAAGGAACGATCATCTTTGATATTCTTGGCACTTGCTTTAGTCTGAATAAGCCGCGTCAAGCCTTGGTTGCGTTGGGCGCTCCTGCACATACACTAGAACTCTGGTTTGCTCAAACCTTGCGCGATGCCTTTGCCCTTTCTCATGCAGGACATTATCAACCTCTCAGGCAAATTTTAGCGGCAGAACTACCGCGTTCTCTGGCTGTGATTGGAGTAGAAACAACTGAACAACAGCGATCGCAAGTCCTCGATATATTTACCCAGTTGGAGCTACAGACAGGTGCTTTGATTGCCTTTAATCAGCTGCAATCAGATGGATGGAGGCTGATTGCTTTGACAAATGGCGGCGAAGAGTCTACCCGAAAACTGCTTCAACAATCCAACGCTCTACCGTTTTTTGACCGTATCCTCTCTTGTGATGCCATTGAGAAAACTAAACCTCATCCCGATGTGTATGCACTAGCGAAACGAGAAAGCAGAGACGAAGTATGGTTAATTGCTGCCCATGCCTGGGATGTGATGGGTGCAGCAATGGCTGGTTTGCAAACCGCTTTCATTACATCATCAGAAAAAGCTTACTTGGGAGTTTACCCACAACCGACAATCGTAGCAGTTGATTTAGGCGATGCTGCTAATCAAATTATCGAATGGGTTAGTCCGCAACAACAATAATTAACCAAGCAACAAACTCACAAACTCCTTACCTAAACCCTGCCTTTGAAACTCAGGGGCTATACGAATGGCACTAAGAAAAGGGAAAATCGTTGAGGCAGTAGGGGTGCTCTTGAGCAGGGGAGAAAGAAGAAGTTTTAGGTATTGCGTTCGGATATTTAGAAATTCCGCTCTGCACCCTTGCCCCCCTGCCCCTGGAGCATCTTTACGCTGCATACTCTTCAGCTTAACAAGCGTGCCATTCGGGGCTATACCAAGTTCCATAATTTCGCAGGGGTCGCTGCGCCATTTCATCGTTGCTACACCAACCAAGTGTTCGCTGTTCCTCTAAGTCTTGCATACTCTGGAACATTATTCTGCTTAAAGGGTGAGGAATCGTTCTCCTCAATGCTTGATACTTGAATCTTGAATAGCAAAAACTATCAATTGAACCAAGTGATGAAAGATGATCGATTAGAGATGCAAGACCCCCGGCAGCAATATCCCGCTCCGCCCTTTCCCGAACAACCACAGCCCGTACCAGGACTTGCTCAAAAGATGCAGCCCCAACCGGATCACGGTGAGCAGACCTACATTGGATCTGGAAAGCTTACAGGTCGGAAGGCATTGATCACGGGAGGCGATTCTGGTATCGGGCGCGCTGTTGCGATCGCATTTGCCAAAGAAGGTGCTGATGTCGCTATTGGCTATCTTCCCAACGAGGAGGCTGATGCTCAACAGGTGATCCAATTGATTGAACAATCAGGGCGCAAAGCGGTCGCGCTTCCCGGTGACATCACCGACGAGCATTTTTGCCAAAAGCTGGTGACAGATGCAGTGCAATCTTTGAACGGTTTAGATATTCTCGTGAACAATGCTGGCGCACAGACATCTTACCCATCAATTAGCGATATCACGACTGAGCATTTCGATAAAGTGATGAAGACAAACCTCTACGCGCTATTTTGGATTACCAAAGCTGCCGTTCCACATCTCAAACCCGGAGCATCAATTATTAACACCACTTCGATTCAGGCATATCAACCTTCAGCGAGTCTGCTTGACTATGCGCTGACCAAAGCGGGCATTGAGAATTTCAGCAAATCTCTTGCTAAACAGCTGATCGAGAAGGGAGTGCGCGTTAATGCAGTCGCACCCGGCCCATTCTGGACACCGCTACAGCCGAGTGGTGGTCAGACCCAGGACAAGATCAAGACATTTGGTTCTGAAGTTCCGCTTGGAAGACCTGGGCAACCTGTGGAAATTGCTCCTGTGTATGTGTTGCTTGCTTCCCAAGAAGGTAGCTACATCACCGGAGAAGTTTATGGTGTAACAGGCGGCATCGGGATTGCCTAGTTAAAAATGTTGAAACGACTCTAAGAGAACTTTTATAAGAGTCACTGATCTTGAAAATAGGGAAAACCTTCAGATTAATTTTGGTTGGTTAACTGCGATCGCCACTGGAAAGGGCGGCTACGCCATCGCAATCGTCATGTCATGATTGTATTAGGCATTATTGCGTTGGCGCAGCCCGCCGCAGGCATCGCGGATTCCGATGAACTCTCTGGGACTGAACTCAAGAAGCTGCAAGATAAAAGGGCGAAAACCAAAACCGAACGACATCAGCAGCGCTTGGCTGAATTGTCTCGTCGCTACGAAATTGACGTGACCCTTGAGTTGGTCGAGAAAGATGATAATGGGTGGTATCCCCAACTGCGGATGCACTATTATTTGACACTGGGACGGGAATTTCTGACCAACCGTGATACCAAAAGAGCAAAAGCCCAGTTAGAAGCAGGGGAAAATTCGGTTTGTCAACCAGATTTTAACAAGGGGCAGTTATTACCTGCTGTGTTGTTACTCGAAAATCTTCAGCTGTTGCAGTTTCTTACACCAGACGTTCAGTTACGGGGAAGTGACGAAAAGATGGTGGAGTTTAAGGCACTGGCTGTTGTGCATCGGCACGTTATCAAGAATTACTTGAATGTTAGTATCTTGGAAAAACACACACCGATAGCGTAGGCGTAGCCCGTCGTAGACATCGCACAGAAATTACTTGCCAAGATTGACTTAAAACTGGACTATGTGGGTCGGTTGGGTAAGCGTGAAAATCGGGAGTGCATTTACCAGTTTGTTGCCCCTGATCATGAGCGTGATTCCATTTTTGGGCAGTGGTTAAATCGTGATGAAGCATTAAATTGTGAGTTGGTGTCAGGCAGCAATAATATAGTTTTATCGACACCAGTGATTGACACAACCTCCTCTCATATTAGAAGAGGTAGTGTCCAGTCCTCAAGGACAAACCTGGAAAGGGCTGAAACTGGAATTGCAGCAAGGCTTGGACAGCGCTGGCTCGTTCTACAATCAGTTAGTCTCCACAATCTTACGGGGCTACAAAAAGGGCTAGGATACAGATAAAATAAGCCTCATCGCCCTTTCTCCTTGCTGATAGTACTTGCGCTTATTAGGACTTAGTATCAATAATTTGGCTACTAACTCGCTTGTTTATTCCATTAAATTGACCCAGTTAGACCCATATAATCCGATATAAAAACTACTATGACGGCGAACAGTCCGCCCAGATTCTTTAATTCTATCGGCATATTTTTGGACACCCATACGTTTAACTTTTTGACCAGATATTGTAGCGCTAGTATAGGCAAGTGAGATTAATAAAATCAAAGAAATTAATCGTTGACCTGACACATTAGTAGATTCTAAATTGTAGCCACCACTCTTAAAGTCTCTAAACATCTCTTCTATATCAAATCGCTTTTTATAGGCTTTAATAGTAGATGATAAAGTGTCTAAATTAGTCAGGATAAACCATGCTTATTCGGGAGTGACTCCTAAGTATTTACGTTTCAATTTTCCAGTAATATTAAACCCAATAAAACCTGCGGTTTTTGTATATTTAACACCTTGATACGAAAAAGAACTCCTGGGGTTAATCCTAAATCTCTCAGTTGTGTCCAAATTTATGATTCTAATTCGATGAACGCATCTTTTTTAAGCCGTAAACAAAAGTACACTTTCTGCTCTCTGAGCCAGTTAGCGAGATGCACGGAACAAAATTCTCTATCCCCTAAGACCACAGCCTTATAATTTTAAAAAAGTGGTAATGCTTTTTTGAATACTGCTTGTTGTTCCGATAAATTACTTGAGCCCAACTTATCTAATAATTCAAAATATATGGGAATAGACCTCTTATCCCAAATTATACTTACAGCAGATTGCAAGTTAATGAAGTACAAAAATACCCCTCCCTAACCCTCCCCTTAGAAAGGGGAGGGAACTATATTGGGAATTTCTCCCCTTGTAAAGGGGGGATTAAGGGGGGTAAGGATGTACTTCATTTAGATGCAAAATGCTGTATCATTAAGAGATTAATACATCCCCAGTTAGTTCTGTCTATTACTACATAAACAACTTGATTCAAAGGAAAATATATTTCTAGCCAACTTTTAACTATCGGCAACCTAATCTCTTCAACATTTATATAATTTAAAGATAAAAAACGTTAGACTTTCTTTCTTCTACTTTCAAAAATTATTGGTATAGGTAAAGCAGTAGCTAATGCTTCAAGGCTTACAGTTCTTATCGATTGTAATAGATTTATCAGGATTTTTATTAATAAATATTCTGCACGTCCCAATTCTCGCTTGAGGTGTGTTTCGTAGAATTCTGGTAACATTATCATTAGATAGAGCTTGTTGCAAACAAAGGCTCTTTTTGTTTTACCATCAATTGCCATATTCTTTAACCTATAAGCTTTTCAGGGTATTTTGTCTCCCCGCAAGCTCTACGAGATGCTGCGCGTTGGCGGAAGCCTCTCGTAGAGATGGCGGTTCGTTTCCTTATCCATATTTTTCACGACTCATTTAGGATTGCTATATTCCGGGATAATGAATTGCAACTATTGATTCAGCATAATCTGACTTTCCACATCCCGTGAAAAGTCAAGATTATACCTGGGTTGATTCCTATTTGCAGTTATCGAGTTCAATTTTGATTGAGAATACAGCCAAAAACCTTTAATCCACTGCTGCTTTAGCTTTGGCTTTTGCCGTTACCTTTCGCTTCATCATCAGGCCGACTATACCTACTGCTATTGAGCCACCAGTAGTCATGGGTTCGGGGATAGGCGTGAATCCAGATACCTGAAACACAGATAATGCTTGAGGGCTGCGCAGAAACGAGTTGAAGTCCTTAGCTGCATCTAGGTTTTGAGTTTGTCTGAGTACAGCAGAGCCATAAACAATCGGAGAGTAAAGGTTGATAGGCGGAGTGTATGCAATTTTGACTTTATCAAGTGCTGTTAGAGCGTCTGTGGTGTAAACAATGCCTGCATCTACAGTGTTGCTTGACACTAATGATAGTACATTACGCACATCTGTGCCTAAGACAGGATTGAGTTGCCCGGATATCCCGGAATTGGCAAATAATTGCTGGGCGAATACTCCTGCTGGAACAGACGCAGGATTACCAATAGCCACTTTCAGCGGTAATAGGTCTTGAACGCTTGATATAGATGTGGTTGAATTTATCGGCGTGATTATAGCCAAGGTGTTGTTTAGTATGTCTTGCCTGGTTCCTTCTATTAGTAGGTTGTTAGATTGCAGATTATCTAACGGTGCTTGGGATACTGAGAAGAAGATATCTACTGGCTTTGGATTTGTTTTCGCTATGATTTGATTAGCCAGACCAATAGAACCCCCAAAGGTATTCATAAAGGTAACGTTGGGGTTGCTTTGCTGGTAAAGTGTCTCAACCTGGACTAGGGTTTCGGTCAAGCTGGCAGCAGCATATATGTTAATCGGACCACTAAATGTGGCAGCTTGTGCTGGTTTAGCTTGGATTACACCAAAACCCAAAGCAATGCTAGCGGTTGCAAGTGCTAATTTGTACCCTGTTTTCATAAATATTTTAGGTAGGTTAATGTGCGAGTTACTACAATTTTTGAAGTTCCAAATCTTGCACCCAACATTGAAAATTTGCTTTTAAATCCTGCCAGAAAACAGGCTAGCAATAAGTCATATCTGGGAAACAATCTTTTGTACTTCAGTATTTACAAGGTACTTGCACGTTCAAGAAAATGACCACTCTTTGAAAGCTTCTTTATACAAAAAATAAACCGGACTATGTACTTATACTGCTATACAAAAGCTTGAGATACCATGAAAGTAGGTAACTACATCTTAAAAGTAGGTAAATGCATCTGTACTATAGGAAAATTTTTGTATAAAGTTAGGACTTACACACTGTACAAATTAATCTTGGTATGCATTTACCATGCATAGGTCGTTTCAGGCTTTTATTAGTCATTCTTTGATAGTAAACTGCACTTTTGGGGCACAGTAATGCTTATAGGTGTTAACTTAAGCTACCAACCTTCGTAAAATCTCGTTTCCAGTCTCTGGTTGGAAATGCATACCCTGGCGGCAGAGCCTCCGAACTGGCATTCCCAGTCTGAGACTCTTAACGAGGTAACGAGACAATCTCTAAAAGCTGTTTCTAGTCAAGTTTTTACCTTAAGTTGACACCTATGAGCAATGCTGTGCCCCTACGACAGATGTGGTTTTTCAAATCAGGACTCTGTTAATCAAGCAAACCATTCACATTCAGTTAAAAATCGAAGGTTGTGCGAATCACACCCACATACTGGGTATTATTTCTGGTGTCGTTTTCCGGGTTAAGAATCACCCAAAAACCAGGAGTCACTGAGATATTATCGTTCAGTCGGTAGCGATAGAATGCTTCGATATGGTAAGCGTTGTCTCGGTCTTGACGGACATCACTGTTAGAGACACGCGGTGGTATACCAAAGAGAATTCCCGGCAAGTTACCTCTACCCCCTACATCAGGAAACGACATTCCAATCGCTCCAAACCAGACATTGGCATTGTCACCATTGTTTACAAACAGAGAATCTGTTCCACCCCTACCATTGGAAATATCACTCAAACCAGAGTTCTTGGCATTTGCCCAAATATATCCACCCCAACCGTGGATTTGGAAATTCGGGGAGAAGCGATAGAATCCCTGTGCGCCTACAATGTTGTTGGAAGTAGCAATGTTGTTGCCAAAGGGAGCGTTTGACAGAGCGCTACCCGTCCCAGCGGCGATATCGACTACTCCAGCAGGACTATAGCCATGAGAGTAGGCTACACCGATCGCTCCTTGCTTACCATAATAGGCTAAGTGCGCCAGGGCATTGTAGCCGCCATCAAATAACCCGCTGCCAGCCGATGGGACATTGGGACTGCTTGCTAAATAACCCAAGGTGAGAACGAAGTCTTTGCTAATGTTCCAGTTAGCGGCACCGCCGCCACCACCTCGCCGGAATAAGGGACTGTATGACCCAAATAGTGAGGGAACCCCATTGCCGTCGTCAGCGATTGTGGCGGGAGTGACGGTGGTTGAAATGTCAGTGTAACCAATGCCTGTGGGCCCAACAACAAAGTTAAGAGAATCACTGACTTGGAAGTAGTAACGGATGTGGGGAACAAAAAGTGTATCGTTGCTGTCGCTGTCGAAGTTCAGGCGTGTCATTCCAGTGCCTGTGGCTGCGGCAATTTGGCTTGCACCATTGGAATTCGCAAAGTTGCCAAACTCCAACCGGACTCGCAATAAATCTTTGCCGGTGAAGCTACTCTCAAAGTTGAGACGACCTCGGTTTGCAAAGTAGATACGGGATTCATCGCCATCGCCACCCACCCTATTACCAAAAGTATCACTAACGGCGGTAATAATTTGAGCATTCAGCTTAGTAGTGGTGGAAAATTGCTGTTTCTCCAGCGTTGCTGTATGTGCCTCCAGCGTATCCACCCGCCCACGGAGAGTTGTCAATTCTGCCGCAAACTCTGTTTGCAATTTTTGCAGCATTACCAAATCTTCTTTCTTGACTAAATCATTAGTACCTACAGCAATTAATTCATTCACCCGATCTAAACAGGCATTTAAACCAGCTGCAAACTCGTAACGACTCAAAGCACGGTTGCCGCGATAGGTTGCGTCAGGATAACCTGCAATACAACCATAACGTTTAACCAGTGATTGCAATGCCTGGAATGCCCAATCACTCGGTTTAATATCTGAAAATTGGGAAACAGAATTGACTTGTCCCTCCAAATTCCTATTAGCATCTGGTGCATTAGAATTATTTTCTGGAGGTGCTGCCCAAACGGCTGGAACTGCAAAAAATAGGATAAAAAAGTTATGAACAAGAATTTTTATCATTGACTTATTACTTAAAAATGGTTGAATTATGGCTTTGTAACGAAAGAGATTACACTCGAACGAAAGCTTCCAGGTTATAAGTTAACCAAGATGAAAGTTACATATTTTGAGTTTAAATTTTAAGTTTCTTAAAGCAAGGCTATGACTTTTGGCTCATTGCTGCTTTTAATAGCCGCTTCTATAATCCGCATTACATTAATTCCGTCTTCGGCAGTAACAGCAATTGGCTGATTATTAACGATTGATTTGTATACTACATCGTAATAATCTAAATAACTGTCCTGTGAACTTATTACTTTTTTAATTTTTTCCCCTGTTTTTGTACCAATTCTTTCAGTTGCATATTTATTCAATTACTTTGCAGTCATCAGTTGTGAAGAAGGTAGAAAGCAGGAGGTTGGAATTTATCATAAACTTATTTGGTTTAAGACCCCAACCATACACATAACAACAGTTTCAGTCGAAGTTGAAATCACCGTCTGAAAATATCTAAAATGTTTGAATGTGTAAATTTTGAATTTTGAATTGTTAACTGTTGCTTTCAACCCCATCTAATTCCAATCCAATTATTTGTAAAACTGTACAAAATCAAGCTTGGTGAGACAAGGGGCTTAAGCCCCTTGTTGTATGGAACCTCACAGGTAATCTGTATAAGGTTAAAACTATTTGCCAAAGTCATTTATTTTAACGAACCACAGAGGCGCAGAGAACACAGAGATCCGAATTATGAATTGCGCTACAGAGGTACTAGATGGATGTCAATTACATATCTTCTAACTCGATTCCTTTGGTTTCCTTGATAAAAAAGAGAATGAAAAAGAATGAGGTAGCTGCTGCAATTGTATAGAGTCCATAGGCAGAACCTAGACCGAAATTTTTCAGTATGGGAGGAAATGTTGTGGAAATGAGGAAATTCGCAACCCATTGCATGGCAGCAGCAACTGAAAGTGCGGCGGCTCGAATTTTGTTATTAAACATTTCTCCCAACAGTACCCAAACCACTGGCCCCCAGGAGAAACCAAAGCAAAATACATAGAGGTTGGCTGCAATCAGAGCCAGAGTCCCGGCGCTTCCGGTGAGATTTGGGTTCCCAGCAGCATCTAGGGGAGCGTTGCCAAAAAGATAAGCCATCGTCCCCAAGGTCAAAGTCATGCCAATTGAACCTAGTATGAGCAAGGGCTTGCGACCAAATTTATCCACGAAGGCGATCGCAATCAGTGTTGTAATAATATTTACAGCTCCTGTAATCACCGTGATGCTTAGGGAACTTTGTTCTGAAAACCCGACTGCACGCCACAAAACGCTGCTGTAATAGAAGATTACATTAATACCAACAAATTGCTGGAGTACAGATAAGCCGATTCCGATCCAAACAATGGGGAGGAGTCCGCCACTTCTGCTTAAAAGGTCAGAAAATTTAGGCTGGCGTTCTTGAAGCACTGTCTGCCGAATTTCTTCAATTTTTGGCAGCACATCACCCCCCAAAATCTTGGTCAGAACATTAGCAGCTTCTGGCTCCCGTCCTTTGGCAACTAAGTAACGGGGGGATTCAGGAATTGTTAAAGCCACCATGCCGTAGAATACTGCTGGCGGGACTGCTGTCCAAAACATCCAGCGCCAAGCTGGAACCCTAAACAAAAACGGCGAGTCTGCTGAACCTCCTGACACAGCGACGATAAAGTAGTCGATCAATAAGGCGATGAAAATTCCCACTACGATCGCTAATTGTTGCAGAGATCCTAATCTTCCCCGCAAATCGGTGGGAGAGCATTCCGCAATGTAAGCTGGCGCGATGACGCTGGCAACGCCGATTGCAATCCCACCCAATACTCGCCAAAAGATAAAATCCCAGATAGTGAAGGCAAACCCAGAGCCAATAGCACTGATAGTAAACAACACCGAAGCGACCACCATTGCCTTGACTCGACCATAACGGTCTGCAATCTGTCCGGCAAAGAAGGCTCCTACCGCAGATCCCAGCAACGCTAGGGAAACTGCCAGTCCAGTCTGCAAACTACTGGTGTTAAAAGCTTTTGATAGAGATAAAACCGCGCCGTTGATTACAGCAGTGTCAAAACCGAACAGAAAGCCGCCGAGGGCAGCAGCACCAGCAATCAAAATCACATAAAACGTGTTGGATTTACGACGAACAGTAGTGGAAGACATAGTTTATATATTGGGGATTGGGGATTGGGGATTGGGGATTAGGGATTGGGGGCAGGAGAGTAGAAACTAAAGGCTTATTAACGGAGTTCAAAGGCTCATTAACGGAGTTCAAAGGCTCATTAACGGAGTTCAAAGGCTCATTAACGGAGTTCAAAGGCTCATTAATGGAGTTCAAAGGCTCATTAACGGAGTTCAAAGACTCATTAACGGAGTTCAAAGGCTCATTAATGGAGTTCAAAGGCTCATTAATGGAGTTCAAAGACTCATTAATGGAGTTCAAAGACTCATTAATGGAGTTCAAAGACTCATTAATGGAGTTCAAAGACTCATTAACGGAGTTCAAAGACTCATTAACGGAGTTCAAAGACTCATTAACGGAGTTCAAAGGCTCATTAACGGAGTTCAAAGGCTCATTAATGGAGTTCAAAGGCTCATTAATGGAGTTCAAAGGCTCATCTTCTATTCTCAATGCCCAAAGACTTTGATTTTTTACCGTCTGGAACGTCTGCGTAACCGATCAATCGTTACTGCCAAAATAATTACTAGTCCTTTGACGACTAGTTGCCAGAAGTAAGATAGGTTCAACAGAGTTAAACCGTTGTTGAGAATAGCAATAATCAATGCACCTAGAAGTGTGCCGCCTATGGTACCAATACCGCCTGTGAAGCTGGTTCCACCAAGAATAACAGCTGCGATCGCATCTAATTCGTAACCAGTACCGACGATGCCACTAGCACTATAAAGACGGCTGGCACTCATGATTCCTGCTAAACCTGCCAGTAATCCACTAATACCATAGACGAATAACAAGACACGATTAACTTTAATTCCAGTTAATCGGGCAGCCCGCTCGTTACCACCGACGGCGTATATCTGCACTCCTAAAACAGTTTGCCGCAGCACAAACCAGCTAGCAATTACAGTCAGTAGTGCAATGATTACTAGCCACGGCAGAGGCCCGACATAACTATTACCCACCCAAGCAAAGTTGATGTCACGGTTAATCACCGTTGTCCCCTTGGCAACTAAGAAGGCAACACCTCGCAAGGCTGTAAGTGAACCCAAGGTGACAATAAAAGGTGGTACATCCAAAAAGGTAATGAGAGCGCCGTTGAGTAAGCCTAAAAGTAATCCTGCTAGCAAGGCAGCAGGTACAGCTGCCCAACTTAAAGCTGGCAGTAATGATACTAGCAGGGCAACTACGGCAGAAACAGCTAAGATTGACCCAACGGAAAGGTCAATACCGCCGGTGAGAATTACAAAGGTCATTCCTGTCGCCAGCACAATATTGATTGATGACTGACGCAAGATATTAACGATGTTACCGGCTGTAAGGAAGTTGGGAGAAAGGAATGCAAATAAGATGCAGATAATTACTAAAATTGGCAGAATACCTGCAACTTCCAGCAGGGTACTGATTGATTTCCGGTTGCGGGATGCGGGATTGTTGGCTGATTTATTGATAGGCGGTCTGACTGTCTGACTCATGATGCTAATACCTCCGATGCTCCAGTTGCATAATGCATAATCTTTTCTTGGGTGATTTCTTTGCCAAGACTGCCATCCAGTTCGCCTACCAGCTGCCCTTCTCGCATCACTAAAACGCGATCGCTCATGCCGACAATCTCCGATAGTTCGCTGGAAACCATTAAAATAGCAACACCTTGCGCTGCTAATTCGCTCATAATTCGGTAAATTTCGCTTTTAGCACCGATATCTACGCCGCGTGTCGGCTCATCTAACATCAGTACTTTGGGTTTAATGGCTAACCAACGCGCTAACAGTAGTTTCTGTTGATTGCCACCAGAAAGATCGAGCGCTCTAATTTCTAAATTGGCTAGGCGGATGTTAAAGTTTTCTACCGCCTCTGTTGACAGCCGATTAACTGAAGGCCAGTTAACAATTCCAGCCTTTGCATCTTGCTTAAGTGTATTGATGGCAATATTCTTGCGGGAACTCATCTCCAGAAATAAACCTTGGTCTTTGCGGTCTTCTGGGACGTAGCCAATTCCCGCAGCGATCGCATCACTGGGCGTATTAATTTCCAGTTTTTTGCCATTCAAAAATACTTCACCACTGGCCTTACGGTCAGCACCAAAAATCAGCCGGGATAGTTCTGTGCGTCCTGCACCAACCAGCCCTGATAAACCGAGAATTTCTCCAGCATGAAGTTCAAAACTAGCCGGCTCAACCTTTTTGCGGGCATCGCTCATATTTCTGACTGACAGCACGACTGGCCCCGGATTCATTTGCCGTTGATGTTCGTAAAAGTCTTGCATGGAGCGACCGACCATCATCTGCACCAATCGCTGGGGAGAAATTTCACTGCGTGTCAAACTACCAATATATTGACCATCGCGTAACACGCTAATCCGGTCAGCTAGAGCATAGATTTCTTCCATGCGATGGCTGATGTAAATAATGGCAATGCCATCACGCCGTAGTTTGCGAATTACTTCAAATAAATGCTCACTCTCGCGGTCAGATAGGGCGGCTGTTGGTTCATCCATCACCAAAACGCGGCTTTTATCCTTCAGCGCCCTGGCAATTTCTACTTGCTGCTGTTCTGCGATCGATAAAGTACCAACTATAGTCTGCGCGGTAAAATTGGCTCCCAGGCTTTCCAGCACTTGCTCTGCTTCTTGTTGCATCGCTTTGCGGTCTAAAAACTGACCTCGCCGCAACTCGCTACCCATAAACATATTTTCGGTAACGGTTAAATTAGGTGCAACATTCAGTTCTTGATAAATAAGATTTATACCCGCCTTACGTGCTGTCGCCGGATTGGTAATTTTCAGGGGTTGACCATTGATGCGAATTTCTCCTTCATCTGCAATGTAAGCCCCAGCCAGGATCTTCATCAATGTGCTTTTGCCTGCTCCGTTTTCACCCATGAGGGCGTGAACTTCTCCTGGGTAAATGGTGAGATTAACATTTTGGAGCGCAGATACACCATGAAATCGCTTGGTAATCCCTTGCATTTCTAATACAGGGGTGATGGTTGGTGCATCAGGAAATGAGGTTTCAGTACTTATTGTCATCAGCAGTTCCTCTAAAAACAATTTAAAATTTGTAATTGTGAGTTAGATATCAATAAACTCAAAAATGATCTGAAATTAAAATCATCACAAAATCATGTTTTAAAACTGACCACTATCAGGGAAACTTGTAAACGTCGTCTTCCAATATTTAGGAATTTTCTCATATGCACATATATACATCATGAATATGTGCAAAAAGTCTGTCAATGCACCAAAAGACTCAACTCAGATTAGAAATAATAAAAATTGCAAATTTACAATTTTTATTATTTACCAGCCTTTTTCTGTGCTGACATTATCTTTTGTGATCAACTTAACTGGAATCAAAATGGTGGGTGAGTCAGGTTTTTTACCATTTAAGATGTCGTTTCCAACCTGAACTGCTTTTTGCGCCATCCCTCGTGGATTTTGAGTAGCAGTTGCAGCATATAAAGTATCTTTAGCTGCGATCGCAGTGATTGCTTCTGGCGCACCATCAACCCCTACAATAAAGAAATCTTTACGTTGTGCTTGCTTTGCTGCTAATTCTGCGCCAACTCCACTCGGATCGTTAATGGCAAAAACCGCATCAATCTTTGGAAAGGTTGTAAGCAAATCAGTCATAACTCTAAGTCCTCCATCCCGACTACCGTCTGCATTTTGGTTTTTAGAGAGGATTTTAATATCGGGATATTTAGACAATACATTCTCGCAGCCACTAACTCGCTGAATCACCGAGTCCACTGGTGGTCCATTAACTATTACTACATTGCCTTTGCCTTTAAGGCGGTTAGCAATATATTTGCAACTAACTTCTCCAGCTTGAACATTATTAGTAGTGATGGTGGCATCCACACCTCCCTCAGCACCGGTGTCTACGGCAATGACAATTCTACCTGCAAGTTTAGCTTTTTCAACTATTGGCTTAATTCCACTTTTATCAGCAGCATTCAAAACAATGATATCAGTATTCGCAGCAGTAAAATTTTCAATTTGATTGGCTTGTTGGTTAAGGTCATAAGCACTGGAAGCTATAGTAATATTGACATTTTTTCCGCCAATTCTCTTCGCTTCTGCCTCAACTGCTTGTCCCATAACGACGAAGAAAGGGTTACTTAGATCACCAACGGTGAAGGCAACCGATCGCAACTTTCTATTCCCAGTGGCGGTTTGAGTTTCTGCACTAGTATTGATAGCAGGTTTAATATCAGTGTTAGTAACAGTGTTGCGATCGGGAGAACCATTTGTACAGCCGACAAGGTTACTACTGATGATACCTAATATACTAGCTGCAATTACGCGAAGCGCAACACCAGAGGTAAACGCAATCTTTTTCACATTCATATATCTCCTAAAAGTTATTCTTACTTACACCAAATTTAGAAACGATGTATTTTAAAAAAAACAGAGTAAAGTATTGTAACCCTCCTGTACCAAGCCTTTTTTGCGTGTTGTAATTACGAATTACCAGCCTTTGTAGCTGCTAAGGTTCTCTCTAGTGACCAACTTGACTGGAATTAGAATCTCAGATGATTCAGGTTTTTTACCCTGAATGATATCGTTGCCAATCTGAACCGCTTTTTCGGCCATTCCTGCGGGATTTTGAGCCGCAGTTGCAGCAAATACACCATCTTTGTCTTCCATTGCTTTGGTTGCATCTGGTGATCCGTCAACCCCAACAATAAAAAATTCTTTACGTTTTGCTTGTCTAGCCGCTAAATCTGCACCCACACCGCTTTGATCGTTAGTGGCAAAAACGGCATCAATTTTCGGAAAGGTTGTGAGCAAATCGCTCATAACCCTCAGTCCTCCATCCCTAGTCCCTTCGGCGTTTTGGTCTTTAGAGATGAGTTTGATATTAGGATATTTAGACAATGATTTCTCACAACCACTCACTCGCTGATTTATTGAGTCCATCGGAGTTCCGTTGATAATGACTACACTACCTTGACCTTTGATGCGATCGGCAATATATTGGCAAGCAACTTCTCCAGCTTGGCTATTGTTGGAACTAATCATTGCATCCACATCTGCATCAACGGCTGAATCTACCGCAATCACAACCTTACCTGCAAGCCTTGCTTGGTCTATTACTGGTTTAACTCCTTTTTTGTCAACAGCGCTGAGGATAATTAAGTCAGTATTCGCAGCAGTAAAATTTTCAATTTGGTTAGTTTGTTGGTTCAGGTCAAAGCCACTGGAAACCGCATTAACTCTGATATTCCCCCCAATTTTCTGGGCTTCTGTCTCAGTTCCCTTCTGTACTGCATTATAGAACGGGTTACCCAAGTCACCAAGAGCAACGCCGATTGTTTGCAATTTTCTATTTGGATTACTAATTTGACTCTCTAAACTAGTGTTGGTAGCAGTGTTAGTAACAGTATCACTAACAGTATTGTTATTTTGAGTGCCATTTGTACAACCAATAACAGCAAAACTTAATATGCCACCTATGAGTGAAATTCTCTTAATATTCATCTATTTTTAACAACGAATTTAAATTTTAAAAAGATTAGCAAAATATAAATTTGCCAATTTATCACAATATGAGCTAAATCTGAAAACTTCATACTTAACTAGCATTACTGCTAATTTTTGCAATTTCAACTCCTCTCAAACGTCTTATAATGTGACGTGATTGGAGTTAGTACTATTAGTTTTACTAAATTAGATATTTTGTTTTTCAAAGCAAAACTATGAAGGCTACACTCCATCAAAAAATCACATTTCTTGGTGAAAAAACATTTGAATAACTTAGCTCAAAACAGGTTCTAACTAAAATTTTTAGCACCTTATGTTATCTAACTGCAAACTTGTATTTTGTTTTACATTCCTTTAGTTTAACCTGCATCATTATAAATATGATCCCCGTTTATCGAACTTTACAAAGTAAATTAAACCGCTACAACCCCAATCAGTTATAATATCTGTAAGGTATTTTTTAAATTATTTGCTTTTTGCTATTAGCGGAAATTTATAATTTTAAGGTTGAGGGGAAATATTTAGCCAATAAATCTTCATAATAAGGCTTTAAATTTTGCCAATCAGGAGGATTATGGTTCTTTGAATACAAATCGTAGGGATTGAATAACTTAACCCATTTAAACATTTCTTCATCATCTTTATCCATCAAATGTCCGTAAGCATTTTCGCGATGTTGAGGATAAAATGAGTGATAGCGGAGGATGTACAATGCAGATTCGGGCAAATAGTTTTTCATCATGGAATATACATACTCATCATGTCCCCATGACATATGTACATTACTCAAGCCACAATTCGGCTCGTAAACACCATATCTAGTGTTATATATAGGGTTATTGTAATCAGGGTTTTCTTTGAAAAATTCCGAGAAAACAATTTTATCAGAAAATGCACAACCCACAGGAAAGGTATCGCCTACTGTGGCCCATTGGGGTTCACCAAATAAACAAAGTACCTTCCCCATATCATGAAACAAGCCAGTAAGTACCATCCAGTCTGGGTGACTATCGGCGCGAATGGCTTCTGATGTTTGCAATAGATGCTGTAACTGATCTAAGTCTGTATCAGGATCTGAATCATCAACCAATTGATTCAAAAATTCTAATGCATCCCAGACAGACATTTCTTTCTTATCCAACTTTAAAAAGTGTTCTTTTTTCTCTAATACAAAATTATAGGTTTGATTGATATGATTTAACCGATAGAACTCTTTCACCGTGTCTCTAGTAGGTGCTTCATAATTCCTGTACTCTTCGGTTGTTTTACCTTCTTTAACTATGCTGTCTGGATCAGAATAGCGATTAAGTAAGTCTTCTTCCCATTCTTTTAGCGAATGTAAAGGATTATTTTGAGCTTGATCGATGGCATTACTTAGATGAGACATATCTTTTGAGTTGTCGATATTGATTTGTTAAATGGTACTTTCACGCTCCATATTTTGCACACGTGTGCAAGTAAGATTATTTTTGCACAGGTGTGCATGTAATGCATGTTAAGTTTTTTATCATGCAGTTGTAACCAATAAGCTAAATTCCCAAAGCCGTTCTAATGTTTTGGACAATTACCTGGGGTGGCTGTGCAACATCCATAGATATAGTGTCTAATGGTTCTTCAAGAGTTATAAACTGGCTGTTGAGGAGTTTTTCGGTCATATAGTGATTGTGACGCTCTTGCAACCGCATTTGAATCAACTCATAAGACCCTTTGAGGTAAACTAGCTTGATGCGATCGCTATCCAATACCAAAAATTGCCGATAGCTGGCTTTTAAAGCCGAACACGCCAGCACGACATTTTTATTTTCTTCCAGCCAATGTTTTATGGCTGTTTGCAAATCTTGCAACCAAGGCATCCTGTCAGCTTCACTCAGAGCGATACCGCGCCGCATTTTCTCAACATTCTCTGGCGAGTGGAAAGCATCAGCGTCGCTAAACTCCCAGTCTAACGAGTCTGCTAGCAATTTTCCTATGGTAGTTTTGCCAGAACCGGATACACCCATTACGACAATAATCATAGACGGCTTTTCCCAGCAATTTTTAAGAGCGATTGAGTAGCATTTAAGTAGCATAAATCAAAAGTCCGGGCACTCAGCCAAAACTGTTTCGGGGTGGCAGTAATACCTTAAGACGGTAGCCACGTTATCGCCGATCCACAATGCCACTTTATCGGGCGTAATTCCAGAGGCGATCGCCAACGTAGCAAATGTATGCCTGCTACTGTAGGGCTTTAAGTACGGTATCTCTCCCATATCAGCCAAGCGCCTTACTACCCCCAATCCACAAGACGATTGTCTCCAGCAGTTGCCTAAGATATCTGAATTCATAGGCAACCCAGATTTAGAAAGAAATATCAAATTATCTGTATTTTTGGTATTCTCCCTAAGCTGAATCAGTAACGATTGCAGCTTAGATCCCTGCTGGCAAGGAAATATTCTACGCTTACCGTTTTTAGTCCCTTTTTCGATGCCGAATAAGTTTCGGGCTTTGTTGATCTAGTTGCTTGTCTTGGAATTCTGTAAATTTCTCCCACAGTTCACATATTGAGTACTGAGTAATGATAGGTAGCTGCTGTTTTGGTATCCGAGACTGATAGCTAATCAGTGATGGATCAAAGCGGTTAAGGGTGATGTCATTAGCGATCGCATCCCTTTTTAATCGCACAATCTCCCGATTGCGCTTGGTATCTTTCAGCCCAGTGCTGATAAAAAACTGTTTGGGGAACCCTTTGACCCAAAAACGAATAACTAGTTTCTCTGTTCGAGCATCAGAGGTGATCCACTTGTTTTCAGTCACAATTCGTTATTATTAGTAATATCTTCAAAAGTTAGATAAATTCTGCTTTCTAATTGCTTAGGCGGTCTGCAAGGGTAAGGCGGAGATTTTTCTATTAATCTCAACCCGTTGATTTCAGCATTTTCTAAAAACAGTTCTGCTGTATTTTCGACACTTTCTTTAGCAGCCCAGACCCGAACTTTAATTAACTTGCTTGCTGGTTGGGCTAGCGTCTCATCTCTTTCCCATTGCTGTTTTGCAGGTGTCCAATACCACCCCAATCGATTTAATTCAGCGTAAAGCTCATCCTGAGTTTGATGTGGAAAGGTTAATATACGGCAAGCTCCTGAGTATTTCTGCGTCTGTTTCATGACATCAATTTCTTTGCTTCAAAAACTTTGCAGCACCAGTGCATATCTCTAATCTTTTGGCTTCATCCAGTTCATAATCAGTCATGCTGATAATCAGGTATTGCTGTTCTCTGAAAATCAAACAAATGTGTCTTACATACATATCTGAATAGCCAGCCATACCGGGCACAATCATCTCCCGAACTACTAATGATTCTTCAGTGAGTGATTCGTCTCCAGCAGTAAGCCCGTGCTTATTTTCTTTTTCTAAATCGTGATAAGTAAAATAATTCATCGCAGAGTTAAAAATTGTTTGTTTTTTTTAAGTTTTTTGAATCCCAGAAATTTTGTCTACAGTCGTTAAAACCCGCTAGCTGAGGCTATTTTTTATGTCTACAGTCAAATTTTTTGGGGTAAAAAATTGTAGACGCTGTAGACGGACTCTTGATTGGTTATCGGCAATGTATTGAGCGATCGCACTTTCACTCAACCGCTGCTTAACTAATCAGGCAACTTACCTAAAAAGGGTTGCCTACAGTCTGTAGACGGACTGTAGGCAAACTGTAGACGTTACTTCTGCCACCTCCAGCCCAAGCGATCGCCACTATCTACCACTTCCCCGACTCCCCTGTCAGCGAGGGAAGCAAAGATAATCCTGATATTCTCTGGGTCATCTTTCTTAAATGGCTGAGAGTTTCGCTGAAGCATCGCTGCTTTCAAAATTTCACCTGGATGCTCTTGCCCCCAGGTGACGATGATTTGCTCGTATTCATTTAGGTCTTGGGTTGATTGCACCTCCTCACAATCCAGTCCAGAGGTTTCCGGCTGTCCCGTCGCTCCGGTTCCCCAGTTGCTCAAATCAAGCTCACAGGGGCAGTCATCGACCATAAACCGCTTCTTGCCACCAGCTTTTAACCATTGCTCTAACTGAGGATCTTTAAGTTTAGTCCTGGCGTGGTCACGCCCGAACTGCCCTAAACGTACCAAGACAAAGCAGCTGTAAAGGGTATCTTTGTCACCTTGCAGTCCAAAGTTCTCTGCGGTGTCGTTTTGGGCTAAAGCACAAATGAACTGTTTGTATCGCCTGCCCCGTTTGGCGTGGCGTTTTATCCAAGAGGTAGCATTGTCGCATTCGTCCACCAAAATCGGGAACTCTTCAGCAATTAGAAAGCGTTCTCGATCGGCGATGGCATTATCTCCCCCCTCCCCACGCAGTTGGACAAGCTCTTCTAAAGTTTTGAGATCATTGCCCATCGCGGTATCGATGGCTTTGAAGTTGCCTTTACGCCCAATAACATCAGCTTGATCAATCCATGCCCAATCATCGGGCTTGGCATCGGAATCATAGACAACGACTCGTCCACCAATTTTTGATGACAAGTATTGGGTGAAAGTCGATTTACCGTCACCCGTGCCACCAACTAAAGCAACGTGTTTTTGTTTTTTTTGGATGTACTCAACTGGATCGGTGATTAAGTTTTCTGGTTGACAATTGACATCGATAGCGCCAACGGTCAACGCTAATTCTGCTGTGGGCTGGGTTTTAGCCCGGGCCCACGCCTGGAAGTTGAGCTTTGAGGCGCGGTCGATGTCGCCTAGAGATTCAAGCAGTAGTTTGGCTGTTTGGCGATGTCTGCGCCCTACTTCTAAAGTCCCAACCGATGCCACTAATATCCACGGCTTAGACTGTGGCTTTTGAGTTGCCCCCAAAAACAGTAAGCCACAGCCTAGAGCTAAACCACACCAGGATGATAACTTGGCCCGGGTGTACATCTGCAAGTGTTGGTGCAACTGGGAAGGATGCAACTCCATTTAATTTGTCTTCCTGTCGAGCGTTTTTTCTGCTCTAGAGACAGCATCTTTTAATTTGTCCACTTCTCCCTGTAACTGTTGATTAGTAGCTGCTAGTTCAGCTAAATATTTTTCCTTTGCCGCTATCCGCGAATCAGCGGCAAGAATCAGAACGTCTAGCTTTTCTATTTCTGGATCTTGAGTCAATCGTTCCCAAACTTTTTTAAACATAAGTTAGCTACCCAGTACTAATCCCAATGCAACCAAACCAAGACGAACCCACAAGATATCCCTAATCTCAGGAATCACTTGACGCAGATAACAGGCGACAAACCCCGCCATTGCTAACATCCCCATTACTCCCAAGCGGATAAATCCAGGGATGGGGATATTTACCCAGCAGCTACTCAATAAAGCCGGAATCGCAACTGTTGAAGCAAGGGTGTAAGCTAAGTCTGGGAGATTGTCGGGAAACGCGATAGCCGTTACCCACCCTTTTTTAAATTCCTCTATTTTAGATAGTTCGACTGTACTAGCTAGCGGCGAATAGCTCCGATCTGGAACTTCAACTACTATTTTTTGCTCATCTGCCATACTGCACCTCGACTTTGAGGTAAAAAGAACGGTTAGTCTGCGGTTTAGAGAGGGCAAGAGCAATAACTAGAGCGCCGATGATACAAATAAGAATACTTATTTGATTCATTCTTCCCCCCAATTGCTATATTTGCCGTAGCCACCAGTCTGAGTAAGTCTTTCTGATATCCGTTGAATAACTGGATTGTCACTTTCTGGTAATGGCTTTCCTTGAAGGTAGGCGGCTGAGATGTCGGCACAATCTTCTGGAGATGCCCCATTGCCTAGCAATTGCCCCTCTGGAAAGCCGACATTATGGATATCGTTACTGGGATTTGGTCGTTCAGTCATATAATCTTGGATGTGTGTGGTTTATTTGGTAGCTACACGATGCGGGCGATCGCTTATCTTCCAGAACTGCGATCGCCTTTAAAAATCGGATTTGCTTGCACTAGTCGAATTGAAATTGGTTACAACCCAAACCTGTGTAGAGTTGCGGATTGTCGGCTTAAACTCAATTGGTCGGCGAGTATCAAGGCACATGGCGCGACCATCGTTGAGCTTGACGTGCAAGTTCTTGCCGCTTTTGGAGCGCGAGAAGAGTTGACCAACTTCGAGCAATGCCCAGGTAATCGGTGCTTTACCTACTACATAGTCGGCTTGATGGCTGTCATACCCTTCTGAGAGTGGGTCAATAGTTAGATCCTTCCACTCCTTTTTGCGACCTTTGCGGCTATTAATGGGGCTTGGTCGTTGCCCGTTCAGTGGTTTATCGGTTATCTGTTGTTCGGTCATAGTACTGTAATAGTCGCTCAATAGAATGGGTTGTTTTTAGTCGTAGACTGCTTGTGTAGCAATGTGTTGGGCGTTTTTATTGATCTAGCGCTGCGGCGGTTACTTGTCTAATAAGTCGGCTAAAATCTCCTTAAGATAAAATTCCATTTGCATTTGATTAAGCGATCGCTGGCGCGTAGTGGTCGCTTTTTCTTTTTTCAACTCCCAGCAGGTCTTTCATTTGCACTACGGCTACAGGCTGCTATCTCTGTCTGGTTGGGAGTTGGGTATTAGTTATTAGACATTGGGCATCAGGTACAGGGTGTTTCCGCGCAAGGTGGCGCGGGTGCTTTTTCCGGTTGCAACGCAAAGGGGTAGGCGTTGGGGAGCGGTGCATAACGCACTTGCATAAATTCGCTATCTCTATATAACAAGCATATGCACATATACAAGTTAATACCGCATTTAAGCATATGCGATAATTAAAGGGTTAATAATGGAAAACCAAAATGGTAAGAACCGGTCGTCCCAACTCTCGGAAAAATCCCAAAACAGTCAGTTTGAAATTAGAGACGGAAGCCTGGGAACTCTTCCAAGAACTAGCCCAAAACATGGGTTTAACCAGATCACAATTGGTGGAAAAGATAGCGATGAACCAAATAGCCTTGTCATCGGACAATGGTCAGATAATGGAATCTCTGGGAAAATAATCGGCCAGTTGATCGACGAGAATGAGAAACAACTGGCTTACCACGAACAACAAGCTGAGTTAATAAAAGACAGAATTAAACAGCTAAAAGAGATTCCTGAAAGTCTTCTAGACATAAATCATAAAGAATAAAGCCGTTTACCTGTTTGGGTAAACGGCTTTATTCATGGATATGTCGCCTACTGTCATCAGCAGGCGACGCATCTGTGACTATTCGGGATTGAGTTGCGATCGGAAATCATCTAGTGGCGATCATGAGTTACCGAAAAATACACAAGGACTTTGCGGAGGGAATCCTGGCTTGCCTAATTGCGATCGCAGGTCATCTAAAGGAGACTCTGACCCAAGCACCTTATCAGGAGTGAATTCCACACGATAACTGACTATTAGTTTGAGCCTCCCATTCTGCCAGTCTTTACCCGGTTGGAGAACCTTAGCACTAACGCCGTCGCATCCGGCAAGTTCAGCAGTCCAAGCCCTGTAATTAGGAAAATTCGACTTTATAGCTTCTCCGATGTATCTGTCTATCTCCTCAAACGTTAAAAGATTGGCATTCACAAAGCTCAGTTCTTTAGCAATGCTAATTACTTCATTGCCACTCAAAATTACTGGATCGTTCATTTCACACTCTCTTTCGATTACGAACATGGCGGATCAAGTTGACGCTCGATCCGCCTTCCCTAAGTTTTCCCACAAACCACCAAGCCGCAACGTCCAACAGACGATGAACTAAAAAACCACCCAAAGACTGCGATCGCTCTTGACCAATGAGGAATAACCAATGATTAAACGAAGAATTTCACCAAAGTTAGTTGACGCGAGAATCCTCGTCCTCTACGAATTAGACCAATTCATCAACTACATCCGCACTATTGACCCAGAATTAGACCCTAATCAAGCCACAGTCGTAACAGCTGTTGTATTGAAAAACTTGCCGAATGTGTTTCTAGAGAACCCATCGGCAATAAACGAACTCAAAGAGGTAACGGCAATTGTAAAAAACAAAGCAAGCCGCAATGCCCCACAGACGATGAACTAAAAAACCACCCAAAGATTGCGATCGCAGTGACTAATTACCAACTACAAGGACTTCATGAGTAAACAAGAACCTTCTCAGATGCCAGACGATAGCGAATTATTTCCAGGCATAGAAAAATACCTGCCACCTTTGCCAGAGTGGATCAACGTTGAGCATCCCGACTTCCCCCAATACTTTCACCTCACCATCCTGGACGAAAACGGGAGAACCAAAGCCTGGTGGCAGCGAATACCAGAACATCTTCGCAGCAAATTCCCTTAAGCGCAAGCTCAACCCATAACTCCCAACTATCAACTAATGGCGGATACAGCACTAACCCAATCAACCCAGCTTTTGATGGACTACATCAAAATCCAGATTCCAGCAATTACGTCTGACCAGCACGCCGAAACATTAGCCGCTCAGATAATCGCTGGCTTGCCTCGGTTATTTACAGAAAAGCCAGAGATTTTTAGTAGTGCCTTGTCAATGGCTCGTGCCAAACAAACCACTACCGAATTGATGATCTCCAAAAAGTTTGATGACCTGATAAACCAGACAGACGCCGAAATGCAGCGATTACGCTGGACAGAAATCCAAGGTCGAGAACATTTAGAGAAATTTTACAAGGTGCGATCGCGCTACTCACTGTCCCTTGACCAGTTGGATAATTTTCTGTTGTACCTGTAACTTACCGATTCCCCAGCCCCAATCCCTAAACGCAAATGAGCGACGAAATCATCGTAACCATTTACCAACCGAAACGAATACCTAATGTTTACCGCCCGCCTCTGGGCTTGCCGCTCAACTGGAGGGATGAAACATCAGGAGAGTTGCCCAATGCAGTTTTTAAATACTTTAGCTCCGAGCATCTTTCTAAAAGCGAAATCAGCCTACTTGCCGAATACTGCCAGCATTACATCAATGCCCCTTGCTGGGATGCTACGGGGGGATTTCCTACAGAGCTAGCAGCGCTACGGCAATCATCTACTTCAATTTCTACCGTGGCAGATATTAATCAGTGGATTGATGCCTGCCTTGAAATTGCGATCGACCCGCTTTAACTCCAATGTTTTAATAGTAACTCAGTAATTTATCACACGCAAAAAAAATCACTAATTAGGAATTAGTGAATCAAAAAAAAGGAAAAATAAATGGACAAATACTCGGAAAGATTAGGCGGTAGAATAACCGTTATTTCTCTATATCCTACCACATCT
>NZ_JBALDF010000011.1:0-103514 GCF_036917275.1 Nostoc sp.
TGTCCGTAATGCAGCAGCACAGGCATTAGGGCAGATGCAAGCCAAGGAACAAGCTCCACAAGTTGCAAAACTGCTTACAGATTCTAACTTTGATGTCCGTAATGCAGCAGCACAGGCATTAGGGCAGATGCAAGCCAAGGAACAAGCTCCACAAGTTGCAAAACTGCTTACAGATTCTAACTTTGATGCTCGTTATGCAGCAGCACAGGCGCTAGGGCAGATGCAAGCCAAGGAACAAGCTCCACAAGTTGCAAAACTGCTCACAGATTCTAACTTTGATGTCCGTAAAGCAGCAGCACAGGCGCTAGGGCAGATGCAAGCCAAGGAACAAGCTCCACAAGTTGCAAAACTGCTCACAGATTCTAACTTTGATGCTCGTTATGCAGCAGCACAGGTACTAGGGCAGATGCAAGCCAAGGAACAAATTCCAAAACTTCTCCCCCTGCTTAATGATTCTGACCGTGATGCTCGTTATGCAGCAATACAGGCACTAGGGCAGATGCAAGCCAAGGAACAAGTTCCACAACTTGTCCAGCTGCTTGAAGATTCTCAACCGTCTGCCCGTTATGCGGCAATACAGGCACTATGGCAGATGCAAGCCAAGGAACAAGCTCCACTAGTTGCTAAACTGCTCCAAGATGCTGACGTTGGTGTCCGTTATGGAGCAGCAGAGGCATTAGGGCGGATGCAAGCCAAGGAACAAGCTCCACTAGTTGCTAAACTGCTCCAAGATCCTAACTCTGATATCCGTTATGCAGCAGCAGAGGCACTAGGGCAGATGCAAGCTAAACAACAAATTCCACAACTTGTCCCGCTGCTCATAGATGATTCTCACCCTACTGCCCGTAAAGGAGCAGCACAGGCATTAGGGAAGATGCAAGCCAAGGAACAAGTTCCACAACTTGTCCCGCTGCTCAAAGATCCTGACTCTGGTGTCCGTGGTGCAGTAGTAGAGGCACTCATGAAACTAGGGCAACAAGATTTGCCAGTTGTTGTACAAGTTCTAGATTCAGTTCATTCTTATCTTTCTGAGATTGGTCAAATGAGGTTTTTAGCTCATTTTTTGGGAGGTGGTGAACCACAAGTAGAAACTCTTATGCAATGGGTTGGTAAACCTAAAATGCCACCACAGAAACTGACATATAACCAGGGAGTCGAAACAATGAAAATTTTCGAGAAAGCCTGGAAAGATTGTGATTCTCTGCCAGACCTGCAAAGAGAACTAGCAGAACAAATTTCCGAAGTTGCCGCTAACAAAAACGTTCCTTGGAAATTACAAGATATTGTCTTACTGGAAAACCATTACAACAACCTCAAAAAAGTCTACCCTACTAATGCTAATGCTGTGCAGTCAGCAATAGATAATTTGGAGGGGTGGCGGTGGTTTATCCGTAGCAGAAACACCATCTTCATTCATGCTCTCCTTTGGCTAGCCCTAATATTCGCCTACCCCAAATTCCCCCAAGTCCAAGCCATCTTCTTCTGGAACCCTTGGGTACGCCGGATTCTCGGTGTCGGCTATGTCGGCTTTCTCCTCACTTGGGTTCCTTTCTTCCGGCGCAAATTATTTGAACCATTCAAACCTTCCCTATTAGCCGATGCCGGGTTAGATAATTTTTATGAGCAATCATACTTCCCAGAATCTAAAGTCAAAGTTCCCACTTCAGGAGACATCCTGCCGATTACTCCAGCCTTACCCAGTATTCAAGGACAAATTATCTTAGAAGGAGATTCCGGCTTAGGCAAGTCGATGTTTCTCCGTCATCTGTTGAAAAACTCCCAGCGCATCGTCGTTTATCTCCCCGCCCAGAAATGTCATAAAGGCGTAATTGAAGCCATCCAAGACAAGCTACACGGGCAAGCCCAAGATGCCGGCTTCCTAAAAAACCTGATTTACAGTGGCGCGATAGATATCTGCATCGACGGACTCAACGAAGTCACCGCCGAAACACGGGCAAAAATTACCCAGTTTGTCGAAAGCTATTTCCGGGGCAACATTATCATGACTACCCAGCCTTTAGAGTGGACACCACCCTCAACAGCAAAAACCTACTACTTGCAGCCCCTTGAACAACAACAAATTCAAGAGTTTTTGATATCCCGTCAGCCGCGACTCCCCAAAGATGCCAAAATTCAAGGTGCTGATTACGCCCAAGCTTGCACCAATTATTTAACAGAAGTCCTCAAAGAGCAACAAGCCAAAGAAGAGTTAGATGCTGTCCGCCGAATTCTTTCCAATCCAATGGATCTAACAGTAGTAGCGCTGATGCTATCACAAGGTAAACAGCCAAACTTGTTTCGCCTGCAAGAACAGCAATACAACCTGATGGCAACAGAATACCAGCAAGAATGGAAACAAGAATTTCCCTTAAAAAAATTCTGCGCCGCCGTCTATGAAATGCGACTCCAAGACGAACAAGCCTTACCCGCCGATAACTTCTCTAAAGTTGTCATGTCTTTAGCCGACGAAAAATACAAAATGGTAGTCAGCCGTCAATGGCAAGATGACAAACACGAAGCCAAGAAAGAATGGTCTTTCCGCCACGATAAAATCATGGACTTCTTCTTAGTGCAGAACTTTCTCGGTAAAAGTGATGAAGCGAAAAGACTAAGAGTTGATGTAATGAGCGACTCCCGATTTCGTGGTATTTACTTCTTGTTAGCAATCTTGCTGCCTTTAAACGAAGCCCAAGAACTGCGAGAAAATTTGATTCAATACGCCGCCGACACCAAAGACAATACGGTGAGTAATACCTTTGTGCAGTTGTTGCGAACTAGGTAAGTTTGCATGGAGCATTTATTTAGTGCGGGCTGAAAAGTGAGTCTAAATCTTGTTCATCTATAAATAATTATGTATGGTATATGTAAGACACAGTAATCCTACCAAGGATCTGTAGATTTAGTTGTAGAGGTATAGCAGCAGTGGGCATAGTAGTTGAAAATGTCTCCAAACAATTCGGGAGTTTCAAAGCAGTTGATGAGGTTAGCCTGGAAATTAAAAGTGGTTCGCTAGTTGCGTTGCTTGGGCCATCGGGATCAGGTAAATCTACGCTATTACGGTTAATTTCAGGTTTAGAAATGCCAGATAGCGGCAAAATCCTGCTTACTGGTAAGGACGCTACATACCAAAGCGTACAACAGCGCAATATTGGCTTTGTGTTTCAGCACTATGCCCTATTTAAGCATTTGACCGTCAGGCAGAATATTGCTTTTGGCTTAGAAATTCGTAAGGCACAGCCAAAGAAGATTAAGGGGCGGGTAGAACAGTTACTAGAATTGGTGCAATTGACTGGACTAGGCGATCGCTATCCATCACAACTTTCTGGTGGTCAAAGACAACGGGTAGCATTAGCAAGGGCACTGGCAGTAGAACCGGAAGTATTACTGCTAGATGAACCCTTTGGCGCACTTGATGCTAAAGTTCGCAAAGATTTACGAGCATGGTTACGCCGCCTCCATGATGAGGTTCATGTTACCACGGTTTTTGTCACGCACGACCAAGAGGAAGCAATGGAAGTCTCCGATGAAGTTGTGGTGATGAATAAAGGGCGTGTGGAACAAGTGGGCACACCAGCAGAAATTTACGATAATCCTGCCACCGCATTTGTAATGAGCTTCATTGGCCCGGTGAACGTGTTACCCAGCACCTCAAAGATTTTTCAAAGTAGCGGGTTTGATACGCCACACCCACAAGTATTTTTACGCCCGCAAGATGTGATTTTGGAAAAAGTTGCCAACGGTACCACTACACCTGCGACAGTCAGCCGATTAGTACATTTAGGTTGGGAAGTCCAAGTAGAATTAACTTTCGATGATGGACAAGTATTGACGGCGCATTTAACACGCGATCGCTTTAATGACTTAAAGTTAGAACCGAAACAGCGAGTGTATGTGAAGCCAAAGGATGCGAAGTCTTTCCCACTGTCTTATTCAATTTAAACTTTTGTCAGTTTCTCAAGGTTCAGAACCCTTAGTTAATCGCTGTTTAATTCAGCTATTCGCTAGAGATTTTAATCTTAAGTGGGCTAGAGAGAGCGTCACTTCACAATGCTAAAATTGCCTAAAATTGTGATGGAATAAAACAGCAGAGGCACAAATAACTACAAAAGAATAAATCCAAGCCGAGATAGACAGCCCTAACTAAAGAAGAGTATCTTGATGAGTTATATCTTGTAATTAAAGATTTAGCCCAATCTAAACAACAGCCTAAAAAGGCTAGCTTCATGTCTAGAAACAGATAAAAATAGAAGCGCCAGAGGATTCTACCGCCTATGTTGATTTAATATGTAACCGGGGAAAAGGTTGTCAAATAAGCTATTTGTTGATGTTGAAAAAATCGCTTTCAACTAAGATTCAGTTACAGGCGGTAATATTTCCAAAACCGCAATGCTCAAATCAGGAAACTTTAAAGGTGAAATAGTCGCATCTGCTGCCAAAATTACTTTGCTTTGATAGCCATCCTGAGTCGGTTCCCGGAAGACATGTAATTGACGACTAACTACATCTAGCACCCAATAATCTGTAATTCCCGCTTGGGAGTAGGCTTTAGCTTTGGTTTGGCAGTCTAATTTCAGGCTGCTATCTGCTACCTCAATAATCAGATAAACTTCTGAAGGGGTGGGATGATGGTCAGCATAATCTAGCGGATCTACTTTAACGACAGCAATATCCGGTTCCGGTTCAGATCGTTCATTTAACTTTACTGGGTCTTGAATAGATACCCAAGCCCTATTTGCTAATGTGTTTTTCAGTAAGTAATCTGTTCTCCCAACTGCTGACCTATGGGCTGTGCCTTTGGCAATCATCCAGATTATCTTCCCTTCTAAGAGTTCTACACGTTCATCTGCACCAAATATCCCAGCTTCAGCCATCCGGTGGTATTCTTCAACTGTCCACAGGCGAAGTTTTAACGTCGATTCTGTGTTTTGCATGGCTTGTTTAGCAAATGTGAGGAGTAATTAATATTTTAGGTTAATCTTCTAAAATCTGGATTTCATCAAGTTGATTAATCACCACATCCGCACCCCGAACATTATCTGACTTACCCACCCAAGTGATACCAATACAACCTGCGGCTTTGGCATTACGCGCCATTTGCATATCACCAACTGCATCACCCACCATCAATGTAGCGCCCGGTTCAACTCCCAAAGCTTGGCAAGCTTGCAAAAATAGAATTGGATCTGGTTTACTCGGCCCCTCATCTACTCCCATTTCCAACTGGATATAATCATTTAATTGGTGATTCGCTACAAACTTATTTACTTCATCAGTTGTTGCAGCTGAGAGGATACCAAGTTTCAAGCCCGCTTTCCGTAAGTATTTCAACAAGTCTAAGCTACCCACAAATAACGGTGAAGGAGTTTTTTCAATGTATTTCTCCGCTTCATCCAAAGCTTGACGGGCTATTTTTAACGATTCAAACCATCCTTTTCCGGTTTCGGCAATATATGCAGCAGCTGCAACTTCTGTTTCACGGCGACTCGCTACCGATATCAAACCCGCAGGATCTAGAAAGTTGCCATTGATGCCAAATGCCATTAATAGGGGTTCGCCAGTTCCAGGGATTTGAGCATCTATTAATCTTGTTGCCTTTTGTGCCAGCGATCGCAAATATGTTTCTGAATCTTCCAGAGTACCATTTTTGTCAAATAAAATTGCCTGGATATTATCAAAAGTGATGTTTCCACATTTAATAATTGCCACAATATTTCACCCCACTTATTTAGTTATGAGTTTTTATCCCTAACTTTGCCCAATTCTCCACATAAAAAAAGAGGGAAAAACCCTCTTTATATAATGATTTAATACTCTTACTTAAAGACAAGTAAAACTATAAATGTATTATTGTTCAATCGCTGCTGGAATTTCCTCTTCAGTTTCCGCCGCTGATGGAATCTCTTCTTCAAGTTCTGCAACTGGTGGAATTTCCTCTTCAGTTTCCGTCGCTGGTGGAATCTCTTCTTCAAGTTCTGCGGCTGGTGGAATATCTTCGTCAAGTTCTGCTGCTGGTGGAATCTCTTCTTCAAGTTCTGCTGCTGGTGGAATATCTTCTTCTGATACAACTTCCGCAGTTGCAGCCGCCGCAGCAGTAGCACCTTGTTGCTTGGCTAAGAGCTGTTCACGATACTTAGCAGCCATTTCTTCTGCCTTATCGTAGACCAAATCCCGGTTTTTAATCATGTCGCCGGGTTCGGGTTCTAACTGCTTGGTTGATAGGGAAATCCGACCCCTTTCTGCATCCAAGTCAATGATCATAACTTTCACTTCATCATTGACATTGAACACGCTATGAGGTGTATCAATATGTTCGTGAGAAATCTCAGAAATGTGCAGTAGGCCACTGACGCCGCCAATGTCGATGAAAGCACCGTAAGGTTTGATGCCACGAACTGTACCAATTACTACTTCACCAACTTCTAAGCGGTTCATCTTCCGCTCAACCAGCGCCCGACGGTGAGATAGAACTAGGCGGTTACGTTCTTCGTCCACTTCTAAGAATTTCAATGGCAGATCTTCGCCTACCAATTCTTCCTTAGGTTTGCGGGTACTGATGTGGGAACCAGGGATAAAGCCACGTAATCCCTCAATCCGTACTAATGCTCCGCCACGATTGGTTGCAAACACACCAGAACGGACAGTAGCATCTTCTGCTTGCAGCTGTCGCACGCGCTCCCAAGCCCGCATATATTCAATACGGCGAATGGAAAGAGTTAATTGACCATCTTCGTTTTCATCGGTAAGAATGAAAAATTCCCGCGTTTCGTTTGACTGTAAGACTTCTTCCGGGCTATCTACCCGGTTAATAGACATTTCTTGTATAGGTATATATGCTGCGGTTTTAGCACCAATGTCAATCAGAGCGCCGCGCGGCTCTATACTGAAAACTGTTCCTGGGACAACATCACCAGGGCTAAAATGATAGTCGTATTTGTCAAGTAGAGCAGCGAAATCTTCGTGAGTGAATCCAATTTCTGTAGCGGTTAAATTCTGATTGACCATGCTTATTTGTTCCCGGTTCTAGTCTCCGTAAAGGTTGTGCCACGAGCGCGATTATATTATACAAGCAGTTTTATGGCAGCTTATATAACACATCCTTTTTCATCCTAGCGCAGAAAAGCTAGTATTAACATATATCTACTCCCAAGATTGGAAATTATATCACAATATTAAAATGGTTGGTTATTTACTTAGTAATTAAAACCAACAAAGGACAAAAACAATAATATCCGTTGCTACCACAATTAGTAACAACGGATACTAACATTAAATCCGCTTCCAGGTCTGGTAATAGGCTCTACTTATCTTTTGGTTTCTCAAAACGAGGGGGTTCGCGAAATGCGATCGCAAAGAAGAGAGTACCTATACACAGAGTAAAAATCAAGATGTACGCAACGCTTTCCATATTTATAAATTCCTGCCTATCCAGCTAGTAATGAGGGATTAGGGATTGGGAAAACTTTTTCCCAGTCCCCAGTAAAGAGTCCCTTAAAGGGCTTCCTTGCGGCGGGTTGACTTGTCACCCACTTTCTGGAACAGACCCCACTCAACTTGCTCTTCTAGATCCGCATCAACACCAGCAAACACGTCTCGGTAGATTGTCCGAGCGCCATGCCAGAGATGACCAAAGAAGAACAATAAAGCAAATACGGCGTGTCCAAAGGTAAACCAACCTCTAGGACTGGTGCGGAATACACCATCAGAGTTCAAGGTTTCCCGGTCAAATTCAAAGATTTCACCGCCTTGAGCCTTACGGGCATACTTCTTCACATCAGCTGGTTCTGTAAAGGTCTTACCGTTTAGATCACCACCGTAGAAACTGACAGTGACACCAGATTGCTCAAAGCTGTACTTAGATTCTGCCCGACGGAAGGGAATGTCAGCGCGGACAATTCCATCTGCATCGGTCAAAATCACTGGGAAGGTTTCAAAGAAGTTGGGGAGACGACGCACGGTCAATTCCCGTCCTTCAGAATCTTTGAATACGCCGTGACCTTGCCAAGACTGGGCAATCCCATCACCCTTGACCATAGGCCCTGTACGGAATAGACCGCCTTTAGCGGGGCTATTACCGACGTAATCATAGAAAGCCAGCTTTTCGGGAATCGCCGACCAAGCTTGTTCAAGGGTTACACCTTGGGCAACGTTTGTTTGGACGCGGCGCTGAATTTCTTGACGGAAGTAATTCTGATCCCATTGGTAGCGGGTAGGGCCAAACAATTCGATGGGAGTGGCGGCGTTACCGTACCACATAGTACCAGCAACAACGAAAGCAGCAAAGAAGACTGCTGCAATACTGCTAGAAAGTACTGTTTCAATGTTCCCCATCCGTAGGGCTTTGTAGAGCCGTTCGGGGGGTCTAACTGTGAGGTGGAATAAGCCTGCAATAATACCAACAACACCAGCAGCAATGTGGTGAGCCGCAATGCCACCAGGGTTATATGGGTTAAAACCATCTGGGCCCCATTCCGGTGCTACGCCTTGGGCAGCCCCAGTTATTCCATAAGCGTCAGAAACCCAAATCCCCGGCCCAAATAGTCCGGTGACGTGAAAAGCACCAAAGCCAAAACAAAGTAGACCAGATAAGAACAGGTGAATGCCAAACATTTTTGGCAAGTCTAAGGCGGGTTCACCAGTGCGGGGATCTCTAAAGAGTTCCAAATCCCAGTAAACCCAGTGCCATACGGCGGCTAGGAACAAAAGACCTGAAAGAACAATGTGAGCGGCAGCAACGCCTTCAAATGACCAGAAGCCAGGATCGGTTGCTGGGCCACCAGTAACGTTCCAACCACCCCAAGATTGGGTAACGCCCAAACGTGACATGAAGGGCAGGACGAACATCCCTTGACGCCACATCGGGTTAAGAACCGCATCGCTAGGGTCAAAAACAGCTAGTTCGTAGAGTGCCATCGAACCAGCCCAGCCTGCTACTAAGGCTGTGTGCATCAGGTGTACAGAAATCAGCCGCCCTGGATCATTCAGAACGACTGTATGTACTCGGTACCAGGGTAGTCCCATTGACTACGCTCCTCCTCGATGAGTTAGTTTACAAAGCAATTTTCTTACTGAGATTCTGAGAAACGAAAGTCGCCACTCAGAAAACTGTCTCTTATTTTTTGTTATTGCCAGAGCCAGAGTTTTACCACAGCTTAATCTTATAAGTCAGACAGCGTGGGTGCTTTGGCAATGCTTACTCGCTTCGGGAGGTTTACCTTGTAGGGTAGCCACCGCCAAGCAAAAATGAGAATGTTTTAAAAAGTGTAACTATTGATGGAATTGTTTGCAAGCGTGTAAATTGATGCGATCGCGTAGCATCTCCAAGTTTTTTCGCTACCAATACCCATCATAGATTAAATTTGCTTATTTTTTCTTTACGAAGAGGCGAACAGGGAGAGAGGTGGAGGGAATAGGGAAGACCCTAAGAAAGTTCCCCTCTGCCCCCCTGCTCTCCTACTGAACCACCAATTGGATGTTTTGCAGTTGACATTTCGTCTCAGCTGTACCCAGGCGTTCAATTACCTGTTCAGCGCTCATCAAACGCTTGAGTACTACTTGACCTATAGTCTTACTGGCGATCGCTGGTGTTGTTGGTTTAACTTCCACGGTTAAAACGGCTTCTTCAACTCGATAAAGCCATAGCAATTCGTTTTGTTCCACTATGCAAATATTCATTCGCTGAATATCTGGTTGGCGTCGCCATGCAGCGATTTGCCAGAGTCCATCAGATGCCCAGACTCTAGCAACTGTCCATCCCTCAGATAGAAAGAAATACTTCACGGTTTTAGTCTCACTATTAGACTTTCAATCTGCTGTTCACGATGTCGCGATCGCTTGATTTCGCTGATGTATAAACACTAGATTTGTAAGTAAAACCATGCAGCCAATCTCTAAGATAAACCGCTAAAAAGGTAGTTATGTCCAAACATGCTCGCGTCTTAATGTACATTACTTGGACTAAGGTCAAAACTTAACAAATTTATTCACTAGTAACTATGAATTTTACGACAAATTCAACCAATGTTTAAAATTTTAATTAAATAAAAATTTTTCAGTATTTAACAAATGTAAGTTTCTGTATTTTTGTCAATGATTTTTTGTAACAAATAATGCGATCGCACAGTAGCAATCAATTTAACCATGAAGTTGAGCATCCGCCACAAACTTTTGATTTAGAAGGTTACGTAGTCATAATGTAGAACAAGTTTTCTCTCACTTGGCTGTGCAAATTCTGTTTTTTACACATATATAGAACTTACGCAAAAATCGCCCAAAAGCTTAATTTGTCGAACCGCCAAGACGAGGCAGTGCGTTGGGCGGCTCTGCCGACTTGAAGCAACTGCCGTGCCAAGAACGCTAAGAATTCGTAAGTGTGCGTAAGTCCTAGTATATACTAAGCCATAGGCATGGCAACCAAAGCGGGTGTTCCATCCATAGACACGTGACAGCTTAAGGCAGGGTACAAGAACCGGGAACCATTATATTTCATGAAGATTCAGCACAAGAGTCACAAATGTAGTAAGATTGCTGACCGCTGATATCAAAAATATTATTGCCATGACCTGGTTTTCCTTGTCCGTGAAACGGTGGGGTCGGATTACACAATTCCTATCTTTGTTCTGTGTATGTTTATTTTTAGTTGTTAGTTGCGCTCCTCGTCCTCAGCTTTCTACGCCACCATCTGGTTCTGTAAATAGCCCTACAGGTGATGGTCGTATTACTATAGGTACAACAGCAAAGCCGAGAACTCTTGATCCGGCTGATGCTTATGAGTTAGCATCCTTAGGTTTGGTGTTTAATATGAGCGATCGCCTCTACACCTACGAACCAGGAAGTATAGAAATTAAGCCCCAGCTAGCGACAGCATTACCCAAAGTTAGTCAAGATGGCTTAACTTATACCATCCCCTTACGTAAGGGAGTGGTTTTTCACGATGGGACTCCCTTCAATGCCCAAGCGATGGCGTTTACTATCAATCGCTTTATTCAAAATAAAGGAAAACCCTCATTTTTACTAGCTGATATAGTAGATTCGGTAAAAACTACAAGCGAGTATGAGTTAACAATTAAGCTGAAAAAGCCCTTTGCAGCGTTTCCCTCACTCCTGGCGTTTCCTGGGGTGTGTGCAGTTTCACCAAAAGCTTACGAACTCGGTGCTGGTAAATTTAAGCCGAATATTTTTGTGGGGACTGGCCCTTACAAATTAGGACAGTATGGTACTGATTCAATCCGATTTGATCCGTTTGATAAGTATTGGGGAGAAAAACCAGCTAACAAAGGTGTTAACCTCCAAATTCAAACTAGTCCGGTTAATTTGTTTAATGCTTTCCGTACAGGTGCAGTCGATGTAGCTTATCTATCCTTACAGCCAGATCAAAATCGCAGTTTGTCAGAAGGTGGTAAAAAAGGGGATTGGCAAGCGATCGCAGCTGAAGGTAGTGTAGTAAGTTATCTGGTATTAAATCGAAATCAAAAGCCTTTAGATAAATTAGAGGTAAGACAAGCGATCGCGTCAATAATTGACCGTCCACTTTTAAATGAGCGGGCGTTACTTGGTCAAGCAGATCCGCTTTATAGTATGATTCCCACGACGTTCAATATTTCCCAGCCATTATTTAAAGATAAATATGGCGATGCTAACTTTGAGCAAGCTAAAAAATTGTTAACTACTGCTGGTTTCTCCAAAGAAAATCCCGCAAAAGTACAAATTTGGTATCCTTCTAGTTCACCTACTCGTACTTTGGCAGCACAGACACTTAAATCCCTTGTCGATGTCAAAATGGATGGAATCCTACAATTTGAAGTTACCCCCGCCGAAGGGCCAGCCTTCTTTAAAGACATTACTAAGGGATTATATCCAGCAGCTTTACTTGATTGGTATCCAGACTTTTTAGACCCAGATAATTACGTGCAGCCGTTTTTGTCTTGTGATAAAGGTTCAGTTGCTAAGGGATGTGAAGATGGAGGCAGTCAAAGTCAGGGTTCGTTTTACTATAGCGAAGCCATGAATAAATTGATTGATCAGCAACGCAAAGAACAAAACCCCGAAGCGCGTCAGAAAATTTTTACAGAAATTCAAACGCAAGTAACTAGTGATGTACCTTACGTTCCTTTATGGCAAAGCAAAGACTATGTATTTGCTCGAAAAGGTGTGAATAGCGTACAACTTAACCCCACCCAAATTTTGATTTACCAGACAATTAAAAAGTAGTTAAAAAGTCAAGGGGACAAGAAATTACTCTTTAACCTCTAATTTCTATGTTATCTGCGCCTCTGGAGTTAATTTAATTACGTTTTAACCACAGAGACGCAGAGAGCGCAGAGAGAATAAAGAGATTTTATAAGTCACTTTGAAAGGGTTATGTTCAATATTTTGAATTTTGAATTTTGAATTTTAAATTGCTTATGTCTCGCTCTAAAGCTTTACAATATTACATTGTTTCTCGGTTGCTTCTTGCACCACTTCAGCTATTAACGATTATCACCATTGTATTTCTCTTACTAAGAGCAACACCAGGAGATCCAGCGGATGCAATTCTCGGTGGACGTGCGCCAGAAGCAGCTAAAGAAGAATTGCGAAAACAACTCGGTTTAAACCTTCCCCTATGGCTACAGTACCTAAATTATTTGGGAAGCATCCTGCGTTTTGACTTGGGAAGTTCTTTGTTGAGTCGGGGAGAGAATGTTTGGGACATAATTGGACAATATTTTCCGGCGACGGTGGAGTTAGCAGTATGTAGTATGGCGGTTGCACTCATCATCGGAATTGCGGTTGGAACTCTTTCGGCTTCTCGTCCTGGAACATATTTCGATGTCGGTGGGCGCTTATTTGGAATCATCACCTATGCACTCCCCATGTTTTGGGCAGGAATGCTTTTGCAGTTAGTTTTCTCAGTCCAACTGGGTTGGTTTCCTAATTCCAACCGCTTTCCGCCCAATCTTCCGGCTCCCACTCCTGTGACTGGATTGTATACAATTGATAGCTTACTCGGTGGAAACTTCACCCAGTTTTTCACATCTTTGCACCATCTTGCTCTACCAAGTCTCACACTAGGAATTTTGCTGAGTGGGATTTTTGAGCGAATTGTGCGAGTGAATTTAAAGCAAACCTTACAAGCAGATTATGTAGAAGCGGCTAGAGCCAGAGGTATTGGTGAAAATAAGATTTTAGCCTCCCATGCCTTAAAAAATGCGCTAATCCCAGTAATTACAGTCTTAGGATTAACCTTTGCGTCTCTGTTGGGTGGGGCGATTTTGACAGAGGTAACATTTTCTTGGCCTGGGTTAGCGAATAGATTGTATCAAGCGATCGCCGATCGTGATTATCCCACAGTCCAGGGAGTGCTAGTATTTTTTGGTGCGATCGTTGTCAGTGCAAGTATTTTGATTGATATTTTAAATGCTTATGTAGATCCGCGAATTCGATATTAAATTTCTTGAGAAATACCACTGGCTAAAATCCCCAGAATTTTATTCACATCTTTGAGATAATATTCGCTTAAATCAACTCTAGCCAACATTATCAAGGTAATGTTTGGTAACGCTTATGCTCAACCCAACAAAGCTATAGCGCTTCTCGTTTATATGCAATACACTTTGACCTCTGTCCAAACCTCTCTCCTAAAAAGAGAGAGGCTTTGAATCTTACCCCCCTTCCCTTGTAGGGAAGGGGTTGGGGGTTAGGTCTGTATTGGACTCAACCGAGAAGCGCTATATTCTTCTTACAGCAGAATTCAAGTATTTGAACCACATCTATCGTAGGGGCACAGCATTGCTGTGCCCCTACCGCGTGGTCTATTTACCTGAAAATAGCTGTAACCCAAGCGTATTGTACTAAGACCAATTCTCTATGAAGATGCACAGAATATTAAACGAACCGCCAAGTACGCCAAGAGCGCCAAGAGCGCCAAGAATGGAGAGTTACTCATTTAATGCAGCTTCACATTAAATTGGTATAAGACTGCCATTGTTATTTGAGCCATACCTACAGCTGGCTACGCCTACGCATTTGTTATTTCGGCGTTCGCATTTGCTATTTCGGCGTTCGCATTTGTTATTTCGGCGTTCGCATTTGTTATTTCGGAGTTCGCATTTGTTATTTCGGAGTTCGCATTTGTTATTTCGGAGTTCGCATTTGTTATTTCGGAGTTCGCATTTGTTACTTCAGCGTTCGCATTTGCTACTTCGGAGTTCGCATTTGTTATTTCGGCGATCGCAATTGCTATTTCAGCGAGCGCATTTGCTATTCTGAGAGCCTATCTTCTCAAACTACGAGGGTCGAGGGCATCTCTTAATCCATCACCGAGTAAGTTGAATGCTAACACTGTGAAGATAATCAGCACAGCCGGCGGCCAGATTAACCAAGGTTGCAGTACCAAAATTGAAGCATTACTAGCCAGAGAAAGCATATTGCCCCAAGAGGGGTCTGGTTGTTGAATTCCCAAGCCGATGAGACTCAGTATCGCTTCTGATTCAATAAAGCTAGGAATTGCAAGAGTAGCAGAGATAACTATATAACTAGCCATTTGCGGCAAAACGTGGCGAAGGATGATATAAAGTGGGTTCCCGCCCATTGCGCGTGCCGCTTGCACAAATTCTCGCTCTTTAATTGATAGTACCTGTCCGCGAATCACCCGTGCTAAACCAGCCCAGCGAATAACCGAAGTAATCACCACAATCAGCAAAAAGCGCTGGGTACTGCTTAAACCAGGTGGTAAGACTGCTCCCAAAGTCACCAAAAGATAAATACTAGGGAAAGTCATTACTACTTCTGCCAAGCGCATAATGATGCTATCAGTCACACCGCCGAAATAGCCAGAAATTCCCCCGATGAGCAAACCGAGGGGATAGGCAATGATAATACCAAAAATCCCGATAAACATACTGATCCGACCGCCATGCAGCAGGCGACTAAATTCGTCGCGGCCTTGGTCATCAGTGCCCAAGATGTTGAATTTTGCCCCACTTGTTGTGCCAAACAAATGCCAATTTAAGGGAATACCAGGAAAGATTGTGACTTCATCCCACTTCGGGGGTAATGGCAAACTCATCTGCAACAATCGGTATTCTGGCCCGGAGACAAATAGACGCAGGGGTGAGGGTTTTTTGAAGTCTACAACGAGTTGGCGATCGCCTGTTTCTAAATTAGTATCTCCCTGAGTCGTCGGATAAACATGGGGCCCAATAAACTGTCCTGACTGAGAAACCCAGTGTATCTTAGTTGGTGGCAGCAGTGAACCATTGGCCTGTGAAGCATAGGGATCATAAGGAGCCACGAAATCGGCTGCAATTACTGCTATGTAGAAAACTAACAGCAAAATTGCCCCAAATCGTGCCAAAGGATTTTTCTTCAGTCGTCGCCACCAATCCATAGTAGTTAGGAGTTATAAGTTATGAGTTATGAGTTATTAAACTTTTATCTTAATTTATAACTGATGATTAATAATTCTCAACTTCAAACTCCAAACTCCTGTACAGACAGACGCGATTAATCGCGTCTCTACTTCTAACTCCAAACTCCTAACTCTTAACTCCAAACTCTCAACTCCCCACTCCTAACTTCTCTAAATACCGCTGCTGTTCTTCTTGTTGTTTTTCATGTTCTACAACAAACACATTTGAGTAAAGATTAGCGAGAATTTGTTTTCCCTGTTGTGTCAATGATAGATAATGTAGTCCGTCTTGGATATAGGGATAGACGCCATTCCAGTAAAATTTAGCGTAGTTATTCCGTAAATCGGCAGGGGTTTTATAGCCCAAAACTTTATTTACACCAGTTTCTTCAAACTCGTAAAATAAAGAAGTAATTTTCTTCAGGTAACGTGGGTCGCTTAGTTGACCAATTAAATCAGCAGCCCGGACTAATCCTGCAAAGCACTTTGTATCTTGATGATCTTCTGCCGCAGGCACGGGAAATCGAGTCAATTCAATATTGCTCTTAATTGCCTGAGCATCTATCAACTTGTGACCTCCAAAACGCTCATCAATAAAAAGCTTGGCTCTATCAACATGATACGGCGTCAGGCTGGCATCAGAAGCGCCAGGAGCTACAGAAATCATTTTGCCATTTTTACCCGTGGCATATAAGCCTGCTGTTTCTTGGTCTTGTCGGCAAACTCCCTTAACGTAGCCAATATCATGACTCAGTAAGGAAATGATACAATGCAACCAGTCTTCACTGGAAACACCGCCTTCTCTAATGTGTTTGCCACGTAAGATTTCTTGCCCTACCAGGGTGACAAGGACAGTGTGTTCAACATTGTGGTAAAGGGCGTCGCTATTAGCAATGTTTTCCAAAGCCATGTTACCAGCCCAGGCGATAATGTCCTGATAATCATTTTTGAAGCAGCCATAGGTGCGACGGTAGCCTTCTCGAATTTCATTTACAAAGGCATCAATTAAAATTTCAGTGGCATTAAACATATCTGGTTACTTTGGTAAATACCAATGGTGTGTGACCTAGAGTAGCTAAATGAGATTAGACAATTTTATGTATCATAATCTACATAAAACTTTTTCGCATTCTTTAAGTAATTACTCTTATTAAAAATGTTGTATTGTATACTATTTTATGTAAAGAACATTTACTAGAAAATGCGCCACAGTTGATATAAAGTAAATAAACTTCAAGTTTTCTTAAGAAAGTACCAAGATTGGTATGCATAGACAGAAAGTGGAGGTGGGGGTGTGAGCGATGAAAGTGTTTCAGAAGTCGAGGTGGAAGAACCTGTAACCTTTGAAAATACTAGCTTTTTGAGCAAACTAGAGCAAAAACCAACAATAATCAATTTTGTTTTGGGTACAAATAGCGATCGCACCACCAATGATGTCCGCAATGCGATCGCTCAAATTCGCCAAGACTTACCCCAAGATATCAACGATCCCGAACACCTGGAATTTTCCGGCGACTCCGTGATCACCTATGCAGTTCTAATTTTTCACGCCATCTGAAAAAGCCCACAAAAAACCTAACCCCTTTCCCGTGTTGGGAAAGGGGAAAGTTCAAAATCTCTCTCCTAAAAGGAGAGAGATTTAGAGAGAGGTTTTCCAAATACCGTGAAAAGTCAGGTTGACGTTGAGATGTGCGTAGGCGTAGCCCGTCGTAGACATCGCATTTACCAGTGGGAATCATAACAAACAGATTCACTACGGTAAATATCCAATGGCTTACCAAAACATCACCGCTTCCCTTTCTCCAGCAGATATCCAAGAAATTAAAGCAGCCTTTGCAACTATCCAAGCAAAGATGCCTTTTCTCGTAACCCTGAGTGTAGAAGAACGACGCAAGTTATTTAAGATGGGCGATAAAAGCCTAGCTTTCGTCAACACCAGCCTGACTGCTGCCCAGTCTAACCGAGAAATTCTCCCAGCCAGCTTTGATGTAGATGAGTTTGTCCAAGATTATCAACTAGCAGCGACGCTTACTGAGCTTTTGATTGGATTGCGACAACTGACAGAACAAGTAGATGATACCCTAATGGCAGTCGGCAGCGAAGCAATGGGCAGCAGTTTAACAGTTTATGATTACGTGAAGACTGCTGCTAAGAAAACTCCAGCGTTAAAAACTATTGCTGAACAGTTAGGCGATCGTTTTAAAGCTATCAAAAATAAACCTGCTAAAGCTGCTTCTGATTTATAGGCAAATTATTGCCAGAGGTTTATAGCCGTTCTCGCTTGCGTCAAATGCAAGCGTTCGTAGGGGCACAGCATTGCTGTGCCCCTACCGCGTATCTGGTGTACTGCATTCAAACAATAAGTGCTGTAATCTTTGAACTCCGTGAATGAGTAGTTAAACCTCATTAATGAGTCTTTTATACTCGTGAGCGAGTCTTTTATACTCGTGGACGAGTCTTTTATACTCGTGAGCGAGTCTTTTATACTCGTGCGAGAGTCTTTTATACTCGTGAGCGAGTCTTTAATACTCGTGGACGAGTCTTTAATACTCGTGGACGAGTCTTTAATACTCGTGAGCGAGTCTTTTATACTCGTGAGCGAGTCTTTTATACTCGTGAGCGAGTCTTTAATACTCGTCAATTAAAAATATTTAACTATTCTTGTGAGATGGACATCTCGCCCATCCTATGAACTGTAGAGGTTAGAAAGCTTGTCCCCTTGTCTACCTCATCTTTTGGATGTGCGATCTGCTTTCATCGCTATGACTCGTTCCCAGTCTCCGACTGGGAATGCCAGTTCGGAGGCTCCGCCTCCCTCTCCTAACGGCAGAGCCGCCAGGGTGTACATTTCCAGCCAGAGACTGCAAACGAGATTTTCCGAAGGTTGTAGCTTAAGTTGACACGTATGAGCATTGCTGTACCCATACAACATATGTGGTTCAATTAAATGAAAACTGCTGTAATTCTCTCTCACTCCCCCTGCGTGCCAAAACATGAGGTTGGCGTTGGATGTGCGATCGCTTTCATCGCTATGATCATTGAGTAAGTGCAAGATTTAGAGTCCAGCTGGAATGTTAAATAACTGGGAGTTGATCTGAGGAATGCCTAACACGCTATACGATCAAGATTTGCAATTATGGATTCAGCAAACCATTCAACAGCTACAAAATCATCAATTTGAGGCATTGGATATTGAGCATTTGATTGAGGAGCTAGTTGATTTGGGTAAGGCAGAGAAAAATGCGTTCAAAAGCAATCTGACAATTTTGCTGGCGCATTTACTCAAGTTACGGGTTCAGTATGATGTACCCGATAGCATGAAAGTCAGCTGGTATAGCTCAATACTTGAACATCGTCAGCCAGTTCTCAATAATTTAGCAGATACTCCTTCTCTAAAAAGTTTTCTGTTAGAGGCAGTGGAAAAAGCCTACCCAGATGCTCACAAGCTAGCGATTAAGGAAGGTAAGCTGGCTAAATTTGGGGTTCGGATACCTCAGGAAAGTGAGTATCCCACGGTTTGTCCTTTTTCCATTAACCAGATTCTAGATGAGGATTTTTACGGGCTGTAGAGGATTGCTCCTGTTGTCATATTGTTTCACATCTAGATGGATAGACAGGTGAACCGAAAAGTTCTACAATCTGACTGATTGCGGTAAATTTACCTATTGCCCAATCCACATAAGCATAGTGAAGATTTTCTAGTGATTGCATTTGATTGCGGAAGCACTAAATTAATATAGGAAAGTCTTTAAGTACGGGGCAGCAAAAAAATGGATGTAAAGCTGATTCTAGCCGGATTAACAGTTATATTTACGCTTTCGTGCTTATTTTTTGGCACGAAAAATGGATTCTATGATTCAGATAACTATCACGGCAATGGCTCCGCACATTGAGATAAATCTGTAGACGTTTGGGCGACTTTTCGTAGGATGAGTTGGCTAAGATAGCTCAGAATTTGCAAAGGGAAAACAAACAAGAGGCATCTTTAGCTTTTAGTTTGTTTGCTTTTCGTTAATCCACCTTTCCGAACCAGTGCGGGTTCGGTGGAGGCGTCCTCCCCAATCAAAAATCTGTATTCTCAGGGTTAGGGGCGCACAATAAAACTTACCCCTAAGTCACAAAACCAAAATTTGTGTAATTTTTGGATTTTGGGATATGTCTATGATGATGAGGTTTGAGGGGAGGAGAGCATGAGGAATAATCTGTCAGCATCCTCTCGCGTAGATGCTGGGGAAGCGGGTAGTGAATTAGAATGTTTGCCCTATAGTGTCCAGCATGACGATGAGGGCATGTGTCTATTGGTGAAAATGGGCCCACACCGCATCCTGTTAGACTGTGGTTTAGAGGATATTTCATCGTTAGCTAAGGGGCTTACTAAGTCGGGACGGGGAGCTAGTTCGCCTCTACCAGCAGATTTAGTTTTGATTAGTCACGCCCACCCAGATCACGCCAGAGGCTTACTGGCACTGCATAAAGCTTTTCCAAAGTTACCGATTTATGGTAGCGAAGTAACCAGCAAGTTATTGCCGCTGAATTGGCTAGACCAAGATCCTCAGGAGATTTCCCAATTTTGTCATGCTTTGCCGTTGCGATCGCCTGTGGAATTCCAAGATGGTCTGGTAGCAGAATTATTTCCCGCAGGGCATCTACCAGGGGCAGTGGCAATTCTGCTCACCTACACCACCCAGCAGCGTACTTACAAGCTACTCTATACAGGGGACTTTTTCTTGTCAAACTCCCGCCTGGTAGAAGGTTTACGCTTAGAGGAACTGCGGGGCTTAGATTTGGATGTGCTAATCATTGAAGGCAGTTATGGCACATCCCGCCATCCTCACCGCCGAAACCAAGAAAATCAACTAGCAGAGCGAATTAATCGAGCGATCGCTGACAATTGTTCTGTAATCCTTCCCACCCCGGCTTTAGGATTGGGTCAAGAATTATTAATGCTCCTACGGTCTCATCACCACTTCACCGGACGAGATTTAGATATCTGGGTAGATGGTGCTGTCGCCACTGGGTGTGATGCCTACCTAGAACTGCTAGCCCACCTTCCCCCATCCGTACAAAACTTCGCCCGTCATCAACCCTTATTTTGGGATGAACGGGTGCGTCCCCGCGTGCGTCGTTTGCAGCCAGAACATCGTGCTATTGTCGGCAAATCACCTTGTATTGTCCTCACTGACTCCACAACTGATTTGGGTAAACACTGCCAATTAGATACTGGCCCTTGGCTGATCCTTTTACCAGAAAAAATTGATATAAAAGTTAATAAAGAATATTTAGCACCCACTACTGTTGAAAGCTATCTCCTGGCTCAACATAGTGATGGCCCTGGTACTACGCAGCTAATTCATAATTTGCGACCCCAGCACGTTATTTTTGTCCACGGTTCTCCTGCCTACTTGGCAGATCTGACTAGCTTAGAGGAGTTGCAAAACCGCTACCATATACATTCTCCGGCTGCTGAGACTTTAGTAGAACTGCCTATCGGTGATACATTTTTACAACCGGCAGCACCAGAAACTAACTACGAAGGCGAACTCACAGAGTTGGGAACAATAATCACAATTACCCTACCTAATGTGATTACTACCGATCCTCGTTGGCGGCAATTTGCCGATACTGGTTTAATCGAAGCTCGTTGGCAAGGGGAAGAACTAGTCTTAAGGGGATTGTCTCAACGAGAACTGCTCAACCAAAATAGCGATCGCTATACATGGACAGATGTAGACTGTTGCGGTACTTGCCGACATCAAAGGGGGCAGCGGTGTTGGAACCCAGCTTCCCCGTTATATAACTTTAAGGTAACTCTAGAAGGTTACTGTCCTGCTTTTGAAGGTTTATCTAATCCTGAGTCTTGAGGACTGAGTTAGGATTTATTAACTCAGCCCTCAGCACTCAGCACTGATTATTCTGGATTCGAGTCAGTGTAACGGTTGTGGATGCGCTCTGCCTCGGGACAGTCTTCAGTCATCAGAGGTTCCACATTCCCGCGTGGCACTGAAGCTAATTTTTGCGTTACAGCACCAATGCTCTCAAGGCGAACCATTTCTTCCCAAGAACAAACTTCGTCCTCTTCTTCTGTTTCATAGCGTAGGGTCACTAAATCTCCCTCTATGTCTATGATGCGGGCGCGTTCAATCCAGCGTTGCTGGTCCCGCAAGAAAACACATACCTCGCGCCCATCGCAACACAGTTGATAAATCTTGCGGTGTAGCATGTACTGTTTCTGCCTTTTTAAACAACGTAGTTAAACCTTTCAAAATCTGGGTTCTACCCCATTACATTACACCTTTAAGAGGTTAATTTCACCGTTCAGAACAAGTACGCTTTATAAACCAATCCCAATACTTGCTTGTAGTTGTCAAAATATTGGGAAATTTTGGGTCATAAATCAGTGTTTGCTCTAGCAATGAACTCAATCTCCTCCGGCTCGTTCTAAGGAATGTCTGCTTCATAGAAGTCAAACAATTCGGGATCTGCCCTAACCAGATTCATATATGCTGATGAGTCATTATTACCATTATGTAATAAACGATACTCCAAAATAATCGTTGATTGCGGTTGTTTAATTTGCCTACTTTTAGTCATTGGCATTACTGGGAAGTCCGGGGACTTGGCTTTACTTTTACCCATGTGTATCTGATCTTAACTCATTCTCTTGCTGACCTTGGTAATTTTCAACAACAACACCTAAAGAGTTTTAAGATTTTTGCCTGATCATGGCTAAAGAAAAGCCAAGATAGTGGGGAGTGCATCAGGCAGCTTCCCTCTGTTCCTCTGCTTCTTTTGGAGGATCAGGGAAATTTATATGGTAGGGCATAATTCCATAAGCTTGTTCGACGAAGACGCTTCTCGTTTAATTTTACCTGCGCGAACTGCATTGTATAGCGCTGCAAGGGCTGGTAAGTCTTCTGACTGATAGCATTTAGTAGCCACTACTTGATGGAGTAAACCCTCAGATTCAACACTAAGATATCCAGTTTGGAAAGCAGATTCAACGATTGTGCGAATCATCTTGGTTAGGGCAAAGTAAACAATTTGTTACTTCAAGTGTGGAACATTTACCGCTGCTACTAATTGATATGGAACATGAAATTTATGTGATTATAGTTACATTTAATTAGTGATATGCATCACAATAATGGGTTATGATAAGAGTTTGCGATGGGAGTACTAGTAGTATATTCAAAGTATTTAATACAATTTATTCAGTATTGATGTTGATCAGCTGGATGGTTTGACAATATTAAAATATAAAAAAACTTTTAGGCAAGTATCCAAAAAATATAGTGAAACATAAGCAATCAAGCAAAAAACTGGCGGAAATCCTCATCCTTTTGACTCAATTTCACCCAGTCTAGATTTAAGGACTGGAATTTTTGCACCAAGCGATCGCAAGCGGGACGTTCAGTAGCATAATGTCCAGCATCGATTAAAATTAAATTGCGCTCACGGCTTTCTTCAAACTGATGAAACTTACAATCAGAAGTCAGATAAGCTTGAGCACCAGTTTTAACGACAGATGAAATGTAACTAGCCCCCGAACCACCCAAAACGGCAACTTGTGAAATTGTTTGCTGTAAATCAGCAGTTGGGGAAAAAATCAAATGAGGGGGAGCAAGTCGGGTTTGAATTGCTGCGAGTAATTCCTGTAATGTCAGAAATGGTTCTAGCCAACCAACACGACCATATCCTAACCCTGCTTGTGTAGGTACTATGGGAGTAACTTCCTTTAGTTCTAAAATCTGAGCTAAAACGTCAGCAGTACCATCCTGTACTTGGTCAAAATTCGTGTGAGCAGTGTAAATACCAATATTGTGGGTAAAAGCTAACCGGATCATTTCTGCCATCGCTTCACCACTGCGTAATGACTTGGGAGGAGTAAAAATCAAGGGATGATGGGCAAATATCAGATTAGCATTAAGAGCGATCGCTTCCTGCATTACTGCCAAAGTCGGTGTCAAACACACCAAAACCCGTGTTTTTTCGTGCAAAACTCCTGGTTCAATCTGCCAGCCACAATTATCCCAGCTTTCACACCAAGCAGGATTTGCCCATGCTTCAAACCAAGTAATTAAATCACCAATTTTCATCCTATTTTTCCAGCCAATTATTTTGTATGCAGCAAGTAGCTAGATACTTGCCTTGTAAAGGGTTACATTTTTGATTTTTGAATTTTTGATCAGTGTCTCTGTGGTAGAATACTTAATTTTAATGCTAATTGCTGGCGCATTTCTTGAAAAGGTTTATTCCATACTGGGCTAGCGTTCCAGTTCCACACTGCCACTGGAATAAGTTGTTCTTCAGCAAGATAAGTTAGCAGACGGTATTCATCTTCTGGTTCACGAGAAAATGTGAAGGGATTGCGATAACCTGTTTCACATAGTTTATAAGATGTGATCTGACCGTGACTAATACGTTGTAAAAGTTCCTTGCCTTTGACGAGCAAATAATCCAAAAAAACCAGACTAAAAGGCTCTATATGTGCCCGATTTTGTGGTTCTTTTTGTACCCATCTTGCCCAATCAAATCCATACATAAAATCGTGAACGTAACGGAAGCGCATTTGCGTTTTACTTCCGAACATCTCTGTCAGTAAAACCATTTTTTTACCAAAAGCTTTTAAAAAAGGAATAGCACCCTCATCTGCCACTAAAGCCTGTCTAAGCATACTACTTACCAGAAAATCAAAATCCCAGAAGATATTTCCTGGAAAATTTTCTAACTGAGTATAGACTATAGATTCGAGAGTTTCCTGAAGGGTTGTAATAAATTCAATGTCGGTATTTTGTTCAGTAATAAAATTTCCCAATTCTGCAAAACTGGTAATTAATCTCTTTTGGGGATTAAGTGATAACATGTTAATAGACTGCTGGGCAAGGATTTCATCAATAAATTGAAAGGTATGAGTTGGTGTTAGTTCTTGCTTCATAGTAATTGAAATAGCCCAGACAGCTTACACTAAATATTAGTTTAAGCTCGAAAAATAGATTATTCAAGAATCACAAATAAACTTAACTTTTGAATTTACAAATTTTCATAAATTCTTCATTGTGTATCTGGTCAATTTTACATCAATAATTTTTGTAAAAGAGCGATTACAGCGAAATTTATTTAATGCATATAACTGCGAAGTTTACGAGATTTTACCCAAAAGTTACACAGTATAAATAAGGCGTTTCAACTCTACAAAGTCACACCTTAAATGAATCAAATTTGAGAATTCACTATCCCGAAATGTGGATAACTAATTCCCTCGAATGACTGCGCTGGCGATGTTCCCAAATATAAATTCCCTGCCAAGTTCCTAGCACCAAATGACCGCGATTAATAGGGATATGTTCAGAAGTATGGGTGAGTGCGGTACGAATATGTGCCGGCATATCATCAGAACCTTCTGCATCGTGGATGTATTTGCCTGATTCTGGCACGAGTTTTGCCATAAAATTAGCTAGATCCATAAGGACATCGGGATCAGCATTTTCTTGGATCACTAAACTGGCTGAAGTGTGGCGCAAAAATAGAGTACAAAGACCAGTTTCCACTCCCGACTCTGCAACTATAGCTTCAATTTTCGCGGTGATGTTAGAAAAAGATTTGCCTGTGGTGAAAATTTTCAGTAACTTTTGGTAGTGAGTCATCTGTAATTTGATTGATTATTGATTGACTAATAACCGTTGATTTTTTAGTTTGGATGATTTGCCTCACCATATAAATAAAGTTTATAGCGGTTTTCGTTTGGATGCAATACGCGCTTTGGGCGCACATCTGCGCGTCCCTATTGTATTTTACATAATTGAAAACAGCTATAACCTTCTGAGCAGATAGCTAGTAGCCTATGAGACGCTAATTACTGCGAAAATAGTTGACAATAGCATGAGCGATCGCTTCATTACCATCCTTGGCAATTGGTTGAGATTGCTTTGGTGGTTGAGGTAACTCACGCAGAAAATCCCAAGTCCCTTGAAAAAACTCAGAAGGGGTGATGATTTGGTGCTGGTTATAATTAATTATGCCTTCTAGTATAAAATTCGCTTCAGCAAAATCCTCCCGTGGAAGAGTAATAATAGGCACTTGTAGTATTGTTGCTTCAGAAAAAGTACTGTAACCAGGTTTAGAAACGACTCGTCCACAAATAGGCATAAAATCTACAGGGCGGTATTTGCGTAGCGCTTCGCGCTTGCCGTTGGCATCGCTAATTTTCACTAAATTAGGTAAATCAGGAGCAGATTGATCAAATACGATAAATTGCCAATCTGGAAATCGCCGTAAGTTATCATAGGGGATTTGCTGTAAACCCAAGCCGCCAAAGGTCAACAAAATAGTTTTTTCAACTGCTGTAGTTATTCCCCAAAGAGAACGTAAATCATCAGCAGAGTGACGGGGGGAACCGCCTGTTAAGCCGACATCTGTGATATTGTTAAAAGCCTGCATCGGTTCATGGAAGGGTAGACGAAACAGGCGATCGCACTTTGAATACCAATCACTAATCCAATCGGCAACTGCGGTAAATTCACCTCCCCAATCTCGGTAGATCAAGTCCCAGCCAAAGTTACTCATCATCCAGCAGGGAATATTTGCAGCTTTGGCAAATCCGGGAGCCAGGAAGGGAATATCTGCCAAGATGAGATTAACGCGATTTTGGCGGATAAAATTGACTTCTGAGGCAATCAGCGAATTTTGATGCTTCTTAATATCCAGCAACTTTTCTAAAGTCGCTACTTTATCCATTGTCAAACTATCAGTTTGCACCACACCCAAATCAAATGCACGGGGACGATAGATAAAATCGCCTTCTATATAGCACTCTAGCAACCAGCGTGGGGCAGTACTCACCATAATTAGCAGAACTTCTGGACATAATTTTTGAATTGTCGCAGCGACAGAAGCCGTGCGGGTAGCATGACCAAAGCCGTGGTTAGTTATGGCTAAATATAAGATTGGGCGTTCCATTTTTAAGTTAGGAGTTATAAATTATTAAATGTAGAATGTAATTGAGTCTCTAGCCAATCTTTGATAGTGTATTCATTATTGAATAGCAAAATATTTTCATTTAATTTAGCAGAGTTAAGTACAGCCTCTTAGCTTGAGATAGCATAACGCACTAATAAAAGTGCGTTACAACACACCCTACTGATCCTACATTTGGCAAAAACTTTGAATCGCCTCAATCAATTGGTCGATTTCCGATTCTAAAGTAAAGTAATGAACGCTGGTGCGTATACAGCTAGGGTCAGCAATTGTCCGAGTTAATATTTTTTGCGAGTCTAAAAATTCCACCAACTTCAAATGAGCTTGGGGCTGATTCTGGGTGAGTTGAAAGGAGACTATACCGCTTTCGGGTAGGGAAGTTCGTAGACATTTGACATCACGTAACGCTACTAACCGCCGCCAGAGGTACTCACTGTTATGGCAAATTTGCTCGTAACGTTCCTGTGATGTTCCCCATTGCTGATGGATTGCGATCGCCTCGCGTAACCCAACATACAACGGATAAGCTAATGTAGACACTTCATATCGTCGCCCATCTGGAAGCCAATCCACAGGCTGAGATTGGCTATCCACAACAATGCCATTCAGGCCAATAAATGTAGGTTTTAGGCTTTCTCGGGCTTCTGGTCGAACATACAAACCACCAGCACCCGCAGGGCCACATAGCCATTTGTGACCAGTGAAAGCATAAAAATCTACTCCCAATTCAGTTAAGTTTAAAGGCAACAAACCAACAGATTGGGCAGCATCTATCAGTAGTAAAGAATGATTATTTCTGCATACTTCGGCAATTTTATCAAGAGGTAAAACTTGACCAGTATTCCAGAAAACATGACTTAATATCACAAGACGAGTATTAGGGTGTAAGTGCTGGATAATAACTTTTACGGGGTCGCCCTCATTTAAAGTCGCTTTTAGAGGACAGGTAGTAACTTCCACAGCAAATCTCCGCGCGATTTCTTGTGCTGTGGCAATCACACCTGGATGTTCGCAGTCTGAGAGCAGCATATGGTCGCCAGCTTGCCACTCAATGCCCCACATGGCGATATTACAGCCAACAGTGACATTCTGGCTGAGGGTAATTGTTTCGCTTGGTGCATGTAACTCCGAAGCGATCGCTTCTCTTGCAGCTTGAGTCTGTGGCGCTATCCAGCCATACGCCTCATTGCCAAAGGGGCCTATGTGCTGAACATGAGCTTGAGTTTGGGTGATAGCATCCATTGCCCTTTGGGGCATCGGCCCTTGTCCCCCATAATTGAAATAAGCCTTATTCGCTAAAGCGGGAAATTGCTCTCGATGGCTATGCAACCTGGTTTGTGCGACAGAAGTACTGGTCATACCAATTTTATATTTTAGATTTTGGATTTTGGATTTTTGATTAGTCAAAAGCCATTAGTCATTGGTCATTAGTTTTTCATCTCCCTGATATCTCGTTTCGCCCACTCCATTATTAATTGTCTGAGTTACTCCCAGAGTGTGCTAATTCTTGTTAACTTAAAAGGATGCTAATTAATGCTGAACTCCTACTGCAATACCAACGCTGTAAACGCCGGCCTTTTCTAGATATCCACGGTGACAAAAGTCAACGCGATGATGTTAATGAGTTGCTGCAAAAACTACAACAGGACAAAATCGCCCATCAGCTGAGTTTTCTAGCACATCTGACCTATCACCAACCAGATTATCCATACGGAAACTGGGAGAGGGGAGAGGCGGCAACTTTAGAATTGATGCAGCGTGGGGTGGACTACATTTATAAAGGAATACTGCTAGCAACTTATTCTGAAGGATACACCTTACTGAGTCGTCCCAATTTACTCGTCAAACAGCCAGGACAGTCCCGTTTTGGAGACTGGATGTACGTTCCGGCTGGTATTGAACTGGGTAAGCGCCCTAAGCAAGAATATCAAGTTGTCGCCGCATTTCATGCCCAAGTTTTGGCGACAGTGCAGGGAGTTATACCAGAAATAGCTTGGCTTTTATTGCGGCGAACCAATGACAGAAGTTATGCGGTGGATCTTTTTAAATGGATACCACGGATGCAGCAGATTCTGGAGGAGTTTATTCAAGTTTTAGAGTTACCGAATCCGCCAGAGGTGTTTATTTCTCGGCAAAAGTGCAATCTTTGCCATTGGTATAGTCAATGTTATGCCGTTGCTCAATCTGAAAAACATCTCTCACTGTTACCAGGCGTAACACCGATTCGCTATACTCAACTGCAAGCCCTAGCTATCACTACACTGGAATCTCTCGCCAACACCAGTCCTAGCACCTTAGAAAACCTACTTGGTTTCGACAGGGTAGTAGCGCCCAAGCTAGTAGTGCAAGCTCAATCTGCACTGGAAAGACGACCCATAATATTGCCCTACCCGCTACCAATTAAAGATATTACATTCACAGCACCCATAGAGCTTTACTTTGATATTGAGGCACAACCAGACTTGGATTTAAATTATCTTTTAGGGGTTTTGGTAGTTGATAAACTTGCCAACACAGAACAGTTTTATTCATTTTTAGCAGATAAACCAGAAGACGAAGAATTAGTTTGGCAGCAATTTTTGGATTTAGTTTGGCAATATCCCGAAGCGCCAATTTATCATTTTTGTGTCTACGAGTTTGATACAGTCAAACGGTTGGCAAAGCTTTACAAAACTCCCTACGCCTCAGTGCGTCCTGTACTGAACCGATTTGTGGATGTGTATGAACAATTAACCCAAAGTGTAGCATTGCCTGTAGAAAGCTATGCCCTGAAAGCCATCGCTCGTTGGTTAGGATTTGAGTGGCGGGAAAAAGAAGCTAGTGGCGCTAAATGTATTTACTGGTATGATCAGTGGCTAGAAACAGGCGATCGCACCTTATTGGAAATTATCCAAAGCTACAACGAAGATGATTGCCGCGCTACTTACAGAGTGAAAGATTGGCTTGTCAACTTTTTTCAGGATGAATACGGTTTGCGACTAGCTTAAGTAATTTCGGATTTTCTAAAGGTTTTCAATTGGTTGGAATACATCTTATTTATAGTGGCGCACAGATGTGCAGCCCTAATACATGTTGCGATATCTTATTCGTAATTTTTATACTTTAACAAAAAAATTCTATGCAGCTGATTAAAAAAATATTCGCAATCCCACGAATTATTTATTTCTTAATTGCAATTATAATTATTATTTTTTTATTCAAAAACTTATATACAAATGCCGTTGAAGTCAGTAGCATAGACTTTATTGGAGAAGCAACTTTACCGAAAGGTTTAATCTTTAAAAACACTGAAGTTGGAGGTTTATCTGGAATTACATATGATGCCAAAAACAATCTTTATTATGCTATTTCTGATGACCGAGGAAAAAAAGCTGCTGCCCGTTTCTACACTCTGAAAATTGACTTAAGCAAAGGTGATCTACAAAAGGGTAAAGTTCTTCCTGTCAGTATAACCACATTATTAAATGAAAATGGTCAAACATTTCGCCCTGGTGAAAGTGATACAGAAGGTATTGCATTAACTAATAAAGCAACTGTGTTTATTTCTTCTGAAGGCGATGCTGGAAAATTAATTAATCCTTTTATTAAAGAGTTCTCACTCTCTTCTGGCAGAGAAATTAAAACACTTCCCATATTAAACAAATTTTTGCCAGATAAAAGTAGTCAAAAAGGTATCCGAAACAATTTAGCTTTTGAAAGCCTCACTATCACACCCGATAAAAAGCATCTATTCACAGCTACCGAAAATGCTCTAATTCAAGATGGTGTCGCAGCTAAACCTAACATCGGTAGTCCTTGCCGGATTTTGCAATACAACTTGCTTAACAACCAGCCAGAAAAGGAATTTCTTTACCAAACTGAAGCAGTTTCACCCTTTTTGAATTTGACTGGCAAATTCGCTAGTGGATTACCTGATTTACTTGCTCTCGATAATCAAGGACATTTCCTAAGTTTAGAACGGTCTTTTACTGGTCTAGGATTTGCTATTTTCCTGTTTCAGGTTTCTTTAGAAGGAGCCGATGATATTCATAAGATTGATAGCCTTTTAACAATTAATTCTAAAAATATTAAACCAGTTGCGAAAAAACTGCTGTTAGATTTGAGAACCTTAGATGTACTGCTAGATAACATCGAAGGCTTAACTCTTGGCCCTAAACTACCCGATGGACAACAATCATTAATTCTCATCAGTGATAACAATTTTAACTCCCTGCAACGCACTCAAATACTAGCCTTTAAAATTAAAATTGAAACACCACTAATCAGATTATTGCACCGTTTACTCCCGAATCTCAACCGTTAACTGTACAGAGGCATTGTACCTTTACTGCTATTCACTTGTTTGAAGCTTATTCCTGTGTATTCACGGAATTTACTAAGCAACTTTATCTTGCTTATTTGTAGTTTACGTGTAATTTCTCAAACGTATTCATTAATAAATATGTTACATAATAATTAGGGAATTTTGCAGAGAGATTAACCATGATTAGAGCAAAGGATTAATATTCTAAAAATTAGGATGTTTTTTTGTATTTAAATAGGACTTACGCAAAAATTGCCAAAAAGCTTAATTTATCGAACCGCCAAGACGCCAAGAGCGCCGAGAATTCGTAGAGTGTGCGTAAGTCCTATTAAATTTAAAAATTAGCTAGACTTATTAAAGTATTTTACTAACAATGTTTTTCATAATTAATTCTTATGTCACAAAATCAAATTGAGAGTATGGTAGGGCAAAAAGCAGAATTAGATGATTACATTGGAAAATTTTTAAATAATCGCTATTTAATCATAGATTTAATTGGTAAAGGGGGGATGGGTAGAGTTTATTTAGCAGAAGATACTGCTAAAGGTGGTATGCCGATCGCAGTCAAAATTTTATCACTCAGTTTAGCGAACCAGCAAATGTCCCAACGCTTTGCCAGAGAAATTTTTATTGGCGCTCAATTAGGTCGCAAAAGTAAACATATTGTTCGTATTTTAAGTTATGGCGTTACTGAGGATAAGACTCCCTTTTATGTAATGGAATACCTCCAAGGAAAAAATCTCAAACAAATTCTAAAAATTCAGCCCTTAACAATATCAAAATTTTTGGAGATTTGTAATCAAATTTGTTCAGGCTTAAAATGTGCCCATGAAGGTATCAGCCTCAAAGGAGAGATTTATCCCATTGTTCACAGGGATATTAAACCAGAAAATATATTCATTAGTGAAGATAGTAAACAAGGAGAAATTGTTAAAATACTAGATTTTGGTATTGCCAAATTTTTAACAGAGCGAAGCGGGATGACCTTGACAGATTCTTTTATTGGCAGTTTACCTTACTGTTCTCCAGAACATATGGAAGGGCGAAAATTGCTAGATGTCCGCTCTGATATTTACAGTTTGGGAGTATTAATGTTTGAGATGCTGACAGGAAAACATCCATTTCAGACAAAAAGTAACTCCTTTGGTACTTGGTATCAAGCGCATCGCTTTCAAATGCCACCTACAGTTGAAGAAGTGAATCCACAAGTCAAAATACCGCAGGTATTAGAAAAATTACTGATGAGTTGTTTAGCAAAAGAAATAAGCGATCGCCCTCAAAATATCAACCAAATATTAGAAGATTTAAAAAAGGTTAATCTTGAGCTTAATGATGTTATTTCTAGCAAAAGTACTGAGATTATTAACCTCTCGTTTCCAGTTCAATTAGTCCCTGCAACTTTATTATCAGAAAAAGAGTGTTTACAGAAAATTTGGCCTAAAAATAAACCAATTGCACCAATTGGTTTTCCTCATTTACTACATACTCATCAAAGACTTATACCAACTTTTTGGTCAATGTTGCCCCAACAAGAGATTACAAAATATTTGGATAAAATACATGGTACTGAATTTATTAATAAAATGAATGTATACCCGATGCTATTATGGGTAACAGTACTATATAATGCCCAACCTTCTCTGACTAAGTGGCTACCTTATTTTCTGGATTTGAAAGATAATAAAGGGGAGAATATAGCACGTAGTTTAGCAGAAGTAGGCTACTATCATCTACTATTTTTTACCTTAGAAGAGCCAAACCGTTGCTCTCATGTAACGACTTTAAAGCTTACAGCTAATCAGCGCCAGCAACTTGCAGATTGCTTAGATATGAGTCAACAATCAAATGAATTAATTTTGCCTAATGAAGCTAAAAATCTTCTAAAAACAGATTATGAAAAGCTGAAACTCGACATTTTGCAAAAGTTAACTGTAGATCAAAAAACTGAAAATGAAGGTCTCAAAAAATGGATGAATAAATTTTTACAGACTTTTTTTAAACTTTTATCACGTCCTTGAAAGTCTGCTATCAAAATAAAAATGCTTACCACCATTACCCAATGATATTCTTATGTGTCTACTGCTAACTTTAAATCGACTCAGCAGCAGAGGTGAACAAAGTGAATCAAAGCCGATTTACATCTCCAAGTAGTATGGGCTTGCTTGCCAATCGTTATCAACTCAAGCAATTAATTGGTAGTGGTGGCATGGGTGAAGTTTTCTTAGCAAATGATATTTTGTTAGGAGGGACACCCGTTGCTGTCAAGTTTTTGACTAAAACTGTTGTCGATACCAAGATGCAACAAGACTTTGTTCGTGAAGCTTTAATGAGTGCAGCTTTGAGTCAAAAGAGCTTACATATAGTGCGGGCGTATGATTATGGCGTGAATGAGAAAGGAAAACCATACTACGTCATGGAATATCTATGTGGAAAGAGTTTAAAGGATTTAATTCCGCTGCCTTTGTCCATGTTTTTGACTCTCTCCCGCCAAATTTGCTTGGGCTTACAGTGCGCCCATCAAGGCATTAACATTGACGGCAAAATTTGTCCATTAGTTCATAGAGATATCAAGCCTGCCAATATATTAGTTATTCCTGATCCAACATTGGGTCAGTTAGTTAAAATTCTCGATTTCGGGATTGCTAAATTTTTAAATTATGCATCAACAGCTAGTACAAGCAGTGGATTTAATGGCACTTTACCCTACTGTTCTCCAGAACAGCTAGATGGGGAAAAATTAGATAGTCGATCTGATATTTATAGCCTGGGTGTGATGATGTTTGAAATGCTCACAGGCGAAAAACCTTGGCAACCAGAAACTGATTACTTTGGTGCTTGGTATAAAGCACATCACTTTGAAGAACCAAAAGCGCTCGCAGATGTTAAACCTACTCTTAAATTACCTCAGAAGCTAAATAATTTAATCATGGCTTGTCTTGCTAAAAAAGCAAGCGATCGCCCACAAAATATCGCTCAAATTCTGCAAGTCTTCAACAGTTTAGAACAGCCCGATAGTCCCCGTTTACCTACAACATTAGCCTCTGATTCCATTCTTAACTATCCTTTAGATTCTGGATTACCAATCACAGTAGAACAAAAGTGTCGGCAACTTTTATGGCCTGAAAATAAACCAATTAAAGAAATTGTTTTTCCCCAGCTTCTAGACATTGCACAAGCATCTATGACAGCACTATGGTTGATGTTGCCTAAACAAGAAATCAAAAACTATGCGGTTTCTACCCGTTATAACCAATTTATCTTCATAACATCCCCTCACCCAATGCTGTTGTGGGTGAGTGTACTTTACAATCGGCAATTAGCTCCTAAGTGGCTACCCTGCTACCTAGATATGCAAAATCCCCAAAATCTTAGGATGGTAAGTTTCCTGGTTAAAAATGAACACTATCCTTTGATTTTCTTTACTCTAGAAGCACCACATTCCTGCACCAACGTTCTCAGCAGTCGCATCGAGCCAACTCAGCGGCAAATGTTGAAAACCTGGGTGCAACAGAGTCATAGTCTACCACCCGCTTCTCAACCCCAGTTGAGCAAACAGCTATTAAAGCAGCAGTATAAACAAATGCAATCCCGGATATTACAGCATCTGGAATCAGAGCCACAGGTTGTATTATCAGGTTCTATTTAACGAAAAATTTCCCCCAAGGAGCGATCGCTCAGGAGACGGGCAAAAATAATTCCTAACTCCAAAACACTTGACAAGTAGAAAATAAATAGCGATAATAGCAAAGTTGCCAAACAAGGGACTGTAGTTCAATTGGTTAGAGCACCGCCCTGTCACGGCGGAAGTTGCGGGTTCGAGCCCCGTCAGTCCCGTTCTAGATTTATGAATAGTGAATTACCGAAGTTCAGTTCGGTGATTTTAGATTTTGAATTCCCCAAAGGGAATGACTCAGGATTCAGGGTTTAAATATAAGCTACATTTATCAAGCTTTGCGAAAGAGAGAATCAACTGTGACTGTCAGAGTCCGTATTGCGCCGAGTCCAACCGGAAATTTACATATTGGTACAGCTAGAACGGCTGTATTTAACTGGTTATTTGCCCGCCACCACGGCGGTAAATTTATACTGCGAATAGAAGACACAGACTTAGAGCGATCGCGTCCCGAATACACCGACAATGTTCTTGAAGGACTGCGCTGGCTAGGACTTAACTGGGATGAAGGACCATTTTTTCAATCTCAACGCCTGGATCTCTACAAAGAAGCAGTACAAAAACTGCTAGATCAAGGATTAGCCTATCGCTGCTACACCACTTCCGAAGAACTAGAGGCGCTAAGAGAAGCCCAAAAAGCTAGAGGCGAAGCTCCTCGCTATGACAACCGTCACCGTAACCTCACCCCAGAACAACGCGCCGCATTTGAAGCAGAAGGTCGCTCCTCTGTGATTCGCTTCAAAATCGAAGATGGACGGGAAATTGTCTGGAATGACTTAGTAAGGGGAAAGATGTCTTGGCGAGGTAGCGATTTAGGTGGTGATATGGTCATCGCCCGCGCCTCAGAAGAAAGCAGTGGTCAACCTTTATACAACTTTGCAGTTGTAGTGGATGACATCGATATGCAAATCACCCATGTTATCCGGGGAGAAGACCACATCGCCAACACCGCCAAGCAAATTTTACTGTATGAAGCAATGGGTGCAAAAATCCCAGAGTTTTCGCACACGCCGTTGATTTTGAATTTGGAAGGGCGCAAGCTTTCTAAGCGAGATGGTGTTACTTCCATTTCTGACTTTCAGCAAATGGGCTTTATTGCTGAAGGCTTGGTGAATTACATGACATTGCTGGGTTGGTCGCCACCAGACTCGACGCAAGAAATATTTACCTTAGAAGCAGCAGCCAAAGAATTTGGCTTTGAACGTGTAAATAAAGCAGGTGCAAAATTTGACTGGGCAAAACTCGATTGGTTAAACAGTCAGTATATCCACCATATGCCAGTAGATAAACTCACAGATTTACTCATACCTTATTGGCAGGCGGCTGGGTATAAATTTGATGGTGGAAGAGAACGCCCCTGGTTAGAACAGTTAGTAACTTTAATTAGCCAGAGTTTGACTCGTTTAGTAGATGGAGTAGCTCAAAGCCAACTGTTTTTTAGCGACATTGAATTTAGCGACGAAGGTAGTACGCAACTGAAGCAAGAAGGTTCTACTGCTGTGCTTGAGGGGATTGTCACAGCTTTAGAAAATCAGCCGCAACTATCGGAAGCCGCCGCCCAGGACATTATTAAACAAGTGGTGAAAGAGCAAAAAGTCAAAAAAGGCTTGGTGATGCGATCGCTCAGAGCAGCTTTAACTGGAGATGTTCATGGCCCCGACCTTATCCAATCTTGGTTACTACTAAATCAGATTGGTTTAGATAAGTCGCGCTTGAGTAGGGCAATAACAGAAGCTAATTAGCGATTACTTCCAGATTTTAGAAATATTTGAGATTTTAGGGGCGCACAAACGTGCGCCCTTATCCATAAGGTAGAGCAACTATCGGCACAAGAAATTATTGACTAATTACTAATGAATTATCCCCAATTGTAAATCTAAAATAGGTAGTCAATTCTCCTCAGGTCGGGAACTTGGTGTGTAAAATTAATGTCTTCAAAAACACTTAGAAGAGAACGTAATTACAATGCCGACAAAAGCGCTCAACAGAGGAATGAGATTATCGTTGATGATAGTTACGCTCTTGATTACATTGACAGTTAATAGTGTGACTGATGCTCAGGAAGCGCCAACGATATTTGGAGATGTCACCATTAGCCCCCAGTTTTCGCCAGACCCCCAGACAGTTCGCGGCATGAGTGGTGGTTCAATATCTGGGAGTCAAGTAGCCGCCAGAAGCGAAACAGCCACTGGCCCTTGTACCGGATTTGTTGATGAAACACCAGATCACACATTAGTGCTAACAAGTAAATTTGACTACCTAAAGCTGCAAGTGCAAAGTCCTGAGGACACCACCTTGATTATCAAGGGGCCCGGTGGTACATGGTGTAATGACGATGTTGACGGTAAAAATGCTGGCATTGTTGGTGAATGGCTGGCTGGAAATTACCAAATTTGGGTTGGTTCCTACGAAAAAGGTAAGTATCTTCCTTATACTCTACAAATTACAGAAGTTAAGTAAGTAAAGTCCTCGATTGAAGAGACACACCAGAGACGAGAAAATTTCTTGGCGTCTCTCCTTTGTTGGCGCTCCCTTTTCTCGTGCAATATTGTATTAAAATTAAGTTAACTTTGATTAAGATTCTTGTTGGCATCGCCATAATGCCCTAATTGCCTTATGACAGTGCATATAAGAGATCAAATTAAACAAAATGGATTTATAGACATCCGTTTAACAGCTTAAAGTGACAGAGTGATGAACATTCGGTTGCTAAGGCTGATGACTTGTATAGGTATCTAGAGGCAAATTAACATGAAATTCTCTTGGAAAGTCCTAGTACTCTGGACATTGCCGGCTTTGGTAATTGGCTTTTTCTTCTGGCAAGGGGCCTTTGCAGGCGCTCCTGCTGACATGAGTAAGAATGCAGCCAATACCCGCATGACCTATGGTCGCTTTCTAGAATACTTGGACGGCGATCGCGTCAGCAGTGTGGATCTATACGAAGGCGGTAGGACAGCAATTATAGAAGCCCGCGATCCAGACATCGAAAATCGCGTCCAAAGGTGGCGGGTGGATTTGCCTGTTAACGCTCCTGAGTTAATTAGCAAGCTCAAAGAAAAAGACATTAGTTTTGATGCTCACCCCATGCGGAATGATGGCGCAATTTGGGGATTGTTGGGCAATCTCATATTTCCAGTTTTATTGATTACTGGGCTGTTCTTTTTGTTCCGGCGTTCTAGCAACCTCCCAGGCGGCCCGGGTCAAGCGATGAACTTCGGCAAATCGAAAGCGCGTTTCCAAATGGAAGCAAAAACTGGGGTTAAATTTGACGACGTAGCCGGGATCGAAGAAGCTAAGGAAGAATTGCAAGAAGTTGTCACCTTCCTCAAGCAGCCAGAAAGATTTACCGCTGTAGGCGCACGGATTCCCAAGGGAGTGCTGTTAGTTGGGCCTCCTGGAACTGGTAAAACTTTACTAGCAAAAGCGATCGCTGGTGAAGCAGGTGTACCTTTCTTCAGTATTTCCGGTTCAGAATTTGTGGAAATGTTCGTTGGTGTCGGTGCATCCCGCGTCCGCGATTTGTTCAAAAAAGCTAAAGACAACGCCCCCTGTATCATCTTCATCGATGAAATCGACGCCGTTGGACGCCAACGGGGTGCTGGTATCGGTGGCGGTAACGACGAGAGAGAACAAACCCTCAACCAACTCCTCACCGAAATGGATGGGTTTGAAGGTAATACAGGTATCATTATTATTGCTGCCACCAACCGTCCCGATGTACTAGACTCAGCCTTATTGCGTCCCGGCCGCTTTGACCGACAAGTAACTGTCGATCCACCCGATATCAAAGGACGTTTGGAAATCTTGCAAGTCCATTCGCGGAACAAGAAACTAGACGCTAGTGTATCCTTGGATGCGATCGCTCGCCGCACTCCTGGATTCACTGGGGCTGATTTAGCTAACTTACTCAACGAAGCGGCAATTCTCACCGCTAGAAGACGCAAAGAAGCTGTCACCCTCCGCGAAATTGATGACGCTGTGGATCGGGTAGTCGCGGGGATGGAAGGTACTCCTTTGGTAGATAGCAAGAGCAAACGCTTAATTGCATACCATGAAATTGGACATGCTTTAGTAGGGACTTTGTTAAAAGACCATGACCCAGTGCAGAAAGTCACTTTAATCCCACGGGGACAAGCACAGGGTTTGACATGGTTTACTCCCGACGAAGAACAGGGGTTAATTTCCCGTTCTCAACTCAAAGCCAGAATTACTGGTGCTTTAGGCGGTCGCGCTGCTGAAGAGGTGATTTTTGGGGCTGCTGAAGTCACAACTGGCGCTGGTGGTGACTTGCAACAGTTATCAGGAATGGCGCGGCAAATGGTGACGCGGTTTGGGATGTCAGATTTGGGGCCGTTGTCATTGGAAAGCCAGCAGGGAGAAGTATTCTTAGGTCGTGACTGGACAACCCGATCTGAATATTCCGAATCTATCGCTTCCCGCATTGATGGACAAGTGCGAACGATCGTGGAAGAATGCTACGAAAACTCGAAAAAGCTTATCCGTGATAATCGCACTGTCACCGATCGCTTAGTCGATCTGCTGATCGAAAAGGAAACCATTGACGGCGAAGAATTCCGCCAGATTGTGGCTGAATATGTTGATGTACCTGAGAAGCAGCAGTACGTACCGCAACTGTAGTAGATGAATCTTTTCTGGGCTAATGTCTGGGAATGAGCAAATAGAAATCAAATGAGGATGGTCTGTGCCATCCTCATTTTTTTAGCTCTACCGTAAATTTTATGCAAAAAATCAATGAACAGTTATACAAGTATGATCCTATAAATACTGGCTCGTAGCTGGGATTTAGCGCCCAAGCGTAACTACAAACATCCCATCAATTATGTAAATAAACTCTATTCTTCTTAAAAGGAATCATCATCCTCTAATTGATCATAATATTCTATATAGGACTTACGCACACTCTACGAATTCTTGGCGTTCTTGGCGTCTTGGCGGTTCGACAAATTAAGCTTTTGGGCGATTTTTGCGTAAGTCCTACTATATAAATATTTACCCCTTCTTATTTGCAGAAAATGAATAGCAAAGCTAAATTGTTGACTTTTGGCATCGTAACACTTGCTCTTTCTTCTTTAACTGTCGGCACAGTGCTAGCACAAGCAAAACTGACAAATCAATCGAAATTGTTTATCAATGGTATTGGACAAGTACGAGTTGGGATGACTGTTTCCCAAGCGGCAAAGGCTGCTGCTACTAAGCTAGTGGGTGATTCCCCGAATAACAGTTGTTACTACGTTAAGCCACAAAACGAACCCAAAAATCTTTTGTTTATGGTTACAAAAGGTCGTATTTCTAGAGTAGATGTGCGGCAGAATACCCAGATTACTACCCTCAAAGGTGCAAAAATTGGCGACACTGAAGCGCAAATCAAGTCTCTCTACCCAGGACAAATTAAAGTCACACCTCATAAATACGTCCAAGGCGGACACTACTTGACATTTATCCCGAAAGATCGTGCTAACCAGAATTATCGTGTGGTATTCGAGACTGACGGGAAGCGTGTCACTCAGTTTCGGTCAGGTAAACTGCCAGAAGTTGAATTTGTTGAAGGCTGTTCTTGATCTGAGATATCATCAAACTTACTTCCTTAGCTTCCGCAGCTTCAGTTGGCTATGCCTGTCGTACCCCTACGGGGATCTTGCTACGCAAAGCGTCTGGTAGAGTTGGCATTGCTGCATACTCCCAAGATAATCCAATGCCGTACAGCGCCTTTAATCTTAGCAAAGTAAAAACCGACTTTAAATTAATCTTTGTTGAAAATAAAGATTTATTTGGGGATGTACAGGCCGTTTCTCCTAGTGAATATTTAAATTTGATTTTCTCTGAGCATCTACCATTAGTAACAGCAATAAATACAGAAAAAGCTCGTTTTGAACTAATTATTATGCCTGTTTTAATTGAAGTTAAACGCTTATTTAAATACCAAATTAGCATATTTTCTGGTTCAGAGTTTAATGTAGATGCTTCTAAAGGATTAGAAGGACGCTGTGATTTCATTCTCAATTGTTCACCAGAACAATATGATATTACTAGCCCTGTGGTGACTATTGTGGAAGCTAAAAATGAGAGTATTAAATCTGGTTTAGGACAATGCATTGCGACAATGATTGCATCTCAATTGTTTAACCAGCAACAAGGAAATATTATAAATGAAATTTATGGTGTAGTCACAACAGGAACAGATTGGAAATTTCTCAAACTTTGTGACAATACCATCTTTATCGATAAGAACGATTACTTTATTAAAGAAATAGATAAAATCTTAGGAATTCTGACAATGACTCTGATAGCTTGTCCGCAATTTTAGCTTAGGGATGGTACACACCATCCCCATTTTTTATCGTTCTACTTCATCCACTGCTTTGGGAACCCCCGCAGTTAACACCTCATGTCCATCAGATGTAACTAACACATCATCCTCAATCCGAATACCAATACCAATCCATCGAGGATCAGTCTCTGGTTGGTCTTCTGCTAATTTGGTGTCAGGCACAATATATAATCCCGGTTCCACTGTCAGAATTTGACCTGGTTGCAAAATCTGCGGTTTATCTTCACCGTGCTGGTAAACACCCACATCATGGACATCCAACCCTAACCAATGACTGGTGCGATGCATATAATATGGCTTATATTTCTCTTCCTCAATTAACTTGTCAATTTCACCTTTGAGAATGCCAAGCTCAACTAAACCTTCAGTGAGAACGCGCACTGCTGTATCGTGAACTAATTTGAAGGGATTACCTGGTTGCACTTGGGCGATCGCTTGTTTTTGGGCTGACAAAACAATCTCATACAGCATCTTTTGTTCTGGCGTAAATTTACCCCCGACAGGAAATGTCCGGGTAATATCAGAGTTGTAATAACCGTAAGCACAACCGGCATCAATTAGCAGTAATTCTCCATCCTGCATTTGACGATTGTTTTCAATGTAGTGCAGTACGCAAGCATTCACGCCAGAAGCCACAATCGAAGGATAAGCTGGCCCCATTCCACCCCGGACTCGAAAGATGCGTTCCATCTCCGCCTGTATTTCGTACTCATAACGTCCGGGTGCAGCAATTTCTTGTGCATAATTGTGCGCTTCGGTGGCGATCGCTACTGCTTGACGCATCAATCCCAACTCAGCTTCACTTTTAACCAATCTCATGCTGTTGAGGACAGGGCCAGTATCTTCAATGGCGATCGGCCCTGTTCCCCGCTTGGGATAAGTCCGCAGTAAACTCTGATAATGTCCCAGAATTTTGTCATTAAAAGTGCGATCGCGTCCTAAGTGATAGTAAATGCGGTTAGCTTTTTCCAAATACTGTGGCAACTTTTCATCTAACTCACTAATCGGGTAGGCTTCATCAGCACCATAAATTTCCTTGGCTGCATCTACCCCACAAAGATAACCAGTCCATACTTCTCTTTCCCGATCCTTCGGTTGGACAAATAGCACAAACCGATGTTCTGAATGATGCGGCGTTAACACTGCAACGGCCTGTGGTTCGTTAAAACCAGTCAGGTAGAAGAAATCACTGTCTTGGCGATAAACATACTCGACATCGTTGTGCATCACTGCCATTGGCGCACTGCGAAAGATGGCTGTGCCATCACCAATTTTTGCCATTAACTGCTCGCGACGCTGCCGATATTCTGCTTGCATAGCTGATGTATGTATTAAACTATTGTGTTATTTTACACTTTTGGCAACCAGCGGATGCACAGATTATGCTTTTCAGTAGTTGCTAATCTAAGTTATTCTAACCAATATTTGTTTCAACTCAAGTCATAAACTATTGATGAATAATCAATTATCTTGCGATTAGCATCTGGCGAGCCACTCTTGTTGCATCTGGCGTGGGGGGTCGCAACAATTTACAATTTTCACGAATGATTTAGGACTGCTATATAAAACACAAAAAGTATTTTGCAATTGCTTGTATAGAACTTGATATTTTTAGACAAATCGTATAAAACAAACATATATTTATCTTCAATTAATAACATTAATGAATAAAAAATATTTATAAAGAAATATTGAAACCCTGGTAAATGTTATTGGGTTACAGAAAGAGCTTATCAAAGAAAGTTAAAACAATATAACAACCAATCATAAAAATACACCATGTCTGGAAATTCAAATTTGTCACCCTTATCTTTGAATACATCTAAATGGGCATCAGACTCTTTAGCAAAATCAAGAATCTTGACATCTTCTTTTGAGGATTTGAATTATGATTTGGGATTTAGTAGTAAGAGTTCCTCATATGCACTACAAGATGAACCGTTGACCGAGCCTGCCAAAACGTCAGCAAATCCCAATCCTAATCCTTACTTAACTAGTGCGGCTATTACTCCTGACTTTAACGGTGATGGCAAAACGGACAAAGTTTGGGCCGATTCTAAAACCGGTGAGATTATCATTCGGTTAATGGATGGACCAAAAGTTCTCGACCAGGGTTCTCTAGGTAAATTCGACCTATCCGCCTATGATTACAAAATTGCTGACTTCAATGGTGATGGCAAAACCGACTTCTTATTACGCAATAAGACAACCGGTGAGAATACCATTGCGCTGATGGATGGAACTAAAGTTGCTAATTCGGCTGCTCTAACCAGCGTTGACCCAGCTTGGACTCCTCAGATTGGCGATTTCAATGGCGATCGCAAAACAGATATCTTCTGGCATAACAATACAACCGGTGAGAACGCTATTTGGGAGATGGATGGTACAACAGTTTTGAATGCAACTGTTTTAGATAAAACAGACCCAGCACTAACTCCTACCATTGTTGATTTCGATGGCAATGGCAAGAGTGATATTTTCTGGCGTAATCCGACAACCGGCGATAACACCGCTTGGTTTATGGATGGTACGCAAAAGACTGAACTTGCACTACAATCACAAGACGCCGCCTGGACTCCTACCCTTGGTGATTTTAACGGCGACTATAAGACTGACATTCTATGGAGAAACGCTCAAACAGGTGAAAACAAGGTTTGGACGATGAATGGGATTATAGTTACAGAGGGTGCTCTGAAGACACTTGACCCAGCCTGGACTTCTAAAATTGGCGATTTCAACGGCGATGGCAAGACCGACATCTTCTGGCACAATAGCACCACTGGCGAGAACACCGCTTGGTTGATGGATGGTACAACAGTTGCCACTGAAGCTTTCTTACCGACTAATACCGCATCCTTGACACCATCCCTTGGCGACTTCAACGGCGATGGTAAGACCGACATCTACTGGCGCGATCAGACAGCAGGTGCAGACAAAATTTGGACTATAGATGGGACTACAGCGGTTGAGACTCCCATCAGCGACGCAGATAAGCTTGGTGGAGAGTGGTATACGTTCTAAAACCTAGAAACAAAAGTCATTCGATTTTAGATTTTTCCTTCAATCTCAAATCCAAGTTGCGCTGTCAGCGCACCAAAGGTGCGACCCAAAATTTAAAATTGGCAGAGTCAGGAGTTCTCTTATAGCAAGGGACTGGGGACTAGGGACTGGGGACTGGGTGAAAAGCCTTTTTGTGTCTAAGTTTTATCATCTGTTAATGTCCTAACCACCTTGGCTGTTGCTATATGTCCGATTAAATACCCATAATAGCCGTGCTAACCCCACCCCGGCAAAGCTATACTTTTCCTCCCCAAAGCATTGGGGAGGAGGTGCTTTTATGATCGGCAATTAGATGGACATCATATCAGGAGGTAGGGGACAGGAATCATTGATTATTCTCCCTCATCCACTTATCCTCTGCTTCTCAAAACTTGTAACTCAAAACTTGAATCACGCTATTTTCCGGCAAATCTTTAGGGTTAATGGAAATAGTATCTGTGTTGCTACGCCGTACTGGTATACCTTGCATTAAGGTGAGAAAATTATCGAGTGGCGAAATATCGCACTTAGCAGCATCAGCTGCTTGTGTCCGGTAATGGGTGGGAATAATCAGCTTGGGATTTAACACTTGAACAGCCTGCTTTGCTTCCTCAGCATTGTAGGCTTTTGCACTGCCTCCCACTGGAATGAATGCCACATCAGGACGTCCCAGGAGGATTTTTTGCTCAATGGAAATGGGTGCAGCAGCTCCCCCTAAGTGGAGGATATTAATTCCGCTTTGCTTCCAACTCCAAGCGGTATTTAAGCCAAACTGCTTACCACCTTTGCGATCGTGGTCTATAGCAATTCCTTGGAACTTAATGCCTTTGAACTCGTAAACTCCTGGTTCGTAAATGAGTTTTGCATTTCCCGGTAGTACGTCCACAGCCCCTTCATCCAGTAGTTGACTGCTAATCAATACCAAATCTGCTGCAACTTTTGGTGGACGATATTTAGCAGTACAGCCGACCGCCCGAAATGGATTGACGAGAATTTTCGCACCGCCACCAGTAAAAAGAAAGCAAGTATGACCCAACCACTGAACTGATAAACCGCTAGATTGTGCGTCAGCTTGAGATTCAGAACTCAAGGTAGTAACTAAAGCTGTGACCAACCCCGCCCCAGCATAGCCCATCAACTGTCGTCGTTTCATTAATTATGCTCTTGACTGTAACTGTTCCAGAAAATTTCGCAATAACTGTTTTCCTGAAGATGTCAGGACACTCTCTGGGTGAAACTGGACGCCCTGAATGTGAGGATAGTTCCGGTGTCGCACTCCCATAATGGTGTTATCTTCAACCCAAGCGGTGATTTCTAACACATCCGGGCAAGTCTCACGTTCTATCACCAAACTATGATACCTGGTGGCGGTTAGAGGATTTTCTAATCCCCGGAAAACCCCCACCCCAGTATGAGACACCTGAGAGGTTTTGCCATGCATCAACTCTGGAGCAGAAATTATTTTACCACCGAATACTTGACCGATGCTTTGATGTCCCAAACAGACACCCAAAATTGGCAACTCTTGGCCTAGCTGTTCAATCAACTCTAGGGAAATGCCAGCATCTTCCGGGCGACCAGGCCCAGGAGAAATAACCACGGCTTCGGGCTTTAATGCCCGAATCTCATCTATGGATATCTTGTCGTTACGAAAAACTTTAATATCATCTGCCACTGAGAATTCTGCTGCCAATTCTCCCAGATACTGGACTAAATTATATGTAAAACTGTCATAATTGTCGATAACTATAATCAAAACTCATCACTCCTGGTTTTTACCACTGATCAATTGCAAAAAGCATAGACAAATATCTCATGCTATTTGTTTACTAGGTGTAAAAATAACGCTAACCTGGATGCATAAATATGAAGCGGCTACTCTGGGATCAAGCCACTTGCTAACGATAACCAAGTAACCCTTTAGCTAGGATGGTTGGCACGTAGGCGTAGCCCGTCGTAGACATCGCGTTACTTCAATTTTAAATTGCTGATAATGTGTTCTCCAAAGGTATCGGACAGAGGGTGATCCTCTTACCGACTCACTAAGCGATGCCTGCGGGTGTCACTGAGCGCCTGGTGAGCGCAGTGCGGACTATGACGCTCGTTCGCCTTTGGCGTCTCCCCTTGGGAGAAGACTCGCTAACGCTTCGCTATCGGCGTCGCAAATGATGTCTATAAAGCCGATACAATTAACCTTACCAGAGGAGGGAGCAATAGCGTACCAGCTACCAGCACCGCTACCAAAGCAGAGACAAGGACTGCACCAGCCGCACAATCTTTAGCGATTTTTGCCAAATCATGGTATGTCTGCTTAACGGTTAAGTCCACAAGAGACTCGATCGCTGTATTTAATAACTCTAATGCCAAAACTAAACCACTAGTTACACCAATTACCGCTATTTCCACCGCTTGCAGATGTAGAAAAACGCTGAAAGCGATCGCCATTGCACAAACACTTACGTGGATACGAAAATTACGTTGAGTTTGAAAACTATAGCTGATTCCGGCCCAGGCATATTTAAAACTAACAAATAAATTAGAGGCTACTTTCCAGGAGAATTCCCGTTCGTTAGACACCAGTGTTTGTAACGAGGTGGGCGTTGGTGATGGAGAAATTTTTTGGGACATACACTTAAAAACACAAAAACAGAGTTGCTACAGTGGGAATCTTCGCCGATATTAATGGTGCAATTAACTTTGAGACAATTTTTAAGCAATTTTGCACAGAAGTATTATAAAAGTATTACCCAAAATTAACACTAAGGGATACACAAGCTTCTGCTATCCCATGTCAATAGCAATACCTATTGCGTTCAGCAATCTCACTTGTTGTTCTAACATTCGCCCCAAACTTTCTTCATCAGGATGATCCCAGCCTAACAAGTGCAATAAGCCGTGAGCAGCTAACCATGCTAGCTCAGTTGGTAAGCTATATTCCTGCTGTTGAGCTTGACGTTGTGCTGTATCTACAGACACAATAATATCACCTAAATACAATGGTACAGAGGCAAGCATTTCTTTGCTTTGAGGAAAATCCACCTCCAAAGCAGCAAAGGCTAAAACGTCTGTCGGCTTATTTTGTTGTCGATACTGGGCATTCAGTTCTTGTATTTGCGAGTCATCTGTCAAACGCAGCCCAATTTCATAACTTGGGGCTGGCGGAATATGAGGGTGAAGTATTTCTAACCAGCGATTAAACCAATTTTCCCAAGTTTCAGGAGGAATTCGGGCATAAGTGTCCCCAATCTTTACAGATGTTGTCGGGGACAACTCGTAAAAATACTCTTCCACGTATAGTTCAACTCTCAGAGGCACACAGTCTCCTAGTCTGAGGTTTACAGTTTGTCGTTAGTGAGTTAGATAAGCAAGACCAACAAGGAGAGCTAAAAGCCCTACAGCAGTCAACGCAAAATGCTTCAGGGAAGTCCCACCCTTCCGCACCATGTTTCGCATGGCAAGTTTTACGTAGCTAGGTTGAGGTTCTGTTGAAGGAGAGTTGCTCATAGTTATTTGCCTACAGACTCTTTTATAACTGTAACAGTTGGTCTAGGATAGAATCGCGATCGCCTGTATATTGCTGAGGAATTTCTCTGAAACCGCCCCAATAATAGAGAGTGCTATGCGATGTTTACGACGGGCTATTCGGCGTCGCGCTAATCTAAAATACAAGAAAATAAATCATCAGTACTAAATAATGGTAAAAAAATCACTTAGTACACTATTGCGGAAGTTTACTTACCTTTAACAAGGGGATTTTACCCCAAATCTTGTTAATTGAGATGGTAACTGGATTTACACGCCCGCTGTACTAGTATTTATTGCCAATTTCAAATTATACCGGAGTGTTTTCTACTAATTTATTTTCTTGGCGCAGATAAGCTTGGATGAATGTATCAAGTTCACCATTCATCACATCTATAATCGTATTCGTTTCTGTATTTGTACGTAAATCCTTCACCATCTGGTAAGGGTGAAACACATAGTTACGGATTTGGTTTCCCCAAGAGGCTTCCACCATATCACCACGAATTTCGGCAATTTCTTGGGCGCGTTGCTCCTTGGCAATGACCAATAGCTTTGCTTTGAGACGATTTAGGGCTTTCTCTTTATTTTGCAGCTGCGATCGCTCTTCTGTACAGCGTACGGCAAGACCCGTGGGAAGGTGAACAACGCGTACCGCCGTTTCTACTTTGTTGACGTTTTGCCCACCTTTACCACCAGAGCGAGTTGTGGTGATTTCCAAATCCTTATCTGGAATGTCAAGCTGCACAGAGTTATCAATCTGCGGCATCACTTCCACCCCTGCAAAACTGGTTTGTCGCTTGCCGTTGGCATTAAAAGGTGAAATCCGCACTAAACGATGTGTACCCATCTCCGATCGCAAGTAACCATAGGCATAACGACCAGTAATTTCTAGAGTTGCCGATTTAATTCCGGCTTCATCACCCTCCGACTCTTCAGCTAAAGTTACCTTATAGCCATGAGCTTCGCCCCAACGGGTGTACATCCGCATTAGCATAAATGCCCAGTCTTGAGCATCTGTGCCACCAGCGCCAGCACTGATTGTCAGTACAGCACCTTCAGCATCATAGGGGCCAGAAAGTAACTGTTGTAACTCCCACTGGTCAAGGTCACGATTCAGCTTGGTGATGGTAGATTCTGCTTCTTGGAGTAGTGCCTCATCGGTTTCTAACTCCAACAACTCAACAACTGCCTTAGTATCTTCTAGATTGGCGTGCCAGCGATCGTATTGCTGAAGATGGGCTTTCAGGTCATTGAGTTCTTGTAGAGTTTGTTGGGCTTGGTTTTGGTCATTCCAAAATTCTGGTTGAGCAGATATTTTTTCCAGGTCTTGAATTTTGGCTGTCAGTGCAGGTACGTCAAAGATAGTCCTGGGTTTTACCCAGGCGGCCAGACAACGTTTCGATTTCGCGTTTGAGTTCTAGGACATCCATAATGCTTGTTTAATGAGAGATAGAGCGCTTTGGATTAAAAAATTGCTCTTTATTCTACTGATCTTTCTTGATTTTAGCTGTAATTGGGCAAATTTTTTCTGCACTAGTTACAAAAGTTGCTTGAAATTATCAAGTGCTTCTTCACCCACTGAAGTAGTGTGATTTAGCTGTTGCAGATAGGCTTTGATAAACCAATCAATATATTCTATTGTTAAGCAGATGAAAAAAACCGTGGTTGCTGAAAACTTAACCACGGTTTTATTTGATAAAACTTTACTTTTGTTATTGCCTACAGATAATTAATCGCGACCATTGATAGCAATTAGCAACCGCAAGATAAAGACGAACAAGTTGATGTAAGTGAGGTACATCGACAAAGCAGCAGGTAGATACTGGTCATCGCTGTAAGTGCGGGGCAAGATGTAGAAATCAACTACAGAAACCCCAACAAATAGAAACACCCCTAAACCGGAGATGGCAATTTCTAACCAATTTGGCGTGTAAACACCAAACATGGCGAACCCAAATTGTGCTAGACACACAACCACCAAGGCAATAACACCAAGATTAATGGTTTTCGTCAAAGCCATCCCGTCTTGTTCAGAAAGATTTGAACCAATTTGACGGGCAGCTATAAAGGTAACACCACAACCAAGGGCAGCTAACCCAATGCCTTGAATGCCAACACCTTGGGATCTCAAAGCGACAAATATTAAGCCACTGAGGGTATATCCAGATAACAGGCTGTAGGTTGCCAACAGGGGTAGTGCAAGTCCTTTATTACCTTTCTGGGCAACATTTTGGGCAACAAAGAACAAAATTAACTCCAAAATCACCGCACCAATGAAGGTGGGAAAGAATATTCCGGGGTTAGTACGGATAACTCCCAAACCGCCGTAAGTTCCTAATGCCGTTAGCACTAATCCACCGCCGACATAGGGGAGGGCGTTGGCAATCACATTTGGGCCAACGAGGGCGTGAGATTTAGCCTCACGGATAGCTTCACGAAAATTACTGGTATTGCTCATATTGAAAAACTGTTTTTTAGGAAAACGTTCTGCTTATTCCTATTCTTACCAAGATTTAGGGCGATAAACCAGGAAGGGGTTACGCAAGGTAGGAGACAACTAAATAAAAAATATTATGCAATGTTGAAATTTCTATCTAAAACACAAACATAACCTGCAACAAAGTGGTGATCAAAATCATGCGTAAAAATACTGAATTATCGAGTCCGACCACTCACAAGTTCAGTGAAACGACGATAGCTTATTCAGCCTTGACTAAGGAAAATAATGACAGCTTAAAAGAAAATATACGCAGCTCCCTTTTCTCAAGAATAGGAGTCATAACAAAGGAATGTATATGGCAACAAGTGAGTCCTCTTTACGAACTGATGGTATAGAATTATTACACTTGTACCACCAAAATCCTTCTATTAAACTTCGTAATAAACTTGTACAGTTACATACTGGCTTAGTGCGGAAGATGGCTCATAAGTTCAGCCATCAATGTAATGAACCTTATGAAGATTTAGAACAAATCGGTTATTTTGGTTTAATTAGGGCAATTGAGCGCTTCGACCCTAGCCAAGGATATGCTTTTAGCTCCTTTGCTGTGCCATATATTCGCGGTGAGATGCTGCACTTTTTGCGCGATCGCAGTACTCTATTAAAAATTCCTCGTCGTTGGCAAGAACTGTACAATGAAGGGCAAAAAATTCGCAAGGACTTGTCAATCTCTTTAGGTCGCCCACCTAAGGATGCTGAAATTGCCAGCCAACTTCGAGTATCTGTGCAAGAATGGCAAGAAACCAAGTTAGCTGCTCAAAACCGTATGCCTTTGAGTTTAGATGCAACCGCAGTTAACTATGTTGATTGCCAAATAACCTTGGGTGAGGCACTTCCTTGTCCTCGTTCTCATGTTCTGCTGCAAGAAGAAGAAGAACGGCAACAACTCCAAGGCGCAATCAATATGTTAGAAGAAAAGCCCCGCATGGCGGTTGAAATGGTATTTCTGAAAGAACTTTCTCGCAAGGATGCTGCTAAAAATATTGGCACTAGTCCAATGACAGTAACGCGGTATCTGCAAAAGGGAATCCAGGATTTGATTTACTATTTGCAACCACAGGTAATGCCCACTGGTTCTTCATATAATTAGTCAATGGTCAGTGGTTAGTAGAAAAGCAACTGACAAATGACTGATAACTAATTATCGAGATTTTAAATCAGCGATCGCACCTTTGGTCATGGCAGCAATAGCTTGATCTGTCGCTTTTGGCAAATGATAATATTTACCGCCTGCTGTTTGCGATAATTCTTTGGCAAAGCCAGTAGACACAAATTTACTTTCCGTATCAATTACTAATAGTTGCATCCCCAAAGCACGGATTCTGGCAGCAATTTCTAATAATTCCCCTTTGATATCTGGCTTTTCTCCTGGTTCTAGTTGTTCACCTAAAGAACGCGCTAAGGGAATATTACCCCGCCCATCAGTGATCGCTACAAGCACAACTTGCCCAATATCTCCACTCATCTGGGCATTTAAGCCGACGCGCACAGCTTGGGTTAAACCATGCGCTAAGGGTGAACCCCCACCACAGGGCAACCTTTCCAAGCGGTTACGCGCCAAAGCAATGGAACGTGTTGGAGGCAATAACACCTCCGCCTGTTCTCCTCGGAAGGGAATCAATGCTATTTGGTCACGGTTTTGATAAGCTTCTGTTAACAGTTGCATTACCGCACCTTTAGCCGATTGCATTCGATTCAGGGCCATTGAGCCAGAAGCATCTACCACAAATACTACCAACGCCCCGGCTTTGCGTACTAGGCGTTTCGACCGAATATCAGGCTGTTCGACAATAACTTTTCTGTCTGGGTGTCTTTCTCTTCGGGCTTTTTGATAAGGAGCCGCAGCTCTCAGGGTGGCATCTACTGCAATGCGTCGCGCTTTCCCTTTGGGCAACATCGGCTTAATGTAGCGTCCCCTGTCATCGGAAAATATGACACTGCGACTACCAGATTTACCTTGCCGCTTCGCCATTTGAGTAAAGTACAGCACGTTGTCATCAAGGATTACCCCTTCCGGATCAAAAATGAATTCTTCCGGGATGCTAGGGGGTTCTTGCTCTTGATTTTCTTGTTCTTCTTGTTCTTCTTGTTCTTCTTGTTCCTCTTCTGATTCGTCCTGGGGTTCTTCTTGATTCTGTTGCGGCGGTGGTGGCGGCGGTGGCGGTGCTTGTTCGGGTGGCGGTGTCTGCACAACTGTGGCACGTGGTACAATTACCAGTTCTACAGCACGGCGCAAATCTTCAGCATTAACTGTTGTTCGTCCCTCTAAAGCCGCAGCAGCTTTAGCAACCCGCGTGGCGAATAACTCGGCGCGATGTCCCTGAACTCCTCCGCGAATAGACTCATCCACCAAGTAGGCAATTTGTTCATGTGTGATGGTTACTTCTTTCAACCATTCCCGTGCCAAGATGATTTGGGTTTTGAGGGAGTCTAAATCTTCGTTGTACTGCTGAAGAAAGTCTTGGGGAGATTTAGAATAGGCGATCGCAACCTCAACTGCTGCTACTCTTTGATCTAAGCCGAGTACACCATCAGCAGAGAGGGCGATCGCAATTCTATCTAGCAAATGCTCCCGTAATCCACCTTCTTCTGGGTTGTATGTGGCAATAAACAGGGATTTACACGGATGCTGAAAACTAATTCCCTCCCGTTCAATCTGGTTGCGTCCCTCAGATAATACTGTTAACAGTTGATTTGATATTTGGTCATCTAATAAATTAATTTCATCTACGTACAGTACACCCCGGTTTGCTGTAGCGAGTAACCCCGGCTGAAAAATAGTATCACCTTGTTTTACCGACTTTTCAACATCCACTGAACCTAATAGTCGGTCTTCTGTGATACCTAGAGGGATTTGCAAAAAAGGCGCTGGGATAATTTCGACGGGAACATCTTGAATGTCTTTGTCTGCGGACTCCGCCAATAGTTGATCATCCCATTCTTCGGGGTGATTGGGGTCACAGTTGCTGATTGAACCTTTGACAACTTCAATGGGCGGTAGTAGAGCGTGGATAGCACGAGCCATTACAGATTTTGCCGTACCGCGACGACCTGCGATCGCTACTCCCCCCAAACCAGGATCAACTGCGGCTAGCAGCAAGGCTAATTTAATTGCTTCTTGACCGACTACGGCACTCAAGGGAAAGGCAGTGATCGTGGGATTGATAGTAGGCGCAGGCATTGTTTGCTTTCATAGCGAGTCTCGGTCTTTAGCATACCAATTTCTGGCACATTTAGAATATAAGGGCGATGTCTAACGACAAACCGCTACGCGTCTACGCATTTCCCTTAGGAGGAAGATTCATGAGTATTGCTCAGGCTAAACGCTTCACACTGGATGATCTAAACTTTATGATATAGGATTCAGTTATAAGGCAAAGAAGTAAGTTTGATGGCTTATAGTGATTTTAAACTTATTGAAACTATTGATTTTTTTGGTTTAGTCATCCACGAGTCATCTGGATTATTTGCAAGTGTACAGGAGCAAGAATGTAGTGATTTATTATCTACTATTTTGAAAGAAAATGTTGATTTAGCTATAGCAATAAGTACAGAAAAAGCTCGGAGTGAAATGATAATTAGTCCAATTTTATTAGAAATTAGACGTAAATTTAATTATCAAATAAGTTTGTTTTCTGGAGTTGATTTTACTGTTGATAGCCAACGGGGACTAAATGGGTTTTGTGATTTTATTTTGAGTCTTTCTTCGGAGCAGTTACTTGTCCGTAGTCCGGTGATTGTCTTAGTAGAAAGTAAAAATGAGAATTTGAGGTCTGGTTTAGCACAATGTATTGCCGAAATGGTAGCTGCTCAGTTATTTAACGAGAGAGGTGGAAATCAAATAAAAGCTATATATGGTGCTGTTACTATCGGTACTATCTGGCAATTTCTCAAACTTGAAGTTAATGTAGTTTCGATTGATTTGAGTGAATATTATATTAAGGATATTAAGAAAATTTTAGGTATTTTGTATAGTGCGATCGCGCAAAATATGCCATAAATTATTTATTAACTATAATTTTATTTAAATGAATAGTAATTTTTAACTAATACCTCTGTATTAATTGATTCAACGGATGATAAATCTTCTGGAATATTTCTTGATTTCGATGAGTGTTGGCTTTGAAAAAGGTGGAAATATATACATCAAATATTGTATTATTTAATCATAGGACTTACGCAAAAATCGCCCAAAAGCTTAATTTGTCGAACCGCCAAGACGCCAAGAACGCCAAGAGTTCGTAGAGTCTGCGTAAGTCCTAAATCAGTTAAATAAATCACAAATATTTGTTAAATTATTATCCAGTGTATACAGCATTTTGCATCTAAATGAAGTACATCCTTACCCCCCCCGATGTATTGGGGGGAAATTCCCAATCTAGTTCCCTCCCCTTTCTAAGGGGAGGGTTAGGGAGGGGTATTTTTGTACTTCATTAACTTGCAATCTGCTTTAAACGAACCAACACTTAACAAAAAGACAGCTATTCAAAACTGGATAATCATTTTTGAGCAAAAGGCTGAAGATATTTTTTAGAATTTTGGGAAATGAATTTATAATGATTATCTTTAGGCAGTTAACCCAAATTGTAAGATATGTTTAACTATTTTTATAGTAAATTTATTAATACTAAACATTTCTGTAACACACCCAACTTCAAGTTCAGATTTATATTGTTTCATATACATGGAATTTTTCTCACTGACTTACTTAAACTTTGGTAAATTGCATAAGGAATCTGTGCTGCATCCCCATAATCTGCTAAACTAGAGGTGAAACATAATACCCTAAAAATTGCTATAACAAGTTACTCAATACTCAAAGAAGTCCTGCTGATTCATATAATCGTTTGAGCATTGCTGAAATTTTTGTACCATAATCTATATCTGCTGACCACCGTCCTGATAACTGATCAATTAATGGCGCAATCCCGCGTGTGACAAAGCGAAACCGTGGATCTACTACTTCTTGTACCAAAGGTTCTAAACTAGCGTAAGCTTTCAAATGTTGGATGTGTGCCCTCACCCCAATTCTGGCACTTGCAAAAGATGCAGCCTCTGAACCACCACCGATCGCACCTAAGCCGGCAAAGTTATTTTGCTCAGGTTTAATGTCACCACCAAACCGTAAAAATCCAGTTTCTACACACATTTGGCAAAAGGCAATATCATAGTTTACTCCCTCTATGCTTGCTTCTTCCCGATAAAGTTTTGGGATGTCAGGAAACTTGACTAAAGCATTTTCATTATTGTTTCTAATAAATAATTGTAACTGGACTTCGGAAGTATTACCGTTCGACATCACCCGCGAAAATTGACCAGGGCAAACTACCAAATTTGATCGCAAGCTGACAGTACGAGTTGCAGCATCCCAAGTGACTGCAACATTAAAATCTCGCAGTTCGACCGCTTTGACATAAACTACTTTGTGATAGCTAATCCGATTGACATTAGCTGCTTTTGAAAGGTCAATCCGCAGAAGGTCTACTAAATCAATGGGAATGTAAGCATTACCATTAACTAAAACTCCTTGCTCTGAGTAATTTTGGCCATTAATATTGATATTAATTGCTGGATAATTTGGTTCTGCCGGAGTTCCAGGAGTGGGGTCAATCACACGACTCCAAGTTACTAGTCCATCGGCAATTCCCAAAGCAAAATCGCGGCGGCGAGTTTGCAGTAAAGCCCGATCCTCTGGATTGCTGAGAAACCCCACTTGCATCACCAAAGCTGGAAGCGTTGTCTGGCGACAGAATGTTAAACGACCCAATCCACTATCTGTATCTGGCTTGACTCCCCGATTCGGTAATTGGGGTACGCGGCGCAATAACCCCACTAGCAACTGTTCAGCATTGCTTCTGCGATCGCTATTATTAGCAATGTAGAAGACGCTAGCCCCACGCACAGAAGGGCTGTTAGCCGCATCAGATTCAATTTCTAGGGCGATATCACCCCGGCGGCCACGGGAATTGATCCAGGTGATAGTTTGGGCGGCACTCAAGTCATCAGGGACTGCTAAAATTTCCAAATTCCGCGCTCTTAGTTCCGTGACAATCAAATCCCGGAGCAGAATCATTTCTTTAGCTTCAGTTGTACCACCTGCGATCGCACCTGGATCGATTCCTCTAGCTTCTTTGCCTCCATGAGCCGCTGATATAAAAATACGTCCCATTTTCAGTATTTCCTCTGATCCAATTAAGTGTAAACAATCTTATACATTATTTTTGGTCTAGCAACAAGAATATAATAGCTATCAGTTGGGAAATGTACCGCAGTGTTAATTACCAACCCATGACTTCATAAATAGACTACAATGCAAATTCCCCGCTTGCACCCAGACACAATTGAGGAAGTTAAACTACGGGCTGATATTGTAGATGTCGTCTCAGAGTACGTAGTTTTACGCAAACGTGGAAAGGATTTTGTCGGTTTGTGCCCCTTCCATGATGAGAAATCTCCCAGTTTCACTGTTAGTCAGACCAAGCAAATGTACTATTGCTTCGGCTGTCAAGCTGGGGGAAATGCAATTAAGTTTGTGATGGAGTTGGGAAAGCGTTCTTTTGCTGACGTGGTGCTGGATTTAGCACGGCGTTACCAAGTACCTGTGCAAACACTCTTACCCGAACAACGCCAAGAATTACAGCGTCAGCTTTCTTTGCGTGAGCAGTTGTATGAAGTTCTGGCAATGTCCGCGCAGTTTTATCAACACGCCCTTAGACAATCACAAGGGCAAAAGGCAATTCAATATTTGCAATCTAACCGTCAACTTAAAGAAGAAACAATACAGCAATTTGGTTTAGGTTATGCTCCCGCAGGTTGGGAAACTCTCCATCGCTATCTAGTGGAAGATAAACGTTTGCCCGTGCAGATACTCGAAAAAGCGGGATTAATTAAGCCACGCAAGGAAGGGGGCGGTTATTATGATGTATTTCGTGATCGCCTAATGATTCCTATCCGTGATGTCCAAGGGCGCGTCATTGCTTTTGGTGCTAGAACCCTGACGGATGAGCAACCTAAATATCTGAATTCACCAGAAACCGAACTTTTTAGTAAAAGTAAAACATTATTTGCCCTCGATCAAGCCAAAGCTGGGATTTCCCAACAGGATCAAGCCGTGGTGGTAGAGGGATATTTTGATGCGATCGCTCTCCACGCCGCTGGTATTAATAACGCCGTCGCTTCCCTCGGTACTGCCTTAAGCTTAGAACAAGTGCGGTTAGTATTACGCTACACCGAATCGAAAGAACTAGTACTCAACTTTGATGCTGATAAAGCCGGAATCAATGCCGCCGAAAGAGCGATCGGTGAAATTGCCGAATTAGCATACAAAGGTGAAGTTCAGCTAAAAATTCTCAATTTACCCGATGGTAAAGATGCTGATGAATACTTGTATAGTCATACATCAGAAGATTATGGAGAATTGCTAAAGAATGCGCCACTTTGGCTAGATTGGCAGATTCAGCAAATTATTCAAGACCGCGACTTGAGACAGGCTACTGATTTTCAGCAAGTAACTCAGCAATTAGTCAAATTACTTAAAAATATAGCTAATAGCGATACACGCAACTATTATGTTTCTTACTGTGCAGAAATACTCAGCTTGGGAGAAACCAGACTTATACCTCTACGAGTCGAAAATCTGCTAACTCAAATTGCTCCCCCTGCGGCTACATACACTAAGCCCGTATCAGCGAAGAAAGCATGGGGAGGTAGCAAATCCCACTCCCCACTTCCTAGTGAACGCAGTCTTTTAGAACACGCAGAAGCCTTATTACTGCGAATTTACTTGCATTGTCCTGAACAGCGTCAAGCGATTAGTGACGAACTAGAAGAACGAGATTTGCAATTTAGTCTTTCTCACCACCGATTTTTATGGCAACAGATTTTAGAAATTTCATTTAGTGATGGAGAGACGAAAAATTTTTCGTTTCCACCAGATTTAATTTCCCGCCTGCAAGACCAGTTCTTAGAATTTGGCAGTGAGATGGGGTTAATTTCCCATTTATTTCATGTAAATGAAAAAAACCAGAAAGAAATACTTCGGACTCCGCAAGTGGTTCAAGCTGCGATCGCTTGTATGGATTTGGTAATGCTTGAAAAACGCTATCGCCACTTTTTGGAACTATGGCAACAAACCGATCCAGAAGCTGAACCAGAGCGGTATCAATCTTATTATCAGGCTTTCTACGCCGAAAAAATCAAGCTTCAAAAAATAGACCGACAACGGTTATTTTCCATCACAGAGTTGTTGTAGACTCGCACTTACCCCCAACCTAATTCTTGATTAGAAATCAATACAGTTGAGTTAAGCATTTTTTCTTCTCTCTGTCTTCTCTGCGCCTCTGTAGTTAAATTAAAAAAATTGACTTTCACAAAGGATTTTAGCCTTAACCCAAGCGTATTGCATTATAAATGACTTTTCACGTTATGTGGAAAAGAAGACAGCGAAACCTAACCCCCTAGTCCTCTTCCCTACAAGGCAATGGGGGGAAAATTCAAAGCCTCTCTCCTCTTAAGAGAGAGGAATGGAAGCGAGGTTTTCCAGTTGAACAGCTAAAGAAAATTAGCGATCGCGTTTAGCAGAACGGCGCGATGCAGACGAACGAGTACCAGACTTATCGCCATTCGTGGCAGGTGGCGCTACCTTACGTTTAACCGATGTCTGTGGTGAGGGTTTAGCAGTACGGCCCAGACGCTTGTCACCTTGTGGTTTCGGTCTGTGTTGGCGTCCATTTGGGATTGGTTCAGGCTTGGTATCAGGGTTGGGGCCAAAGCCAGCGACCACTTCCTTCGGCAAGCGCTGCTCGATCAGTTTTTCAATATCTGCCAATAGAGGGTATTCATCGACACACACCAGCGATACGGCTTCACCTGATGCGCCAGCGCGACCAGTCCGCCCAATGCGATGAACATAATCTTCCGGTACATTGGGCAGATCGAAGTTGACTACATGGGGCAGTTCGCTGATATCAAGACCCCTAGCAGCAATGTCCGTCGCCACCAATACTTGTAAGCTGCCATTCTTGAACTTTGCCAGAGCATTGGTACGCACCGGCTGGCTCTTGTTACCGTGGATTGCCAGGGCTTGAATGCGGTCTTCAGCCAGCTGTTTAACCAAACGGTCAGCGCCATACTTAGTGCGAGTGAACACTAACACTTGATACCAATTATCTCGCCGAATCAGGTGAGCAAGTAATTGGCGTTTTTTGTCACGGTCTACCTGGTAAACTTTCTGGGCGATCGTGTCGGCAGCAACGTTGCGGCGTGCTACCTCAATCATCGTTGGGTGATTGAGCAGTCCGGCGGCCAGTGTCTTGATTTTGTCCGAGAAAGTAGCGAAGAATAGCAAATTTTGTCGCTGTTTGGGCAGGAGTGAGAGGATGCGGCGGATATCATGAATAAAGCCCATATCCAGCATCCGATCTGCTTCATCTAGCACCAAAACCTCAATATGCGACAGGTTGAGCGTGCCCTGCTGTACGTGGTCTAGCAGTCGCCCTGGAGTAGCGACTAGAATATCCACTCGGTTCTTCAAACGTTGTTTTTGCAGATTAATACCGACTCCGCCGAACATCACCATCGAGTTTAGCTGCAAGTATTTGCCGTACTCGCGCACGCTTTCTTCCACCTGTGCGGCAAGTTCACGAGTCGGGGTAAGAATCAGCGCCCGGATCGGCCGGTAGCCATTAGATGTACCTTTGATGCTCTTATCAGCCGACAACCGATGTAGGAGCGGCAGGGTAAAACTAGCGGTCTTTCCAGTGCCAGTTTGTGCCCCAGCTAGCAAATCGCTACCCGATAAGACGGCAGGAATCGCTTGGATCTGAATTGGCGTGGGTTCGGTGTACCCTCGTTCAGTAACGGCACGGATAATTTCATTGGACAAGCCGAGAGTAGAAAAAGACATAAAACTCCAAAAATAACATCGGCCTGTCGCCAATGGCGGCGTCAGTCTTAGGCGGACGGATAAAAAATCATTGAAAGGCTGGATGGGCAGTAGCGCAAAGACTGAGAGCGAGTGCCGCAGCTGTGCATTCTAACAGATTACAGTCCATTGTGTCCTTAAAGTTGCTCTAATTCAGTGGTGTGTTAAATTAGCATTACTTGCAAAATAATGTGTTAAACAATTGGGAGAAATTCATTATCGCAATCCAAAAGCAACTGATTAATTCGCAAATCAAGTCACCTCATGTCTTCTTGATTGACCATGAGAATAACAATCGTGGTCTGATCGACACCAATGAGGCGCTACAGTTAGCCGAGAGCTTAGAGCTTGACTTGGTTGTAGTCTCTCAAGGCAAAGAGGCTCCAATCGCCAAGATTCTTAACTATGGCAAGCTTCAATATCAAAAGAAAAAACGTCAAAGCCAGAGTGCTAGACCCACGGTAAAGGAAGTTCGGTTCGGTCTAAACGTGGGTGTGGCTGATTACAATTTACGCATTCAGAAAGCAGTTGAGTGGTTGAGTAAAGGCGATTCAGTGAAATTTGCCATTCGTTTACGAGGCCGAGAACATCAATATCGCGACCAAGCTGGAGAACTGCTAGACAGAATTGCAAATGATCTCAGTCAAGTAGGTAAAATCCAGTCGCTGGATAAACGCTCACTAATTGTTCAAGTGATTCCTGCCTAGTTAATCTTGCAATTGCTGGAGGATGTATTTATAGCAGCCTTCGACAAAATAAAGGCAAGGGGGCAAGGGAGAAAAAGGATTTTCAGTACGAGCAGCCACTATTAGGGGCGGAATCTTCTGATATTTGAGCGCTGTTCTGCCTTGCCCCCTACCCCCCGCCTCTAATTGATACTCCCACGGCTATGAAAAGACGGCGTTAGCTGGTTTTCACGTAAAGCCGTGGGATTCTAGGTTCAACGGTAAGGAAGGAAAAAACCGGAGGCAAGACTGGAGCTTTTATCGAGAAAACAGTCAACTGTTACTCAAGGTGAATTTGACCTTACGACTGAATAAGCGCCGGGAGATAGCTAATCAATCGGCGCATTTAGTGATTAAGTGTGTCAAGGCATCAATCAAGCGATCGCTTTCCATCGGAATAATATCTTTGCCATGCATAATCTCCTGAGCAATCACTAAATGCACTATTGACCCCATCAAAATCCATACCATTGCCTCTGGATCAGGAATATTGAGTTCCTGGCGAGAAGCCAGGTATTGACTGATAATCTCGCTCCCAGGTTTAGCAATACAACTGAGGAAAACCTGAGATAACTCTGGAAAACGAGCAGACTCCCCAATCAGCACTCGCTGAAATCCCTGAAATTCCTTGTCATTGAGCATCTGTGTCAAGGCTTTTGTTAACAACTCCCGCAGGACAATATCGGGTTCTCCCTCAAGAGGTTGTGTGCCAAAAACTGACTCAAACCGCTTTCGTGCTAGTTGCTCCATTAGTGCTTTAAAAAGTCCTTCTTTATCGTGAAAGTGGCTGTAAACTGTCGCTTTAGAAACGCCTGCTCCTACCGCTACCCGATCCATGCTTGCACCAGCATAGCCATGTGCCAAAAACTCTTGCATCGCCCCTTGTAAAATTTTTTCGACTTTATCGCTTGAACCCTCCCGCTCAACTTCGTTAATTTTTATGTGGGTCATTTTTTAATCATCCTGTGCTGTGGAACCATCTTAAAAATAATTCAAATTAAAATTAAAAATCCTTTCGCCTTTGCAATCAATCTCAATAAGAGAATTGCTCTAAAATAAATTTTTCTTTCTTTAGGCTTTATCCTTTCATTGGCTTTTTCCAATTCTCTGTGAGCCTACATATTATGCCCATAGCCTAGAAGCTTTGGACTAGACTTATAGCGGTTCCCATTCAGATGCAGTACAACGTTACATCACGAGGTGTAGGGGCACGGCAATGCCGTGCCCCTACGGGTGTACCTCACGTAAACGATAATTGCTATACCAAGCCTGCCTTTGCAGGCTAATTATATGCATCTTTATATAGATTTGGTATGTAGGACAAATTAGTAACAACTTTAGCTACGCGATATTGACTAAACTACTCCATTTAGTTTAGTATTATAAAACTATACGGTTTAGTTTTATTGTCCACTAGTATAAGATGGGTGCTATGGAGCGAAACTTAAAGCTAGATGAATCCCGGTTTTCCCAAAATATCTTCAGATTGCCTGTTTTGTTAGCAATGCTAGCATCTTTTTTACTGGGTGTAGTAAGTGTTTATGCGATACAAAAGTTTCAAAGTAGAGCTAATAAGCCGCAAGAGACATCAGCATTACCCAAGGCAGTGGTAAAAACAGTAACAGCATTGGGACGGTTGGAACCGAAAGGAGAGGTGATAAAACTTTCTGCACCTACCTCGAATGAAGGGAATCGCGTTGAACAACTCTTGGTTAAAGAAGGGGATAGAGTAAGATTTGGGCAGGTAATTGCGGTTATGGACAGTCGCGATCGCTTACAAGGAAGTTTGCGTGAAGCAGAAAAACAAGTCCAAGTAGCCAAATTCCGTCTTGCCCAAGTAAGAGCGGGAGCGAAACAGGGAGAAATTGGGGCGCGGCAAGCCTCTGTGAGCCGTATACAAGCTGAACTAGAGGGAGATATCAAAACTCAGCAAGCCACAATTAATCGCCTAGAAGCGGAACTAGAGGGTCAAAAACAGCAGTTAAAAGCAACAGTGGCTCGCTTAACAGCCGAGAAAGGTAATGCCCAAGCTGACGCCCAACGCTACGAGACTTTATACCAACAAGGAGCAATTTCCAGTCAGGAAGTTGACAGGAGACGCTTGAGTGCAGAAACTTCCACTCAGCAGTTGCTGGAAAGCCAAGCTACCCAGAGAACAACTATCGCCACCTTGCAACAGCAAATTAATGAGGCAAAAGCCAACCAGAACAAAACTTCAGCCACCTTGCAACAGCAAATTAATGAGGCAAAAGCTACCCTCAACCAAACTGCCGAAGTGCGTCCAACAGATGTAGCAACTGCACAAGCAGAAATAGACAGCGCTCAAGCCACCGCCGATAAAATTAAAGCAGAACTAGCACAGGCATACGTACTGGCTCCTAAACCTGGTCGAATTTTGGAGATTAATACGCGATCGGGAGAAACTGTTGGTAATCAAGGAATTGTGGATTTAGGTCAAACCGACCAAATGTATACGGTAGCAGAAGTTTACCAAAGTGATATCAAGAAAGTGCGTCCGGGGCAACGAGTGCGGATCAGTAGCGATTCCCTAGCTCATGAATTATTGGGAAGGGTAGATTGGGTTGGTATGCAAATAAAGCGGCAGAATGTCATCAATGCCGACCCCTCTAGCAATATTGATGCCAGAGTTGTGGAAGTTCATGTGCAACTAAATCGACTATCTAGCCAAGAAGCTACTAGCTTAACTAATCTGCAAGTCAAGGCGGTGATTGAACTGTGATTGGATTTATCCAGCAACTGCGGCGGCGGACACCTTTAGGATGGCTGCAATTGAGTCATGAAAAAGGGCGTTTTTTGGTGGCATTGTCAGGCATTGCCTTTGCCGATGTTCTCATGTTCATGCAGCTAGGGTTTCAGAATGCACTGTTTGACAGTAACACCAGGCTACATGCCAGTATGCAGGGAGACATCATGTTAGTTAGTCCCCAAGCTCGTAACCTGGCAAATATGTCTACATTTCCTCGGCGGCGACTGTACCAGGCAATGGATATGCCGGGGGTGAAGTCGGCCGAAGCAATGTATCTCAACTTTCTCGATTGGAAAAATCCCCAAACGCACCAGGAAACAGCAGTATTAGTTATAGGGTTCAATCCTGACAAGCAACTTTTTGACTTACCAGAAGTTAACCGCAACTTGGACGTGATTAAGTTACCAGATAGCGTCTTGTTCGACAGTGCTTCTAGAGGAGACTATACAGAGGTAATCGCCCAAATTGAGCAGGGAAAACCCGTCACAACCGAAATAGAACGACGCACAATTACTATTAATGGCTTATTTAAGGTTGGAGCTTCTTTTATCGCAGATGGTAGCTTGATTACCAGCGATGATAACTTTTTGCGATTATTTCCCAGACAACAGGCAAGCAGTGTAAGTTTAGGTTTGATTCAGCTACAACCAGGCTATGACCCAAAGCAAGTGGCAAACACCTTGAAATCTTACCTGGGTAAGGATGTCAAAGTTTTGACTCACGATGAATTTATCGCCTTTGAGAGAGACTATTGGCAAAAAAACACTGCCATTGGGTTTATTTTCAGTCTAGGTGTAACAATGGGGTTTTTGGTAGGGGTAATTATCGTCTATCAAGTTCTTTCTACAGATGTGAATGCCCATATGAAGGAATATGCCACCTTCAAAGCAATGGGTTATAACAATCTTTACCTACTAAGTGTGGTGTTTGAAGAGGCAGTAATTCTGGCAGTACTGGGCTTTATCCCAGGAGCAATTGTGCCCTTGGGACTCTACCATATGACTCGTAATGCTACGAATTTACCTGTATATATGACCTTAGCACGAGCGTTGACAGTGTTAGTGCTGACTATGATTATGTGTTTAATTTCAGGTGCGATCGCTACTCGTAAATTACAGTCCGCCGACCCCGCAGATATGTTTTAAAAAATCGGCATGGGGCATTGGGATAATTAATAATTCCAAATCTAAAATTTAAAATCTAAAATTGTTATGCTTCCTGTTATCTCTGTCAAAAATCTTGACCACTACTTCGGTCATGGTCAACTTCGTAAGCAAGTTCTCTTTGATATCAATCTGGATATTAACGCCGGCGAAATTATTATTATGACTGGGCCTTCTGGTTCTGGTAAAACTACACTTCTCACTTTAGTCGGCGGCTTACGTTCTGCCCAATCTGGTAGTTTGCAGGTTTTGGAACAAGAACTCTGTGGCGCTAACGCCAGACGACTCACCCAAGCGCGACGCAGTAATGGTTATATTTTCCAAGCGCACAATTTGCACGGTAGCCTGAGTGCGTTGCAAAACGTCAGAATGGGCTTGGAATTGCACAAAAATATTTCCCAACCTGAAATGATAACTCGGTCAGCCCAGATGTTAGAGGAGGTAGGATTAGGAGAGCGCCTGAATTATTATCCTGATGATTTATCTGGAGGACAAAAACAAAGAGTTGCGATCGCTCGTGCTCTAGTTGGTCGTCCTAAAATTGTCTTAGCGGATGAACCCACCGCCGCCCTTGACAGTAAATCGGGACGAGATGTGGTCAACTTGATGCAAACACTAGCTAAAGAACAGGATTGTACGATTCTCTTGGTTACTCATGACAACCGCATTCTAGATATTGCCGATCGCATCGTCTACATGGAAGATGGGAAGTTAGTAAATGACGGTGCTGTTGTTGCAGTTAGTTAGACTGGTTCTTTTCAAAATGTTTTATTAACAAGAAAATAGTCAGAAAGTGCTATTTAACTATTTTGATCAGAAAATCGTCTCTGTAGTTTCACTAATGCCAATTTAGCAACTCATCTGCTAGAGATTTGAAAGGTTTACTGTTATATAATAAATGCTTGCCAGAGTCTGGAGTGCATCAATTGTGGGCATCGATGCCGTCAAAGTAGGGGTGGAAGTCGATGTGTCAGGGGGATTACCGGGAATTGTTGTCTTGGGACTGCCAGATTCAGCGATTCAAGAATCCAGAGAAAGAGTCAAAGCAACCCTGAAGAATGCAGGTTTTGCCTTTCCCATGCGAAAAATTGTGATCAATTTAACTCCGGCAGATTTACGCAAAGAAGGCCCTTGTTTCGATTTGCCTATTAGTGTGGGAATTTTGGCGGCTTCTGAGCAAGTTAGCGCTGATTTATTGGGGGATTATCTATTCTTGGGCGAAGTCTCTTTAGATGGCAGCTTGCGCCCGGTGGCTGGTGTTTTACCGATCGCAGCAGCAGCCCAAAAGATGGGAATTGCAGGTTTAGTTCTCCCTGCTGATAATGCCCAAGAAGCGGCTGTGGTTCAAGACTTGGCTGTTTACGGCTGCAAACATCTGTCTGAGGTGGTGGATTTTTTAAATAATCCAGGGCGTTACAAACCTGTGCAGATCGATGGCACAACGGAAATAGCAGCAGTATCCTACCCTGGCGCAGATTTGCATGATGTGAAAGGACAAGCTCATGCGCGTCGTGCCTTAGAAATTGCTGCTGCTGGTGGGCATAATTTAATTTTTGTTGGGCCGCCTGGGAGTGGGAAAACCATGTTAGCACGACGCTTACCAGGAATTTTGCCGCCCTTAAGTTTTGCCGAATCTTTAGAAGTGACTCGCATCCATTCGGTGGCTGGTTTATTGAAAAATCGCGGTTCATTGGTACGCGATCGCCCTTTTCGCAGCCCCCACCACTCAGCATCCGGGCCTTCTCTTGTGGGTGGCGGTAGCTTTCCTCGTCCTGGGGAAATCTCATTATCTCACAGGGGCGTGCTGTTTCTTGACGAATTAACTGAGTTTAAACGAGATGTTTTAGAATTTCTGCGTCAACCTTTAGAAGATGGTTACGTCACGATTTCCCGCACCAAACTATCGGTAATGTTTCCCGCGCAGTTTACTTTGGTGGCGAGTACCAATCCCTGTCCTTGCGGTTATTATGGTGATACCATTCAACAATGTACTTGTTCTCCCCGTCAACGCGAGCAATATTGGGCAAAACTTTCTGGGCCATTGATGGATCGAATTGATTTACAAGTTGCGGTGAATCGCTTGAAACCAGAAGAAATTACCCAACAACCTACGGGAGAAGCATCAATAACAGTACTACAACGAGTGCAACAAGCAAGCGATCGCGCAATTACCCGCTTCCAAGAAGAACCAAATCTGCGTTGCAATGCCCACATGCAAAGTCGTCATCTCCAGAAATGGTGCAAGCTAGATGATGCTAGCCGCAGTTTATTAGAAATAGCCATTAGAAAATTAGGTTTATCTGCAAGAGCGAGTGATCGCATTCTCAAAGTAGGGCGGACTATTGCAGATTTAGCCGGAGACGATGAGCTAAAAACCAATCATGTAGCAGAAGCAATCCAGTATCGCACAATCGATAGAATGCAGTAGGAATCTTGTGATGATGGCTTAAGTCTGTTAAAGGTTGAGGCTAGTACCGCAAGGCGGAAGTCAAAAGTACAAAAGTAAAAACTCAAAAGTATTATGGAATAAGCTCTTTAGGGCTTTTCAATGGTCTGTTTATTTACGCCCTGCTGTACTAGGGGGACAACTCAACCTTTGGAACTTCTCAGATGGTGCGGATCGGGGAGTTGATTACAACTTAATGACATATTACAACTAATTTTTCGGACATGATATAAATTAGACTTTTCAAGACAGATGCACAGAGAAGAAGAGTTTAAAGTCTGATATAAGAAAGTTTTTCTGCGCTACAAGAGGCAAGGTATCCACTTCAAAAGCGCTCTTACTAATAACTAATCAATCAAGCAATTATGCAATCGCTTTCACGGCATTTTATATATTAAAGCGATCGCACTACCTATTGTTTATCAAAAAGCAAATTATTTATAGATATTGCCATCAAGGAAATTATCGACTCTACTAAATTCCTCCTTCAGGACGCTACACAAACTCCTTTGGGTGGATGCCGTTACTTAATAAATAAGTATCAAATATATCAGGAAGTAAGCGACATTCTCTAAGGAGACTGATTGGATGAATTTACAGGCGATGTGGAAGTTATTACAAGAGACATTCAAAGAATGGAGTGATGATAAAGCTTCACGGTTAGCGGCAGCGTTAGCTTACTACACAATTTTTTCCATTGCCCCGTTGTTAATTATTGTAATTGCGATCGCAGGGGTAGTATTTGGAGAAGAGGCAGCAAGGGGTCAAATTGTTGCACAAATTCAAGGTTTAGTCGGTAAAGATGGGGCACAATTTATCCAAACAGCCATTCAGAATGCTAACAAACCACAAACAGGAGCGATCGCTTCCATTATTAGTGTTGTAGTTCTGCTAGTGGGCGCTACTGGTTTATTTACCGAGTTGCAAGATTCCCTCAACACGATTTGGGAAGTCAAACCAAAACCCGGACGCGGCGTAAATAACATGATTCGTTTACGCTTTTTGTCCTTTGCAATGGTGATCGGAATTGGTTTTCTACTTTTAGTTTCTCTGGTAATTAGTACAGGGTTAGCAGCAGCAGTAGCATACTTTGGCAACATCCTACCCGGTGTTGATTTCCTCTGGCGAATAGTTAACTTTGTTTTATCTTTTTCGATCACTACAGCACTATTTGGGTTAATTTTCAAAGTTCTGCCAGATGTCAAAATTACTTGGAATGATGTTTTTATTGGATCTGTTATTACCTCATTTTTATTCTCTATCGGTAGGTTTTTATTAGGACAATATCTAGGTAATGGTAGTTTTGGTTCAACCTACGGTGCTGCGGGTTCACTGGTAGTGCTTTTAGCTTGGGTTAACTATGCCGCACAGATTCTTTTCTTCGGTGCAGAGTTTACCCAAGTTTATGCCAGAAGGTATGGAAGCGGTATAGTCCCAACGAAGGATGCCGTACCTCTGTCTGATAACACCAAAGATAATGGCACGAATCCAACGGGGCGATCGTCCACAAATAAAAAGCCATCTTCTAACTTGATTAATCGCTTATTCCAGTCTTTTAAGAAGCCCAAACGCTCAAAAAATAGAAGAAAAGATTAGCGATTTTAATCTCGGAATACTGGGATTTTATATTTGTAAGTCTGATAAATATTGAAGGATTTCACCTCTAATAAAAGTCAGATTTATGAAATAACACTACAGATAAATAACCTGATACTGGATTTTTTCCAGAATCTATTGAGAAAGGAAGAAAATCAGTGCTAATGGAAAAATGGTTTTTTATCAATTGGCAATCAATCTTTGTTCCTAGCATTAGCGTCTTAGAGTTGATTATCCGTGGTTCGCTGGTATATTTAGCACTATTTTCAGTCCTACGTTTCCTTCCTAGCCGACAATTAGGAACACTAGGAATAAGTGATTTATTAGTAGTTGTGCTATTTGCTGAAGCTGCCCAAAACGCTATGGCAAGTAATTATACATCGATTACTGAGGGCGCGATTCTAGTAGGAACTGTAATTTTTTGGAGCTATTTGCTGAACTGGTTAGGCTACAAAATACCCCAGTTCCAACGTTTTATGAATCAGCCGCCACTGCTACTGGTAAAAAATGGTCGGATGATTCAGCGTCATTTGCAACGAGAGTTAATTACAGACGATGAGTTGATGAGCAAGTTACGTCAGCAAGGTGTGGAATTTTTAGCAGATGTGAAGTTTGCATATATAGAGGCTGACGGTAGGATTAGTATCATTACCTCAAATTCAAAAACTAGTTCCGTCCCTGAGCAAAAAACAGCGTTAAAAAGTGATCTACATTAATTAGACTGTAAAATATGACGGTTGTATTCTGTGCCGAACTGTGATTGAGCGCTATACTTTGCCCGAAATGGCTAATCTGTGGAGTGAAACCTACAAGCTAAAAACTTGGCTGCAAGTCGAAATTGCTGTTTGTGAGGCTCAAGCTGAACTGGGTTATATTCCATCTGAGGCGGTTGAGGAAATTAAGTCCAAGGCAGATTTTGACCCCGATAGGGTGCTGGAAATTGAAGCTGTAGTCCGCCACGATGTCATCGCTTTCTTGACAAACGTCAATGAATATGTAGGTGATGCCGGACGCTATATTCATTTGGGTTTAACCAGTTCGGATGTTTTGGATACAGCTTTAGCACTGCAATTAGTTGCCAGCCTAGATATATTATTGCAACGTTTGGAAGACTTGATTCAGGTAATTCGCCAAAAAGCTCAAGAACATCGTCATACAGTGATGGCTGGTCGATCGCATGGTATCCACGCTGAACCGATTACTTTTGGTTTCAAGCTAGCTGGCTGGTTAGCAGACGTGTTGCGACACCAAGAACGCTTGAGAATTCTTCACCAAACTATTGCCGTGGGTAAGATTTCTGGTGCAGTAGGAACCTATGCGAATGTTGAACCGCGTGTAGAAGCGATCGCTTGCCAAAAACTTGGACTCAAACCCGACACGGCCTCAACGCAAGTTATTTCCCGCGATCGCCACGCCGACTATGTGCAACAATTAGCTTTGGTAGCGGCATCCATCGAACGTTTTGCTGTAGAAATTCGCAATCTGCAAAAAACAGACGTTCTGGAAGTTGAAGAATTCTTCGCCAAAGGTCAAAAAGGTTCCTCAGCAATGCCACACAAGCGCAATCCCATCCGTTCGGAACGGCTAACGGGAATGGCGCGACTCGTCAGAAGTCATGCAGGTGCAGCCTTGGAAAACGTGGCTCTCTGGCATGAAAGGGATATTTCCCACAGTTCTGTAGAACGGGTAATTTTGCCAGATGCTTGTACTTTGACGCACTTTATGTTGGTAGAAATAACCGACTTGGTGAAAAACCTGTTGGTCTATCCTGAGAACATGGAACGAAATCTCAACTGTTATGGCGGCGTTGTGTTCAGCCAAAAAGTGCTACTTGCTTTGATAGACAAGGGAAGCAGCCGTGAAGAAGCTTATGCGATCGTTCAAGAAAACGCTCATGCTGCTTGGAATAAGCCAGAAGGCAATTTTCACGACTTAATTAGCAAAGACTCTCGTGTTACCCAAAAGTTGTCTCCAGCAGAAATTGAGGTGAGTTTTGACCCCCAACAGCATCTCCTGCATTTAGAAGAGGTTTACCAAAGGTTGGGTATTTAGCTTTAGGGACATTCCAGTTAAAAAAACATCCCATCCCTGCGGGACGCTCCGCGAACGTAGCGGCGCAAGACCTTGCGCCCCTACAAATGTACATGGGGGACGTGGAGACACACAGACATGGAAAATTTTATTATGGGTAATCAAATGGACTTCCAATTGATTAATTAGGACTTACGCTTGAGCAACTAAAAATCAAGTACTTAAGCTGGACATGGATCATGTATAGGGCATGGAAAATTAAGCAATGCCTAATGCCTAACCTCAACGAATAAATGTATTGCGTAAGTCCGACAAATTCAGGACTTACGCAAAAATTGCTAAAAAGCTTAATTTATCGAACCGCCAAGACGCCAAGAGCGCCAAGAATTCGTAGAGTGTGCGTAAGTCCTAAAATTTTAGTTCAGTGCTGGAATTATTACCAGCAGTGGGTAGTATAAACAACAAATACTTGCTCACCTAGCACCCTGAGTGCCCTAATGATTGAAATCCTAGCCACACTTTCAGCCTCTGCGGCAGCAGGAATGAGAATAGGTATACCTTTGTTAATTATTGGACTGTTGCAGGGTAGTAGCTTATGGTCACAAGTTCCAATTTTATCTCACATTTCCCCACCAATCTTATTAGGCTGCCTCAGCTGTTGGTCTTTAATTGAATTATTAGCCTCAAAAAAGCTATGGGGGCAAAGATTGCTACAACTGGTTGAATTATTTATGTCCCCTCTCGTGGGAGCAATTATGGGGTTAGGAGTAGCTTCTGCAACAGCAACGCCAAACTGGCTGATTGCCTTAATTGGGGGTTTGTTAGCTTTAGTACTCCAGCTAGTTCAAGTTGGTTGGTTCTATCGGTTACGTGGCTTACCTTTGTGGGCAGTCTTTCTTCAAGATATCTTAGGTGTAGCTCTAGTACTTTTTGCCTTTGGTGCGCCCCGGCAAGGAGGATTAATTGCTTTAATACTGCTCTGGTTTGCAGTTCGTAGCGCGAAGCAGTGGTATGACTGGTATCACAAGGGCATAGGGCATAGGGCATCGCGGACTAAAAGAGAAGTCTGAAGTATCAGGCTTCCTTAGATCACAACTTCGGGGGATAAGGGAAGAGTTTTCCAATGCCCCATGCCCAATGCCTTTTACTGCAAAAGCCCAATCATATGCAAGAAGCCGTGACCGGTAATCAGCTCGATGATTAAGGCAATGAAGCCCAGCATGGCAATCCGACCATTCCATACTTCAGCGCTAGTAGTCAAACCCCATTCCCAACGCTCTTGGGGGTACATTTTTACCATTTTTTTGATTTGGGCAGCTTGCGAAAGCTTGAAACTGGGGTTTTTCAGCGCATCAATCACCAGGTCTGCAAGTGCATTAATAAACACTGGATGGGTATTGGGAGCAGGAACGCGACGGAAGTTGTGAATTCCTGATTCTTCTGCTACTTCCCGATACTCAATATCAATTTCTTGCAGTGTCTCGATGTGTTCTGAGACAAAACTGATCGGTACGACAACCAAATCCTTCACACCTTGTGCGCCTAGTTCTTTCAGGGCATCTTCAGTATAGGGTTGGAGCCATTCTACTGGGCCGACGCGACTTTGGTAAGCTAAGGTGTGGATATTGGGCCGATTGAGGGTCTGCATAATCAGCGCAGTACATTCCTCAATTTCCTGCTGGTAAGGGTCGCCAGCCTCTTCAACGTAGCTTTTAGGAACGCCGTGAGCACTGAAGAATATATGAACCTCGTCTGGATTAGGAAACTGTTCGAGTTCCTGGGCTACGAGTTCCGCCATTGCTTGCAGGTAGCCTGGTTCTTTGTACCAAGAAGGAATGACGGTGTAATCAATGGGCTGAAGTTTTGGGTCTTCTTGCCAAAGCTTTTCTAAAAGCCGGAAGCTGGAACCACTGGTACTGATAGAAAACTGGGGATAGAGTGGTAAAATTACCAGGTGTTCTATATTATCTTGGGTAAGCTGTGCGATCGCCTCTTCTGTATAAGGATGCCAATAACGCATTCCCACGTAGATATTGGCTTCTTGCCCCAAATAACCCAACTGTTCTTTTAGAGCTTCCCCTTGCGCTTCTGTAATTCGCCGCAGTGGGGAACCACCACCGATTTGCTTATAATTTTCTTGAGAGGTTTTGAGTCGCCGCGAGGCAATAAACCAGGCTAGGGGCTTTTGCAACCAGCGAAATGGTAGGCGAATAATTTCCGGATCGGAAAATAGATTGTACAAAAACGGCCCGACATCCTCTAGCTTATCAGGGCCACCGAGATTGAGTAATAAGACGCCTACACGACCCATAGCAGTTACTTTCCCCCAATCTTTTCAGGTTTTTTACTAATGTTAACAATATATATCTTTATTAAATAATAAAGCTTAATAGCAAGGAAATATGCAATGGTAACAATTTTAAGGGATTGGAGTTACCGCTATCAGTGGATGTATGATGGTATCTCTCGTTTAGCAGCCTTAAGTGTAGGTGGTGAAGCCCGTTTTCGGCAACTTGCTTTGCAAGGCTTAACAATTCACTCAGAAACTCAGGTCTTAGATTTATGTTGCGGCAGTGGTCAAACGACGCAATTTTTGGTAAAATTTTCACAAAATGTAACAGGATTGGACGCCTCACCCAAGTCTTTGCAACGGGCGCGGCAAAATATACCTGAAGCTTCCTATGTCGAAGCTTTTGCCGAAAAGATGCCATTTGCAGATAATCTGTTTGATGTGGTGCATACCAGCGTTGCATTACACGAAATGCAACCTCAGCAATTGCGAAAAATTATTAGTGAAGTTTATCGGGTGCTGAAACCAGGAGGGGTGTTCACGCTGGTGGATTTTCATGCTCCTACGAATCCGATATTTTGGCCTGGGGTGTCAGTGTTTTTGCTGTTGTTTGAGACGGAGACAGCTTGGGAATTGTTGAAAACTGATTTAGCTGGATTATTGGCAGAGATGGGGTTTGAAGTGGGTGAACCCACTTTATATTCTGGTGGTAGTTTGCAAGTGATACAGGCGAAGAAGTGAAGGATACGCTTTAGTTATATCTTGCACCTACCCTATATTCCGTCAAGAAATAAATTTCTTCTTTTATAGCGCAAGTCTACTCAAGTTGACTACAACCTTTACCCAGTCTTCTTTAGAAAACTTGAGCTATAAGCCTCAGAATGAATTTTGAGGCGGTTTTGGGAAAGAGTGCAAGTTGTGAGTTTGTTAATGGTTAAGATATCTACCTGAGTAATGAAACAGAAGTAATTGTTATATTCAAATTATGATGATGAAATTTTGAGGTTAATAAAAATGACACAGGAATTAATAGACCTCAGAACTTGTATTCAGGAAGGACGTTATGCAGATGCCTTGATAATTGTTGATGAATTAGAGGGGATGAGTAAACAAGCTATTCTGCGAAATATCCAAGCTTATTTAAGGATTCTGCTGATTCATTTGATTAAAAACCAAGTAGAGCAGCGATTAACAAATTCTTGGGTAGCTTCTATTCGGAATTCACTTATAGAAATTAAGAAACTCAATCTCAAAGACAATAAAAAATCATATTATATCAATTTAAACGAATGGGATACTTATATTGAAGATGAAATAGAAGTAGCAGTGCCTGATGCCAGTGTGGAAGTTTTAAATGGAATGTACAATGAATTCCAACTTACTAAAATGGTAGATAGAAATCAGACTATTCAGACTGCTTTAAAGTTTTTGGCGCTAACTTATTCTTATTCAGTTAAAGAGTTACCCGCAGTTGTGGCTGAAACTTTAACTCAGCTACCCGGTGGAGAAGATTGGAAAGCAGGTAGGCGGTAAAAATGACTCAGGAACTAATAGACCTAAAAAATAGTATTTTGGAAGGACGTTATGCAGATGCCTTGGCAATTGTTGATGAATTAGAGGGCATGAGTAAACAAGCTATTCTGCGGAATATTCAAGCTTATTTAAGGATTCTGCTGATTCATTTGATTAAGAACCAAATAGAACAACGATTAACTGGTTCATGGGCAAATTCTATTCGTAATTCCATCAGAGAAATTAAAAAAGTGAATATCAAAGATAATAAAACATCTTACTATATTAATTTAGATGAATGGGAAAATTTGATAGAAGAAGAAATTATTGAAGATGCGATCGCTGATGCTAGTGAGGAAGTGATGAGTGGGAAATATAGTCAGTTTCAACTGGCTGAAATGGTGGATAGAAACCAGCTAATTCAGACTGCTTTGAAGTTTTTGGTGCTAACTTATTCCTATTCACCTAAGGAGTTACCCACAATTGTGGCTGAAAATTTAATTCAGTTAGCTGGTGGAGAAGATTGGATAAATCGGTAAAAATAAGGCGATCGCTATTTGTATACAGATGAAAACTGAGGTAGCAAACAAAGTCAATATTACGGTAAAGTGATTGCTAAACCGTAGTATATACACTATAGTACTGTACGGATAATAAAGAATAAAGTTTTCGCCAATTTTGATCATGAAAGAAATAACACGCCGCAAATTTATTGCAACAGCCAGCGTGGCGACGGGTTTTGCCTTGGCTGTGCAACCCATTTCTGCCGAAGTCATCACCACTGATACCAAAGGGTTGGTAGCTGGTGCAGTGAAAATTCCTGTTAAAGATGGGGAAATTCCTGCCTATAGAGCAGAACCTGCAACTGGTGACAATTTCCCCATTGTCCTGGTGATCCAGGAAATCTTTGGAGTCCACGAGCATATTCAGGATATCACTCGTCGCTTTGCTCAGTTGGGGTATTTAGCGATCGCACCTGAATTATTCATCCGTCAGGGGGATGTCTCAAAATTAAGCAGTATAGACGAAATTCGCCCAATTGTAGCCAAAGTGCCAGATGCCCAGGTCTTATCGGATCTCGATGCCACAGTAGACTGGGCGGTGAAATCAGCTAAGGGTAATGCCAATAAATTGGCGATTACAGGCTTCTGCTGGGGCGGTCGTATTACCTGGTTGTATGCAGCACACAATCCTAAGCTGAAGGCAGGTGTGGCATGGTATGGGCGATTGGTGGGCGATGCTACCGAACTTCAGCCGAAGTATCCCATTGATATTGCATCAAAACTGACAGTCCCCGTTCTCGGACTCTATGGTGGTAAGGATACGGGTATTCCTTTAGATACAGTAGAGCAGATGCGCGATCGCCTGAAGTCCAGCAGCAGCAAATCTGAAATTATCGTCTACCCCGATGCACCCCACGCATTTTTTGCCGATTATCGCCCCTCCTACCGCGAGAAAGAAGCTAAAGAAGGTTGGAAACGTCTTTTGGCATGGTTTAAGGAGCATGGCGTGTAAGTCTGCGGAACAAAAAAAAGCCTCCTGTATGGGAGGCTTAAAATTTAGCGGAGAAAACTTGTTAAACTACGGCTTTGCAGCGATCGCTCCCCCTAATGCAGAGAAAACTGCGGAAACCGATGCTGTAGCAAATAGCCACCAAGCGGCTGTAGCTGCGGCTTTGCGGGTTTCTTCTGCTTGCCGCTGCGCTTGAAGCTTCACCTGTTCTAGGCGGCGTTGTGCTTCTTGCTGTATGCGTTCTGCACGTTGCAATACTGTGTTACGGGCCCGTTCAATTTGGTCGATGATACCGTTGGCATCTTCCTCGGAGATGTCCTCACGAGAACTCATAATTGCCACTAGGGTCTCACGATCAAAAGAAGATAGGCGATCGCGCAGGGCATCAAATCCCGCCTGGGGATCGTCAAAAACAGTGCGAATATCGCGCTTGATACTATCATAGTTAAGTTCCGGGCGATCCAAGGAGTTGAGATAGTTACGGATGCGGGCGAAAACTCCATCAATTGCATCTTGAATGCCTCGTTGGATGTTCCGCACTTGTTCTACAAATTGCTCCCTTACCGATACAATGTTATCGGCAATCTTTGCCGCTTCCTCATCGGAAATATCTTCCCGAATTTTCAGCAGGGCGATGATCGTAGAACGGTCAAAATGGGAAAGGCGATCGCTAAAAGTTTCTACCCCAACTCGTGGATCGTGCAACAATAGTTGCAAGTCGCGCTTGATACCTTCTGGGTTGAGTTCTTCTTTGCCAGTTTGCCGCAGATAGTCTTCCAGATTACCTTTGAATGTTTCTATTTTTTGCTGTGTGCGGGTAGCTAGGCGACGAGGCGCACGCACAAAGTTGCGAATCGAATTTTGCGTAGAATCAATGATTTCATTGACTTGTTCTTCACTTAAGTCTTGGCGTTGACTGAGCAACTTCACTAGTGTATCTCGGTCTACCTGCGACAACCGACGGCGCAGTGCGACGGCTCCCTCCTTGGGATTTTCAAACAATCTGGTCAAATCTCGTTGAATACCTTCTGGATTCAGTTCTTGTTTACCAGTATTCCGCAGATAATCTGCGATCGTGGTGGTAACAGAGTCGTATTGCTCTTTAGCTTTTTCCACAACAGCTTGCGGTGTGTGGCGAATACTATGCCACGACTCCTCAGCAGCATTGATGGCTTGATTAACTTGATCTTCACTCAAATCTTGCCGCTGACTCAACAATTGCACTAAGGTATCTCGGTCAAAGCGAGACAAGCGGGCCCGAATTGAGGTAATTCCAGCTTGAGGATCTTCTAATAGCTTTTTGAACTCCGCGCGGATGGCATCAGGATTAAGTTCTGATTTTCCTGTATTACGCAGATATGATTCTACATTCAGCCACAGGGTTTCTGCTTGATATTGTGCCTGTTCTGCTAATCCTTTGGATTCTACTAAGACGCGATCGCGTTGTTTTTCAAACTCATCCAGAATGCTGTCTACTTCATATAGCTGGACATCATTACGTTGCAGCAATAGCTCCCGAATTTCTTGACGTGTAACCTGCGCCAGTCGCAATGTCAGGGTTTCATAATCTGCATCTGAATCTTGCAACAGTGGTTTAAAATTCTGCTCAATGCCTTCGGCTGTCAAATCTGCTTTCGGAGTCACAAGCAGATAACTTTCCACTGCCCGTTGCAAGTCTTGGACTATCTCTCTTTCTTCAACAGCTGTCACTGTCACCAGCACCTCTTGGCGGACAGCTTCTAGCTGATTTGCAATGCGCTGAATTTGGGCTTGGGTAAGTAGTCCCCGCTGTTGCAGGATGTTGACGAAATCGTTGCGGGATAGTCGTTCTACTTCTCTCTTGACTATTCCTGAATCAGCAGCTGGATCGTAGATAACATCACGAAATTCCTGAGCAATTTTTTCCTGACTCAGTTGCCAAGCATAAGTATTGTGCAGGTAGTTTTCGACATCAGCCCGAATTGGGCTATAGGGTTGCGATGGTGTTGGTAACCCTAGCTTATCTGCTTGTTGAGTGACTTTATCTTTGGCAGTGGTGAGGCTACCCAAGATTTTTTCCACATCCAAATCAGGTAAATCTGTCCGTCCCAACACAGTGGCGCTTAAGGCAGATAGTCCTTGCTGGAGTGTACTTTGAATTAGCCCTGGAGCCGCCTTTTGGTCAGCTTGTTTGGAATCACGCTTTTCTGCTACTAACCGATCCAGTTTGGCATTGAGTTCATCTGTCTTGCTTTGTCCTGCTGGAACTGATTTCAGATAATCCATTAACTCAGCCAGACCGTCTGGGGTGGGTGATTGCTGACTCACCACTTGCTGCCAAACTTTATACAACGTATCAGCAATGCGGCTAACGTCTTTTTTGGAAAGGTCGGTGCGACTGCTGACTAACTCGATAAACTTTTCGCGGTTGATGTTGCGAATATCTGAAGTCCCAGCGATCGCTTTTAATTGCGGATCGTTGAGTAAATTTTCAAAGTCACCCCGAATTTTCGACAAATCTAGCTCTGGGGGACGGAGCTTTTCTAAATAATCTTCTATGTTCTCCCGGATACTTGTAGGGTCGATGGCGCTCCCTAGTTCCCGACGAATAGCGCTAGCGGCAGCTTCAGCCGTGGCTACAACTTGGTTATTGACAGCCTTAGCGCCTAGTGCGGCAGTGGCTGTCCCCATAATCGCCTGAAACCCAGAAGTTGCCGTATTGACCACTGAGCCAATCAAGGAACCTACGGTGGTGGAACTTACCCAAACGAGGATTAAAAAGTAAGCACCCCAAATTACTAAGCCGAGAATTGCTCCCAATGCTGGGTCTAAAATTACCAGGCTCAATTTCACCGCCAGAAAAGAAGCGATTAATAAGGCGATCGTCACAGTGACTAATGTCCAAATCCCCACTGCGGTGCCGATTTTGCGAATGCTGCCGCCCAAACTTCCGACTTCCCCAGAATCGGAATCCGAGTCAGATGAGTGCCCCAGGTAGGAAATACCGGCTGCAAGGGAGAGATTAGTTAAAACTAATTGGAAAGCAAAGGCTAAAATCACGCCGGAGATTAAAGCCACGAAAAAGCGTGGCCCAGAAGTGAGAACCGATGCCTGTGCTGGCGTGACGTTTGAGGATTCTACTGGAACCTGTGCTAACCACAATATTGGTTTGTAGAGTCCCAGCATAATTTCCGTACTTTGGAACATTGTATTTCCTTCTACTAAGTTGAAATTTGGGGAATTAAGATTTTCTTGAGAAGCAACTCTTAGTATCGATTATGTCTGTATCTATTGCAATACCTAACTCTGTTTAGCTCAGAATCGTAGACTTCAGCTGTTTCAAGCATCTCTCCAAAGGCTGAAAACCCTATCCAGCAAAAGATATCAATTTTATTAGCTAACTCTGAAAATGTTCACTATGAGTTAAAAAGCTGGCTAATTCTTGACCACCCTTTTCAATTTTAATTGCTTAATCACAACGATTGATTTTTCCGCAACAATTATAGTTTAATTACGAAAAAGCTACATTTCTTTACATTTTAATTTTTATCACCCTCTGAGGGTGGATTTATTTACACCAATATGTTGTTGATTATGTGCCTGTAGTTTGTGCCTACAGGCAGAAAGCAGTTTAGTTATTAATTAGGTACATTAAAGTTAACAAACGAATTGTTAAGGATAATAAAGATGGCAACTTGTTCTTCCAGACAGAGATTTGTCAGTAATTGCAACAGAAGGTAATGGTTGCGATCGCAATTATTTTCTGTTTGGGTGGACACCTCAAGCCGAAATCTGGAACTGTCGTTTAGCAATCATTGGCTTCCTTGCCTATTTACTTTGGGATTTAGCCAGCTATAGCGTCCTACGTGACGTTTAACATCTGATCGGCTATTAAATAGAAATTAAACGCCTAAAAAGCTACTAAATTTTGGAGAAACAAATGGCAACTAAAGAAACTCGTCCTTCTACTGATTTACCGCCTGTTGCTCCCGAATACAACGGCGTAGACCGCAATGCTTTTCTTTTTGGCTTTACTCCTCAAGCCGAAATTTGGAACGGTCGCTTGGCAGCTATTGGCTTTCTTGCCTATTTACTGTGGGATTTAGCCGGCTATAGCGTCCTGCGTGACGTTTTACATTTGATTGGCTACTAGAAATTAAACACCTAAAAAGCTACTAAATTTTGGAGAAACAAATGGCAACTAAAGAAACTCGTCCTTCTACTGATTTACCGCCTGTTGCTCCCGAATACAACGGCGTAGACCGCAATGCTTTTCTTTTTGGCTTTACTCCTCAAGCCGAAATTTGGAATGGTCGCTTGGCAGCTATTGGCTTTCTTGCCTATTTACTGTGGGACTTAGCCGGTTATAGCGTCCTGCGTGACGTTTTACATCTAATTGGCTACTAGATAGAAATTAAACACCTAAAAAGCTACTAAATTTCGGAGAAACAAATGGCAACTCAAGAAACTCGTCCTTCTACTGATTTACCGCCTGTTGCAGCATCATACAACGGCATAGATCGCAATGCTTTTCTTTTTGGCTTTACTCCTCAAGCCGAAATTTGGAACGGTCGCTTGGCAGCTATTGGCTTTCTTGCCTATTTAGGGTGGGATTTAGCCGGTTATAGCGTCCTGCGCGATGTGCTACACCTGATTCAACATTAGTGATAACTGAGGAGTTATCTCCAGAACAAGGGGCAAAATCCCCTTGTTCTTCTCACTAATAAAACTTACGCAAAAATCGCCCAAAAGCTTAATTTGTCGAACCGCCAAGACGAGGCAGTGCGTTGGGCGGCTCTGCCGACTTGAAGCAACTGCCGTGCCAAGAACGCCAAGAATTCGTGGAGTGTGCGTAAGTCCTAACTAAGCTTGTTTTGTGCAGTTTCACAAAGAATTGGTATATTCGTCCTTATACCATTTACCATCTGTTACTAAAGCTTAGAACCGCGTCGCTCGTAATGCTTTTCTGTTTGGTTGGACTCTTCTCGAACTTTAATTGGTTACATAGCAGCAAAAAAGCCACTTAGTTATAAGTGACTTATATATGATTACAATTGGATAAAAATTACTGAAATTATCAACAGCGATTATTCATCAATACAACTGGGAATACCCAAAACGGCACAGGGAAAATTAGAACCTAATGCCTCAATCATCGGATGATTAATAGATTGGCAACCGAGAAACAGAATATCGGCAGCTTCTGATTCAACAACTTTCTTAAGTTCTGTGGAAATGCAGCCAAACCGTAAATGAGATTTAAAAGAACCCTGCCATTCTTCAGCCAGACTCCGGGCTTGCCAAAGAATCATATCTGCTTGTTGCAGGGGAGTTACTACTGTCTGCAATTTGGGTTGAGTTAATACCAATGTGACAGACTTTGATACTTCACTGACTTGACACTCTAATGAAGGCTGTTGTATTGGAAAACTCAAGATATTTGCATACTGGCTGCTCTGATTGTCTTCTAGCACATGAACGGCTTGAACTGTAACTTGTGCATTGGTGGCTAAACGCGTTTGATGGGCAATCCAGAAAGCAATATCTAGTGCCGTATGACTGTTAGGAGATGCGTCATAGGCAACAATTAAATTAACTGCTTTTGCTTGTTGAGGTTTTTTAGAAAAAGGTTTTTTTGATTCTGGCAATAGTACCATTTGTTCAATTAAGTCATTTCGACCTGTGGCACTTTGCAGACGTGCTAACATTGGCTTGATTTGCACAGCTTTACTTCTCCCAATGAAATGAATTAACAATGAGAAGCAGGGCGACAAATTTTGGATTTTGGACTTCGGCTACGTTCAGTCGAACGATTTTGGATTTTAGATTGAGTGACGATAACCAAAATCTCAAATCTGAAATTAGTCAAGGAAACCCCAATAATAACTGTATTACAGCCAAGGTGTTGGGGGTTCCTTCCATTGCCTACGGAGTTAGCTGACGGGCTAAGACTGGAAGGTGTCTCTCGTAAGATTAGCCCCAAACATTGGTTCCTCCGTTCCAAATCCAGCTTTCATGAATTTGAATTAGGCTACCCACTAAAAAAATGATAATCTAATTTACTCGTCTTGGGCAAAATATCGGTCAAGGAAATCTAAGGCGTAGTTGCGGAATTCAAAATATTCTTTTGAGTTTCACGTGGCGGCGCGAGCTTCTTTCAGAGGAGCTACGCTAACGCGTGGACGCTCAAAAGGAACTTCCAATATCTCCCCGATACTAGCAGCCGGGCCATTAGTCATCAAGACGATGCGATTGGACATATAAATTGCTTCATCTACATCATGGGTAATCATCATCACTGCTTGCCGATTATTTTCCCCAATATCTAATACTTGCCGCTCCAATTTGCTACGAGTTAGTGCATCTAGTGCCCCAAAAGGTTCATCCATCAGCAACATTTTAGGACGAATTGCTAAAACTCTAGCAATACCTACTCGTTGTTTCATCCCTCCAGAAATTTCATCAGGATATTTGTCAGCCGCCGCCGTCAAGTTTACCATTGCCAAGTGTTGATTTACAATGCTAATTTTTTCAGATTTCTTAGCATTTTTTAACACTTCATCCACGGCTAAACGGATATTTTCTCGCACTGTTAACCAAGGTAACAGCGAATAGTTCTGAAATACCACCATCCTTTCGGTTCCTGGCTGACGAATTTCTTGTCCATTTAGCCTAACTGAGCCGGAAGTGGCTTTTTCTAACCCAGCTACTATCTTTAGTAGAGTTGATTTCCCACAACCTGAGTGACCAATTACAGAAATATATTCATCTTCACCAATCGTCAGATTAACCAATCTAAAACGACAAAATTATCTTTATCAGGTGTCGGATAAGACTTGACTAAATTTTCAATTTCCAAAAATCCAGGGCGGGGCAGAACTTCGCTCTGGGTATTAATAAATAATGAGGTATATTCCATCATCAAATGCTCCGGAAATAATTTAGTCATCAGTCAATATTTGAACTTGCAATTTAAGACATGAAAAAGTTAGTGGGAGCGTTAGCCCTGATGGCAAAACTATTGTCATGGCTGCACACAAAGGGGCGTGCGCCTTCGGCACCAATTCTGGCGTTGGTGACTGCACCGGATACTACGGGTGAAGCATCCAGGCGACCAAAAATTAAACCATCGCGGGAAGTCGCCCAACTGGCTTCGCAGTTGAGTGTGACGTTCAAACCATATTTGCGGAAGAAGCCTTTTTTCCAGCCGAAGTAAAAGCAACTGTATTATGATAAGTGTTGTTTATTTCAATACCTAAATCAAGTGCTTACCTTTGCTTTTCAATAATTAATAAAATTTATAATTTTTTAGATTTTTAGCTGCGTTGTGAGTAAACTCATTGCACAGACAGCTAAACAACAATAGTCGAGTCAGGCATCAAGTTCGTTACCTGCTTTTTTAACATTCCTTAATAAATATTATTATATAATTTACAAGTTTTATATATAGATCATTAATTCAGTAAAAAAAACAGATAAAATCTATTTCTTTTGGTAGGTGAACTAAATCACTAAATTTTGTAAAAAACCACTGCACTCGCTAAACTAATTGCATATGGAAGTTTACTCATCTATCTCTCAGCTGAATTTAACAAAATGGATTTTAGTCAAGTACTGGCTGAAAAAACGGACACCATCATAGATAAATGGATTGTAGCAGTTCGCAAGGATAGACGGATTGAAAGTGCTGATAACCTATCTTATACAGCGGTAAAGGATCATATTCCTGATGTTTTGAAAGTAATGGTAACGGTGCTTTCCAAATATCAGGATAATGATATTAAGTCAATAGTTACTGCTAGTTTTCAGCATGGGGCTATTCGAGCGGAACAAGGTTTTGATCCAGCAGAAATTGCTAGAGAATATCATTTGCTACGAACAGTAATATTTGATGCTATACAACCAGATTTATTGAACGGAACACCTGTAGAGATAATTCGTTCTATGCGTTTGATTGACGCTATCATAGACGAAGCGATCGCTCGGTGTTTCAAAAGTTATGTTGAGGAGCGGTTGCGAGAATTACAGCAGTTGCAGTCATCACTAACACTCCATAATCAGGAACTCACATGCTTGATTAGTGCCAATCAAGAGTATCTTTCGCAACTAGCCCACGAATTGAAACATCCTCTAACTTCCATTATCGGTTACTCGGATCTGTTTTTACGCCAACAACGACGAAAGACACAGGTGAAGGACACCTCTGCTAATTTAGAACATATTGAGCGGGTACTACGCAATGGTAGACAATTACTCCACCTAATCAATGATGTATTAGAACTTTCGCGGTATGACGCAGGACAAATAAAGCTCCACCTAGCATCCACTGATGTGCGTGAATTAATCAATAATGTGTGTGAAATGTTGGAACCTTTAGCTGCTGGAAAAAATTTAAAAATCGTAGTAGATTGCGATCGCGCTCCCAAAGAATTAATTACAGATTCTTTTCAATTCCAACAAATTGCTACAAATCTTATTAGTAATGCGATTCGCTATACAGAGTTGGGGACTGTTATTATAATGTGTCAGGTGTTGGAGAACCAGAGATGGGCGATGGCAGTTTGTGACACTGGAATTGGCATTGCACCCGAAAACCAAGCCCAGATATTTGAACCCTACTTTCGCGTCAGTTTTAGCGATCGTCCCTATCTCCCTGATAGCACAGGATTGGGATTAGCGATCGTTTCCCGCTTGGTGAAACTACTACAAGGTACAATCAACCTAGTATCCGAAGTGGGTGTTGGTTCTACCTTTACGGTAATTTTGCCTTTAGAAATAGAGAGTTGATTTCGCGCCAAGACGTAAAATTTTCTCTGCGCCTCTGCGTGAAATCAAAAAACATTTTTACAATAAACCTTGTTTTTTCAACTTATCTAGCGCATCCTCAGCAGCAGCTTTCTCTGCATCTTTCTTATTGCGTCCTTTACCTTCTCCGTAAATTCTTCCATCTACCAATACTTTTGCTATAAATTCTGGCGCGTGAGAAGGACCTCCTATGTGTTCTGTGAAATATTTAGGAGGAGTTGGGGTAACATTACGTTGCACCCATTCTTGAAAGCGATTTTTTGAGTCTACATTAGAACGAGACACAATTATATGCTTAGGATCTACAGAATCAAATAGCGGTTCTATAATTGCGCGAACTGCTTTAATGTCTGAATTTTTATCCAAATAGTAAGCACCAAGGACTGCTTCAAAAGTGCTACTAAGCAAATTAGGATTTTGGTAGCCTCCGTCTCGAATAGCGCCTTTTCCTAACCGCATCCTAAAGTCTAAACCTACTTCCTCGGCGAACTTTGCCAACTGCTTCTCATCTACCAGCGCCGAACGCCGCCGCGTTAATTCATCTTCTCCCATTTCTGCGTGACAATTATATAGATACTCGCCACTTAAGAAATTCAGCAAAGCATCACCGAGAAACTCTAAGCGTTCGTTATGTTCGCCTTCTCCAGGGTTTTCATGGACATAAGAACGGTGAGTAAGCGAACGGCGGAGAAGTTTTTCATCATGGAATATCAGAAGTTTGTGCATTTTTATCTTGTATCTTGTTGCAGAAGTTGACTGTTGAGAAACTATATAAGTGTGATTTTATTCAAATATGAAAAAACCGCAAACTGTGATGTATTGATAAAACCCAGTTTTATACTCAACTGGGTTTTTCAAACATCCTCTAATGGTCAGCGCTTACACTGTCATGGAATCAAATTTATCTTCATCGCCCTCATTAACTGTCAATAAAATTACAATCACTCCCTAAACACCACACGTCAAGGCACTAAGACATAGTGCGACAATATCTCTTTTTTCACACTATGAGTCACTGCGGGAGATTTAATGCTATGCATTTCCAAGTTTTAAATAAATAAAGTCAACAAGCTCCTTAATAGTCATAGATATTTTGCCATCGAATTCTTCATCGGGAATTTCAATGTCAAATTCTTCTTCTAAAGCCATTGATAACTCTACCCCATCTAAGGGTTTCATTCCAAGCGAATTTTCTGGATAGGAACATTGACTAAAATCTAAAACAGAGCCATAGACTGTAGTGACATGATCATATTCCTGTCCTAAAAAAAGAGTATCATCTAGGTTTATATCTTCATCCTGTATTGATAAGGTCTCCAAGATGACTTTCTCAACTCTTTTAAAAATCTCTTCATTTGACAATTGAACTTTGTTATCCTGCTTATCTGGAATTTGCATATCTTCAGGCAAGCTTACTTAATAAGCATAAAGTTCTCTACCGTCGCTTTCCTTTGGTTTAAGTCTCAGCCGTAGAATTCCTAGTTTCCTAGCAAGTTTCGCGTCATCCTTTCCCCTGAACATTCACCCAAACATCTTGTCTTCCCGTTGAAAGTCTAGTCAATCAGTTGACTTGACATTGGGCTAAATATTCAGCCGAAGGGATGACACGAAGCTCGGCAGGAAACTAGGAATTCTGCTGCTGAGACAACACCAAAAACCTGCGCTTTAGAGTGCGGTTATTTTGCTGTCGTTAAATATACATTGCCATACTTTATACTAGATGTCAATAAGTTATTCATGAAGATTCTTCAAAGCGATCACCCATATCCATCAAGTTAAAAAATCATCTATGCAGAAGTGTTGAATGTTAAGAAATCTGCTATCAAAATAGCCGAAAATATTTTGAAATTTGGGCTAACTTTTTAAATATAATGATTATAAATTAATTTTTACAGATTGTAAAAAATATCCTTACCCCTTTGCCTAAAAATGATTATCCAGTTTTGAATAGCCGTCTTATTGTTGAGTGTTGGTTAGTTTATGCACTGGATAATAGTTGAACGAGTATGCATGATTTTTTAAAAAAATCGAATTAGACATCTGGTGAAAAAAGAGACGTAGCACTGCTACGTCTCTACAAGGGTTCTGGATAAGCTATATTTAATTCCTGAGATGTCTTATTCGACTCTATGGTTAATCAATGGGGTCAGCACCGATCGCACCAATAGCTGCTTTAGCGATCGCGATATCCTGCTCAACGGTGCCACCACCGACGCCAATGGCTCCTACATGCACGCCACCAAAACGGATAGGCAGACCACCCCCAAGATTGGTTAACAAATTTCCAGATGCTAAAGGTAATGCCACTGCTAGGTTATCTGAGAATGTCCCAGTGGGGCGGCGGATTGAAGCAGCGGTTTGGGCTTTGCGTTTGCTGGTTTCGATGCTATGGGGAGTTGCCCCATCACCATGCACAAAGGCAATCAGAGTCAAAAACGAGTTGTAAACAGCAATAGATACGCCAACTCCGAGACTGCGGCTTTCTTTTAAAGCAGCTTTAGCAGCTGCTAGTGCCGTATCAACTGTGATTAATTCAACAGTTCTAGTAGACGCAGATCTTTGTACCATGATTATTAACTCGCGACTCCAACCGTTTGCCGTTCTCGCCGTGCGACTTCTGCATGTACTAAAGGAATGACATCACGCCCATAAGCGATCGCATCCTCTAAGGGATCAAAGCCCCGGATTAACAAGGTAGTCACACCCGCATCGTAGTAATCAACTAAAGCCTCTGCTACTTGTTCTGGTGTACCCACTAGAGCTGTAGTGTTGCCTGCCGCACCAGTAGCTGCTGCGATCGGTGTCCATAGCCGCTTATCGTAAACTTCATTTTTGGCTGCAAAATCCAGCAGACGTTGTGACCCTACCGCCTGGGGTCTAGCTGGGGTAGCTATTTTCGCCCCTCCTCGCAAGTCTTGAATTCGCGCTAAAATGCTATGTGCTTTCTCCCAAGCCTGTTGTTCTGTAGCACCAAGAATAGGTCGCAGGGAGACGCTGAAGCGAATGGAACGACCGGGTGGTAAGGCAGCACGTACCTCTGCTATTCGTTCTTTAACTGCGGCAATTGGCTCACCCCACAAGGCGTAAACATTACTGTGTTTAGCTCCTACCTGTACGGCTGGGCCAGATGCACCACCAAAGTAAAGCGGGATGTGGGGCTTTTGCAGCGGCTTGATCGCCGAGAAAGCATCCTTGATGCGGTAAAATTCACCTTCGTAATCAAAGGGAGTGTCGCTTGTCCAGATGCGACGAAGGATTTCTAAATATTCATCGGTGCGGCGGTAGCGGCTGTCATGATCCAGCCAGTCGCCATCTTTCTGCTGGTCAGCATCACTACCGCCAGTAATAATATGTATTGCTATCCGACCGTTGGTAAAATGGTCAAGGGTAGCTGCCTTGCGAGCTGCCAAAGTTGGAGCCACAAAACCCGGACGATGAGCAATCAAAAAGCCCAATCGCTCGGTTGCTGAAGCTGCGAAACTAGCAATAGTCAAGCCATCAGGGCTACTAGAACTATAGCCAATCAATACTTTGTCAAAACCTCCTTCTTCATGGGCTTTGGCAAATTCACGAACATAAGCTGGATCAATGATGTCATCGCCCAGACTACCTGCTGCACTATTTAATTCCGAAGCTGGTTTTGTCCGGATCAATCCAATAAATTCAACTGGCATAATTAATTCTCCTGAAAATGTTGGGGACAAGGGGACTGAGGAGCAAGAATTTTAGATTTTAGACTTTCCTGCGAAACGCTACGCGTAGCTTGCTTCTCCGTTCGCAAAGCGTCTCGTAGAGAAGGAGTACGGCTACGCTCAGTCGAACGATTTTGGGTTTTAGATTGAAATTTAATCTAAAATTATTAATCCAAAATCCAAAATTGAATTGCCCAATGCCCAATACCTAATACCTAATCAAATAAATCTGGTTGGTCGTGGGTAATTTCATCCCACAAATATTGGAATCCACCCCAGCCTGCTTGGTGAGTACCACCGCGTTGTTGTATCTTTAAGGCGATGTCGTGGTCAATCAGGATGGGTTTTCCTACGGCTTCTGCTAGCAATTGCGCCTTAGCAGTATCCTCTAACCTGATGTACCACCAAGCGGCTTCATCCACACTGTGTCCCACGGTCAATATTCCGTGGTTGCGTAAAATCGCAGCTTTGCTTTTGCCTAGTCCCTGAGCAATGCGTTTTCCTTCACTTGTCTCTAATACAATGCCTGTAAAATCATCAAATAGAGCATGATCTTGGTAGAAAGCACAGGAATCTTGGGTAATCGGGTCCAGCAACCGACCCAAAGTTGACCAGGTTTTGCCGTAGAAGGAATGGGCATGAGCCGCTGCGATGACATCAGGGCGGGCTTCATGGATTTGAGAGTGAATGGCAAACGCTGCTTGACTTACTTTGCCTTCACCTTGGACTACCTTACCTTCACTATTCACTAGTATCAGGTCTGATACCCGAATGCGACTGAAATGTATCCCAAAGGGATTGACCCAAAAGTGATCCGTAAATTCAGGATCACGGGCAGTGATGTGTCCTGCCAATCCTTGAGCAAAACCCAAACGTGCAAATACCCGAAAGGCTGCTGCCAAGCGTTCTTGGCGATGGCGACGCTCCGATTCAATGGAGACGAAGGTTGGTGATTGAAAGGGATTGCTGGGGCGGACGAGAGAAGTTTGCACCATAATTTTCAACTCCTACGGATGAATTAGGTAGATAGTGCTGCCTCAGTGCTGGTGGGAGCGTCAAGGTTTGTCCTATAGACATCGCTTCACCATTAAACTAGCGACACAACAAATCATTTATGGTTATGGCTCAATAGGCGATCGCAGTTTTTACCACTGCAAATACGTATTGTTCAATCAATGTCCAGTGGACAACGCTACAAATAACTTTTAGCTGATAACCGTAAATACGTTACTAATTACTTGATATCAGATTTTAAACTACCTAGTAACAACAAATTTTTTAACTAGAATAGTGATACTATCAAATAAACTACGGTAAATCAATCTGTTTACAGTTGTTTAAACTATAATGAAGTTATCACAGTTCATTTAAATAAGCAAGCTCAATATGGAGTTCTGCTGGAAAATATACTTGAGAAAGTATTATCTCTGTTGTATGGAGACTATTGCGATTCGTTAAGCTGTGGAGCGATCGGTGAAATTTGCGATGCCTACGGCGGTAAACTAGGCACCGTTTTTTCGATTATTACTAGGACTAATCCTATTTAAGGTTTTGCACAAGGCGATCGCAAACATGGTCTGTTTCAAGCATCAAGATGCCGTAAAGTTGTTGTAGACTTGATAGCAATAAAAAAACAGATCGTGATTGTCCTAAAGAGAACGCATCTAATTATCTTGACAAAGTGCTATTGATATGAATCTCTTTGAAAGAAATATGTTGATGCCTGGAAAGTAGCATCAGGATGGTGCTGCTTGAGTCTGATTCCCCCGATCATAGAGTGCGATCGCTGCTTTGTTGCATTGCCTGATCCCAAAGTGTTATCAGTAGGTTGTTTATTGCCTTTTGAATAAGCGTTTTACGATAAAAAACGTTATATTCCGTATTCTTCGTTTTACAAATAGGAAATAAGCAGTGTTACCAAAGAAGCCTACCGCTAGCAATCAAACTCAACGCTGGACATTTGCTCAACTTTTTGCACTGGTAAAACGTAATCCCCTGATGATTTCGCAGTGGGTAATCCACTGGGTAGTTGTGGGGACTGCTGGTGGTCTATTTGCTGCGTTGTATTGGAATATTTTAGAATTTTTAACTCACCATCTGCAACGATTTGAAGGTTTTAGCCTCCTGATAGTGATGCCACTAGCCGGTTTAATTATCGGACTGGTGATTGATTTCCTGGGAAATCCCGGTGAAATCGCCATGATTGTTGATAATATCCATTTTAGTGGCGGACGTCTAGATGCTCGCAAAAATCCCTCAATGATTCTTGCTTCGCTAATCAGCATATCGGCAGGCGGTAGTGCTGGCCCAGAAGCACCACTAGTACAAGTAACAGGTTCTTTTGGTACTTGGGTTGCTGATCGCTTAAAACTCCAAGGTGAAGACATCAGAACTATGAGTTTAGCAGCGATGGCAGCTGGCTTCACTGCCTTGTTTGGCGCACCTCTTGGTGGTGCAATGTTCGCCTTGGAGATTTTACACCATGAGCATATTGTGGAATATTACGAAGCCTTGATGCCAGCCATTGTTTCAAGTTGCGCTAGTTATCTGGTATTTGCAGCAATTACACATTTGGGAATCGCGCCAACTTGGCATTTTCCCCAGTACCACCTAGAAAAAATTGATGATTTTGCGATCGCTATCATATTCGGAATCATTGGGGCGGTGGCGGGATGGATTTTTATGGGCATTTTTCGGGGCTGCGATTACTTGTTTGCTCGAATTCCGGGACGCATTTATGTACGCACAACATTAGCAGGATTTGGGCTTGGCACTTTAGCAGTTTTATTACCCCTAACCCGTTATTTTGGACATGAAGAGTTAGAGTCAGTCCTCACTACTGGCTTTGGTGCTATTTTTCTCTTAACTCTTGCTCTTGGTAAAATGGCTGCCATTAGCATTACGGTAACAGGTGGGTGGCGCGGTGGATTCATTATCCCCCTATTTTTCACTGGTGCTTGTATTGGTAAAGCAGTAGCAGTCTTAATTCCAGGACTTAATCCCGCCCTTGCCATGATTTGTACAATGGCGGCTGTCAATGCAGCCGTAACGCGCACACCTATAAGTACGACTTTGCTACTGTCAAAACTGACTAACTTAAGTCCTTTGACGCCAATCCTCTTTGCCAGTTTAGTTGGATTTTTTCTTGCGCCCAAAGTTCCTTTAATTGCATCTCAACTGAAGTCCCAGAAAGAAGCTACTGAATTAAAGGGTAGCTAGCTAATGTCGGTAAGAAGAACCAGGCACTCGCATTATATTCAGTTTGATTTATCGCACGCAATTATTTTTAGCGATCGCTATCCTAATCATCAAATTACTTGTTTACATATCTTGTTTGTATTCTTCCAACAATTGCGGAATGTGATCATACCCATCTACACCAATAATCGCAATGATTTTAGGGCGATGTTGCTGTAAGAACTTTTGGAAAGCTTCTGCCCCTATTTGTCCTTGCAAAATTGTCAGTAATCCTGCCGGTTGATGCCACTCACTAGAAGCAATTTGCTCTAAAAGATACATTCCTAAGCAGCCTGTGTAAACAGTTTTTTCAGAATTTTGTAGATGATAATAAGCTTCTGCCAAATAAGCTAAGTTCCGCCCTTGGAGATACAAATCACCGGAAACTTGCGCTGTTTTAAAGCCATCTTCGAGATATTTAATTGCCGTTTGGTGTTCTCCAATTACTAGATAGGCAATTCCTAAACTGCTGACACATAAAGCTTTACTTTGAATATCGCCTAATTTTTCTGATAATTTTAAACCTTGTTCCAAATAGTTAATTGCGGCTTCATAGGTTTCTGGTTCTAAGTTTTCCAATTCCTGAGCCTGCATGACTTCGCTATAACCTAAATTTACCAGCGCGTTGGCTTCTCCTGTTCTATCGCCTGCTTGCCGACTTAATATTAATGCCCGTTGACTATAGTTGATTGCCTCAGCATAATTTTGCAGTTGCACGCAGGTACGGCTGAGGTGGTTGAGATTGGCTATTTCACAGGGGCGATCGCCTGCATTCCTAGCTATCTCTAACGCCTGCTGATGAAAATCAATTGAGCGCTGGTATTGTCCCATAGCACGCTGAGAATAACCTAAAAGGGTTAAAATCCGCGCCTTTTCTTGGGTTCCCTCACCTCGTCGCAATGGTTCATCCAAATAATCGAGGGCATCTCGCAAAGAAGTGCCAGTAAAGGAGGCAAAAATCCCGCCGTAAAAGGGAAAATACGGACGCTGGGCAAAGGTTCGCAAAATCTGGAGCATAATTTGAGAACAGGCATCGCCGTATATTGTCCCAATGCTGCCAAAACCACTTGCTAACTGACTCCAAATCACTGCAAAAGTCAAAAAAGTGGAAATAGACAACTTTGGCCCCGCCTTCACATCGTAAGCTTGTTGGTCAAACCAGTTAATTAGTCCCCGTTGCAAGTACTGTAAAATCAATGCCATTTCTACCCAATCTCTAAGGGTAATCCCCCGTTGTCGCTGGGCAAACTCAATTGCCGATTCTTCCATCGCTAAGGTGCGAAGCAGTGCTTTGGGTAACTCACTATTGAGTTGTTTAGCCCAACTTGCCCAAGGGCCACGTTCTCCGGGTACGCCGCCAAATCCTAAAGCTTCTTTTTGCTCGTACATCCAACTGAGCAAGTTGTCTTGCAATCGCTGCCAAGAAGCTAAACCACGGGTAATACCTTCGGAAAATTGTTCTAAATCAGAATCTACCTGAGCAAATTGCTGTAATGCTTTTGACAATTGCTGTAGCTGTTGCAAATTTAGCGGATACTTCTGATTGGGATCAGTAACCCGGATAAATGCCGCCAGCCGCTCGTCAGCAGAGGCGGTGGTAATTTCTGTAACTGCGGAGGCGATCACAACTGTTGCTTTGTTTTGCTCTTGCCAGCGTTGCCATTGACTTTGAATGGTCTTAATGGCTCTCAAACTCCGAGTCGCCTTGCCTTTCTTGAGTTCGTCTTTTTCACTATCTATTTGGCTTTGGAGGGCATTCAGGCGATCGCTCAAAGCTAGCTCAAAGACTTCCCCTGTACCGGAAGTGATTCCTTTAAGCAGCATTTGATACACCATATCAACAGAGCTAATTTTGCCCTTGAGGGTGGTTTCGACAATTTCATCGATTAAGGCAAGATAGCGATCGCGCAACGGGAGAGATTCTGACACTTTGGCTATTATAGAACGTCACGTCAATTCTAATTCTAGTCTTCACAGAGGCGCAGGAGTGGGGAAAATCGGGAATTTCAGTAGTTCAAAAGTTTTCCAGAAGCTTTATCAGCCTTTCATTTGAACTAGGAAACACAATCCACTGAAATCAGCTGATGATTTCTTGCTCATTTACCTCAGTTCTTGATGGACTTTCCTGTGAGCGCGATTACTCGCGATCTCCAGCCTCAAAAACATTGGCTGAAACCTTTATTTTTCAGTTATTTTTGTGAAATACTGAACTTTTTAAAGTATCTTAACTCTTTTACTAGTAATTTTTTTATTTGTAAAAAACAACAATATATCGAAAGTTTATTATTATCTTTAACAGTAATTTTTAAAACTAAATAAGTATAAAAAATTATTTACCCCCCAAGTAGTGGCTTGAAAACCCTAGAAAGTATGATTTAAATGGGCTAATAATGTGATAATTTGTGCTTCTATGTAAGTAAAGATAATTTTAAAATACTCTAAAAGTAATGTTTGTAACAAAGGCAAAATCCTCAGAAGTTCTTAACCCTACGCCAACCCCCAAAGCAACCAAATTAATATCATTACTGGGCAAGTTAATGCATTTGTTTTGTACTGGAAAAAATCGAGAGAATCTTTAATGACCAATCTATTGCCGGATAATGATGTAAACATTTTAGTAATTGGGGCGGGAGTAAGTGGTTTAACAACCGCGATATGTCTGAGAGAGGTAGGTTTTAGAGTTGTTATTGTTGCAGATCGTTTTGCTCCAGATTTAACCTCTATTGTGGCAGGTGCATTATGGGAATGGCCACCAGCAGTCTGTGGTAGTCATGGTGCTCCCAGATCCCTGGAACGCTCTAAAGACTGGTGTATGACTACCTATAATAAATTCAAGAAAATACACGCAGAGTTTGGTTCAGAAGAAACAGGACTTTATTTGAGGGATGCGTATTTTTATTTCAAGGATGTTTTGGAAAATCGACCTGATGACCTTCACAAAATGAATGAGTTGAAAGATAAGGTTGATGGATTTGAAAGAGGCTTGCAGATTGTCAAAGAAACGATTGATTTGAGTTTTAAAGGAGGTATAAAAGATGCTTATAAACACATGGCTCCGGCAACAAACACCGATATCTACATGAAGTGGTTACTTCAACAGGTAAAAGATATTGGATGTGAGATCATCCAGGAAAAAATCACTGTCAATGTAGTTCAAAATGAACAAAAACTACTTCGTCGTTTTAATGCAAGGGCAATTGTTAACTGTGCTGGACTAGGTTCGATCGCAACTACAGGGGATACTTCCATGTATCCCTTGAGGGGCGCACTTGTCAGGGTTAAGAATCTCGGTGGAGTTGTAACAGACGCTCATTGTATTTCCCATGAACAATCTTCTTCAAGTGAGCAAGACATCGTTTACATAGTTCCTAGAGGGGATGATTTAGTGGTCTTGGGAGGATTAACGCAGCAAGACCAATGGAATACAGACCTATCTCTTGAGGTTCCAATTATCCGACAGATGTATGATGGCTGTTTGGAGTTTCTACAGGAATTAAGAGAACTCCCACTAGATGAAAAGGAGCCTATTAGGACTGGTTTACGACCATTAACAGAGGAAAATGTTTGTGTGGAAAGGGTTTTAAACACCCACGTATTTTATAATTATGGACATGGAGGGTCAGGAGTAACTCTGTCATGGGGATGTTCACAAGAAATTGTCCAGTTGGTACAAGAAATGCTCCGCGAGGAGGCAAATCCAGTTGCCTTTTCTAGTAGTAAGATAGATAGCAATAAACAGACTGTCTTTGTGCTGCATGATATGCTTGCCAGCAAAACTGATTTTAGGCATATCCGATCAGATAATAGAAATCTGGTTTTACTGTGTAGTAGACAAGGACTCAGTGAAGTTATACCCTCCCAGTATCAACACTTGGATCTTGTGCAGATTGTAGAACCTTATAATTTGCAAAATCTGCTCCAAACCTATCAACAGATTAAGACTGAGTATAAACTTTTGGATGACAACTGTCGGATTGTTACCAATGATCAGTATTCAGTGCTGTTAGCTGCACAGTTGCGTGAAGCTCTAAATCTGGTAGGCGATCGCCCAACGATGATCCGCCAGTTTACCGATAAGAGTTACCTCAAATCTACCCTCAAAAATTCCCTGATTCGGGTGCCAAAGTATCTGATTTTTGCTCAAGACCAATACCGTAAAGAACCAGTTTCATACTTAAACTTTGTTCTAAAAGAACTAGGTAATCACATCTTTATCAAGCCAGTTACTGGAGCCGGAAGTGAAAAAACCAGAAGAATTTATACTGTTGATGAATTGAAAGACTGGTGTGACAGCAATGTAGATTCAGATGAAGAATTTGAATTCAATGAATTCATTAAAGGTCAACTATACAATACAAGTGTTGTTATCAAAAACGGTCAACCTTGTTATTTTGCTGCTTGCAAGCAGTATCGACCTAATGATGAGTTCATTTATGGTCATCAAATCGGCAATATTATTATTAGAGAAGAAGATCCAGAATTTCATAAACTTTGGCAATTTTCAAGTGATACGCTACAAAGTTTAGAACACTGTTATCCGAAAAATGGTGTACTCAATATTGATTTATTCTTAGAAGAAGATAGCGAAGAACCGATTCTGATAGAAGTAGCTGCACGCACCCCTGGAGGGCTTGTATCAAGAATGTTTGACATATATCAAGGGGTACGTCTAAACGAGTTACATCTCCAATTACAGATTGGTGATTCTCCTGACATCATTCTTAAGGATAGATTCGAGTGGAAGTATAGTGCTTCTTCGATTCATCCCAAGCAGAACGGTGTTGTCACAGCAATTGAGAAGCCAATTCTTGAAAGTGATGTGGAAGTTTCTTGGCAGATTTATTTAGAACAGAGACTGAAAGGATCACAAAGTACAAGGGATGTTGCGATCGCTATTCTTTTGAGCAATCATGACTATTCAACCCTTAAACGAGATTATGAGGTAGCCAATTCTACCAATTTCTACAATACTAAGTAAGGATTTTTTCTAGCAGGCTGAAGCTATAGCAATCCAATTTGATTTGTAAAAAAATCTAAGTATATGTAGGGGAGCAAGCCGTCTGGGCGGGTTTTCCGACTTGAGCGGACTGGCGTTGTGTTATCGCCCTTGAGTACGGCACTTAAAATCCGAGGTGGTGCCAATATATTCAGCAATGCCCCTAAAGGAGATGATGCAACGATATCCCCTTGAGGAGCAAAACTTGTCAATTCAGTTGTTCCTAAACTTTCGGATTCCTAGAACAGGAATTATCTAGGATTAATGTGGCGTCTAATCCCCCATCCTGGATTGACAATGGCGGCTAAATCTTCTTCAGACAATTTGCTGATTTCACTGTCCAATTCTTCGACAGTGAAATCATAGCCTTGCTCTTGAGCAATCTTGATGAAGGCTTCTGGATCAGCTGTTACTTTGAGTCTTTGTTGTAATGCTTGATCTTGTTTTACGGCTTGAAAAAGTCGGGTAGCATTTTGCTGTGTCATGATAGTCTATCTCCTGTTTTAAATATCAGGTTTGAATGTAGTAATTTGACTCCTGTGGATTTACTAAATTCTGTGAACAACTTTTAGATTAAGCGTGTAAGTTTAATTTTAAAACAAAGAATAAAAATGTGTTGATTCTGATAAGAAAATATAAGTTTTAGTCTAAATATTTATGTTAATTTGTAAAAGTCAGCCCTAAGATGGAAGCAGTCTTTAACTAAAAAGTATTGATTCTGAATTGTAAATGCACCTGACATTTTTTGCATGGGTGATCAGCCATGACGGCTTTTGGTAAATGAAAGCTTGACTTGACACCTGTTAATAAAATAGGATATTAGATTGTCTGTCTAATTCCTGCTCGGATCAGGTAGACATATTACAAAAGCTGGTAAAAGCCTCTCTATAGGAGATAATAACCAGCTACCTGTACGGCAACCTTAAGGACAATTCCATGACCTACGCAATTATTGAAACTGGCGGCAAACAAATACGAGTAGAGCCAGGGCGGTTTTATGATATTGAACTGCTTACGACCGAACCAGATGAAAAAGTTACAATAGACTCCGTATTACTCGTGCAGCACGATGGCGAAGTCAGCATTGGACAGCCACTAGTGACAGGTGCGACTGTAGAAGGGACTGTAATGCGACATTTCAGGGGTCGTAAAGTCCTGGTATACAAAATGAAGCCGAAAAAGAAAACCCGCAAAAAGCGGGGGCATCGTCAAGAAATTACCAGACTTATGATTGACTCCATCACTCTTAACGGTGCAGTATTTGCTGCTCAAGGAGAACCGGAGAAGGAGACCCCTGTCGTAGATGACACTCCTGCCGAAGAAGTTGAAACCGCTGCTGAATAATAAAAAGAAGTAGATACAAAAGAGGAAATTATGGCTCATAAGAAAGGAACAGGTAGTACACGCAACGGTCGTGATTCTAATGCCCAACGTCTGGGTGTCAAGCGTTATGGCGGTCAAGTTGTACGTGCAGGAAACATTCTCGTACGTCAGCGCGGCACCAAATTTCACCCTGGTAATAATGTCGGTATTGGTAGCGATGACACTCTGTTTGCCTTAATCGACGGTGTTGTAACGTTTGAGAGAAAGGGCAAAACCCGTAAAAAAGTTAGTGTTTATTTACCCGTAACCGCTGCTGAAGCAGCCCCTGCTGAGGCAGTAGCAAGTTAAAGTAGTTTGGGTGGGTAACAGTGCCCACCCTACTGGCTAGTTGATAGTCAGATTTGCATAAATATTCCCAATAGTTGCTTAAAAGCTGCTTTTTTCCTCTCTCGCCCATAGATTAGTATCAAAAGCATCAAAGCCCATAGGTTATTCACTAACAAAATATTACACAAAGAAATTGGATTGTGTAGCTTGCCGCCGTAGGCATCGTTTATAAAGTCTTAGCCACCAATTTTTGTCAAGCTTTCGGATGATTGCACTAGATCGCCACAGTGTACTATAGCAATCCTGTCTGATTTGTGAAAATGAACGAATCGCCTTCTCTACGAGACACTACGTGTAGCGTCTCGTTAGAGAAGAGCGCCAAGAAGAGAAATAGAAAAGTTCATAAATCATTTAGGTAGGACTGCTATAGTCACAATAATATCAGTGCAATGAAGGCATTCCTAATTATGCTAAGTTGTGTTTATTCACTTCAGAATCAGGTTTACCTGAGAGAATACTTAAATTAGGCTATAGCTTTGAGCTACCATGATTACCTGAGAAAATGCTGAGAATCAACTAAATTTTCTCAAGGCATAAATTTATGAAAATCATGGCTTAGTTTCAATCAGCTCTCAGTTTTCATAGAGATACTTTGGATGTTCGGGATAACTCAAACATCAGTAGCAAAAGTCTGATGGAGTCCTTTATAAGAAGGCATCTTCTTTACCCCAATAGCCTTTATGAATCTGCTTGTAGCTTAATTTCCTCTGATCAATCAATACAAAAAGAACTATCCAAAGGACGAAGGAAGACTATTATGAACTGGAAAATACTTTGTTTAATTGCTGGTTTAAGCTTAACCACCAGTCTCACTGCTTGCTCTAGCACTCCTGCAACTAACAATCAAGTTGCTCCTGAAGCCTCTCCTGCGATGAGTAAAGATAAAGCTGGCGATGCGATGGGTAAAGATAAAGCTGGCGATGCAATGGGTAAAGATAAAGCTGGCGGTGCGATGAGTAAAGATAAAGCTGGCGATGCGATGGGTAAAGATAAAGCTGGCGGTGCAATGAGCAAGGATAAAGCTGGCGATGCTATGAAGCAATCCCCGGCTTCCAGCAAGCCCTAGCTACAACTAGCTTTCCATCTCACTTTTATTGTACTAAGTATAGGGGCTGCTTACCAGGAAAATCTTGAGCCAATCCCTATACTTTGGCACTTTGACTTTAACAGGAGAAATTCTGATGAATCACAACCTACTCCGCCGGCGTCAGTTACTTTTTTATCTTGGGTTAGGGATTGTCGGAATCGGTGCAGCCACAACATTTTCTAACTTCAGAAAAGTGAATGTCCCTTCTATCTCTCCTGCAAAAAGTGATAATACGCAAGACTTGGAAACTATTACGGTGAAAACTCCGGCAGGCAAGAGTTTGCCAGAGTTTCAGGATATCAGTCAGTGGCTTAATTCTGCTCCTTTATCGATCGCTGACCTCAAAGGTAGTGTTGTTTTAATCCAGTTTTGGACTTTTGCTTGTATTAACTGCCAGCGTACCCTCCCCTACATCACTAGATGGCATCGACAGTATGAGTCGCAAGGACTGAAGGTGATTGGCATCCACACACCAGAGTTTGCCTTTGAGCGAGATCCGAACAATATAAAAAAGGCGCTACGACAACACCAGATTACCTATCCGGTTCCGGTTGATAACGAGTATAAAACTTGGAACGCTTACGAAAATCAGTATTGGCCTCACATGTTTTTGGCCGATCGCCAGGGTTTACTACAATATGACCATATTGGGGAAGGGGCATATGAAAAAATAGAGCAAACTATCCGCCAGTTATTGGGATAGAAAGAATTATGACGACTTCTACTCTATCAACTAGTCTGGCTTTACTGGGGGGAGTTTTGAATGTGCTTTCACCCTGTGTTTTACCGATTTTACCTGTGCTATTAGGGCGATCGCTCCAATCACATACTTACGGCCCAGTAGCACTAGTAACAGGATTAATCGCTGGTTTTGCACTGGCAGGTAGTTTACTCGGTGTAACAGCAAGCTGGTTTACAGGCTTGGCTAATTTATTACGGAATGCAGCGATCGCACTCCTTTTATTTTTGGGATTACTCGCAATTTTTCCCACCTGGAGTTACCGAATATTTACTTACATTCCAATTGGCAATTGGGCTAAAAAACCTCGACGAATCGGACTTATGGGAGAGTTTTGGCTAGGGACTCAATTGGGGCTTTTGTGGACTCCCTGTGCTGGGCCAGTTTTGGGGGGAATTTTAGTCCTAGCAGCAGTTAATCATCAAGTCGCAGGTGCTTTTGGGCTACTAGTTGCTTATGGAATCGGAGCAGGTTTGCCTCTGTTGGCGATCGCCTACGGTGGACGAATACTCAGCCAACGAATCCTCAATCTCCGCTCTCATAGTGCAGCGTTGCAGCGCGTAGGTGGCGTAGCGATCGTGGCGAGTGCGATCGCTATTCTTCTCGGTTGGGATGTGCAGATACAACTTTGGCTAGCTCCATTCTTTCCTACTCAGCCTCTGTGAGACGTGCCAATTTTAGATTTTGGATTAGAAAACCCAATCCAAAAATCTGACTGGGAACAATCTAAGAAATGTGGATTAAACAAAATGCAAAACTTCAGTTTCGTAGGGTGTGTTACCGCGAAGCGTAACGCACCGAAAGTATTGGGATTGTGCATTATGCCCTTGGCTAACGCACCCTACGAAAGTTGCTCTTTATTAAATCCTGTTCCTAAAAATCTAAAATCCAAAATCCAAAATCCAAAATTGGTATGACCTCATCTAAACGCAAAGTTCGCTCAACACCAAGTCAGACTTTCCTCTCAAAGACCTTTCACTGGATAAATATCATCAGTCTCATCTTGATGATCACTAGTGGACTGCAAATTTATAATGCTAATCCAGTATTTGGCGGGCGTGAAGGTTGGCATTTTCCTGACTTTCTGTTGCTGGGAGGTTGGCTAGGGGGTGGCAGACATTGGCATTTCGCTGCTATGTGGCTGTTTTCGCTGAACTTACTTTGGTATGGACTTTATATCTTTATAACTCGTCGTTGGCAGCGTCGCTTTGCCGATCGCGGTGACTTAAAAGCATTGCAAGTCAGCCAGAATCCAAAGCGCAAGAACTATGCATGGCATCGGTTAGTTTATACTGCGATCATTCCAGTGCTGTTGCTGGCAATATTGAGTGGTTTAGCGATGTACAAACCTGCCCAACTACATTGGCTTTCCGGGCTGTTTGGTAGTTGGCAAAATCTCCGCACTGTTCACTTTATCACTGTTCCCACAGTCATACTGTTTACAATTGCTCATTCCTTACTTGCCCTGAAAGTAGGAAGCATCCGTCTAATTAAGTCTATGTTCGTGTAGAGGTTCCATGAGTCTGATTCTTCCCAAACGCACCCTATCCCGTCGGCGGTTACTGCAACTATCTGGACTTTCAGGCGTAGGCTTTCTTTTAGGTGGCTGTGGGACAAATTTGCTCTCAGATAATGTGTGGCAAATATCTGAGCCACTAAACCAACGTCTGGAAGCACTCCTGCTAAGTCAAAAACCAGTACCAGAATTTCCTGTCAGTGCCATAGAAGCAGACAAATTGCTGATTAATACCTTTGACTTCACCCCGCAAATTGATCCGGCGCAGTTTCGGCTGAGGATTGATGGTGAGGTTAGTAATCCGATGCAATTGAGCATGGCAGATATTCACAAACTTCCCTTGACTTCAATGGTAATTCGCCATATCTGTGTTGAAGGCTGGGCTGCGATCGTTGAATGGGGAGGCGTGCGATTACGAGACTTAGTAGCGCTGGTACAGCCTAAGTCAAACGTTCGCTATGTCTACTTCAAATCAGCTGATGGCTATTATGAAAGCTGGGATCTAGCCTCTGCTGTCCATCCGCAAACTCTCATGGCTTATCAAAAGAATGGACAACCTTTATCAGTTGATAATGGTGCGCCGATGCGCCTAGCATCCCCAATTAAACTAGGCTACAAGCAAAGCAAGTGGGTGACTCAAATTACCTTCGTCAGCAATTTGTCACCTACTAAAGGCTATTGGGAAGATCAGGGCTATGAGTGGTTTGCAGGGTTATAGTCAGGCGATATGCGACTTATTCTTGTAATATGTCATTGCGATCGCAACGAAGTCGAGTTATAGCTATTTTCAGGTAGATAGACCACGCGGTAGGGGCGCAAGGCCTTGCGCCCCTACGACAGATGTGGTTAAAATACTTGAATTCTGCTGTAAGCAATCGTCAGGGTTTGAGATTGCCACGGTGCGATCGCAATTGACTTGTGTTTAACGGCAGATGATATCATTGCGATCGCCTCAAGAAAAGCGATCTGTTTTCACCAAAAAAGGCTACAGCATTAATCTGGTAGCCTTTTCAAGGTATTTTGTATTCCTGCAAAAGTCGAATGAACTGATGCTCATTAATTTGCTCAGGGTTTTTCAATGAGAACATCAAAGACTCATTAGCCTGTGATTGCGATCGTAATGTAGTGCAGCAAAGCAATCACAAGGACTCAGAGATTGCTTCATTCTGCTTTGCTCCCGCAATGACAATTGGGCATTTTTATTACTTGGACTACTCTAACGGAGCTAAAAGCCTCGTTGACGGAGCTAAAATACTCGTGAACGGAGCTAAAATACTCGTGAACGGAGATAAAATACTCGTTGACGGAGATAAAATACTCGTTGACGGAGATAAAATACTCGTTGACGGAGTTAAAATACTCGTGAACGGAGATAAAATACTCGTGAACGGAGTTAAAAGACTCGTTGACGGAGATAAAATACTCGTTAACGGAGCTAAAAGACTCGTTGACGGAGATAAAATACTCATTAATCTATCTCAATTAGCTCCCTATCCCGTTCAGCACTCAAAGTACTGTGCTAATAGCCTAAGTCCACTCAAGTGGACTGCAATTAATCTCAAAAAATTGCTTAAACCAATTTACAAAAACCCTGATACATATACATATTTCGTAGGGGCACGGCATTGCCGTGCCCTTACCAACGTATTTGTATCATTATTAAAGTAAATTTGTATTAGTCCTCTTTAGAGGAGTTAAGCTATTAGACTAGGATTTCAATCCCACGCGGGTAATGCAGCCGATGCAGATTACCTAAATTACTGAAACCAACGCCAGACAAAAGCAACCATTCTCCTGAACTAAGGCTGACGATTCCGCCGCAAGTCTTCCAGATTTTCACGAATGGTTATTGTATTGGGATGATTTGCCCCCAACCGTTTTTCAGCAATCTCCAAAGCTTCGATGTACAAAGGTTCGGCATCGCTGTACCTTCCCTGTGAATCGTAGAGGAATGCCAAATTGTTCAGGCTACTTGCCACATCGGGGTGTTCATCCCCCAGCAGGCGTTTTCTCATCGCCAAAGCTTCGATGTACAAAG